>NZ_ALVU02000001.1:1810974-2414633 GCF_000332075.2 Synechocystis sp. PCC 7509 | reverse complement strand
GATGCTAAAGTAGGAATTTCTCAAAATGGACCCTTTCATTATCCAGATGTGATGGTGACATCTCTCCGACCTGAAGGTGCGGAGCTTCCAAACCTCACGATTTAGATTTTTCTGGTTATTTCCATTACTGGTGTTTCACCCACTACCTAGATATGCAAAAACTACACATCCCCGGCGATCTGATTGCCCAGACACTTTCGATTCCCGACTGCCCATCGGTACTACACCGTATACAACGTTTGCCCGGACACCACGCTACTAGGACGTGTTCGGTTGAGTCAAGTTGCCCGTCGGTTAGGCGGTATGTATATTATAGCACATTGGAGAATATAAAAATCAAAGAAAATATAAAGCCGTGCTGAAGCAACGGGGCTTTAGACCCATTTTTCCGGTAACTTGCGACCAAAGCGATCGCACCGCCCGTAAAATAATCTATCACCCAATCTTAATTATGGAAGTTCTCTCCCCCAGTACCGAAGCCTTCGATCGGGGACGAAAATTTAGCAATTATCGTCGGATTGACAGCTTAAAAGAATACGTCTTAGTGGACGTAGATAGAATGGCTGTGGAGTGCTACCGCCGAAATCAACAAGGAATATGGGAATTAAGCCCTTATATACCTGAAGAAACAGGCACAAACGGCATAGAAATGGAAATTCAGCTACAAAGTGTTGATTTTCATTGCCCAATTTCCTTGGTGTATGAAGATGTTGTTTTTCCTGAAGATAATTTAGATTCTGCGGAAAATTAAACAGATAGAGTTAGCTTTTATTTACCTAACTTGTACTTCGTCGGCAAAACTAGCTTTACGCACAAATTGAAATGCTCCCGCTACCGAACCCCAGATATGTTCGTCGGTTTCAATATCTCGCCCTCGATCTAAACTGATAAATTTATCCCCGTCAATTTCAAATTCGCTATCTAAATAAGTTTTTGTGTCTTTGCGGAAAACAATACAACCTTTTCCCGGTTCGACAACACCTTTAAACGCGCTACCTGTCCAATCTACGAGCATATCGCAGCCGGGTAGTTTTTCTAAATGCTCGGCGGTTAAAGCTTTAAGACGTTCTTTAAAGCGCGATCCGCCATAAAATTGCTGTTCTTCCTTGACAGTATAGTTTTCAATTGCTATGCGATCGCCTGTTACCATCAATTTCAGCACCCGGACTCGATAGGGAGTGTTAAGCATATAATCATAGGCTTGCTCGATATAAAAACTCACTCCTGACAGCAATTCTAGGGGCAAGGGACGCATACAAACGCGAATATGAGCAAAAAAGGGCGGATTTTCAAAAGCTTGTTCCTGGTTGCTAAAATCGGCAGCCATCCATCGGGCTAAAGTTGTAATATCGGTAGAATGAGTCATTTGATTGACAATGTACTTAAAAATGTCTAATTTCTGTATTTTAAAGCTTGAGGTTAGCCATTTTTCAGGATAATTTTTTGCTTTTGTACGTCAATATACTTGAATAATTCACGCCTTTAACCTTATGCAGTCAAGCACTCAGCTATACAAACAAAATTCTCCTCAAAGCTTGGTGCTAAAACTATTGATTGGCGCTACTTTCTGGCTATGTGTTAGTACAAATGCGATCGCCCAAACCACAAAAGCTCCCCCCGCAGAGTTTCCCGTTAATCCTTTAGAAATCAAAACCCCCGATCCGCTTCTACCTTCCTCCTCTCCTACTCCAGAGGAGCAAAAAAACTTATCGGTGGCGTTAGATGAATTAAATAATCAAGCTCAAGCTAAGTTAAGTGGGGGAGATAAATTAGGCGCGTTTGAGACTTGGAATCGAGAATTGAGATTGCGGCGAGTATTGGGGTTTTTGGCTGAAATTCAGGCTTTGGGGCGCGTCGGTGCGATCGCCTGGACGGAAAACGAACGCTATCAAGTACAGGTAATTACTCAAAGGTTAGATACAATTTCGCAGCAACTAAAGTCTAGTAACGATTTGCAGCTATTAACAGCTTTAGCTACGGCTTTCCAGCAGGTACGAGTCCCAAAATCATCTTTAGCAGTTTACAACCAGATTTTAGTCCTTCAGCCCCAAGGTAGCACCGCCGCCGAAGAAACGTTACAAACCATTGCTGAATTACATTTGAGTTGGTTTGACTATCCCCAAGCAGTAGCTAGTTACAATCAGTTGCTAAGTCTAGCAAAAGCTAAAAGTAATCGCCCTGGGGAATTAGCATATTTGCAGCAGTTAGCTTATCTTTACGATCGCTCCAAGCAACGCCAGCAAGCAGTAGATACTAAGCAACAATTACTAGCAATTTACCAGCAAGAAAAGCTACTTACAGAAATTCCGACATTGCACTTGGCGATCGCTAATGATTACGAAGTATTAGGTCAGCTAGAACAAGCTTTTGCTGCTTATCAACAAGCTTATACTTCTGCGTGGGCATTACAACAGTTTTTTCAAGCAGGCGACGCACTCCGAAAATTAGTTACTTTGTATAGCTCTCAAAATCAAATTGATGAAGCTTTACAAACAAGTCAAATTCTTTTGCAAGCTGACGAGCAAGCTGTAAATGTTTACGGAATGATGAACACTTACGATCAAATTGGACAGATTAATATCAAAAGAGGTAATTATCCCGAAGCTTTAATTGCGTTTCAAAATGGTTTAGATTTAGCCAAACAGTTGCAATACCAAGAAGATTACTTTACTCAGCAAATTGCTTTAGTAGATAAGCAAATTCCTAAGTAGATGATTTTTCTAAAACTTAGATAAGTCTGCACCGTACAGTTTAGCATTGTTGAAGTTTGCCCCAGCTACAATTGCGCCATCCATATCGGCATTGTAGAGTTTGGCGCTACTAAAATTAACACCTGTAAGATTGGCTTCATTAAAAATAGCATCGGAAGCAAAGGCATTTAGTAAGGTTGCTTGTTTAAGATTTGCACCCGTCAAATCCGCTCCTTCTAAGTTGGCATTTGCTAAATTAGCTTGCTGTAAGTTTGCATCTCTCAAATCTGCACCAATTAAATGAGCGCTACTTAAATCCGCTCCTTTTAAATCGCATTTTTGACATTGATTAGTTTCTAATAACTGTCGAACGTGGGCGGGATTTTCTGCTTTAACTGGAGCTACTAAACAAATTGTACTGATAATTGCAGTAGCAGTAGTAGCTGTGAGTAACAGTTTCATCTTTTTGCCTCAATTTTTAGCGCAGGTTTCTATTAACCTTATTAATAGAATGCCTTGATTAATCAGGTTTTACATCCTACAATTGGCAGAATTATAAGGAGTAGTTTAGCCAAAGTCTGTCTTAAGTAAGAATACTTTGCCCCTCTTTTGGTAGTTGCTAATAAATAGATTTAATGAGCAAATAAAAAAAAGCCTGTAAAAAAGCAAGAAATCTTGCAAATTTACAGACTAATTAAAATGATTAAGATTTTTTAACCAAACCATAAAATTTTTAATAAAACTTTACTTGTCGCGCGTGAGAGAATGAAGGGTAGTTGCTAAGGAGACGACCGATGGTAGCGCTCACTGACACTAACCAAAAGCGGTTAACCACACAAATAGCCGAAATTGCGCCTAACACAACAGCGATTCGCTCCTTAGATTGGGAGCGCGATCGCTTTGACATCGAGTTTGGACTGCAAAACGGTACTACATACAATTCATTTATAATTCGCGGTGCAAAAACAGCTTTAGTAGATACAAGTCACGAAAAATTCCGCAAGTTGTATTTAGACACGCTGACGAAATTAATTAATCCTGTAGAAATAGATTACATAGTTATCAGTCACACCGAGCCAGATCATAGCGGATTAGTTAAAGATATTCTGCAATTAAACCCCGAAATAACGGTAGTCGGGTCAAAAGTCGCTTTGCAGTTTTTAGAAGATATGGTACACCAGCCATTTAAAAAGCAAATTGTCAAAAATGGCGAAGTTTTAGACTTGGGTAACGGACACGAATTAGAATTTGTCAGTGCGCCAAACTTGCATTGGCCCGATACAATGTTCACTTACGATCGCCAAACCCAGATTCTCTACACTTGTGACGCTTTTGGGTTGCACTACTGCGATGAATATACTTTTGATCAAGACTTAGGGGCAATAGAAGCGGATTTTCGCTTTTATTATGACTGTTTAATGGCTCCCAATGCTCGTTCGGTACTATCAGCGATGAAGCGGATGGACGAATTAGGGACGATTTCAACCATCGCCACCGGACACGGGCCATTGTTACAGCATAATGTCTGTGAATTAACCGGACGTTACCGGACTTGGAGTCAAACTAAAGCTAAAGCTGAAACTACTGTAGCGGTTTTCTATGTATCCGATTATGGATATAGCGATCGCCTTTCTCAATCAATAGCTAGTGGGATTACCAAAACCGGAGTCGCTGTCGAAATGATCGATATGCGATCGAGCGATTTACAGGAAATTCAAGAACTTGTCAGTCGCAGCGCTGGAATAGTAATTTCTATGCCCCCGACCTCAGCAAATTCTAGCGTTAAAACCGCTCTAAGTACCGTTTTAGCCGCAGCTAAAGGTAAGCAAGCTATCGGTTTATATGAGTCTGGGGGCGGCGATGACGAACCTATCGATCCGTTATTAAGTAAGTTTAGAGATTTAGGTTTATCGGCAGCATTTCCAGCCATTCGGATTAAAACTTCACCTACCGAAAACACCTACAAACTTTGTGAGGAAGCAGGTACAGACTTAGGACAATGGCTAACGCGCGATCGCAGTATTAAGGAACTTAAAGCCATCGATAGCAACCTCGAAAAAGCTCTAGGGCGCATTAGTAGCGGGCTTTACATCATTACAGCCCAAAAAGGCGATTTAACTAGCGCCATGCTGGCATCATGGGTGTCTCAAGCAAGTTTTATACCCCTAGGGTTAACAATTGCTGTTGCCAAAGACCGAGCGATTGAGTCATTAATGCAAGTGGGCGATCGCTTTGTCCTCAACGTGCTAGAAGAAGGAAACCATTTACATTTAATGAAGCACTTTCTAAAGCGCTTCTCTCCTGGTGCGGATCGTTTTGCAGGGATTAAAACCCAAAGGGCGGAAAATGGTTCGCCAATATTAACCGATGCTCTGGCTTACCTTGAATGCGTCGTTACTACCCGTATGGAAACTAGCGATCATTGGATAGTTTACAGTACCGTTGACGCGGGGAGAGTTTCAAAACTCGAAGCTCTAACCGCCGTCCACCATCGTAAAGTAGGAAACTATTACTAACCAAATCCCCTGATGTATATTTTCCCCCCTTTTTAAGGGGAGGCAAAAAGCGGTGTAGGGGCGCAATGCATTGCGCCCCTACTACTAACAAAAAGACTTTTAAAACCTCTGCTTTTTACCAAAAACTTATTTACCTGAATATGAAACCACGCGACGTACAGGTTCTTCCCATTGCTACCGATACCAGCGTATTGCGATCGCGTAGCTGGACTCAGTTAAGATTTGAAATTGAATATGCTTTAGCAAGAGGCACAACCGCCAATTCTTACTTAATTCGCGGCGACAAACTAGCGCTAATCGATCCCCCCGGCGAAACGTTTACAGAGATATATTTAGCAGCTTTACACCAGCGTTTTGACGTAGAACTAATAGATTACGTGATTTTAGGTCACGTCAACCCCAACCGCGCTGTCACCCTCAAAGCCTTACTCAAAGTAGCACCGCAAATAACTTTTGTAACTTCAAACCCAGGTGCGATCAACCTCCGTACTGCACTACCAGATATTGATTTAAAAATTCTCGTTATTAAAGGAGAAGAAACAATAGATTTAGGTAAAGGTCATAATCTCCAATTTATTCCCACCCCAAACCCTCGTTTTCCCGACCAACTTTGTACCTACGATCGCCAAACTGAGATACTTTACACAGATAAGTTATTTGGCGCTCATATCTGCGGCGATCAAGTTTTTGATGAAGGGTGGGAAATATTTAACGAAGACAGGCGTTATTACTACGAGTGTCTCATGGCTCCCAATGCCCGACAAGTAGAGACAGCTTTAGATAAATTAGCACCTTTTCCTGTAAGACTCTACGCAACAGGACATGGGCCATTAGTGCGGGAAGCTTTACCAGAACTAACCCAAGTTTACCGGACTTGGAGTCAACAACAGAATACTCAAGATATCAAAGTAGCTTTACTATACGCTTCGGCTTATGGCAACACGGCAACTTTAGCACAAGCGATCGCACGGGGAATTACTAAAGCTGGAGTTGGTGTCGAATCAATCAATTGCGAAGTCGCAGAACCTGCCGAAATTCAAGCAGCGATTGAAAAATCCGCCGGATTTATTATCGGTTCGCCTACTCTTGGCGGTCATATGCCTACACCTGTGCAAACCGCTTTAGGCATTGTCCTTTCTACGGCTACTAACAGTCAACTTGCCGGGGTCTTTGGTTCTTTTGGTTGGAGTGGTGAAGCAATTGATTTACTTGAAAGCAAACTCCGCGACGCTGGCTATCGTTTTGGATTTGAAACTCTACGCGTCAAATTTAAACCCAATGATGTCATTATCAAACTCTGCGAAGAAGCGGGTACAGATTTTGCTCAAGCTTTGAAAAAAACTAAAAAAGTTCGCACTCCAAGAGTTCCAGCTACTACTGTCGAACAAGCTGTGGGTCAATTGGTAGGTTCATTGTGTGTCGTCACTTCCCAGCAAGACGATGTAGCTAGTGGAATGTTGGCTTCTTGGGTTTCTCAAGCAACGTTTAATCCTCCCGGCTTGACAATTGCTGTAGCCAAAGACCGAGCAGTAGAATCGCTGATGTATCCAGGTAAAAGTTTTGTTCTCAATATCCTCGCTGAAGGTAAACATTTAGGTTTGATGAAGCATTTTCTTAAACCTTTTACACCGGGGGAGGATAGATTTACAGGCATTGCCACCGAAAAAGCGGCTAATGGTTCTCCGGTACTTAGCGATGCTTTAGCTTACGTTGAATGTTCTGTTAGCAATCGCATGGAAGCTGGAGATCATTGGATAGTTTATGCGATCGCAACCAATGGTAAATTATTACACTCAGATAGTCTTACTGCCGTTCATCATCGCAAATCTGGCAGCCATTATTAGATTAGTAGAGACGTTGCGATGTAACGTCTCTACAGTTTTACGCAAGACGTGTTTCTAAATACTGACCAATCATTTGTTGCTCGCCAGCACGAGAAATAATTGTTTGTCTTGTCCGATAATTACTACCAACTAGCTTTAATTCTTCTTCAAATACTGAGCCGTTATACTCGGTTCGCAAACACATAGTTTTGTCGTTAATAAAATAATAGTCCGCTTTTACAGGCTTGGGCGTAGCAAAACCGCGATCGCGATACAGTGTGTTTCCTCGGACTCCAAATATTGTCGAACCTTTAGCTTGCTTTTTTCCCGATACTGAATCGGTACTATCCCAGCTAACGTAAGCTCCACAAGTCAAACTTTCTAAATCGCTCAATTGGTGCAATTGTGCCAACTTTTGCAATTGGTCGCATCCTTGAGCTAAAAACTGAATCTCAATCAAGCTTACCATCTCTTTAGTTTCGCCCTCTGGCAAAGTGTAATAACGCCGCTCTGAACGCCATTTACCTGCGGAGGCTTGGAAAAATTCCTCAATTAGTAAACAGGCTTCTTTGCTTTGAACCAGTGGTAATGCTGTCACAAGTATTGATCCTTCCATAATCTAAAGACTGGGATTTCACGCAAGTCTTTGTTAATATTCTTAATATACAGATAAATTTCTTAAAGTCATCTAGTTAACGAAATAAGCTTTTAGAGATAGACGCTGGTGCGATCGCAACATCAAATTGGACAATTTACTAGACTCAACTGCATTTATAGACTTACAATTGATATTTGTGAGTTTTTTAATTTGACCATGAATGCTCAAGAGATCATCCGCTCCATTGAAGCGGAGCAGTTAAAGTCGAACTTACCCGATATCTATGTAGGCGATACTGTGCGGGTAGGTGTAGTAATCCAAGAAGGCGGCAAAGAACGCACTCAGCCTTACGAAGGCGTAGTTATTGCCATGCGCAATGGTGGCATTAATGAAACCATTACCGTGAGGAAAATATTTCAAGGTATAGGTGTAGAAAGAGTATTTTTACTTCATTCACCCCGGATTGAAAGCATCAAAGTTTTGCGTCGGGGTAAAGTTCGCCGTGCTAAACTTTATTACTTGCGCGATCGCGTTGGTAAGGCAACCCGGATCAAACAAAGGTTTGACCGACCTTTGTAAAGATGCGATTAGTTAAAGACGTTGACATCAACGTCTATTATTTGCAGCGACAATGTGATATAGTGATAAATCTGGGCGATCGCAGTTAAAAAACTGTAGCCGTTTAACACATTGGGCGCTCTTAGTTCAGTTGGTAGAACGCAGGTCTCCAAAACCTGATGTCGGGGGTTCAAGTCCTCCAGGGCGCGCTGAAACAAGTTCTGCCCGAAAGCATTGTCAAAACCGAGAGATCGGTAAGCAATCGCAGTCGGGCAGAATTATTGTGTGGAAGAAAGTCCTGTTAAGGTAACTTAGGAGCGCCACGAGACAGTAAATCATATAATTAACTGTTATAGGTGTAAAGTTTCCAGGAGCAAAAAGCTACCCGTGAATAAAAAGAACGAAGCTGAGATTCAATCAAATAATGGATTTAGCCCAACAAAATTTTTTCAAGGCACAAAAGAAGAACTAGATAAAGTAGTGTGGCCAAGTCGTCAACAATTAGTTAGCGAATCAATCGCCGTTTTGTTAATGGTAATTTTATCAGCAGGGATAATTTACCTTGTAGACGGGTTATTTTCTTGGGCATCAAAACAGGTATTCTAAATGAACTACGCAACAGATGAATCTAATGATCAGCGCCAAGAACAAAGAGACGACGAAAACACCATTTCAACGTCGTCATCGGCGCGTTGGTATGCTGTGCAAGTTGCTTCTGGCTGTGAAAAGAAGGTAAAAGCCGACTTAGAACAACGCGCCCAAACGTTAGATGTCGCTGATAAAATCGTTCAAATAGAAATTCCTCAAACCCAAGCAATTAAAATCCGCAAAGACGGCAGCAGGCTAGATAGCAAAGAAAAAGTATTTCCTGGCTACGTGCTAATCAAGTTGCAACGCTGGCATGATTCGGAAACCGGGGAATGGAAAATCTACGACCAAGCATGGCAGGTAATAAAAAATACATCCCATGTTATAAACTTTGTGGGAGCAGAGCAAAGACGGGGTACGGGTAGGGGACGCGGTCACGTTAAACCCTTACCATTAAGTAGTGCCGAAGTAGAACGAATCTTCAAACAAACCAGCGAACAAGAACCAGTAGTTAAAATTAACATTGGTGAAGGAGATAAAATTATTGTTTTATCAGGGCCCTTTAAAGACTTTGAAGGCGAAGTAATAGAAGTAAGTCCCGAACGAAGCAAGCTAAAGGCGCTATTATCGATCTTTGGACGCGATACGCCCGTAGAACTGGAATTTAATCAAGTCGAAAAACAAGGCTAAGACAAACCGATGGCGAAAAAAATAGTAGCAATAATCAAACTGGCGTTAAACGCTGGGAAAGCCAACCCCGCACCACCAGTAGGGCCAGCTTTAGGTCAACACGGCGTAAATATCATGATGTTCTGCAAAGAATATAATGCCAAAACCGCCGACCAAGCCGGGACAGTAATACCTGTAGAAATATCGGTATTTGAAGACCGGAGTTTTACCTTTATTCTCAAAACTCCCCCAGCTTCAGTGTTGATTCGCAAAGCAGCAGGCATCGAAAAAGGTTCAAACGAACCAAATAAAAAGCGCGTTGGCTCGATTACAAAGGCGCAATTACAAGAAATTGCCCAAACAAAATTACCTGACCTCAATGCCAATGACATTGATGCGGCGATGAAAATTGTCGCCGGAACAGCGAAAAACATGGGAGTTGCGATCGCTGAAACTTAGAATAGATTAAGCCAAAAATAACTTTATTAGGGGGAGAGGCACAGCTTCGCAATTAACCCCAGGAGAAAAATGACCAAAAAAATGTCCCGCCGACTGGTAGAACTGAACAAAAAAGTAGAACCAAAAGCTTACGAGCCAATGGAAGCTTTACAGTTATTGAAAGAGACAGCAACAGCTAAGTTTTCTGAAGCTGCTGAAGCTCATATCCGGCTAGGAATTGACCCCAAGTATACCGACCAACAACTGCGAACTACTGTAGCATTGCCCAAAGGCACGGGACAAACTATTAGAGTAGCCGTGATTACTAGAGGTGAAAAAGTAGCCGAGGCAAAAGCCGCCGGAGCAGATTTAGTAGGTTCAGAGGAATTAATCGATGAAATCCAAAAAGGGATGATGGATTTTGACCTATTAATCGCTACTCCTGACGTGATGCCTCAAGTCGCCAAACTAGGACGGGTGCTAGGCCCGCGTGGTTTGATGCCCTCGCCAAAAGGTGGTACAGTAACAAATGACATCGCAGGGGCGATTTCTGAATTTAAAGCTGGGAAACTAGAATTTCGTGCCGACCGTACAGGCATAGTTCATGTTATGTTTGGCAAGGCAGCTTTTGCACCAGAAGATTTGCTTGTAAACTTGAAAGCATTGCAAGAAACCATCGAACGCAACCGTCCATCGGGAGCCAAGGGGCGCTACTGGCGGACAATGTATGTATCATCAACAATGGGACCATCAATTCAAGTTGATATCAATGCCCTGCGTGACATGAAAACCGACGGAGTTTAAACCAAAGAAAACAAAGCTCAAAAACTTCATAGCAAAAGCCGAAGACCGCAGGAGCGATTACGCTTAATATCCTGCCGAGGTTTGTATTTGGAAATGCGATCGCTCTATAAAAAGAGTATGGCATCGAAAATATGACTTCGTTACCCGGCAGAATCTGTCGGGTTTTTGATTTTCTATGGGGACAGCAATGTTTTATTTAAGGAGGTGAGATAAACATGGGTAGAACGCTAAAAGATAAACAAGCAATGGTTGCGGAAATCAAAGAAACTTTGAGCCAAGCGCAACTAATTCTTGCCATCGACTATCAAGGGCTAACCGTAGCTGAAATTACGGACTTGCGGCGGCGCTTGCGTCCATCAGGGACAGTGTGCAAGATATCTAAAAATACCTTGATGGGCATTGCTATTGACGGTCAGGCTAACTGGCAGCCAATGAACGAATTGCTCAAAGGGCCATCAGCTTTTTTGCTAGTAAAAGAAGATATTTCTGGAGCAATTAAAGCTTACCAGGAATTTCAAAAAGTCAGCAAAAAAACCGAACTGCGCGGCGGTGTCATGGAAGGGCGTTTGCTGAAAGAAGCAGACGTAAAAGCCCTCGGTGATTTGCCATCGAAAGAACAGCTTATTGCTCAAATTGCTGGTGCTATTAATGGTGTAGCTACAGCGTTGGCAGTCAGCATTAATGAAGTCCCAGCTTCTTTAGGTCGCGCTCTCAAGGCTGTGGCAGATAAAGAAGATGGCAGCGCCGAAACCGACGTTGCAGCTTAATCGTTTAAAACAATTACAATTTTATTGGAGTTAATCAATGTCTGCTACCACCGATCAAATTCTCGAACAACTAAAAACTCTTACTTTGCTAGAAGCTTCTGAGCTAGTTAAGCAAATTGAAGAAGCCTTTGGCGTAAGTGCTGCTGCTCCTGCGGGCGGTATGATGATGATGGCAGGCCCCGGCGCTGCGGCTGCTCCCGAAGCTGTAGAGGAGCAAACGGAGTTTGATGCAATTTTGGAAGAAGTACCTGCTGATAAGAAGATTTCGGTACTAAAAGTAGTTCGCTCTTTGACAGGTTTGGGCTTGAAAGAAGCTAAAGATTTAGTAGAATCCACACCAAAGCCAGTTAAAGAAGCTGTAACTAAAGACGTAGCTGAAGATGCCAAGAAGCAGCTTGAAGAAGCTGGTGCGAAAGTAAGTATTAAGTAGGTCTATAACGCCGATCTTAAACTTTGAAGCTTGCTATTAGTCTAATAGCAAGCTTTTTTTATTCTTGTAGTATTTGAGTTGCAGTTAGTTCTAAATTGGGAAATATAGCCGAAGCAATCTTGCTCTCTTGGACAAATATCTTTTCTTCGTAAAATCCTTCTACCCATTCCAACACCGTCACCTTTTGCGCGATCGCATCGACAATCCAATACTCGGCAATTCCTCGCGCTCCATACTCCGAGCGCTTGTAGCGGTAATCGCGACTGCTTTGATTTGGGCTGACCACTTCAACTACTAATAGCGGCGCTGGCATTTCTGGCATTACAGTCGATCTTTTTGCTCCCACCATCGCTGCTGCCAACTCCTCGGAAAATACTATTAAATCGGGAACGCGCACCCGCGAACCTGTCGTCACAATTTCTGTTTTCATCGATAGCCGATAAGCGGAAATACCTTGTTGCACAAAGCAGACAAGGAGAAACATAGCAATTCGTCGATTAATTTCACTTTCCGCCGTCATAATTATCAAATTTCCATCTTCCAACTCATACATCGCATCCGTACCATCGTCATAACTAAAAAACTCTTCAAGAGTCATAGTCTTAGATGCCGCTCTATCTAAGGCGATCGCCATAATTACTTTACCTTCCTGTAAAAATAGTCTTAGTATTTATTATTTTAAGGATTGTCTTCAAATCCCTAATCGTTAGCGATGAGATTGGGAAAGCGATTATTTTTGGCTATTTCAATGTAAATCCGCTTCCCAAACACCAATATAAATACGATCGCGTTCGTTTCTCTCGATTGTGCCTTTTAAATTGCCTGTATTAAAGGAATAGCGATTAGTTTGGCGCTGGCGTACTTGCTCTAAACCTCTATTAATAACATCAGAAAAACGATCTCCTAGCATTCCTTGTAAGGTTGCTTGCATTACGTCAGATTCTACTGATTGGGCAAAAGCTACCTCTGTTTGCCGAATTTTTCCAGAATTGCGATCATACAAATAGCCCAAGGTAATGCGCTCCGGCTCTAACTCATAGATGACGGCGCGAGTATTACCCCAAATTCCTCTTGTATTAGTTTTGGGATTTCCTAGAGCCGCCCTTACTGTGCTTTGCGAAGTCCCTGGCGGGAAACCAATTACTTTGTTATTAGCTGGGGTTGGTGAGGAAGAAGAAATTGGGGTTGGAGTTGGAGAGGAAAGAGGAGTTGGGACTTTTGGGGTTGGTGAGGAAGAAAAAATCGGGGTTGGGGAGGAACGAGGAGTTGAAACTTCTGGGGTTGGTGAGGAAGAAAAAATCGGGGTTGGAGATGGCGGAGAACTAGGTAAAACTTTTTGGGAACTAGCCGCAGGCGATCGCTTTTCGGCGACACTAGAATTAGGTACTGGTGCTATTGGGGTTGTTGAATCAGAAGACTTGGGTAGTTGACTTTGTCCAAAACCAAACATAGCGGCAATCCCAACTAACCCCGTTGCTAATAAACCACCGATAATTAAATTTCTTTTTCCATCTCCTTGAGTTGCAATTTCTACCACATTTTTAGCGGGGGAAAGTACCGTAGGAAACTGACTCATAGCAGGAGCTACAGCCACAGTTGCTAAGGTTGATTGTCTAGGTGGTAAGCTAATTGCTTGAATTGCTTCTAGCATTTTTTGGGCGGTAGTGTAGCGATCGCGCGGATGGTAGTTAATTGCGCGATCGAGTACCTTAGTTAGTTCTAGACTCACATTTGGGCCGTATTTGTGCCACAAAATCTCGCCAGTTTCCGAGTCTAATTCTAACTGTTGGGGATGCTTGCCTGTAAGCATATAAATTGCTGTCAAGCCCAAACTGTAAAGATCGCTGGCATAAATCGGTCTTCCGGCGGCTTGTTCTGGAGCCATAAAACCCGGTGTACCAACGACAATTGAGCGATCGCTTTTCCCTTGAGCATTAATTACCGTGGCAACTGTTTCTTTGACTGCTCCAAAATCAATCAAAACAGGCTGGTTATTTAAGTTGCGTAAAATAATATTATCTGGTTTGATATCGCGGTGAATAATGCCGCCGCTATGAACGTAGTCCAAGACAGATAATAAACTTACCAAAATATTTTTAGCGTCAGGTTCGCTAATGGTTTCTTGGGCGGTGACAACATCGGTTAAGGTAGGCCCTTGAATCCATTCTTGGATTAAGTAAAACTGATCGTTTTCGGCAAAGTAGGCAAAAAGCTTAGGAATTTGGTCGCTACCTTCCCCTAGCTTTTCTAAAGTTGCAGCTTCCCGCCCAAAGCGCTCTTGCTGAAACTTCTGTTGTCCTGCGGGGTTGATTTGCGGGTTGCTCATCACCTTCAACTGCTTGATTACACAGCGACGGCGAGAAGGCAAATAAGTATCTTCTGCTAGGAAGGTTTCGCCAAACCCGCCATGTCCTAAAACCTGAATAACTTGATACCGCCCGTTTAGCGTTGTCATCATTAAAAGTCTTACAGTAGCGCTGATTAAGATTCAGATTTAGGTCTACATACCTTTACAAAATTTATATCACTTGCTTTGTAGTGTAACCAACTACCTAACGATTGAACTACCAAACTTTAGCAATCCATTTTGCGCTAGTGGGTTTTGGTGCTGTCAGCAAAAACCTGCTCTGCATAGGTGTGAAACTAAAGCCGATTAGTTATCGGTAGTAATGCGATCGCCTTGCTTAAACTCTCTATCTGCTCATACTAAGCAAACAACACTTAGCCCCGTGTTGAACCAAAATTAAAAATCCTTTAAGGTGAAATTTAGTATTTAGGTTTGTTTATAGTGTCATTGCGATCGCCCAAAAAGCAGATAACCAGTCTCAACGCCAAAAAAAAATCAACCACCAACCGACCGCTTCAGCGTTTATTATCCTACAGTAGCAATTATCGGCGGCTTCTTTGGCTGGCAACCACTTGCTCAATTTTAAATAAGCTATTCGATCTCGCGCCACCAGCTTTAATCGGTATTGCGGTAGATGTAGTTGTCAAGCAACAAGATTCAATTATTGCTCGTTATGGTGTGCGAGATGTCTACGGACAATTTGTTGTGCTTTCGATCTTGACGGTAATTGTTTGGGTACTAGAATCAGTGTTTGAGTATGCTTTTGCTCGGTTGTGGCGCAATTTGGCGCAAAATATTCAGCATGACTTACGGCTAGATGCCTACAAGCATTTGCAAGAATTGGAACTTGCCTATTTTGAAGAACGCAGTACCGGCGGTTTGATGTCCATTTTGAGCGATGACATTAACCAACTAGAGCGGTTTTTGGATGTAGGCGCAAATGATTTAATTCAAGTCACTACTACCGTATTAATTATTGGCGGGGCATTCTTTATTTTGGCTCCTGGAGTGGCTTGGATGGCAATGCTACCCATGCCATTTATTTTGTGGGGAGCGATCGCCTTTCAGCGTCGTCTAGCCCCTCGTTACGCTGCTGTCAGGGAAACAGTGGGTTTGCTTAACGGGCGATTAACTAATAATCTTACGGGTATCACCACGATTAAAAGCTTTACTACCGAAGACTACGAAATTGCCAGATTAAGGAATGATAGTGAAGCTTACCGTCAAAGTAACCGTCATGCGATCGCACTTTCGGCGGCTTTTGTCCCCTTAATTCGCATGATTATTTTGGCAGGTTTTACAGCGTTGCTGTTGTACGGTGGTTTAGCGGCGGTAAGGGGCGATATTTCGGTTGGTACTTATAGCACGCTCGTATTTTTAATTCAGCGCTTGTTGTGGCCTTTAACTAGATTAGGCGAGACTTTCGATCAGTATCAAAGAGCGATGGCTTCAACAACTAGAGTAATGAATTTACTCGATACGCCGATTGCCATTCATACAGGTAATATTTCCTTACCCTCGGTAAAAGGTGAGTTGGAATTTGAAAACGTAAATTTTGCTTACAATGGGCGCAACCCAGTAATTGAGAACTTATCACTGCATATTCCGGCAGGAAAAACTATTGCAATTGTCGGTTCTACAGGTTCGGGTAAAAGCACGTTAGTTAAGCTATTACTGCGACTTTATGAGGTGCAATCGGGAACTATTAGCTTGGATGGGGTGGATATTCGGGAGTTAGATTTTAAAAACTTGCGATCGCATATTGGTTTAGTCAGTCAAGATGTATTTTTATTTCACGGTACAGTAGGCGAAAATATTAGTTACGGGACGATCTCTCCTACGGAAAAAGAGATAATCGCCGCCGCCAAAATTGCTGAAGCGCACGAATTTGTTAAAGAACTTCCCCAAGGTTATGAAACTATTGTGGGGGAAAGAGGACAAAAGCTATCGGGGGGACAAAGACAAAGAATTGCGATCGCGCGTGCGGTTTTAAAAAATCCCCCGATACTAATATTAGATGAAGCAACTTCTGCGGTAGATAATGAGACAGAAGCGGCGATTCAAAGGTCTTTAGACAAAATTACCGTCAATAGAACCACAATTGCGATCGCTCATCGTCTTTCTACGGTACGTAATGCCGATTGCATTTATGTAATGGAACAGGGAAAACTTGTAGAACAAGGGACTCACGAACAGTTATTAGTACAGCAAAGAATTTATGCTAGTTTGTGGCGCGTCCAATCGGGCTTAAAAATTGAAAATTAGATTTTTGAAACAGACGTTCCACCGGAACGTCTCTACATCATATTTAACGGATCTACGTCAATGGTGAGGCTAACTGATGGCGGACAATGCGATCGCACTTCTTCCCAATTGGGTAATTGCGGTAAAGATTCCTCAGCAAATTTCAGCATAATTTGCCACCGATAACGGTTAGCAACTCGCAAAACGTTGGCGGGTGCTGGGCCTAATATGTCGTAAGCTGTACTTGCCAAAACCTCGGCTATTTTCTGCGCTGTTTGCTCGACAATCTCGGCTTCTATGCTACTTAAGCGCAACAAAATTAGTCTCCCATAAGGTGGATAATTTAGCGCCGCTCTTTGTTCTAACTCTGTAGC
The DNA here is from genome assembly GCF_000332075.2 of Synechocystis sp. PCC 7509. NCBI lineage: Bacteria > Bacillati > Cyanobacteriota > Cyanophyceae > Synechococcales > Merismopediaceae > Synechocystis > Synechocystis sp. PCC 7509. The sequence continues at coordinate 2,397,787 of NZ_ALVU02000001.1, read as the reverse complement.
GATAAAAGGCTCAAACTCGTGTTTTTGTACAGCTTCAATTACTGCATGATCGGGGGTGTAGGTTTGGACAATTACCCGTCCTGGATCATCCCCTCTCCCAGCTCTCCCAGCTACTTGAGTTAGGGTTTGAAAGGCTCTTTCACTAGCTCTATAATCTGCCAAATGTAACAATCCATCCGCCGCCATTACGCCAACTAAAGTAACTTGCGGTAAATCTAACCCCTTAGTCAACATTTGCGTCCCTACCAATAAATCAGCTTCTTTATTAGCAAATTGCGTTAATAAGTTACGGTGAGCGCCTTTTGTGCGCGTTGTATCGCTATCAAATCGAATAAACCGTAATTCGGGGAACTGTTGAATTAATTCTTGTGCTACTCTCTGCGTCCCGCTACCAAAAAACTTTAAGTACGGCGAACTGCATTCGGGACAATTGCGAGGATGCGGTTTCACATAATTACAGTAATGACACTGCAATAGTTTACTTCCCTCAGTTTCGGTTTGGTGATAAGCCAAAGAAACATCGCAATTTGGACACTCAATTACATAACCACAACTGCGACAAGATACAAACGTACTATGTCCGCGCCGATGAATAAATAATATTCCTTGAAGACTTCGCGCCTTCATATCTTTTAGCGCTTCTTGCAGCGAACGGCTAAATATGGAACGATTGCCTAGTTGCAACTCTTTACGCATATCTACCACTTCTACCGGCGGTAAAGGACGCGATTGGATGCGTTCTGGTAAAGATAAGTAATAACTATTATCTTTTGTTCTATTTACCCAACTTTCTAATGATGGAGTCGCCGAACCCAAAATTAACGGACAATTTTCTAACTTTGCTTTCCACTTTGCAACATTTCGAGCGTGGTAAGTAGGAACGGGACTATCTTGTTTAAAACTATTATCGTGTTCCTCATCCAAAATTATTAAGCCCAGATTCGGTAAAGGCGCAAATACCGCCGAACGCGTACCAATCACTACTTGGGGTTCTCCCGTTAGCATTTGTCGCCAAGTGTCGTAACGTTCGCCATCGGATAAAGCACTGTGATAAACACAAACTTTTTCCCCAAAACGGGCGCGAAACCTGTCGGTTAATTGGGGTGTTAAGCCAATTTCGGGAACTAATACTAAGGCGGATTTGCCTTTTGCTAGTATTGGTGCGATCGCTTGTAAATAGACTTCAGTTTTTCCCGATCCTGTAACTCCATGCAACAATACTTCTGCAACACTATCTAAACTATTAATCTTTGCCAAAGCCTCAGATTGAGCATTGGTTAAGGTTTTTGGGCGATCTTGTGCTTGTAATGGCGATGTTTCTTGGCGTAAAACTTCGCGCTGTTCAATAACAATGTATCCTTTACTGGCAAGGGTTTTTAGAGTCGGTAGAGTAGTTTTGCATAGCAAGAGAAATTCTTTTAGCCATAATTCGCCACCGCGATCGCGTAGTATTTGTAAAATTTCTTGTTGACGCTTATTTAATTCTCCCGATAATATACTTCCAACTAGAGTTACTGCGGGTTTTGTTTGAGGTTTGGTATATCTTGGCAATTCTAAGTAACTTTCTACCCAACCACGTTTTAAGAGTTGCTGTATTCCCCAAGCAGATCCTTTAATCTGATTTTTGAGATACTTAGCGCTATACTCGCCCTGACTTTGACTTTTCAGTAGTTCCAATACTTGTTTAGCAGCGAGCGGTAAAAAAGCTTCTCCACCTACAGGTATATTTTCAGACTTTAGACGGATACGGCGCTGACTTCGTCCTAGTAAACCTGGTGGTAATGCTACTTTAATTACTGCCATCAAAGATGTATAGTAATACGCTGCTACTTGTTGCAACAATTCCCAATAAGTTGCACCAAAAAAACCCACACTTACTACTTCTTCCACTTCGCGGATTTTATCGATAGGTACATCAGCGCTTGGTTGCTCTAATAACCGAATTGCGATCGCGCCTACTTGTTGCGTACCAAAAGGAACACTTAGAATACTACCTAGTTTTACAAACAACATACTTTCTGGCAACTTGTACGTGTATATACCCGTAGCTCCCGGACAGTCAACCAATACCTCAATCCATTTAGGATTGTTTGACTGCGGCTGATAAATGCTTATAGGCTCTGCTACGACAAAACTTGACTCGTTTAATTTAGGTATATACATAAATCAGAGGTATCCTTAATTAAAGCTTTAGTTTAAAGTATGATTTTTTTATACTCAATAATGCCCAACATAAACGCCATAATTAGCCCATTATTGACATAAGTTTGAGCGATCGCCCTTAAAGTTGTAACTAATATTACGTAGGTACTTATTTAAAAAATCATATTTTCTCCCCATCGGTAGAGAGTAAAGCTTTGAGATGTATGAGATTCTGTTTTTGAGGGCGATAAATCAGTAATAGTTAGGCATAAATGTTCCATCATCGACTTAAAAACCGATCAAACAAAGTTGTCCTAGCACAACAATCAAATATTGCCATCATTCATTTTAGCTACTTAATTGCAAAGGTTGTTAATAAGTTTTGATAGTTTGGTGAGAATATAGTTAAAATTTACTTAGAGAGTGCTTAGGATTGATTATAGGCATTTCTTGGTAGCTAAATAAATTTATTAGTTAAGTTATTTTTGCAGTGTAGCTTTATCTAACTTCAAAATAACTCAATATAAGTCCGTCTAGGAAAACTATAAAAAGCATCCATAGCAACAGCACAAACATTTATTTTTGAATTAGCGCTAGGATAAGAACAGAATCATCTTCAAAGATAAAAATAGAAGGAGAAAATAGAAGTAACAACTTAACATTTAAAAAATATACTAAATTTTACTTATTCAAACTGCTATGTAGTCAAGAGCCAATAGGCTAAGGTACTTCAATTTAAGTAATTCTGTAAAAGCATTGCTTCAATTACAAAGTAAATACGTCACATTTTACCTAAACAAAAATATGAATATTACTGAATTAGAATCAATTGATATTTTGTTACCAATAGAAGAAACAAGTAATTCTCATACCGACGATTTAGAAGAACCGTCTTTAGAAAACATAGCAGCAGTAGGAGAAATAGAAGACGTAGAAATTGGAGGTTCTGAAGATAGAGATGGAGATAGTTTAGCCGCAGCTAGACCATCAGGATATCGCAAGACAGATTCAGACGACGCAGTGGGAGCCTTCTTCAAAGAAATGGCGCGTTATCCATTGCTAAAAGCAGACGAAGAAGTAGAGTTAGCAAAACGAGTACAGTTTTTAGTTGAAGTAGATAACTTGCAAGAAAGTTTGAGTAGCAAACTAAATCGCCGTGCTACCCAAGCAGAAACCGCCGCCGCTTTTGGTTTAACCGAACGCCAGCTAGAACAAAAGCTATATCAAGGTAGAGTAGCCAAACGGAAAATGATTCGCTCAAATTTACGTTTAGTCGTATCCATTGCGAAAAGATATTTGAATCGAGGCGTACAATTTTTAGACTTAATTCAAGAAGGCGCAATGGGATTGAATCGAGCGACAGAAAAGTTCGATCCCGATAAAGGTTACAAATTTTCTACTTACGCCTATTGGTGGATTAGACAAGCAATAACTAGAGCGATCGCCAATGATGCTAGAACTATTAGATTACCAATACATATCGTTGAAAAACTAAATAAACTCAAGAAAGCCCAGCGAGAAATCAAGCAAAAACTACATCGCAACGCCACAGAAAACGAATTAGCCCAAGCTTTAGATACAACTCCCGAACAACTGCGCCAATTGCAACAACTAAGGCGTAAATCTCTATCATTAAATCATCGTGTAGGCAAAGAAGAAGATACTGAACTCGTAGATTTGCTGGAAGATGAAGACGGACAATCCCCCGAACAGCAAATGAATGAAACCATGATGCGCCAAGAAATTTGGGATGTATTAGCAGACGTGTTAACTCCCAGAGAAAAAGACGTGATTTCCTTACGTTATGGTTTAACGACTAGCGAACCTTGTACGTTGGAAGAAGTTGGCTGTTTGTTCAATCTTTCCCGCGAACGAGTCAGGCAAATTCAAAGTAAAGCGATGCGAAAATTACGACGACCCCAAATAGCCAAACGCTTAAAAGGTTGGCTAGTTTAAAATAATTCTGATTCTAGGGCGAAAGTATGGCTAAAATCTAAAAGCAGCCGTAGATGTATGTATGGAAATAAACTTAAAATTACGTCCAGCCGCACTGGATGACGTAGGGAAACTGTTTGGTTTAATCCAAGCCCTAGCAGAGTACGAAAAGTTAGCTCATGCCGTTACAGGCAGTGTAGAAGCTTTGCAGGAACATTTATTTGGTTCTCATCCTTACGTTGAGGCAATAATTGCGGAATATGACGGCGAAACTGCCGGATTTGCCTTGTTTTTTCCTAATTACTCAACATTTCTCACGCAACCAGGAATATATTTAGAAGACCTATTTGTTTTACCTAAATACCGCCGTCAGGGAATTGGGAAAGAGATTTTAGGTTATTTAGCCAAACTAACTGTAGAGCGCGGCTATGGACGATTGGAGTGGAGCGTTTTAGATTGGAATAGTGATGCGATTACTTTTTACGAGCGTATGGGCGCAGAAGTCCTACCAGACTGGAGAATTTGCCGAGTTACAGGCGAATCATTAAATAAATTATCAATTTTTTTATAGGAGGTAATAGCCTTGACTATTTGGGTAAACGAACAAATCGATCCATCGGGGATGATTCATGCTTGCATTGCTTGCCGCGACGAAGCCCAAGCTATTGATTGTCACGAATCTTTTGGTCATAACTTAACCGACAGCCAAAAATCCGCCGGATGGGTAGCGAATATGCGCACAGTAGCAACTTGGGACGAAGTACCAGTTAATGCTTTGAAATTAGACTAATTGTTTGTTCCCTGCTTAGGCGGACGCGGAACGCGATAGCGAATCGGGCCTAAGATTTGATTAATTTGCCGCAACTGTTCCCCCGTACCCATGCAAATTAGTAAGTCTCCCGCCATCAAAATTGTTTCCGCCGTCGGGCCACCGATTAGACTACCATCAACGCGCCGAATCGCCAACACCAAAGCCCCCGATTGACTGCGTAACCTGGCTTCCTTTAACGACTGACCAATACAAGGACAAACCGCCGGATCGAGACGATATTCTTCCATATACAACTCCCGATCGCCCCCAGTCAGGATACCATCTACAAAATCCATTACCTGGGGTCTGAGCGCCGCCGCCGCCATCCTTTTGCCGCCCGTGATATAGGGGGAGACTACGGCATCAGCTCCCGCCCGTTGCAGCTTCTGCAACGCTTCTCGGTTACTTGCTCGCGCGATCGCGCGGATATTGGGATTTAAAGTTTTTGCCGACAGCACAGTATATAAATTTTCCGCATCCGATGGCAAAGCCGCCACTAAACCCACTGCCCTTTCAATCCCTACTTTAATTAAAGTTTCATCTAAAGTAGCATCCCCTTGAACGGCAATATGACCTAATTGCTGCGCCGCTTGAATCGAAGTAAGACTTAAATCAACAGCTACAAATAAAACCGCTTCGGCGGCAAATTCTAAAGCCACTTGCTGCCCGGTACGCCCGCAACCACAAATAATATAATGTCCTGTTAGTGATTCCATCGCCCGCCGTTGTTGCCTAACTCGAAGTCCTTCTTGAAAGTAACCTTGAATTAATGCTTCTGTAAAACGATTGACGATATAACCAATAGTCACTACTCCCATTAAAATCAAGGAGATAGTAAATAAACGCCCCCGGTTGCCCAAAGGGTTAATTTCCCCAAACCCAACAGTAGCAAGAGTAATTACGGTCATATAAGCCGCATCTTCCCAAGTCCAACCTTCTACCAGCCAATACCATAAAGTGCCAATGATAAAAACACCCCCAAGGGCGATCGCACCTGCGAGTAACTCTTTTTGGATACGGCGATATTTTTGCTCGAAGGTTGAATACACAGGGGTTTGCCGATAGTGTTAGCTTTGAATTATATAAGCAATGCAAAATTGTGTAGAGACGTTGCACTGCAACGTCTCTATCCACAAAGATTGCCGTCGATGATTTTCATCCCTTGAATAGGCAATGCCCTATCTATAACTGTTTTTTCTGCCAATTATGGCTAGTTGAATCAAATCGGACAAAATTTTTGGCTGGCAGCTATTAAACTTGATAAAAATAAATAACTTTTAAAGGAGTGATTAATGAGTATAGATTTAGTTGAAAATCTCTCTATACCCGCCGAATCTGCCCCAGTTTTAGGTAGTCCCTACGATCCAAGTAGTTTCGATCGCTCGGTAATGACGACTTACGGGCGCTTTCCTTTAGCTTTAGAAAAAGGCGAAGGTTGTAAGGTTTGGGATACTCAAGGGCGCGAATATCTAGACTTTGTTGCCGGAATTGCTACTTGCACTTTAGGACACGCTCACAGCGCTTTAGTGGAAACCGTAATCCGGCAAATTCAAACCCTGCATCATGTTTCCAATTTATACTACATTCCCGTTCAAGGTCAGTTAGCTAAAAAGCTGATCGATACTTCTTGCGCGGATCGGGTGTTTTTCTGTAATTCTGGCGCGGAAGCAAACGAAGGAGCGATTAAACTTGCTCGTAAATACGCCCATACAGTCAAAAAAATTGATGAGCCAATTATTTTAACTGCTACTGCCAGCTTTCACGGACGCACTTTAGCAACTATTACCGCCACCGGACAGCCAAAGTACCAAAAAGATTTTAGTCCCTTAGTTCCCGGTTTTCATTACGTGCCTTATAACGATGTCAAAGCTGTAGAAACGGCAATAACTGAATTAGATTCCGGCGATCGCGGTGTGGCGGCAATTTTACTAGAACCCTTGCAGGGAGAGGGCGGTGTTCGTCCGGGCGATCGCGCTTATTTCCAGCGTCTCCGCGATATTTGCGATGAAACGGGCATTTTATTAATGCTAGATGAAGTCCAAGTAGGTGTAGGTAGAACCGGAAAACTATGGGGTTACGAAAACTTAGGGATTGAGCCTGATGTTTTCACCAGTGCTAAAGGTTTGGGCGGTGGTATCCCCATTGGTGCAATGCTGTGTAAGTCTTTTTGCGATGTCTTCAATCCGGGGGATCATGCTAGTACCTTTGGCGGCAATCCTTTAGCTTGTGCGGCGGCGCTATGCGTCCTAGAAACCATCGAACGCGATTTATTACTCCAAAACGTCGTTGAGCGTGGTGAACAACTAAGAGCAGGCTTAAAAGCAATTTTGGCAAAATACTCGAATATTGTTGCGGAGGTGCGCGGCTGGGGTTTAATTAATGGTATGGAATTAGCTCAAGATATCCCCTTAACTTCTAGCGATGTGGTTAAGGCGGCGATGAATGAAGGCTTGTTACTCGTACCCGCAGGCCCCAAAGTTATCCGGTTCGTACCACCGCTCATTGTTTCCGCTTTTGAGGTAGACACGGCTTTACAGGCTCTAGAACGGGCGATAATAGCTGTGGTTTAATTTTGATGAGCGGCTATTTCTAACTACCGTCAGCAGGATTTTTTCAAAATAGGTAGGAAAATAATTGAGAAGGCTTGAATCCCTCTTAATTATTTTTTTGTGTGGTTAAAAGTTTATAAATAGCTTTTATCTGCAAATAATTGATCAAGTCTTGAGCTTTATTGCCCTGATCTTTTACAAGGATTAAAAAATCGAATACAATTTTTACAACAACACTTAGATAACTTAGCAAATTATTCTAAAACATTGTTTCGTTATAAATATATTTTTTAATATGTCTTGTCTAATTGTTCAAGAAGATACTTGTTTTCAACTAAATAATTTTTACTTAGTTGTCAAGACGCATTTAGGTAAGTTTGCTGATGTAGATTATTACAAGGTTTTTATTCAAAAAGTAGGAGCTAATACTAACCCAGAAGTAGATAATTTTGGTTTATTGCGTATTGGCGATGTAAATGGCGGGCTTAGTCGAGAATTACAGTTGCGCCATATTCTTGAAGAAAACTCAATAATAGCAAAACTCCTAACTTTTAGTATAGAAGAAGTAGAATTATTTTTAAATATTGCCAGTGAGGATTATTTAAAAACTAGCTTTAACCCTCCTGATATAAAATCAATTGAGCAAACTAATTTTGTAGTTGACGACATTCCAAATCCAAGCAATTTTGCTATGGTGGTGGAAGAAAATCAACTATTTAATAACTACAACCAGCTATCAACTCCTGATAGCTACTTTGATGAAGAATGGGAATCTACCGAAAATTATGACTATTTAGAAGACGAGGTTGTAGAAAATACTCATAGTTTAACAAAATCAAAGTTACTTCTACTAAGTTATTTACCCCTAGAAGGACAAACTTTAGATATTTGGTTGCAGCAAAAACATAGCTGCGAAGTATCTATCAAAATTATTAATCAAATTTGCCAATTATTTCAGCAAATTTATCAGCAAGGCTGGTGTTGTTTTCAGGTAATTTCGCCATTTATTCAAGTAGATTCGACAATCAAGTTTTTTGATTTAACTAATGTTCATCTGCTCGGCGAACAGGTTGCATTCGGTAAACAAACTGATTACTGCGCCCCAGAAGTTGGTTTTAATTGTCCAATTAGTGAGAAAACAAGCGCTTATATTATAGGTACTTTACTTTATCAGTCTATTTACCAACAATTGCCCAACTCAAAGCTCAATTTTAGTTCTTTAGATATTCCACCTATACCAGGCATCTACCAAATTATTAGTCTTTGTCTTTCTGTTATTGTAGAAGACAGAATTGGTCTAGATCAATTGACCAAAACATTAAGCGAAACTCACCAAACATTTAGCAACCGCAAAGTGCAATGGGATGTAGAAAGCTACTCTACAATCGGACTATCTATGCAACGTCTGCATAATGAAGATAATTATGGAGTGCAACAGTATTCTAGCAGCCATGAAGATACAATTTTAGCAGTTTTAGCTGATGGAATGGGAGGCTTGGCTCAAGGTGAAATTGCTAGTCATTTAGCTGTAAAAACAGTAATTGAAGCACCTATTGATTGTATTAATGAGAGTGCAGAAAGATGTAATAAATGGTTAGTATCTGTAGTTGAAAAAGCAAATAAATGTGTTTATGAGAATGTGAATAATGGCGGAACTACTTTAAGTATAGTTTGGGCTAATTGCCGTCATTTAAGAATTGCTCACGTAGGAGATAGTCGCATTTATTTAATTCGCAACAATATGATCTGTCAATTGAGCGAAGATCATTCATTAGTAGCTATGCTCCTAGCTGAGGGTGACATTACCTATGAAGAAAGTTACAAACACAAACAACGAAATATTTTAACTAAATGTATTGGCTCAAAATCAAACTTAAGCTCTAACTATGTACAGACATTAGAAAATTTTGGCTTGGAATTATCAATATTTTTAGAACAAAACGATATTATTATCCTTTGCTCCGATGGAGTTTGGGATTTAGTACCACAAACCGAGCTAGCAAAAATTTTTATAGAAGATCAAAACTTAAAAGTAGCTGTCAATAACACGATTGATTTAGTGTTGACACGCGGCGCTCGCGATAATGCAACAATTGTAGCAATGAAATGTAATTTATCAAATCAATATTAGGGTTGTAATAGCTAAAAAACTATAATCAAAAACTTTTATAAGTGAAAAGATGCCGTTAACGCTACTGCTAAAGCATCAGCAGCATCATCGGGATGCGGAATATAATCTAACTCTAATTCTCGTGCTACCGCCTCTTGAACTTCCTGCTTATCTGCATTACCCCAGCCTGTAAGCGCCTGTTTAATTTGAGCTGGTGTAAATTCAACAAAAGGAACTTGATGTTGAGCTAATACTAACATCATTACTCCCCTAGCTTGAGCTATAGTAATAATATTTGCCATCCGGTAAAAAAACAATTTTTCAACAGCTACAAGATCGGGTTTCCATTCCTCCATAAGTGTATTTAAGTCTTCGTAAATAATGCAAAGACGCTTACCCATTTCTACATTGGCAGCAGTTTTAATTACTCCAAAATCTAGGAGAGTTACTGATTTATTCATTACTTTAGCGGCAAGAGTATAAGCAGAAGTAGAATCATTAGCTGCACAATTTTCTACTTGATAGCAAATTGTTCCAAACCCTAAAATAGCTAAACCTGGATCTAATCCTAAAATCCGCTTTTCCATCTCAAAAACACTAAATATAAGTTTTATATAATTATAAGCAGTTTAGTTGAAATTAAATAATATTTATCAGGTATTTAGACAAAGAAAATATCAGCTAATAACAGTAAAATTTTAATTGCAATATAATCATTAACTAATAATTAATTTTTGAATAGACAATTAACTCTTATTAACTATTAGATAGATAAAGATAGCGCCAGTAAAATTATGCACTTAGATAGTAGGATTAAGCCTGACATTAATTGTATAAAATATGTATTGTTACCGATAAACCTTGATGGCAACTAAAAAACCAGCCTCAACGTCCTCAAAAGTATTAAGGTAGTGGACGAAGCTAACTTAAAGTAAGCCTTGAACAATGAATTTAAGTTCCTACGGTTGAAAACTAGAGTAGCATCGCTTAAATTCAAAATCGCGTCCTAGCCATTTTGTGAATCCCTGTCAAATTAGCCTATGTCAATCAGTTATTTCAAACAAGCCATCAACCTATTTAGGCAAGAGTCGCGCAATCGCACTCAGTATAGACTTAGCCAATGGTTTAAATGGCTTTCCCCAGGGTTATCGGTCAAACGCTGGTTGCTAATAAGTGCTGGTGGCGTTGTACTCACGGCTTTAGGTTTAGCAATATGGGTGAAGCTGACACCCATTTTTTATGCAATTCAACTGATACAAGACTTAGTAAGCACGATCGCCAACTTTTTGCCAAACTATATTAGCGGCCCCTTAATTCTGCTATTCGGGCTATTGTTAATTTTCTGGGGACAAACTCGTACTGTTAGTTCAATTACAGAAGTTTTAAGACCAGAAGGTGATGAAGAATTAATCGATGTATTACTTAGCTATCGTCGCTTACATCGCGGCCCAAAAATTGTTGTTATCGGTGGCGGGACAGGTCTATCAACGTTACTTAGAGGACTGAAAACTTACAGCAATAACATTACTGCTATTGTCACTGTAGCGGACGATGGCGGCTCCTCTGGGCGATTGCGACGAGAAAATGGGGTTTTACCACCAGGGGACATTCGCAACTGTTTGGCAGCCTTGGCATCGGAGGAAACACTACTAACAGAACTATTCCAGTATCGATTTACAGCAGGGGATGGTTTAACGGGTCATAGTTTTGGTAATCTATTTTTGACGGCAATGAGCGATATTACCGGAGACTTGGAAAGAGCGATCGCAGCAAGTTCCGATGTTTTAGCCGTAAGAGGAAAAGTATTACCCGCAACCCTTAGCGATATGCGGTTGTGGGCGCAATTAGCCGACGGACGACGCATTGAAGGGGAATCAAATATTACCGAAGCTGGCGGAAGTATTCTCAAAATTGGTAGTATCCCCGCAAGTCCTCCCGCCTTACCGAAAGTAATCCAAGCCATTGAAGAAGCTGATTGTATTATTATTGGGCCAGGTAGCCTTTACACTAGCGTTATTCCTAACTTATTAGTACCAGAAATAACCAGTGCGATCGCATCCCGGCGCAAAGGCGGCGGTAGAGTCCCCCCTGTACCTTGCATTTATGTGTGTAATATCATGACCCAAGCAGGAGAGACTCACGGTTATACCGTTTCCGATCATATTAGAGCGATCGATAATGCTTGTGGCGAAAAGTTATTTAATGCCGTATTAGTCCACAAACAATATCCCTCGCCTCGTAGTTTAAAACGTTATGCTCAAGAAAACTCTCATCCGGTATTTCTCGACCGCGAATTGGTTACAAAGTTAGGGCGACGCGTTATCCTAGCAAATGTCATGGATGAAGACGAAGCCACAGGTGTAGTTAGACACAACCCCCAACGCCTAGCAGGAGTGTTATTGCGTTGGTACAGTCGCGCTTATGGTTGAAGGTAAAACTCCTGTGAACATATTACTTGCCGATGCTGAAGCTACGCGACTATTGGGGATAAGGCTAGGACAATCTTTAGTTGCTGGTAGTGTACTTTTATTAGAGGGAGATTTGGGTAGTGGTAAAACTACTTTAGTTCAAGGCATTGGCGAAGGCTTGGGAATTACCGAACCAATTGTTAGCCCAACTTTTACTTTAATTAATGAGTATACCGAAGGGCGTTTGCCTCTGTACCATCTAGATTTATATCGTTTAGAAAGCCACGAAGTTCAGCAATTAAATTTAGAAAGTTACTGGAATAAACTGGAATATCCTTTAGGCATTGTGGCGATTGAATGGGCGGAAAGATTAGCTAATAAACCACCAACTTATTTAAAATTATCTTTAACTTATAAACTCCAGCAGCGACAAGTAGAAATGTTTAATTTTGGTGTGCCACTCAAATTAAAAGAGTTTTTGTAGTCAAAGGTTTTAAAAATGTCTTTTTATGCCCAAATTCTAAGTATTACAATTATTCAGTTAGTAGCAATTATGAGTCCTGGCCCAGATTTTGCTATTATCTGTCGCAATAGTTTAGTCTACTCTCGCCGCACTGGTATTTATTCAGCTTTGGGTATATCGCTAGGGATTTTAGTTCATGTAACTTATACGCTAGTTGGAATTGGGGTAATTATTTCTAAATCAATTGTTTTGTTTTCCTTTATCAAACTTTTAGGTGCAGCTTATTTAATTTATATCGGTTATAAATCCTTAAAAGCTCAACCAAGTGGGAAAATAAATGCCACAAAATCAAAGCACGACCTAAGTAGACAACAAGCAATAAGAATCGGATTTATTACTAATATACTTAATCCTAAAGTTACTTTGTTCTTCTTTAGTTTATTTACCCAAGTTATTAGTCCAAATACACCTGTAAGTATAAGAGCGCTTTATGGATTACAGATGTTTGTATTTACATTAGGCTGGTTTACTTTATTAGCAGTAGCAATTTCTCATCCCATAGTTAAAAAACGGTTTTTATCGATGTCGCACTATATAGAAAAAACTATGGGAGTAATTTTGATTGCTTTAGGGATAAAAGTTGCTTTAGAAAGTGCAAGATATTAACTATCGGCAAACTTCAAAGCTTCCCCGCGCACTTCTGTATTTACTTTGCCGTTTTCGTAAACAATTTGACCGCCGACAATAGTTATTACTGGCCATCCCGTCAGTTTCCAACCCTCAAAAGGACTCCAGCCACATTTAGTTAATAATTCCTCGCGGACAACCGGGCGATAAGTCTCCAAGTCAACCAATACTAAATCTGCATCATAACCCGGTGCGATCGCACCTTTATTGGCAATTCCGTATCCTTTAGCTACGGCACTAGACATCCAATTAGCCACCTGTGCCACTGTACAACGCCCCTGCATTGCCGCCGTTAGCATCAATGGCAACGATGTTTCTACCCCCGGCATTCCCGACGGTGTATTAGGATATTCTTGGGCTTTTTCCGCTAAAGTATGGGGTGCGTGATCGGTAGCGATAAAGTCTATGACTCCATCTAATAAAGCTTGCCAGAGAACTTCGTTGTCGTGGGGCGATTTTAGGGGCGGATTCATCTGCGCCCAAGTGCCGATAGTATCGTAAGCATTAGTATTTAATAGCAAGTGTTGGGGGGTGACTTCGGCTGTTATCCAGCTTGGTTTATCTTGCCGCAAAAAATCCGCTTCTTCGGCTGTTGACATATGCAAAATATGCAGGCGGCGCTGATACTTATTGGCTAGTTTTACAGCAAGTTGGGTAGCAAGTAACGCCGTTTGATTGTCTTGAATTTGCGAATGGATTTTTGGATCGTGGATTCCGGCAAATTCTAAGCGCCTTGCCTCAATTCTGGCTCGATCTTCAGCGTGGACGGCAATTAAGCGCTTACCGCGTGCAAAAATTGCCTCTAACGCCGCTTCGCTATCTACCAACAATGGCCCGTGCATCGAACCCATAAAGATTTTGATGCCGGGGGTAGGATTAGCCGTGAGTAAATCTGGCAAATTTTCGGCAGTAGCACCAATAAAAAAACCATAATTAACTACACATTTTTGCGCTGCCCGTTGCAACTTGTCATCTAAAGCTTCCTGAGTAATTGTTAGCGGGCGCGTGTTGGGCATTTCTAGAAAAGACGTTACTCCACCCTTGGCACAGGCACAACTAGCTGTAAACAAGTCTTCTTTGTGTTCTAAACCGGGTTCGCGAAAGTGTACCTGGGGGTCAATAACTCCCGGCAACAAAGTCAATCCCGTTGCGTCTATTTCTTTAGTACCCAAAGCCGTAATTTCTGGAGCAACTTGGACAATGAGGCGATCGCGCACTAGCACATCTCCAACTAAAAATTCCCCATCAGGGAGCATAATTGTGGCGTGACGGATAAGTAAACTGGAATTGAGGGCCATGGCAATAATTGGCAAGCTAAATTTTTTTAGTGGTGATCGTGCCAAAATTAACATATTTTATGTAGAAAACTTTAAACTTAGATAGGTAAAGTCTCTAAAAATCTAGCTAACAACATTACTAAAAATTCTTATTTAGGCTATTAAATATATATGTCCCGCGAGTCAAAGCAAGTGTCTGATAACAATTCGCAAAAAGATCGTGAAGGTTCATGGCTAGGCGAACTAGGTAGAACGATCGCTCTTAGTATTATTCTTTCTTTGGGAATTCGTACCTTCGTAGCTGAAGCGCGTTGGATTCCTACAGGCTCAATGCTACCAACTCTGCAAATCAATGACAAATTGATTATCGATAAAGTAAGTTATCGCCTTCAATCGCCGCAACGGGGAGATATTGTCGTATTTATGCCTCCCAATAGCGCTAAAGTTTGTTCGCAGCAACTTGTTCCTGCTTCTCCCGAAAGCGAAACCCTAGATCCTTGGCATCCAGATCCCAATAAGCCAGAAGTCCCTGAAATTAAAGATGCTTATATTAAGCGATTAATTGGCGTACCAGGGGACAAAATTCACGTTACCCAAGGGCGAGTTTACATCAACGATCGCGCTCTATCCGAAGAATACATCGCCGATGCCCCTAATTATGAATTAGGCCCGATTACCGTACCGCAAAACTCTTACTTAATGCTGGGTGATAACCGCAACAATAGTTGTGATAGTCATATGTGGGGTTTTGTGCCAAAAAATCAGATCATTGGTCGTGCTGTAGTACGTTTTTGGCCCCCCAATCGCCTCGGTGACTTGGAATGAACTACCCCACCCTAAAGAGGGGTGGGGTTTCCAACTTCACGGGGAACAGCATCTAACAAAACCGAAGTTTTACCAGGTTGACTTACATTCCCTCCATTGGCTGTGTCGCTAGTTCCTAACGACAATATCCGCAAGGCTTCATTTCTGATATTGAGAGCAGCATTTATGTCTCTGTCGTGATGAGTTTTGCACTTAGCACAATCCCACGATCTCACATCTAACGCCAAACTACCTATTTTATTGAGGCAAACATTACAAGTTTTAGAAGAAGCGAAAAACCTGTCTACTTCAATATAGGTTTTTCCGTCCCACTGGCACTTGTATTTGAGCATGGTACAAAATTGACCCCATCCACAGTCACTAATAGCTTTAGCTAAATTATGGTTTCGTACCATACCTTTAACATTGAGATTTTCTACGGCAACAACTTGGTTTTCGTTTACTATCTTGCGGGATAGCTTGTGTAAAAAATCTTCTCTAACTCTTTTGATTTTTGAATGAATTTTGGCTACTAGCTTTTTGGCTTTAAGCCTAGTATTACTACCTTTTTGTTTGCGTGCAAGACTTTGTTGTTTCTTTTTGAGGTTATGGGCGTGTTTTCTATGATGACGAGGATTGTCGAATTTACTACCATTGCTGGTAATACAAAAGTGAGTTAATCCTAAGTCAATTCCTACCGCTTTTCCCTCGCTAGAAAGTGTTGGGTTTTCTTTTCCATCGTCAACTAAAATTGCTGCAAAGTATTTACCATCGGGATTAAGAGAGACTGTAACAGTCTTGATTATTCCGTCAAACTTTCGCTCTTGCTGGCAGTAAATCTTTCCAACTTTACCCGGCATCAATATATAATCATCCTCCAACTTTACGTTAGAAGGATAACTAATTGATTGCCTACCATGCCTTGACTTGAACTTAGGAAACCCTGCTTTTTTGTCAAAGAAATTTTTGTAGGCTGTAGACAGATTAAGTGCCACATACTGCAAGCATTGTGAATAAGCATCGCTTAACCAAACATATTCTTTTTTAAGGCTAGGTAATAAACCTTGTAAAGCACCTCTAGATAAACTTTTACCAGACAACTTGTAAGTCTCTTGACACAGATTTAGAGAGTAATTGTAATACCAACGACAACAGCCAAAGCTTTTCGCTAAGGCTGTTTTTTGTTCGTTAGTTGGATACAATCTAAACTTGTAAGCTCGATACATTATCAATATTGTCTATTGGTGATAATATTATAACATAGATTGGCAATTCTTCATCTATCTCCTCTACCCGTAGTACCTGCGGTACAACATCATCACAGATAGAATCATCAGCGCCTCGCAGGGAGGGGATGGATAGCGCGGCGCTGAGGGAGGGGAATTCCGCGAAAAACTGTTAAAAAAATATTACGTTACCCAAGTTTGTACCACGCGCCCGGTAATTTTTTGCCCTAGCCAAGGAGTATTAGTAGCAAGAGACTTGAGGGTTTTAGCCTCTACAAGCCAAGAAAGCTGGGGCGCAAACAAAGTCAGTTCGGCAGGATTACCGGGACAAATTTCTTTAATTGTTTGTTGCAAACAATTGGCTGGATTCAGGCTAATAGAGCGCCAAAGTTCCAAAGCCGACCATTGACCGTTGGCTACCAATTGCTGCCACAGCAAGCCTAAAGCTAGTTCAAACCCTATCACTCCTGGGGGTGCTTCCGCAAAAGCAACGGTTTTTTCTTCGTAGGTATAGGGAGCTAAATCGAGGGCGATCGCATCAATAACTCCCGATCTTACTCCTTCAAGTAATGCTAGGCGATCGCGCGGGTTGCCCAAAGGTGGCTCTAAACGCAAATTAGGATCGTAGTTGTAATGGGACTTAGTATCGAGCAATAAGTGCATCCAGCTACTACTAGCGGTAATCGGCAATCCTTGGGCTTTGGCTTGGGCGATTAACTGGACGCTACGAGCGGTAGAAACGCGCATAATATGCACGGGTGTACCAATTGCTGCTACTAATTCTATGACTGCCGCGATTGCCGTTGTTTCGGAAAAGTGGGGATTTCCAGGCAAACCCAAAATAATTGAGTCTGTACCCTCGCGCATCACCCCATTACCGACCAATTGGCGATCGCAACACCACAAGGCAACGGGCTTACCAACAGGCTTCAAATACTCCAATAATCGCCTTAGCAGTGCCAAATTTGCCACGGGTTTACCATCAGCAAAGCCAACAGATCCTTTTGCAAGTTCGGCAAGTTCGGTCATTTGTTGCCCTTGGACACCGATAGTCAATGCCCCCCAAACATACATTTTGGGTAAAGGATTTGTTAATTCTCGCCTTTTTTGTTGGATTAGTGCGATCGCGGCAAGATTATCTAAGATTGGCATCGTATCAGGCAAAATACACAACCTAGTAAAACCTCCCGCCGCCGCCGCTTCTAACAACGATGACAAAGTTTCTCTAGTTTCAAAACCTGGCTCTCCAGAATGGCTGTATAAATCTATTAACCCCGCTCCCAATACCAACCCGCGACAATCGCGCACTTGAGTATCGTTAGACCATTCGGAGATGTTGTCTTGTACCGCCTTAATTACCCCATCGCAAATTTCCACATCAGCAATGCGATCGCTTTTGGCAACAGGATCTATTACCCGCACTTGTTGTAGCAATTCGCTGGTCATATTTTTAGTAGTTCAACTTCACAACGCGCCCGCCGCAGTTTTATCTAATACACCACCGCCTAAATGAGTTGTAATATTCATTGCTTGCAATACGGGTAAACCATCTAACCCTTGCGGATAATCAATCACACTTACCGCTCCATTCCCTTGACGGAAGTTCCAAAAATATTGATTATCTAAACCTAAAACATGACATAGCAAAACTTTATTAGTAGCATCGTGAGCTACTACTAAACCTGTCTGCGACTGCTGAAGGAGTGCATAATTAACAATTTGCTGCCAAGCCTCAATACTACGCTTTCTTACTTGCTCTAAATTCTCTCCTTCAGGCATTTGGATCTCTTGCGGTACAGTCCGCCACTTCTCCAATTCTCCCGGATAAGTTTGCTCAATTTCTGTTTCTAATTTTCCTTCCCACAAACCATGACCAATTTCTCTTAAGCCATCAAGCAATTGCAATTCAATCTGGGGGTGAGACTGTAAAATAATTTCGGCGGTTTCTTTTGGACGTAGCATCGGACTACTAAAAGCAAAATCAAACTCTATGTCTTTGAGAAACTTCTGGGCTAGACGAGATTGCGATCGCCCATTATCGTTTAAAGGCACATCAATTTGTCCTTGAAACTTGGTTTGGCGATTCCATTCTGTTTCCCCATGACGTACCAGCAACAATCTTACTCCGCAATGATTTGGACGCAAAGAGGGTAAAAAATCACCCACATGCCCGGTTTGATTCATTGATTCTAATTGGACGCTTTGCCCCAACTGTCCCGAAAAATTGAGAACGCTGATGCCACAGTTAGATTGTTGAATAGAATGGTAGCGATTAGGTGCAATTCCTAGCGCTGTGCTGATTAACGCCCGATTAATGCCATTATGCCCCACAATTAAAATGGTTTCCCCATCATGGCGGGCTAATATTTCTTGCCAAAACTGCCGCGCTTGCTCGTAAAGTGATACAACCGGAAAATATTTTTTCTCTCCACCGTCCTTTTCAGGTAAAAGCATCACAAATTCGTCAGGATGCTCTTTCCACAAACGATAGTCTTCAGGCAAATTGTCTTTAACTTCTTGAGACAGCATACCTTCCCACAAAGACAAGTCAATTTCTCTTAAATTATCAGTGCTTTGAATTTGGGCAGGAGTTGCTAAACACTCTTTAATAATTTCTGCCGTTGTTTTTGCTCGTTGTAAAGGACTGCTGTATATAGTGGCAAAATTGAGGTGACTGAGGGCAGTACCAGTTTTTAAGGCATCGTCACGACCTTTTTGAGTCAAAGAAGAAACATCGCTGCGTCCCTGGATGCGCCGCTCGGTGTTATAACTACTTTGACCATGACGGACAACGATCGCGCGAGTGGTCAATCTTTTTCTCCTCTTATAGCCTGATAAACTGCTGTGGTGAACGCAAAACAAATCAGCGTTATTTTACCAGACCCTTAGCCAGCTACTCAATTAATTTCTAAGTAACGGGCAAAATGTCATAATGCAGTTTGTGGTGATTTCCCTAGGCGATCGCTTTACTGTAGGCATCTTTGGACTAAGCTTAGGGGCGTTTAAATAGGAGTAATTCAAGATTCATGACAATTAAGCGGTTAATTCTAAGTTTGCTCACTTTAGCAATCATTTTCTTGGCTGGGAGTGCCTTATGGGCAAGTTGGCAGCAACCGCAAATCCAAAGCCGCTTGGAATTGTACCAAACTAACCTATTACTTCGCGCTCAACAGTTGTCACCCGCAAATGCTGACCCCAATCTTGCCAAAGCTAGTAAAACTCTCCTAGGCGAAAATCCTCTAGAATCGGCAACGAAGCAATATCTTGACGCGCAAAAATCCGCGCAAACAAACTTAGCAAAGGCTCAAAATCAACTGCAACTAGCAGCCAAAAGTAATGCTCCATTGCCTAAGCCCGATTCTCAACTTGCCCCCATTAGCGATGCTTCCCGCTCCTCACAGCAAGCACAATTACTTAAATCTGTTACTCAAATCAAAAAATTAATTGCTGAACTAAATTTACGTTTAGGCATTCTCCAAGTACAGCAAAAACAAATTGAGCCAGCACTACAAACATGGCTTCAGGTTATCAATTCGCCTCAAGATAACTCTTTAGCTGCTACAGGTTCTGTTTTAACAGGATTATGGAACAATCCACCCCAATTACTTCCCGATGCTGAAGCGTTAATTGAAGCAAACTTAGAAGGTTGGTTTCAAGGACGCGCTCTAGCTCAACTTTACGAGCTACAACAGCGCCCACAGGCGAAATTGCTACTCCAAGCTAGAGAACAAGAGCTTGCTGAGGAAGCATTGCTAAAATTAGCGATTATTAGCAGCATTCCCGCCGTAACAGGTTTAATTGGTTTATCACTACTAATTTATTTAACAATAAATCGCTTGACAAAGGGCAAAGAATCTGTATTTTCTCAAAATGGAGAAACAGTTTGGACAACCCCTTGGGACTGGGAAATAGTCTGGCAAGTATTTATTGTCGGCTTTTTCTTGATGGGACAGATAATTGTCCCACTAATATTTTCTGTACTGCAAATTAAGCCAGGAGTTGCTAGTGTCAGAGTCCAAGCTTTATATACTTTGGCAACTTATCTATTTTTGTCCTTCGGTGCTGTGACTGTACTATACTTGTCCATCAAGAAATTTTTACCTTTGCCGCCAAGTTGGTTTCGTGTCAAGCTGAGAGAAAATTGGTTTTTGTGGGGTCTAGGCGGCTATTGCGCGGCTCTTCCTTTAGTTGTAGTTGTTTCCCTACTCAATCAACAACTATGGCAAGGACTTGGCGGCAGCAATCCTTTGTTATCTTTAGTTTTAGAAGGGCAAGATAAAATAGCTCTTGGGATATTCTTCTTTACCGCCGCCGTTGCTGCACCGCTATTTGAGGAGTTTTTGTTTAGAGGTTTTTTATTACCTTCTCTAACTCGTTACTTCTCGGTATGGCAAGCTATTTTAATTAGTGCTTTTTTGTTTGCGATCGCTCACTTGAGTTTGTCAGAAGTTCTGCCGTTGATGGTACTAGGGGTAGTATTAGGTTTTGTGTATACGCGATCGCGCAATTTACTCGCTCCAATGCTGCTTCACAGTCTTTGGAATAGTGGCACTTTAGTCAGTTTGTTTATTCTGGGCAGTAGCTCTACTTGATAATATGTTCAAAAATCAATAAAATTAAAGTAAAGTGACAGGTTTACTTCTTTCTATAGATCCCTTAGCGAGATGGTCGCGCTTCAATAAATAGCCAATAGTAGATAACATTTGTTCTAAGTTGAATAAATCATTGTATAAATAAAGACAAAATATATGGACGTTGCTAAGAAGTTTAAGCAAAACCTAACGATATAGAAACCTTTAATACAAATAGGTGACCAAAGGTACAAAATGTTCGTAAAAACTTTAAAACAAATCTCAAAACCTATGCTAGGTAGGATGCTACTCCGTAAGGGATTAATATCAAAAACAGAATTGCAAGAAGCTTTAGTAGATCAAAATAAGAGTGGTAAAAAACTAGGTGAAGTTTTAGTAGAAAAGAAAATAATTTCCCCAGATAAAGTTACCCAAGCCCTAACAGAACAAAACGTTCGCTTGGGAGAGATTCTAATTGCCGAAGAATTAATAACCCAAGAACAACTAAATCAAGTATTAGCAGAACAATATCTAAAAAATAAAAAGCTAGGGGAATTACTGTTAGAGAAGAAAATAGTAACCTTAGAACAATTAGAGATGACGCTGAGAAAACAATACTGGCAAAAAAATGGATTTTGGCTAATTTCTTAAGGAGATTGAGCTTAAGTTACTTCACCACTAGCTTAGAAGCGCTAAAGTTAAGAAGTATTAAGGTGTCGTAACAATCTGCAAAATTTTATGCAACTCGCTTCCCCTGCGTCTAACTTAACGCCCCAAGAGCCATCAGCTAGTAAGACGATTATTCTAGACATTACAGGGATGAAGTGTGGCGGTTGTGTCAAAACTGTAGAAAAACAATTAGCAAAGCATCCCGGTGCGATCGCAACTTGTGTAAACCTAGTTACAGAGGTTGCTGTCGTAGAGTGTCAACCCTCGGTCGAGCCGCAGGAATTAGCAGCACGTTTGACAGAAGCGGGGTTTCCCACTAAGCCACGCGAAGCAATTGCGGGAGAAACACCAACAATAGAAGATTTTGGCGAACGACAGCAACGGGAATCTCGCGCCGCTTTAAAGCAATTACTTTTAGCCTTACTGCTATTAATTTTTTCCAGCTTAGGACATCTGCCCGAAAGTATATTAACGCTACCGATATTAAAAAATATTTGGTTGCATTGGGGACTTGCAACTATAACTTTACTTATCCCCGGAAGACCGATTATTGTCGAAGGTTGGCGTGGCTGGCGACGAAATGCGCCAAACATGAATACTTTGGTAGCATTGGGAACTGTAACGGCATATATCACCAGTGTAGTAGCTTTACTATTTCCGCCTTTGGGCTGGGAATGCTTTTTTGATGAGCCAGTTATGCTACTAGGCTTTATTTTGCTAGGTAGAACTTTAGAACAACAAGCCAAAGGTCAAGCCGCCGTTGCTTTTAGGCAATTATTGGCACTGCAACCACAATTAGCACGATTAATTGCACCGCAAGCAGTAGGGATAGAAAATAATTTTCAATCTACTTCTAGTGTCGAAATTCCTGCAGATCAAGTGCGAGTAGGAGAATGGATACAAGTCCTACCAGGAGAAAAAATTCCTGTAGATGGCAACGTAGTAGCGGGGCAGACAACCATAGATGAATCAATGCTAACGGGAGAGGCGTTTCCAGTAATTAAGCAGTTAGGAGATACCGTCACCGCCGGAACATTGAACAAGTCAAGCTCTTTTGCCCTCCAAGCAACTCGTACCGGAGCAGACACCACCTTAGCGCAAATAGTCGCACTGGTAGAAGCTGCCCAAACTCGCAAAGCGCCAGTGCAAAAATTAGCTGATACTGTAGCCGGGTATTTTACTTATGGCGTATTAGCAGCATCCATATTAACTTTTTTATTTTGGTACTTTGTTGGTACGCATATTTGGACAGAGGTATTGCTACCTGGGCAAATGAGCAGTCACGATATGACACTCCACGCTCAACACCTCGCAAAGGCGCAATTGCTCCAGCCTTCACCACTGCTGTTGAGTTTAAAACTAGCTATAGCGGTGATGGTAGTAGCTTGTCCTTGTGCTATGGGACTTGCAACACCGACAGCGATTTTGGTTGGTACGGGAGTGGGAGCGCAAAAGGGACTATTGATTAAAGGCGGAGATGTTTTAGAAAAAGTCCACAAGTTAGATACAGTGGTTTTTGATAAAACTGGTACTCTAACTAGCGGTCATCCTATTGTTACCGATGTTGTAGTGATGGACGGTAATAATTTAGTAGTGTCGGAGGGCGAACTATTGAAACTAGCGGCGGTGGTAGAAAGCGGTACTTGTCACCCGTTAGCCACCGCAATTGTCCAAGCAGCCAAAGAGCAAAATTTATCTATTTGCGCCGCCAAAGATTACTACACCGAGCCAGGTTTAGGAGTATCGGCAGTAGTTAAGGGCAAGCAGATTTTACTAGGTAATTATCAATGGTTAAGTCAAAATAACGTTAATATTAGCCAGCAAATGCGATCGCAAAGTGTAGCTTTAGCAGCTAAGGGCAAAACTGTCGTATTTGTAGCGTCTAATAGTCAGGTATTAGGATTAATTGCTGTCAGCGATACCCTAAGAGCAGAGGCGAAAAGCACAATAAAACAATTACGCTCAATGGGTTTGAAAGTCATGCTGTTGAGCGGAGACACCCTAGAAGCTGCCGAGATAGTAGGCGCACAATTAGAACTAGAAAAAGCTGATATTATGGCGCTAGTTCGTCCCGCCGGAAAAGCCCAAGCAATCCAACAACTTCAAGCGCAAAATCATTATGTAGCCATGGTAGGAGACGGCATTAATGATGCACCAGCTTTATCTCAAGCAGATGTTGGTATTGCCCTTAAAGCAGGTACAGAAGTAGCCATGGAAGCCGCTCAAATTGTTTTAATGCGAGACTCTTTATCTGATGTTGTCGCTGCTATTACCCTTAGTCGGGCGACTTTTTTGAAAATTCGCCAAAATCTATTTTGGGCTTTTGCCTACAATACTTTAGGTATTCCGGTTGCGGCGGGGTTATTATTACCTAGCTTTGGTTTTGTGCTTAATCCTGCCGCCGCCGGGGCATTGATGGCTTTTAGCTCTGTTAGCGTAGTTACAAATTCCTTAATGTTGCGTCGGTTTAAATAGCGCATTTTTGCGACTCAGAGCAGTTTTTGAGGAATAATTAGGTATTAGGCGATCGCTTTTGCTATTTATTTGTGTCTTTTTAGGTTAAAAGCTTGAGAAATTTATAAACTTTCGCCCTAAATATCCCTCTCTCTTGCTTTGAGAGAGGGATTTAGAATCAATACCTAGTGTGTTTAACAGGTCTACTGAACGTTGTCAGGTAATGCACCAGGGCGTACTGCTAGATCGAGCGTTTGCCCGTTGCGCCGTAAGTCTAAGCGCAAGCTACCACCTACTGAAGCCTCTTCTACGGCTTTTTGAATGCTCTCCGCATCAGTTACGGATTGACCGTTTAGCTGTTGAATTACGTCTCCAGCTTTTAATCCAGAAGTAGCGGCGGGTGAATTAGGTAAAACGCGCACGACTAACACCCCTCGATCTTCGGTAATATTTAAACCGCTACTAGGATCGCTGTTAAAATTTTGTTTGACTTCGGGTGTAAGTGCTACCATCTCAATTCCCAAGTAAGGATGATCGACCTTCCCCTGAGCAATTAATTGATTGGCAATTCTTCCGGCTGTATTGATGGGAATTGCAAAACCCAAGCCTTGCGTACCTTGAATAATCGCTGTATTCATTCCCACAACTTCACCGCGCTGATTTAATAGCGGGCCTCCAGAGTTACCAGGATTAATCGCCGCATCAGTTTGAATAAATGCCACCCGTTTATCAGGAACTCCTACAGCACTGCTAGAACGACCTGTAGCACTAATAATTCCAGTGGTGACGGTGTTATCAAGTCCCAAAGGATTGCCAATAGCGATCGCCCATTCTCCAGGCTTTAAACCTTCAGAATTGCCTAGTTTAGCCGTAGGTAAATTCTCGGCTTGAATCTTGATTACCGCTACATCCGTTACTTGATCAGTGCCTAACACCTTACCCGTAAAGCGCCGACCATCTTTTAAAATAACGTTTACATTGGTCGCGCCATCAACTACGTGGGCGTTAGTCAAAATTTGTCCATCTTTGCTAATAATAAAGCCCGATCCAGTTCCTCTTTCAACTCTACTTCCCGATCGCGGTAAGTCATTGCCAAAAAAGCGGCGCAAACGCGGGTCGTTTGGCAAGTTGCGCGTCACTGTGCGCGAAGAATTGATGCGAACAACCGCCGGGCCTACTTGCTCTACTACTGAAGTTACAAAGTTAGTGTTGGTCGCACTGGGTAATTGAGCAATCGCATTATTACTAATTGCTGGCGCAGCGATAGCTGGAGCGGTTTGGGTTTTATCAGCTAAATAATTACCAGAAAATGTTGCTCCCGCACCTAGGAGGATCAGGGATAGATAAGTAGCGCTTTTGCGCCAAGAAGCTGTTTTTTGATTATTCATTTTGGGAGATGTATTAAGTAGTATATTTTGAGGCTGACGACCAGATTCGGGTCTTTTTACGGGCATTTTTAAAATTTAGCTAACTCTTTAGTTGCTTACTCTTATCAATCTATAACCCTTGTGTGAAGTTGCTATGACACTGCTGTTACGCTCCAGTGAATTTTTTTAATTGCTTTCTCTAGCAAAATCTTAGCTAAAGCGATCGCGTCACCTATAACAACCCTCTATCAGCTACCCTCAGATATATTTCCTAAATTCTCTCTATTTTTAAGCGCTGCAAAGAGATAATTTTTAGAATGAGCCACTGCTAACTGTAACTTTTCCTCAACTTTATTGTAATCAATATCCACTATATGCTCGAAATTTGGGGTTTTTAGCTGCGTTGCACAAATTCGATCTTCTAAATTGTAATCTTTTAATAAATCGCCGATCTTATTTGATTTATTCTCATTAAGAACTACAGTAAATTGCTTTTTAAAAATAATTGAAAATATTGTTCCATGGTAGGTATTTGTAACAATGTAAGTAGAAAATTTAAAATAACCCAGCCATTTTTTAGGATCAGCTTCTACAATGTTTACATTGGCTATTTTATTTACTTGCCCAACAGAAACTATTACTAAGTTTTTATTTTTTGCTATCGATTTTATAAAATCTTCCTCTAAATTTGTAAAATATTTTTGGTTGTAAAGTAAAAGATATTTTTCTTTGAGCTTTGGCAATACAGTGATCGCATCGTAATTAATTAAAAATGTAGGATCTACAACCTTTACGGCTGGAAGCTTACATTCTTTTTGTACTATCTTTACACTATTGGCATCTCGAACCAAAATTGTATCAAAGCTTTTGAGTAGGTTTATTATTGATTCTTGATGATTTTTTAAAGTATCTGTATCGCCAAAGCTGGCAGCATAACTTATTTTTTGGCGAGCGGTTTTTTTATAAACAAAATCTAAAAAAAACTCAGATCCAAAGCCTTCAATGGGATCAATTCGCCATATTTGATCGCTACCGCAGATTACTACGTCGTAGTGCTGACAATGTTTTTTTAAACTGGCCTTTGTGTAATACTTTTTTTGGCTCAATCGTAAATTGTCTAATACAAACCTTCTCATATTTAAGCATTTTCTTAAATTTACAAAAAGTTGAGTATTTATTTGAAGTTTTTTATTAATTGGCTGAACTGGTCTAATAAAGAATACTCTCAGCATTGCTAGGGGTTGGTAGTTGATAATTTCTACATCTTTCCATCCTTGAAGTTTAATTGCTGTTAGTAACGCATAGGCTTGTAAAGTTGCGCCGTAATTTGTTGTACAGTGATAAGTTAAAATTCCAATTTTCATTACATTAGTACATTAATTGTTAAATAAGAATTTAGCATTGGCTTTATAAAGCAAAAGTTTTTATTTATACAGTTATTTAACTAACTATAGCAATCCTATTTGATTCATAAACATTATCTCGTAGGGGCGCAATGTATTGCCCTACAAAGTTCACAATTGATTTAAGATTGCTATATCCAGTAAAAATGTTTATTTTGAGTGATTTCTAGAAGTAAATGGAAACTCCATCGATGATTAAAAAGAAGAGACGTTTTAGTTAAGCATTTTACTAAAACGTCTAGATAAAAATGCGATCGCAATACCTCAGAATTTGTAACTTAGTAATTGAATTGCCATGTCATTTTCAGGCAAACTGCCAGAATTAATTGCTACAGTATCGCTATTGGCGCGACGTACAGGAGTACCATTCATTAATTCCAAAAACTGTTCTACCGCCACCAGGTCGCAACTACTGCTATCCGCCGCTTGGGTGCTGTAATGAGTTGGAATCACTAATTTGGGATTAAGGGCTTGAATTGCTGCTTGGGCTTCCGTCGGGTTGTAGGCTTTTACACCACCGCCAACGGGGACTAACAGTATATCAGGACGACCCATGAGAATTTTTTGCTCAATGGAAATCGGAGCCGCCGCGCCACCTAGATGCAAGATATTTATTCCCGCTTGTTTCCAGCGCCAAGCTACATTGTTGCCGAATCTTCTCCCATTAACGCGATCGTGTATAGTATTAATTCCTTGAACTTGAATGTCATTATATCGATAAACCCCAGGCTCGTAAATTAGCTGCGGCTTACCTGGCAAACCTTCAACCGCTCCCTCATCCAATAGCTGACTGCTAATTAGCACTAAACCCGATTCCACTTTAGGAGCGCGGTATTTTGCCGTGCAACCAAGAGTCCGAAAGGGATTAACCAAAATTCGCGTTTTGCCACTACTAAACAAAAAACAAGTATGACCTAGCCATTGAATCGATAAAGATTCCCCGGTTTGTGCCACACCCTGGGACTGTAAACTTGTCAATAGGGTTATTGCTAACCCCGCCCCCGCGTAGCCTAGTATCTGTCGCCTTTTCATCAATTTCTCCTCACCCTATAGACGACGGTAGTTGTGCCAAAAAATTTCGCAATAATTGCTTACCTAAAGTAGTCAGTACGCTTTCGGGGTGAAACTGTACGCCTTCAATATAAGGGTAGTTGCGATGTCTAACTCCCATAATTGTGCCATCTTCAACCCAAGCCGTAACTTCTAACACTTCCGGGCAAGTTTGCGGCTCAATTACTAAACTATGATACCGAGTTGCGGTCATGGGATTATCTAAACCGCGAAAAACTCCTACACCAGTATGAGTTATTTGTGAGGTTTTGCCGTGCATTAATTCAGGAGCCAAGACTATCTGACCCCCAAAAACTTGCCCGATGCTTTGATGTCCCAAGCACACCCCCAAAATTGGTACAGTTTGCCCAAGCTGACGAATTATCTCTAGAGAAATTCCCGCATCTTCTGGGCGGCCGGGTCCTGGAGAAATAACTATTCCTTCCGGCTGCAATTGGCGGATTTGCTCCAGAGAAATTTGGTCGTTACGGTAAACTTGGATATCACGAGCAACAGGAAACTTCGCTCCTAGTTCTCCTAAATACTGCACCAAGTTATAAGTAAAGCTATCGTAATTATCAATAACTATAATCAAAAATCAATTTTCTCCTAATTTTAGGTTGGGTTTAAGTCAAGAGCGGGCAAAATCAGCTTTTTTATCCCCAGTGACTTCGCATTAGCACAATTAAAGGAGGCATAATCAAAACGCCTGCCACTAAAACAGCTACCAGTGCTGAAACTAAAACCGCCGCCGCCGCACAGTCTTTAGCTATTTTTGCTAAGTCGTGGTAAGACTGCTTAACGGTCAAATCAACCACAGATTCTATAGCTGTATTTAGTAACTCCATCACTAGCACTAAACCGCTAGTAAGTCCAATTACTGCCATTTCCAGAAGTTGCAATCGTAAAAAAATTGCTAACCCCATTGCTAAAACGCCTACCCCTACATGAATGCGAAAATTACGCTGAGTTTGAAAAGCATAAGTTATTCCGCACCAAGCGTATTTAAAGCTAACAAACAAATTTGCGGCGACAAGCCAGGATAACTCGCGCACTGGAGCAACCTTCTCTGGTCGGCTAGGCGTTGATGTCGGAGGGTTTGGAGGCATAGACAGGAGACGACAACCGAAAAAGTAGTTGTTAGTTGAATTGCTATAGCAGTCACGAGCAAATTACGCCTGTAGCAGGTGAAAATTAAGGTTTTTATGCCGATGGGGAATTGTATTGGTCATTAATGGTCAACCCGATGAGTTGCAATAAAACAGCTTGCTGATCTAGCATCTGTAATAGGCTAGTTTCATCAGGATGATCCCAACCTAAAAGATGAAGTAGACCGTGAGTTGCCAGCCATGCCAATTCTGTTTGCAATGAATGACCTTGCTCAGTAGCTTGGCGACTAGCAGTATCTACTGAGATAACAATATCACCAAGATATAACGGCTGATGCGATCGCATTTCTTCAGTCATGGGAAAATCCACTTCTAAAGCGGCAAAAGCCAATACATCGGTAGGTTTATCTTGATGGCGGTATTGCTGGTTAAGAACTCTAATTTCGGCATCGTTAGTTAAGCGCAAACTAAGTTCGTAAATATTTGCCAGAGGTAATTGAGTTTCTAAGTGGGTAATCCAGCACTCAAACCACAATTCCCAAGGAATCGCAGTCTCTGTAAGGTTTTCAGGGCGAGTGTCTTGTACGCTTACTTCTACCTTGCACATTATTTTCTCCATTTTATTAGCGCGTTAGGTAGGCAAGCCCTACCAATACTACTAATAAAGCGATCGCTGTCAAAGCAAAATGTTGTACAGAAGTTCCCCCTTTTTGTACCATATTGCGCATGGCAAGCTTAACATAACTTGGTTTTGCTGCTGTTGGTTCTGGCTTTTGGGTGGTTTGTGAGTTCATATTGGCTTTATATTTATGACGGATTACTCAATCAATTTAACAGAAGCGCTCCGGCGGAGCGTCTATTTTTTAGCTATCGACTAAGTGATTTTCCTGCCGCAAATAAGCTTGAATAAATAAATCTATCTCCCCATTCATGACATCAGTCACTGCCGTTGTTTCTACATTAGTACGTAAATCTTTGACCATCTGGTACGGATGAAATACGTAATTGCGGATTTGGTTTCCCCAAGCTGCTTCTACTATATCGCCGCGAATTTCGGCAATTTCTTGGGCGCGTTGCTCCTCCGCGATAATTAATAGCTTGGCTTTCAAAATAGCTAGAGCTTTTTCTTTATTTTGCAGTTGACTTCTTTCCTGGGTACAACGCACGGCAACCCCTGTCGGGATGTGAACAATTCTTACGGCGGTTTCTACTTTATTGACATTTTGCCCACCTTTACCACCAGCGCGGGTTGTTGTAATTTCCAAATCTTTTTCGGGAATATCTAAATGTACGCTGTTGTCAATCAAAGGCATGATTTCCACCCCCGCAAAACTTGTTTGCCGCTTATCATTGGCGTTAAAAGGTGAAATTCGCACTAAACGATGAGTACCTTTTTCCGATCGCAAATAACCGTAAGCATAGCGTCCAGCAATCTCTATAGTGGCAGATTTTAGCCCCGCTTCGTCTCCTTGGGAAATTTCCTCTAATGTCACTTTGTAGCCCTGTTCTTCTGCCCACCGGGTATACATTCGGAGCAGCATTTCCGCCCAATCTTGAGCATCTGTACCGCCGGCGCCAGCATTAATAGTCAAAACTGCGCCTTTTTCGTCATAAGTCCCTGATAGGAGTTGTTGCAATTCCCACCCGTCGAGTTCCTTGTGCAGGTGGCGGACATTGGTTTGAGCTTCGGTGAGTAATCCCTCATCATTTTCAAGCTCTAATAGCTCTACAACTGCCTTGGTATCCTCTAAACTAGCCTGCCATTGGTGGTATTGGCTGTAATGATCTTTGAGGCTGCCAAGCTCTTGCAACGTCTTTTGCGCCGCTTCTTGGTTTTCCCAAAATTCCGGCTGTGAAGCTACTTGTTCTAAGTCTTGAATTTTGGCGTTTAAGGCTGGGATGTCAAAGATAGTCCTGAGTTTTACCCAGGCGGTTAGACAATAAGGCAACTTCGCGCTTGATTTCTAAAATGTCCATAGCGATCGCGCTTTTATGTACATATACGTGCATCCTCTATTTTAGCTATAGCTTAGTACGGAGATTGTATTTACTCAAATTTCCCTGCCAAAACTTTCCCTTATCCAACTTTACGCCTAACTTGCTTGTGGACAACCGCTAAAAAATAATCTTTTTCCTTACCTGCTCTAGTCTTCTCCCTTTACATTGGGACACTTCTTTTCTCTATTAAACTTAACCGTTTATTCAATTACTCAGAGAATATACGTAGAAATAAGCGGTTAGCCTGTCATTCCTTTAATAATTTCAGTAAAACAACGATGGTTTGATCCGCTTATTCTACGGACAATAATCTCAGCGATTTGAGGAAAGTTTAAGTAACCAGTCCTCAATTATTACTTAGGTAAAGAGATTATTATTTAAAGTAGGATTTATATGGCGGCAACTCAAGTTTGTATCAAGTCCGACAGCCTAGAATTATTAGTTGCATATTATCAAAATCCCTCTATTGAACTTCGCAATAGATTAGTAAATCTGCATACAGGATTAGTCCGTAAAATTGCTCATCAATTTAGCCATCAATGCACCGAGCCTTACGAAGACCTAGAACAAATTGGATATTTCGGTTTGATTCGGGCAATCGAGCGATTTAATCCCAAACAAGGCTATGCGTTTAGTTCTTTTGCTGTACCTTATATTCGCGGTGAAATTATGCACTTTTTACGCGATCGCTCTGGGCTTGTAAAAATACCTCGTCGTTGGCAAGAAGTTTATAATCAAGGACAAAAAGTTCGTAGAGAATTAACAATAACTTTAGGTCGTT
Organism: Synechocystis sp. PCC 7509; assembly: GCF_000332075.2. NCBI lineage: Bacteria > Bacillati > Cyanobacteriota > Cyanophyceae > Synechococcales > Merismopediaceae > Synechocystis > Synechocystis sp. PCC 7509. Next base: position 2,365,973 of record NZ_ALVU02000001.1, on the reverse strand, counting down.
GTCCTACAGATATTGAACTTGCTCGTCAGCTTAATATATCTGTTCAAGAGTGGTACGACAGCAATTTAGCTGCTCAAAATCGCATGGCTTTGAGTTTAGATAGCACAATGGTACAAAATTTTGATTGTCCGATAACTTTGGGGGATATTTTACCCGATTTTCAAGCTACTAATCTGCAACAACAAGCTGAAGATCGCGAACAACTACAAGGGGCAATGAGTCAGTTAGAAGAAAATACTAGAACCGCCGTTGAATTTGTATTTCTTAAAGAACTATCGCGCAAAGAAGCTGCAAAAAAAATTGGTATTAGCCCAATGACTGTAACTAGATACTTGCAAAGAGGAAAAGAGCAATTAGTATCTTTGCTGCAACCTCAAATGGTGCGCAAAGGCGCTTAACAAGGGTTTTAAATCTCCAATAAACAAACAGATATAAAAATATTATTATGAAAAACTTAGTGAACACTTTAGAATTAAATGTTTCAAAATTAATGACAATAGATAAAATGCATATTACTAACTTTACTCATAGATGGGTAGAGCAAAAAAAGTTAGCTAGTGTAGACAAAAGTGGCAAGCATGAAAGTATTAAAAAAAATAATACAAATTCATTGTTACTAACAATGCTTGACTTAGTATTTGAAGAAGTTTCCGAGTTTCCCTTAAATAACTCGCAATTTTTTAGTGATGGATTAGAAATATTATTGAAACAGTGGGATAGTAAATACGATTTAGAAAGAAGTGAAATATATAAAAAAATATCTTTGCAAAGCAAGCAAGATTTGTTAAGTTACATCGCCTTTAAAACTTTTAATACTGGCGACTATTTTTTTACTCAGCAAGTTGTAGAAGACTATATTAGCGACTACATCACTAATTTACCTAATGCCACAACTAATTGCCAAGAAGTAAAACTTAACAGCACAGCAGTATTAAAATCTATTGAGGCACAGCATGGCGTAGTTGTACAGCAGTCAAAAGGTATCTACTCCTTCTCCGATTTGGCACTGCACGAGTATTTTGCAGCTAGAGAAATCGTCAATAGTGCTACGCCCCAACTATTAGAACAATCTTTGCAAAATTTAGTCGAGCGTTTGACTGAAAATCGCTGGAGAGAAGTATTTTTATTGTTAGCTGGGATGTTACGTAATGCCGACTATTTGCTCAACTTAATCAAATACCGAGCTAATGCGATAATTGCCAAAGACGAAATTTTATTGCATTTTCTCAATTGGAATAAGCAAAAATCTGAAGAAATTAAAATACCATTAAAATCCTCAGCTTTTCGGGCTTTATCTTTAGAATTTATCCTTAACCTTGACTTTGACTTTGCTTTAACATTGGATAATGATTTTGCTGGCGAAGTAGGCTCAAATACTGCTCATTTACACAGCTATACTCAACAGCTAAAAAATTGTCGATTTAGCAAACATCAAAAGCAAGTATTGAAGCAATATTATTATGCCAATAAGCTATTGGTAGATTGTCTCCATCATGCGCGTTACGTTAGTCGGGAAGTCCGCGAAGAAATAAGCGAAAACATATTAATTCCTTTCTAACGCGATCGCAAATCTGCCATAGCGCCTTTAGTTACCGATGCGATCGCGCTATCTGTTGCTTTTGGTAAATGATAATACTTCCCGCCAGATGTTGTCGCTAGTTCCTTCGCAAACCCTGTAGAAATAAACTTATTTTCCGTATCAATTACCAATAACTGCATTCCTAAAGCCCGAATTCTTGCCGCAATATTAAGCAATTCTCCTTTAATATCGGGCTTTTCACCTTCAGCTAAAGGTTCGCCCAAACTGCGCGACAAAGAAATATTCCCGCGTCCATCGGTAATTGCCACAATTACAACTTGCCCAATATCGCCGCTCATTTGGGCATTAGTGCCGACTCTTACCGCCTGAGTTAAGCCGTGTGCTAAGGGAGATCCACCACCGCAAGGCATTCGTTCTAGGCGTTTTTTGGCGGCGGAAATAGAACGAGTTGGAGGTAGTAAAACTTCTGCTTGTTCGCCGCGAAAGGGAATTAATGATATTTGATCGCGGTTTTCGTAAGCTTCGGTTAACAGGCGTAAAACCGCACCTTTAGCCGACTGCATCCGATTTAATGCCATAGATCCAGACGCATCGACAACAAAGACAATTAACGCTCCAGCTTTACGGACTAAACGTTTGACACGTACATCTGATTGTTCGACAATTACCCGCTTATCTGGTTGACGTTCTCGACGGGCTTTTTGATAAGGTGCGGCGGCTCTAAGAGTTGCATCTACAGCAATGCGGCGCACTGTACCTTTAGGCAACATTGGTTTAATATAACGTCCGCGATCGTCGGAAAAAATTACACTTCGAGCGCCAGATTTTCCTCGCCTTTGCGCCATTTGAGCAAAATACAACACGCTGGGATCTAAAATTACGCCTTCCGCGTCAAAAACAAATTCTTCAGGAATACTCGTTTCTTCTTCCTCTTTTTGGGGTTCTTCCGGTTCTTCTTGCTCCTCTTGCTCTTGCTGGGATTCTTCTTGATTCTGGGGAGGTGGTGGCGGTGGCGGTGGCGCGTCCTCTGGGGGCGTTTGAATGGTTGTAGCTCTAGGAACGATCGCGAGTTCCACTCCTCGGCGCAAATCTTCGGCGTTTACTTTATTGCGTCCATCAATCGCCGCCGCCGCTTTAGCTACTTTAGCGGCAAATAGTTCGGCTCTATGTCCTTGCACTCCCGCGCGGATAGCTTCATCAACTAAATAAATAATTTGCTCTTGGCTAATCGTGACATCTTTAAGCCATTCTCGCGCCAAAATAATTTGAGTTTTGAGGTTGTCTAAATCTTCGTCGTACTGTTGCAGAAACTCTTGAGGAGACGCAGAGTATTGAATAACTTGGTCTACCGCTTGGACTCTTTGATCTAAACCTAAAACTGCATCGGCGCTCAAAGTAATCGCAATGCGATCGAGTAAATGCTCCCTTAAAGTACCTTCTTCGGGGTTGTAGGTAGCCACAAATAAAGGTTTGCAGGGATGCTCAAAACTAATCCCTTCTCGCTCAATAAAGTTGCGCCCTTCGCTTAAAACCGTCAATAGTTGATTGCTAATTTGGTCATCTAATAAATTAATCTCGTCTACATACAAAACTCCCCGGTTGGCTTGAGCAAGTATACCTGGCTGAAAAACTGATTCTCCAGTTTTTACCGATTGTTCTACGTCTACCGAGCCAAGCAAACGATCTTCAGTAATACCCAGGGGAATTTGAATAAAGGGAGCGGGAATTATTTGGGTATCAACATTATCAATTCCTGTTTCTTCGTTAAATATGCTCCCCTTAACTACTTCAATCGGTGGTAACAGAGCATGAAGCGCACGCGCCATAACTGATTTAGCTGTACCGCGCCTACCAGCAATAGCAATTCCCCCCAATCCTGGATCGACAGCTACTAGCAATAAAGCTAATTTTATGGCTTCTTGACCCACTACCGCCGTTAAGGGAAAAGTAGGAATGGAGAGTACAGACATGGTTTTTATGGTTAGTTGCTTCCGATCAGCATATCAAATTTAACTACCCCACTAAAGAGACAGCTAAAATATAAATAACTAAGCATTTTTTACTTTTATGTCTCTACCAATAGTCGCAATTATCGGTCGTCCCAATGTGGGCAAATCTACAATAGTAAATCGTCTGGCAGGGACGGGGGCGGCTATTGTGTACGATGAACCAGGAATTACCCGCGATCGCACTTATGTTAATGCCTACTGGGGCGATCGTGATTTTGTTGTAGTCGATACGGGCGGGTTAGTATTTGACGACGATACCGAATTTTTACCCCAAATCCGCGAACAAGCTGCCCTAGCTCTCAAAGAAGCTAGTGCCGCCCTGTTCATCGTAGACGGTCAAGCGGGAATTTGCGCCGCCGATGAAGAAATTGCCCAATGGTTGCGCCAACAAAGCGTCCCAGTGGTTCTAGCTGTCAATAAATGCGAATCTGCCGAACTAGGCTTATCCCAAGCCTCGCAATTTTGGGAACTGGGATTGGGCGAACCTTTCCCCATGTCTGGGATTCATGGCAATGGTACAGGAGAATTATTAGACGCTGTAGTTGCTCATTTACCGCTTGCTGAGGATCTTCCCGACGTAGATGAAGTAAAAATTGCGATCGTTGGACGACCAAATGTGGGCAAGTCTAGCTTACTAAACGCTTTTGTCGGGGAAAATAGAGCGATCGTTAGTCCAATTTCTGGTACTACCCGCGATGCGATCGATACTGTAATTGAACGCGATGGCAAAACTTACCGTTTAATCGACACCGCCGGAATTCGTCGCAAGAAAAACGTTGAATACGGTGCAGAATTTTTTGGCATCAACCGCGCGTTTAAAGCTATTCGCCGCGCCGATGTAGTTTTATTGGTACTTGATGCGGAAGATGGAGTTACGGAGCAAGATCAAAAATTAGTGGCGCGAATTGAAGAAGAAGGGCGCTCTTGTGTCGTCGTAATAAATAAATGGGATGCTGTCGAAAAAGATTCCTATACTATTTACGACCACGAAAAAACTCTTAAAGAGCGACTATATTTTATAGAATGGGCAGAAATGATTTTTGTCAGCGCCAAAACTGGGCAAAGAGTCGAAAAAATCCTCGAATTAGCCGATGTCGCCGCCGCCGCTCACAAACGCCGCGTCACTACTTCGGTAATTAACGAAGTGCTAGAAGAAGCTGTACGCTGGCATTCACCACCTACTAGCCGCCAAGGTCGTCAAGGTAAAATTTATTACGGTACGCAAGTAAGTACACAGCCTCCGGCGATCGCCCTATTTGTAAATGAAGCCTCCCGCTTTCCTGAAAACTACAAGCGTTATATTGAAAGGCAGTTTCGCCAGCAGCTAGGCTTTGTTGGTACACCCATCCGCTTATTTTGGCGCAGCAAAAAAGTCCGTGAGGTTGAAAATACTGGCAGTCCAACTAATCGTGCTACTCGCGTTAAAAGTCATTAGCAATAAGTCCTTGGGGAAATTTTGATAAGTTTTCCCCTGAAGTCAATTATCTTGGATTACAGCGCTACAATTTGCACGAATGGATTTACTGCGAAATCTTCCTTTAGGGTTATACCTAGAACAACCGATTACTTGGCTGCACAAACTCGATCCTAGAGTCAAGCTAATTTGGCTCTTAAGTTTTCTAGCTGCGCCTATTCTAGCTAGTTCGCCTTGGCGGATTGCTTTAGTATTAATGCTAATTGCGATTACTCTAACTGCTAAAATTCCGCTCCGCGCCTGGAAGCAACAAATGGGTTGGCTATTGATGCTGTCTGGCTTTGTGTTTCTTTTAGGTGCTTTTGTCCCCGACTCCTTCAATGTCAAGTACCAACCCCGGCTACCACCAATCGATCCTAGTCTTGCTATTGCCTCAGATTACCAATATGTACTATTTCAAATCAAGGGATTTACAATTACTAGGCGAAGTCTAGAACTAGCTATTCGCGTCAGTACACTAATATTTAATGTCATTTACAGCAGCAATCTCTACTTACTAACTACCGCTCCTGAAGAAATTACCGCCGGAATTGAAAGCTTGATGCGTCCTTTGCGCCGTTTTAAAGTTCCGGTGACAGAAATTGCTTTGACCCTAACTCTATCTTTGCGGTTTATTCCGCTAGTTTTAGAAGAAGTGCAAAACCTAATTCGCTCCGTCAATACCCGCGCCATCAATTGGAAAAAGCTCGGTGTCAAGGGAGCAATTAGAGTCTGGATGCTAGTCGCCGAGCGCTTATTAGAAAATTTGTTACTGCGAGCCGAGCAAATGGCAAATGCGATGACAGTCCGGGGTTTTACAAGCCCGAATACTCATCGAGTTCAATGGCAACAATTACGATTAAAAACTACTGATGGCATGGCGATCGCTTTATTGATTATATTTTGGATCGCGCGGTGGCTGCCATTCCCCACAATTAATTAAGGATTTGCTACAGACGGCTTTTTGAACTTATAAAAGAGCGATCGCCATAGGTGATAACTTTAGTATAGGCGCGGACAGCGATCGCAAAAATCTCCTTTTCCCCTTTCCTTTGGTCAAGAGAAAATCTTTGTACCAACCTTTTCAAAAAAGTATAAGTTTCATTACTTAACCACTGTTTTGCCAAGGTTAATAAAATCAAACGCTTGTAGCTATAGCTGCTTTGTAATTCTGGGAAGTAGGTCAATGCTTGCTGGCGGTACTTATTAACTGCTTTGTAATTATTTTGGAGCAGCGATTTCCAAGCTATTGCCAAATAAGCCCGCCCCACCGCACGCTTTTTTAAATATTTTAATTGGGGACAAACAGATTGAAATGTTTTATCAATTGTTTTCAATCGATATAATAAATGCTTTTCTAAATTGTTAGATTTGCTTCCTAAATGCTGGCGGTATAAAACTAAAGGTTCTTTAATCAACGCAAAAGAATAATTTGCGGCTAGACGAATCCACATATCCCAATCTTCTGCCGACAGCAAATCGGGGTCAAATACACCAACTTCTTCAAAACAACGACGACGGATTGTTGGCACACTACCACACAAAATTAGATTTTCCTCTATGATCTGATTCCAGACATTGCCCTCTGCGTCCGGTGCTGGCACAATAGCTAAATAATTACCTTGATTGTCTATATTCTTAATCCAAGTATTTACCAAACCGACATCGGGATTTGCTGCTAAACACTGCACTTGTTTTTCTAGTTTTGTTGGCTCCCATAAGTCGTCACTATCCAAGAAGGCTATATAATCTCCTGAAGAAAAAGCAATTCCAGTGTTTCGAGCTACTGCCGCACCTTGATTAGTTTGCACTATTGTTTTTATCCGCGCATCTACCAAGTTGCTAATCCATTCTTGGGTTGTATCCAAACTTCCATCATCAATAATTATGACTTCAAAATCGGTAAAAGTTTGATTGAGGACGCTTTCTAGAGCTTCTGGTAAGTAAGTTATATTATTGTAAGTAGGAATAACTACTGAAACTGTTGGCATAGGCTTTTTTTACTCGATTGCTAATGCTTTAACACAAAAGTTTTCATTTGCAAAAATTTGATTTGAGCGTCTATTTATAAACTTATAGACTTCTTTTTTACGCTTAGAATTTGACAAAACAAAAGTTTTTAATTAAGTTTTGTAAGACATTAGACATTTAAGCCTTTGGTTTAATTTGAATTACTTAAGCTTGACTTAACTCGTTTAATTTAAGCTATAAACAAATTGCGCCTATAGCAATCCTAAATCAGCGCTTAAAAAGCAAGTTGGTTCCGCTCCGTAGCCCCTTTTTTGGGGAAACCGGATTTTTATCCGCCAGCCTTGGGGGCTATCCATATTTTATAACTCAAAAAGGATTCTATATATTGAAAAATCTTCTCTAAGATAGATTATAAGTTCGCATTTACTCAAAATTTTCATCTTTACCAAATATTTACAAGATGCTAATTTAGATAAAGAAACTAACTGAAGCTAAAATTTATTGCTATAAAAAATGTTTTAAAAACAGCATTAAAATTTACATTTTACTTGAAAAATAGTTTAAAAAAGTAACAAATAAATTTTTTTAAAATAAAAAACAGAAAAAACCTATGAGAGTTGCTTTTGTTGTTGCTAGTTTTCCGGTTCTATCGGAGACATTTATATTAAATCAAATTGTAGGATTAATTGATCGTGGTTTTACGATTGATATTTATGCAATTCAAGAGAATGTAGAATTAGAGACAACTAACGTACATCCAAATGTAGAAAAATATCATCTACTTGAACGCACTTACTACGTACCTAAAATTCCCAAAAATTTTTTACTTCGTTTGCTTAAAGGCATAACTTTATTACCTAATTTCTCTCAAAATCTTTTAGTGGCGTTGCGAAGCCTCAATATCTTCAAATATGGCACTCAAGCACTATCATTGCGACTGCTTTACCGAGCGAAATCTTTAGTAGGGAAAGAACCTTATGACATCATTCACTGCCAGTTTGGTACGTTAGCGCTGCCGATAATGGTATTGCGCGAACTCGGTGCGATTGAAGGTAGATTAGTTACATCTTTTCGCGGTTATGATATTACTGAATTTATCTACAAAGAGGGAGAAAATATTTATCGTCAACTATTTCCAACTGGGGATTTTTTTCTGCCAAACTGTAACTACTTCAAAAATATATTACTCAAACTTGGTTGCGATCAAAACAAGTTAGCTGTTTTAGAATCAGGTATAGATTGCAGTAAGTTTGCTTATACTCCTCGAATACCTGTAGACGGATTTGTGCGACTTGTAACCACTGGTCGCTTGGTCGAAAAAAAAGGTATAGAATATTGTATTCGTGCAGTGGCAAAGCTTGCTAAAAGCCATAAAAAAATTGAATATAACATCATTGGTGATGGTGTATTGAGATCATCGTTACAGCAATTAATAGACGAGTTAGCGGTAAACGAGCAAGTAAAAATTTTAGGTTGGAAACGGCAGCCAGAAGTTGTAGAGATTCTCAATCGCTCCTCTATATTTATAGCCACGAGTGTAACCGCATCAGACGGCAATCAAGAGGGTATTCCTAATACATTGAAAGAAGCAATGGCGATGGGAATGCCCGTGATTGGAACATTGCACGCTGGGATTCCCGAACTTATTGAAGATGGGGTTTCTGGCTTTCTAGTTCCAGAGAAAGATGTGGATGCTTTAGTAGAAAAATTGGCGCTATTAATAGAAAATCCCCTTAATTGGGTGACTATGGGTCAAGCAGGTAGGGCTTATGTAGAAAAGCACTATGACACCAACAAACTCAACGATCGCTCTATAGAGATTTATCAACAAGTTATGAAAGGGAAAGCCGAGCAAAAACTAGGGTAAACTACCATCGCCTTACAAATTAAATTGACTAATTTGAGACAACACACCACTTTTGGTTAACCATAAATTAACCTGCCCTTTGTGCGATCGCCATGGAAATTGACTAAAGTATGGACGTATATAGAAAAAATCTCCAAAATCTCTATGACTGTATCGCGTCGCCAGTTTTTCACTTTAATAGGCGCTGGAGCAACTTCTGCGCTGCTTGCGGCTCCTTTAAGAGCTTTGTACTCTAGAGAAGCCATAGGTAAAAAAGTAATTGGCAAAGGCTACGGGGCGCTGCAAACCGATCCTAATGGCTTATTAGATTTGCCTAAAGGCTTTCAGTATAGAGCTTTTTCAAAGACTGGGGATACTATGAGCGATCGCAATTCTGTTCCTGGTAATCATGATGGCATGGCAGCCTTTACAGGTACTAACGGAACAACAATTTTAGTTCGCAATCACGAACTTAGCCCCAGTTCTATGACAAAAGTTATAGCGCCAGAAAATCAGAAATACGATCCCCTCGCCTCTGGTGGTACAACTACGTTAATTGTGGGCGCAAATCGCCAACTAATAAAAGATTATGCTTCTCTTGCTGGAACTTATCGCAATTGTGCGGGGGGCGCAACTCCTTGGGGTTCGTGGATTAGTTGCGAAGAAAATACCTCTACTCCCGAAACTAATACGCCAGATAATCCCGATAATATTTCTCAGCTTCACGGCTACAATTTTGAAGTTTCATCCCGCGCTACAGGACTTGTAAAGCCGATACCGCTTGTAAGTATGGGACGATTTAACCACGAAGCGATCGCCGTAGATCCGCGCACCGGAATTGTTTATCAAACTGAAGATCGAGGCGATAGCCTGTTTTATCGTTTTATTCCTACTCAACCCGGAATATTACAAGCAGGAGGAGTTTTAGAAGCATTAAAAATTAAAAATAGACCCCAAGCCATTACCAAAACAGGTTTTGCTATAGGCGAATCAATGGACGTTGAATGGGTACGCATTGAAGACGTAAACCCCGCCCTCGATACTAGACCTCTTGCAAAAGTTAATGATAAAATCGTAGGGAAGTGACTAAGTAGAAGTAAAAGTGACTTATAAAAAGGTAAAAAAATTAAAGGCGGAAGAATTTAAACGTTTGACTGGAGTGCATTTTGACACTTTTAATCAAATGGTAGAAATAGTCAAGGAAGCGGAAAAATCAAGGAAGAAAACTGGCAGACCGCCAAAACTAAAGGTAGAAGACCAAATCTTAATGGTCTTAGAATATTTACGAGAGTACCGAACTTTTTTTCATTTAGGTGCTACTTGGGGAATAAACGAATCTACAGCCTACCGAATTATTCAAAAAATAGAAAATATTTTAATTAAAGCTCCTCAACTAAGACTACCAGGGAAAAAGAGATTGATTGACGATGATTATCAGCTAGAAACGGTAGTAATAGATGTAAGTGAGACCCCCATAGAAAGACCTAAAAAAAACAAAAGAGCTATTATAGTGGCAAGAAAAAAAGACATACGTTGAAAGCCCAAGTAGTTATCGATCAAAGAAATGGAGAAATACTGTGTACGTACTATGGCAAGGGTTCTGAACATGATTTCAAGTTATATAAAAGAAGCAAAATCAGGATTAAAAAAGAGGTTAAATGTTTAGCAGATAAGGGATATCAAGGAATTAAAAAGCATCATCATTTTAGTCAAATACCTAAAAAGAAGCCAAGAAAAGATAAGCTTTCTGTAGCCGAGAAAAAAGAGAATAGAGAACTAGCAAAAGAGAGAATAATTATTGAAAATGTTTTTGCCCATTTGAAAAGATTTAGGATTTTACAAGGGCGATATAGAAACAGAAGGAAACGATTTGGATTAAGGTTTAATTTAATAGCTTCTATTTATAATTATGAGCTTAACTTAAACGCAAATCAATCTTAAAGCTTATTTTTGCAAGAGGTCTACTGTAAGAGTTGAAGGTTTTAATAAAGGGGCGGCTCAGTTTTCGCGTGGGGAAGGAATAATTTATGGCAATGGCGAAGTGTACTTTACCTGCACTAATGGCGGTGCGGCTCAAAAAGGACAAGTTTGGCGCTATATTCCTGGGAAAAAGGCAATTGATGGCGGTACTATTGAGCTATTTGTAGAGCCAAACAGTGGAACGGTACTAGAAAGCCCAGATAATGTCACTTTGTCACCGGCTGGCGATTTATTCTTGTGCGAAGATGGAGAAGGTAGCGATCGCATTGTTGGCGTTAATTCTCAAGGAGAACTGTATCAGTTTGCTCGAAACGCCCTCAACAGTTCAGAACTTTGTGGAGTTTGCTTTTCTCCCGATGGTCGGACAATGTTTCTCAATATCCAAGATCCTGGGATTACTTTTGCGATTTGGGGTGCTTGGGCATAATTTATCAAAACCATGTTTTTGTTTTGGAGTTTTGAATCGGTTGTAACCAAAATAAGGCAGCACGTCAAGAAAATTATTGGTTAACGTCAAACCACTCGGTTACACCATCGGAAATTGTTGTTGCTAATAATTGTTGTTCTTGCGCGTTAGTAATCCACTCAAACTCGTTGGGATTAATCATAAAACCTAGTTCTAGCAACACTGAAGGCGCAGCAGTGGGACGAGTTAAGGCTAAATTATTCCAGTACACGCCGTAGGAAGGACGAGCCAGCTTTTTGACTAAATAATTATGCATAAATAAAGCTAAACTGTGGGCTTGGGCGTTGTACCAAAAAGTAGCTATTCCTTTAGTGTTTATAGCATCGCCGCTATCAGGTAAAGCGTTGTAGTGGATAGAAAGAGCGATCGCCGGTTCTAGTTTATCAATCATTGCCACGCGATCGCCCAAACCAACATCAATATCTGCTTCCCGCGTCATATATACTGTTGCGCCTTTGGCGATTAAATGCGATCGCACTAGCTTAGACATCAACAAATTAATATCTTTTTCGGGATAACCTGTGGGGCCTCTTGAACCTAATTCCTTACCACCATGACCGGGATCGAGCAAAATTTTAATCCCTTTAAGTGGGGTTTCTTGTCCCTTTTTTGGTGGATGACGCATAGTTAAAACTAAGCTCGTACCGTCGTATCTGAGCTTGTAACCCCACTGTTGATCATTTTTGAGGTTAAAGGTATATTGCACCTGTTTAGTAGCCACCTGTTGCCAATCTAGGCGAGAAATTAGCGGGTCATCATCTAAGCGGATAATATCAGTTTCGGCGGTAGTGTTGTAGAGGGTTAGGGTAAAAGATTTTTCACCTTGTTGGACGCTTACAGGTACGGGTACTTGCAAAGGAAATACGATTTCTGTTGCTCCCGCTACTTGACGAGCGCGGACGCTACGAATAATTGAAGTAGGCGGCGTTACACCTTTTAAAATCCGGGTTTCTTTACTATTAATCCAACCGCCATAATCTAAACGTAACCATTCTCCCTCTTTGGCGGTAATTGTCGCCTGCGTCCCTTTGGGTAAAGGAGTAAGCCGAGAATTATCGGTACTCGCACCCGTCCGCGCTACCCCAGAAACGGCTGTAACTTCGGCAACTTCTAGCTGTAAGGGGGAAAGGATGGTTATTTTACCTTTACCTAGCTGCTTTGTTGTTTTGCCATCAATAGTTAGCTGAAATTCTGGTAATCCTAAACTAGCGGGTTGCAAAGCCGTTGTACACCCCTTGTACTTCCCGGCGACCGATGCTGTAATCGGTCGGTTTTGCTCTGTCAGCGCCGCCCAATTGGGCGGTAGTTGGACATTTTGGGATTGGGGAAGTAAAGCAATAGTTTGACTAGCTAAGTTTATACTAACCTTGGCATTGACGGGCGCGATCGCTCCAAAACAAATAATTTCCCCTGGAAGCCTTGCTATATCTACCGATGGCGTTAGAGAATCGAGTGCAAAAGCTAATCCTTTTGGCGGCGATTGAATGGTAGATAAGCGTTTAACTTTAATTTCTAACTGCTGGTTTTGGTAGCGCAAAGTAAATAAATTATCTCCCACTTTTAACGGGAAACTAGGGGCAAAATGTCCCGCCGGACTGCGGTTGATAGGTTTACCATTTACTAATACTTCGCCCTTTGGCGCTGTACCAATCAAAAATATTTGGTTAGCGGTAGTTTGATGTTCAGAAGGAGGATAAACCACCGTTAATGCTTGTTGTGCTAACGCCGGGGATGTCATGGAAACTATCCCGAATAATGCCGATCCTAAAAGTTTTCTCACGCCAAAATAGTAATAGATATTTATGATATTGCCATTGATGCGATTACTTTTCCCGACAAAAGCTAACAGCGAGTATTGTGGCACAATTAACGGGGTGGATTTCTATAATTGTTTTTACGGCTAAAATTATATGACTAAATTTGTGTTTGTTACTGGGGGCGTAGTTTCCAGTATTGGTAAAGGTATTGTAGCGGCGAGTTTGGGTAGATTATTAAAATCGCGGGATTATTCGGTATCTATTCTCAAACTAGATCCTTATATTAACGTCGATCCCGGTACAATGAGTCCTTTTCAGCATGGAGAGGTATTTGTTACCGACGACGGTGCGGAGACAGATTTAGACTTGGGACACTACGAACGATTTACTGATACACCGATGTCACGGCTTAATAGTGTGACTACAGGCTCTATTTATCAAGCGGTGTTAAATAAAGAGCGACGCGGCGAATATATGGGGGGTACAGTCCAAGTAATTCCCCATATTACAACCGAAATTAAAGACCGCATTCAAAGAGTTGCTCGCGATACCAATCCTGACGTTGTAATTACAGAAATTGGTGGGACAGTAGGCGATATTGAATCTTTGCCTTTTTTAGAAGCAATCCGTCAGTTTCGGAAAGATGTCGGGCGAAAAAACGTGTTGTATATGCACGTTACCTTAGTACCTTGGATTCCATCCGCCGGAGAAATGAAAACAAAGCCAACCCAGCATTCTGTTAAAGAGTTGCGCTCTATTGGTATTCAACCAGATATTTTAGTTTGTAGGTGCGATCGCCCGTTGCCTTTGGGTTTAAAGTTAAAAATGTCAGAGTTTTGCGATGTACCTGTAGAGTGCGTGATTACATCCCAAGATGCTATCAGTATCTACGAAGTACCGTTAATGTTAGAACGGGAAGGATTAGCCGAGCAAGCAATAGAATTACTCCATCTCGAACACCGCCAACCAAATCTTACTCAATGGCAAAATTTAGTTGACCATCTTTATCGCCCCACCCACAAAATAGAAATTGGTATTGTTGGTAAATACGTGCAATTAAATGACGCTTATTTATCCGTCACCGAAGCCTTGCGCCATGCAGCCTTGGCCACTGGGGGAGAATTACAATTGCGGTGGATAAATTCGGAAGACTTGGAAACCGATGATGCGAAAAAGTATCTAGAAGGAATTGACGGGTTAGTAGTACCGGGAGGTTTTGGGATTCGGGGTGTAGATGGAAAAATTGCGGCGGTACAGTATGCGCGAGAACTAAAAATTCCTTTTTTGGGTTTATGTTTGGGAATGCAATGTGCGGTGGTAGAGTGGGCGCGAAACCTGGCAGGATTAAAAGACGCTAATAGTGCTGAATTTGACTCAACAGGCGCTCATCCAGTAATTAATCTATTGCCCGAACAGCAAGACGTGGTAGATTTGGGCGGTACAATGCGTTTAGGGTTGTATCCTTGTCGCATTGAGCCAAATACTTTAGCTCATAAACTCTACGGAAAAGAAGTAATTTACGAGCGCCACCGCCACCGCTACGAGTTTAACAATGCTTACCGCAACTTGCTTTTAGAAGCTGGCTATGTAATTAGCGGTACTTCTCCTGATGGTCGCTTGGTAGAAATTATCGAATTACCTAATCATCCCTTTTTTCTTGCTACTCAATTCCACCCAGAGTTTAAATCAAGACCTAGTGCGCCTCATCCTTTATTTAGTGGGTTTATTGAAGCAGCAACGGCGCGTCTAACACCCCCATCAGTGCAAATCCCCACCCCGGTTGAGGTGTAGGCGTTGGGTAGAGACGTTGCGGTACAACGTCTCTACAATAATCGTGCAACGTCTCTACGGTAATAAAGACCAAGCCAATTTAGCCGCGCCTACCATTCCGGCCTTATTGCCTAGTTGCGCCCTGAGTATCTGCAAACCCGCACGGGAACTAGGCAAAACCCGGCGTTCAATCTCTGCTTGCATAGAAGGTAAGAAAAATTCAAAACTAGCGCATACACCGCCGCCAATTGCGATCGCTTCTGGTGTCAAAATATAAATTAAACTTGCAACTCCTGCCCCTAAGTCCTTGCCATATTCTTGCCAAAAAGTTAAGGCTTTTTCGTCACCAGAACTTGCTAATTCGCCCAACTGAGAAGGTTCTAAACCTGTACGGCGGCGAATAGCTGGGGCTGAAGCATATTGCTCTAAAGAACCTTGATTGCCGCTATTACATCTATGACCATCAGGATTTAAAGTAATTAATCCCAATTCTCCCGCCGCGCCGCGATGTCCGGTAAACAATTTACCATCAAGAATAATCGCCCCACCTACTCCCGTACCGAGGGTAATTAGAATTAAGTTTTGAAACTGTTTCCCTGCACCTAGCCAATATTCCCCTAAACCCGCACAATTGGCATCATTGGCTAGAAGTGTAGGCAAGTTTAATTTAGCTTCTAACAAGTCCGCTAAGGGGACATTGTGCCAATTAGATAGATTAATTGCCACTACCGCAATGCGTCCGGTTACATCAACGGCTCCTGGAGTGCCAACACCAATCGCTTTACTATATCCTTGGGGGTCAATTAAGGAAATCGCGTCTAAGATAGCTTCAACAACGGCGCTTGGTGTCGCTGGTTGAGGTGTAGCAACGCTTAATGACTGCAAGCAAGTACCATCGGCTGTAAATCGCCCCAATTTAATTGCCGTACCACCTAAATCAATCCCAATTACTTGAGACTCTATATCAACATTACCCATATTGCTCATTAAGGTACAAAATTACTATTTTCTTTCCGCAACCGGGGATTAATGAAATCATTTAATCCCTCTCCCACCAAAGACAAACCAACAACCATTAAAGTCATTGCTAATCCTGGAAATAACGCCGTCCACCAAATACCTGTAGGTAAAGCTTCTAGTGCTTGACGCAAATCGTGACCCCATTCTGGTACTTGTTCGGGCAATCCTAACCCCAAAAAGCCCAAGCCACCCAAAGTTAAAATCGCATCCGCCGCATTTAGGGTAAATAATACCGGAACGCTGGCAATTACATTTAAAAACAAGTAGCGCGATAGTATCCGCCAAGTAGAAGCCCCCATTGATTGCGCTGCTTCAATAAAAAGCTCGGTTTTGACGCTGACCGTATGATTGCGCACAACTCGATAATATTGGGGTATGTATGCAATACTAATGGCGATCGCCGCATTTAAGATACCTCTACCCACAACAAAAGCCAAAGTCACTGATAGCAATAGTCCTGGCAGCGTATAGATAGTATCCATTAAAAATAATAATATGCGATCAAGTCTGCCGCCAATATAACCGCTCACAAGTCCCAAAGGAACGCCAATTACGACACTCAGCACCGTTGCCAAAATCACTACTTGTAAAGCAGCTTGCGTACCGAATAAAGTCCGGGAAAATACATCATAACCTTGCTGGCTTGTGCCAAAAAAGTGACTAATTGACGGCGGTTCGTGAATTGGATTACTTAGCGACTCGGAGGGGTTTTGCAACCATCCCCAACCCTGAAACACCGAACCAAATAGAGCTATTAACAAAAAAAATAGGCTCATAACTAAGCCTATCAGCATTAATCGCTGGGAAATACTAGGACGCGCCGCCGAGGAAAAAATGTTGGGTAGCTTGCGTTTGGTGGCAGTCATATAAATTAAATTGCAGTAGTATTTGCGGCTTGGGCGTGTCGCAAATATACAGGATTTGGGAAGCTAATTCAATCCGATTACTTTTTAAGAAAAACCAAGAAATGGGGGGTTTGGGGGGCAGACCCCCCATTGGGGGACGAGTTGCCTCCCCCAAACCCCCTGCAAAAGGGTCTTATCTTGAAGTCCGCAAGATTTTGTGCTGCCGATATTACAAATGACTTTCTACTAACTGGCGATATTGACTTTTTGGCTTGATACCTTTAGATTCAACCAATAATTCCTTATTCTTAAACAATTGAATCGTTGGCGTACCATTAACTCCAGCGTTTTCGGCAATATCTCGGTCTTTTTCAATATCAATCTCTACAAAGTGAATCTGACCATCAAATTCATCAACTACTTTGTTCAAAATCGGTTTCAAGGTATGACAAGGGCCACAACCAGGGGAAACGTATTTAACTATTAACAAGCGATCGCTATCATGGAATAATTTACGTAAAGCATAGCCTCCTTCATGGCGTGTAGCCTGTACGTTAAACTCCTGTGATTCTGTACTTGGCTTTTGGGCTTCATGCTCTAACTCATTATTTGCCGTTGCTGGTACTTGATGAAATTCTTGCAGTAAATCATTCACCGACAACCACCTTTCCGCCAACATTGCCGCCATACAGCCTGTTCCCGCCGCCGTTATTGCTTGGCGAAACTCATGGTCTTGCACATCTCCCGCCGCAAATACGCCTTCAACGCTAGTTTCTACTGAACCCGGCTTAGTGACAATGTAACCAACATCGTCTAGTTCTAATTGCCCTTTAAATAAATCGGTATTTGGCTTATGACCGACGGCATAAAATAATCCTTTAACGTGTAAATCCTTTTCCTCATTGGTTTTAAGGTTACGAATTTTTACTCCTTCCATGTGCTTGTCATTTCCAAACACATCTACAACTTCGCTATTCCAATGGACGGTAATTTTGGGATTGCTCAATACGCGGTCTTGCATCGCTTTACTAGCGCGCATTTTGTCCCCACGCACCAGCATATTTACTGTATCGCCGTACTTAGTCAAATAAATTGATTCTTCCGCCGCCGAATCGCCGCCACCAATTACCGCTAATTCAGCGCGATGAAATATTGGCGTAGCACCATCACAAATTGCACAAGCGGAAATTCCCCGACTCCAAAACTGATGTTCTCCGGGTAAACCTAATCTTTTTGCCGTCGCTCCCGTAGCAATTACAATACTATGGGCTTTAACTTCCCGCTCCTCCGAACGCACCACAAAAGGACGCTGGCTAAAGTCTACAGAAATTACATCTTCTGTATATAGTTCCGCTCCCCAACGCTCGGCTTGAGCCTTCATGTTATCCATTAATTCGGGTCCAGTAATCCCTTGGGGAAATCCTGGAAAGTTCTCAACTTCCGTCGTCGTCATCAACTGACCCCCTGGCAATCCTCCCGCTTGAAAACCCTCAAATACTAATGGTTTCAAGTTTGCTCTAGCTGCATATATCGCCGCCGTATAACCCGCCGGGCCTGAACCAATAATTACTAGATTTTCTGTGGTGTTATCTGCCATAATATAATAAACTCATAACGACTACGTTTTAATTAGTATAACCTAGAATTTGTAATGCTGTTAAATGTATTGACGGTAATTACTAAACAGGTATTTTTCGGAAACAGTAACAATAGAAAAAAGGATAAACATTAATTAGCTTATGAGTACAACCACTACTGAAAATCCATTGCTAATCGGTAAGGGATTGCCACCTTTTGCCGAAATTAAGCCAGAGCAGATTGTCCCCGCAATGACCCAGTTATTGGCGCAAGTAGACCAAGAACTTACAGAGTTAGAAGCTAAAGTACAGCCTACTTGGAGCGGCTTAGTAGAACCCTTAGACCGATTAAGCGATCGCTTAACTTGGAGTTGGGGTATAGTAGGACATCTAATGGGTGTCAAAAATAGCCCCGAATTGCGCGTTTCTTACGAAAGCGTCCAACCGCAAGTTATCCAATTTTTTAACAAACTCAGTCAAAGTCAACCCATTTACAACGCCTTCAAAGCACTGCACTCTAGCCAAGATTGGGATAAATTAGAACCCGCCCAAAAACGGATTGTGGAAGCAGCAATTAAAGATGCCGAACTATCGGGAATTGGCTTAGAAGGAGAAAAAAGAGAGCGTTTTAATACTATCCAACTAGAATTAGGCGAGCTTTCGACTAAATTCTCTAACCACGTTTTGGATGCAACCAAAGCTTTTAGCTTGGATTTGACTACAAAAGAAGAAATTGATGGTTTACCCCCTAGCTTAATTAGTTTAGCGGCTCAAACTGCCCGCGATGCTGGGCAAGAAAATGCCACCCCAGAAAACGGCCCTTGGCGGATTACGCTAGATTTTCCCAGCTTTGGCCCTTTCATGCAGCACAGCACCCGTAGCGACTTACGGGAAAAGGTCTACAAAGCTTTTATTAGTCGCGCATCTAGTGGCGAATTAGATAATACGCCCTTAATTGAACGCATTTTACAGTTGCGCCAAGAAAAAGCTCCGTTGCTAGGTTTTGATAGTTTTGCCGAATTGAGTCTAGCGCGAAAAATGGCCCCCAGCGTCGAAGCGGTAGAGGCATTACTAGAAGAATTACGCGCGACTAGCTACGAAGCGGCTAAAACAGACTTAGAAGAATTAAAAGCTTTTGCAGCAAGCAAAAACCCCGCCAATAGCGACTTAAAACACTGGGATATTAGTTTTTGGTCAGAACGCCAGCGCGAAGAAAAGTTTGACTTTAGCGCCGAAGAATTGCGCCCTTACTTTCCTTTAGAGCAAGTATTAGAAAGCTTGTTTTCTTTAGTCAACCGCTTATTTGGCGTAACTATCACGGCGGCGGACGGTCAAGCCCCAGTTTGGCACGAAGATGTTAGATATTTCCAAGTAGCAGACGAAAAAGGTACAGAAATCGCCCATTTTTATCTTGACCCTTATAGCCGTCCCGCCGAAAAGCGCGGCGGTGCTTGGATGGATGATTGTATGGGGAGAGCAAAAATTACCGAAAATGGCACAACTACTCTGCGTAAACCCGTAGCTTACTTAGTTTGCAACCAATCGCCCCCCGTAGATGGCAAACCTAGCTTAATGACCTTTGGTGAAGTAGAAACGCTATTTCATGAATTTGGTCACGGTTTGCAGCATATGCTAACTAAAGTGGATTATGCCGATGCTTCTGGGATTAACAATGTTGAGTGGGACGCGGTAGAATTGCCCAGTCAGTTTATGGAAAACTGGTGCTATCACTACCCAACTTTAATGGGGATGGCAAAACACTACGAAACGGGGGAAGCTTTACCAGAGCATTATTACCACAAGCTAGTAGCGGCTAAAAACTATATGAGCGGTAGTGTCATGCTCAGACAAGTTTACTTTAGTAGTGTAGACATTCAACTGCACCACCGCTACCAACCAGGAAAAGGCGAAAGCGCCAACGATTTCCGCAACCGCATCGCCCAAACTAATACCGTGTTGCCACCGCTACCGGAAGATGCGTTTTTATGTGCTTTTGGTCATATTTTCGCTGGCGGCTATGCTGCGGGCTACTACAGCTACAAATGGGCGGAAGTTTTGAGTGCTGATGCTTTTGCGGCTTTTGAAGAAGCGGGGCTAGATTCAGAGGAGGCGATCGCATCCACCGGAAAACGTTTTGGCGATACAGTATTAGCATTAGGCGGCAGCCAACACCCTATGGAAGTATTTAAGGCTTTTCGAGGGCGCGAACCCAGCACTGAGCCTTTACTCAAGCATAGCGGCTTAGTAAAAGCGGCGTAAACACTGATGAGTTACCGATATATTTTGTTTAATAAACCCTACGGCGTTTTAAGTCAGTTTACCGACAGTAGCGGCGAAAAGCGGAAAGTTTGCGCGTCCGGGTCTCCCGGCGCAAAACTTTTCAAGAGGCGGACGTTAAAAGATTATATATCGGTAGCAGATGTTTACCCGGTAGGGCGTTTGGATTGGGACAGCGAAGGGCTAATGTTATTGACCGATAACGGACAATTGCAGCACCGTCTGTCTCATCCTCAGTTTGGACATCCTCGCACCTATTGGGTGCAGGTAGAACGGATTCCTGATGTTAATGCGATCAATCAATTGCAATCTGGAGTTATGATAAGCGATCGCCTTACTCGTCCTGCTATTGTCAAGCTATTAACCGATGAACCCCTCCTACCAGAGCGAGATGTCCCAATTCGGTTTCGCAAAAATGTTCCTACAGCTTGGCTAGAAATAACTTTAACTGAAGGACGCAACCGCCAAGTAAGGCGCATGACTGCTAAAGTTGGCTTTCCTACTTTACGTTTAGTTAGAGTCGCTATCAATCAATTGACTTTACATAACTTACAACCAGGTTGTCTACGTAATCTTACGGAAAACGAAGTCAAAGATTTGCTTAAATAGTTTTTACTTACTTAGATACATTCTAAGAGATATAGCAATCCTATTTGATTCGTAAACATTATCTCTACAACGTTCACAATTGATTTAGGATTACTATATACTAAGCGATTAGACAATATAAACTAAAAAATTCGCAATTGACTTTATTTATTGTTTGTCAAAATAAGCACCTATGAATTAGAATCAAGTGATAGCACTTCGACAGGGTGGCGATCGCTAATTAACATATTTTGATTTTACTATGAGAAAAAAATAATTAATTGTGGCAACTTAAATGTATTGCGTTAACAAACGCTATGAATTCAGAGGTTCCAAGCCCTACAAAGCGGCAATAGAGGATTTATTAGTACATCATGCTGATTTGCCCCCAGTGTAAGAGTGAAAACCCAGCTAAAAACAAGTTTTGTCAAAATTGCGGTACATCGTTGAGCTACAAAATTTGTCCGCAATGTAGCAGTAAGGTAGCGTTAAATCAAAATAAGTGTGACAATTGCGGCACTAAAACAGGTTTAGTCTGGTGGGCAATTATCTCCAAAAATAAACAACTTGCGCCTATGGTGGCGAGTCAAGAAGCAAATAGCGACGTTTCAAGTTCGCTATTAACCATCGGATTATATTTAGACTCTCAGCAGCGCTATCAGGTACTTGAACCATTGCCCCCGCCTGCGCCTAAAGAAATCCAGTGTAAAGTATTAGATTGTCAGCCATTACAAATATCGCTCCTCAAAGCCGATACCACTAATACGGTAGAAATTGGCGAAACCGCAAAAACTTATTTACTTTTGCACTCTCAATTAGGGGAAGTAATTCCTCAGCTACACGATGCTTGGCAGCACGAGGGTAGACAAGTATTATTATTGAGCGATCGCTCTTTGTGGCGACATTTGCCGGAAGTGTGGCAGGATAACAACACTACAGCACTACAAATCGATCAATTGCTGTTAGCAATGACCGAACTATGGGCGGCATTGATTCCCTGGAATGCTTGTCGTAGCTTGTTGGAATTATCCAATTTGCGAATAAACTCTCAAGGGACTTTGGCTTTACAACGCTTGTACCTTGAACCTATTGGCAGTATTAATAACGAGCAAGCAACGTCTTTACAAGAACTAGGAAAACTATGGCAACATTTATTTGGTGAATCCCAACGAACTAAAGTTGGCGCTATGGTTGAATTACTAGCGCAAATGCAAGCAGGTGAAATTCACACTGTAGAACAATTGCAATTTCTGTTAATGGAAATAATTAGTCAATTACCACCTTTACCAGCAACGTCGCCCGTCTCTACTGCGGCAACTAATCAAGCAGAAATTAGTTCTAGTAGTAGTGATATCGATCCTTCCACCGTTATCCAACTCGATAAACCCTCAACTAACGTTATGCAGACAGATGATACACCAACTATTGTTTTGCCGATGCAATTGATCGGCTTAGAAGATGCTGGTCTTACAGACGTAGGCGGTCAACGCCAACACAACGAAGATTGTTTTGGCATTGAGACAGCAGTAAATAAGCTGGAATTTCCGCGAGGCAAAAATATTCAAGCACGAGGGTTATATATTCTCTGTGATGGGATGGGCGGACACGCAGGCGGCGAAGTGGCAAGTAGTCTAGCAGTAAAAACACTACAACAATACTTTCAATCCAACTGGCAATCGGCGCAACTCCCCAGCGAAGAAGTCATCCGCGAGGCGGTACAGTTGGCAAATAAAGTAATTTACGATGCCAATCAACAAGATGCTCGTTCGGGAGTAGGACGCATGGGAACAACTTTAGTAATGGTATTGCTGCAAGATAATCAAGTAGCTGTGGCTCATGTAGGCGATAGCCGTTTGTATAGACTAAATCGGAAAATTGGCATAGAGCAGGTAACTTTAGACCATGAAGTGGGGCAAAGAGAGATTTTACGGGGAGTAGAACCATCTATTGCTTATGCGCGTCCCGATGCCTACCAACTTACCCAAGCCTTGGGCCCACGAGATGAAAACTACGTCAATCCTGATGTGAAATTTTTAGAATTAAATGAAGATACTCTATTTATCTTGGCTTCTGACGGTCTATCAGACAACAATTTAGTCGAACAATATTGGAAAAGCCATTTAGACCCGCTATTAAGTTCTAGTAGTAATTTAGACCAAGGAGTTAATGCTTTAATTGATCTGGCAAATCAGTACAACGGTCACGATAATATTACGGCAGTCTTGGTTCGGGCAAAAGTCGCTCCTCGCAACTCCTCGCAATTTTAAATATACAATATCAATGTGGTCACGCTGTCGTTATTACATCCTGGGCAAAACACCACTATCAAAGAGTGGAAATTTACTGACAAAACGTCGGTCGTTCGGATTGGGCGATCGCCAGATAATGATGTAATCTTAACAGAACCTTTGGTTTCCCGGCATCATTTAGAACTGCGTAAAATTAATTCTTTGCCTCATCCTAGTGCTTGGCAGGCGATTAATCAAGGCACAAATGGAACTTTTGTAGATGGCATTTTGGTTGCTCAAACTCCCATTACTGATGGTTGCTTGTTGCAATTAGCCAAGGGCGGCCCTATTTTGAAGTTTCAACTTCAGGCACAAATACCAGTAACCGCAAAAAGTCTTTATCCATCTTCAGCCCATTGTCAACATAGTGGCAACCCTCCCAACAATTTATTTTGCATTCATTGCGGCGAACCGATTTTGGTACAAAGAGTAGTTCGTCAGTATCATATATTGCGGACTTTAGGACAAGGAGGGATGGGGACTACTTATTTAGCTTGGGATAAAGCTAGATCGGTTGCGGGTACGCCGCAACTGCTAGTTTTAAAAGAAATGAATGCAGATATGGCAAAAATCGCCAAGGCGCAAGAGTTATTTGAGCGAGAAGCCCGGACTTTAAAGACGCTGCATCATTCGGGGATTCCTAAGTATTATGATTTCTTTTTGGAAGCGGGCAAAAAATACTTGGCAATGGAGCTAATTCACGGTCAAGACTTGGAACACATAGTTCACGAGCAAGGCGCGGTAAGTCCAGAAAAAGCGATCGCCTGGATGATTCAAACTTGCGATGTTTTAAACTATATTCACCATCAACAGCCCCCTTTAATTCACCGCGATATTAAGCCCGCCAACTTGATGTTACGCACTTTTGATCGGCAAATTGTTGTGTTAGATTTTGGCGCGGTTAAAGAGATTGGCACTTATGCGGGGACGCGAATCGGCGCAGAAGGTTATTGCGCTCCCGAACAGGAACGCGGACAACCATTGATTCAGTCAGATTTGTACGCTATTGGGCCGACGTTGATCTTTTTATTGACGGGGGAAACTCCGTTTAAGTTTTTCCGCCAACGGGGTAAAAGTTATCGTTTCAATATTGATGGTTTATTAACAATTACTCCCCAATTGCGGGAGGTGATCGATTGCGTTACCGAACCCCTCCCTGGCGATCGCTATACTAGCGCTAAACAACTCTCTAAAGCCTTAGCAGCTTGCCTTTGAGAGCGATTATTCATCGTCCCAATTTTCTACGGCTAAGAGGTCGCCTATGGGGTCTTGAGTCGTAAAGCCAAAATCTAGTAGTTCTTTTTTCCAGTAAGCCCATTCGCTACCGTAAAGCAGTGCCATTTTCGAGATGCTATCTGTTAGCTTAAGGATTTTGGATTCTACAAGTGAGTGCGCGTGGCGCTGCAACTTCACCATGGGGTGAGTGACTTGTTGAGCCATAAATTCAATTAAATTCCGATTGAGTTGGGTAAATGTTTGGTGAGAAGTGTTCCCTAAGCGCGGATGTATGATGTATGGGAATCGCCTTTCTACTTTTCTACACTATCACAAGACTTAGCTCTCGGCGCAAGGGGTGCGGTAATTACTACCGCAAGAGAAAGTTTTGGTATGATCTTGCGTAGTTTTTTTATTGCTTAAGATATTACCACTCAAGATAGACGACAAATTAATCTATTCGGAGTGAACGTTGCTATGACGATTTAGTTGCTACTACATTTAAACTGATCAAAGTATCTAATATTCGTAAATTACTGCAATCATTAAAGATCCCAAATTCAGCTACTTGCTCGTAAGCTTCAAAACCAGCATCTTCTAAGTACATAGCTAAGATTTCAAAATCAAAACCTACTTTATGCACGTCGTAAATATTTGTTTGCCCCCCAAATATAATCCGCATCAAGTGGTAACGCTCCATCGGCATCATATTCGGATTGATATAGAGCCAGCATAAGGTTTTTAAGTCAGGTACACTAATCAAAAGTTTGCCGCCTGGCTTGAGTACCCGATGCCACTCTTGGAGGGTAGTAATTAATTCACTATTTATGTTGTAAAAAAAATGTTCTAATACGTGACTTGCATAAATGGCATCTAGAGAATCGCTTGGAAATTGGCTTAAGTCTAAAGCATTGCCTACATAATCAACTTCTGGGCGTGGTTCAACATCTAATATTTTCCAATCAGGATGGGTTTCTTTACCACCAATATGTAGTTTTATACTCATTTTATTTCTTATTTGTTAGTACGATTTATGAAAAATTGGTATTTTCCATAATAATTTTTTTGTTAATATTTTCTGCTAGTATACTCAATTATCAAACGATCTGTATTGAATTAGTAATAAATTATTATGTCTATCTTTCTGGAAAGTCTAAACAAAAGTGGTCGTTTAAATAAAACCTATCTAACAATTTGCAATGTTGGCTCACGGAAGTTAGAAAAAGAAGATGACTATGCTAGTAAAGGATGGGATATATTTGGTTCGCGTTTATCTATTTATGGCTTTGATGCAGATGAAGATGCCTGCGAACAAGCAAATAATGAAATTGAAGTAAGACAAGTAAGTTGGAATGAAAAACACATACCTCTAGCGCTTAGTGAATCCGAGGGCGATCGCACATTGTATGTAACAAAACATCCTATGTGCAGTTCTTTATATTTACCCAATGAAAATTATTTGCAGAGGTTTATGGGAATTGATGAAGTGATGGAATTAGATTTTACTATAGACATTCCTACAACAACTTTAGATACTTTTTGTCAAAGTGAAGGAATAAAGGAAATTGATTTTTTACAGGTAGATGTTCAAGGGGCAGATGTGCAGGTTTTGCAAGGTGCATCTCAAGTATTAGCAAACAGTATTTTGGCGGTGCAAGTGGAAGTTGAGTTTTCACATTTATATGTAAACCAACCATTATTTGCAGATGTAGATACTTTTATGCGAAAACAAGGATTTACATTATTTGATTTGTATACTGCTCGTCGTGCGCGTAAGCGATCGCCTGTGACATCAAATGCACATCCTGGTCAAATACTTTGGGGAGATGCTTTTTACTTCCGCGATTTAATTGGTGAGGGGGTAAACACAGCTTTAAAAACACCAGAAAAGATATTTAAGTTAGCTTGTATTGCGGACATTATGAATTTTGGCGATTACGCTTTAGAGTTGCTAGAGTATTTAACCCTCAATTATGGTAATAATGGATACAATTTTGCTGATAATATTGTGGAAAGTTTAAGCCAGTTTCCCGATTTAGTCGAGCAAGGATTAAGTTCTTTAGCTGTGGTAGCAAATATTAGAGATTATGTTACTGAAGGTAATTTGAAGTAAGAATAATATTGAGTATTCAATCACTTACTTGTTTAGAAAGTTGTACGTTAAGTTTTCCTTCTGGTGTGACCGTAACTATACCACCTAATTTTTGAATTTGGCTAATGGCGCGGCGACGAGTGCGATCGTCAAAAGCATTGCCTAAAACCGATGTCCAAGAAGTAATTTGAGCAATTTTACTATTGGGGTTAGCAGCTAAAAAGGCTGCGGTTTGGCGAGAAAAAAGAGCTACATATTTACTCTCATCGTCTGAGTAGGTACTCGCCCACTCGGCGGCTTTGGTATAGGAGTTTTTAGCAGCTTTAGCATCCCCAAGAAATAGTAGTTCGTCTATTGCTTTATAGCGCCAAACATAATAAGACTTGGCAGGGATTTGAGGAGACAGAGATTTTAACCCCCTATTCATCAAAGCGACCGACCTTTCAGGCATTCCTGCATATAGAGTTGTGCTAGAAGAAAGGAATAAGTAAGACCTCAAAAAATATGGATCGCGGTCAATAATTACTTCAAAGTATTCTGGGCTAAGACTATAGCCAGTTTTTTCCCGCGCATCGTCGTCGCCAAAATAGAGGAGGAAGTTTATAAAAGTCCAATCTGCGATCGCACGATCAAATCCCAAGCTAGGAATTTTACGCAGCAATTGCAACTGTAGCTTTTCGGACTCTACTTGTTTTTGAAAATCTGCTACTGAAGCAGTTTTTGCTTTATTGTTTAGCTTGGTTAATTGAGGCAATTGTAAAGCAACTATTGCTCCCGTGCATAGTAGGGATGCAACGGACGCGCCTATCAGTTGGCTAAAATTTTGCTTAAATTGAAAACCCATCGTTGCTAACTCCTAATTGACAGCGCGATCGCTATTTTATTCTTATAGCGGTTTCTCCTAATTACGTGCGATCGCCTTCTTCTAGTTGATTAATTCGGCGTTCTAATTTTTGAAGACGTTGCAGCAAGTCCAATCTGTCGCTTTCGCCTGTAATTGAGTAGCCGACTAATTGTGTAAGCCGCTTTTCATGGTCGCTTGCTATTTGGGCAAGCGTAAAAACGGTATCTTTAAGATCGCTAATTTCATTACCCAAAACTGTAAACCTTTGCTCAAACCTTTGCAGAGATTGACTGCTTTCATTCGCCAAAGCTTCAATACTTTTAGCATTACTCTCTACAAGTTGTTTTAATTCAACAAATTCCATTATTTTTATCCTGATATTGACCGTAATTACTGGGATAGATACTCAATGGCGTTGCTGATTAGATGTACTAATTTTGGTGTAGAGACGTTGCAATGCAACGTCTCTACATTGATTTTGAAATCACACAAAATCATTTTCATGCTCTGAATTTAGCAACATCCGCTCAATTTGCCCATGATTATTTATTTTTGTCGTAAATTTATCTCGTACATCTGCAAAGACTTGATCGGGATCGATATCAGCTTTTTCTATTTCGTATTCTTGGCGAAACTGTTCTACAGATTCCCAAAATCCTATTTGTTTATTCAGCAATCGCTCGTATTCTGATGCTGAAAGCATGACCGCAACTTGCTTACCTTGCCAACTAATTTGTATTGGTTCGCCTTGTTCGACTTCTTGAAGAATCTTGTCTAAGTTGAAAGAGATTTGTTCAATTGGGTATGGCTGAGACATACTTACTTTCCCTCACTAGATTGGCTCAAGTTATCAATATAATTTTGCCACATCTGCTTGTAAGCTTTTTCCATTTCGCAGGTAAATTGCTTTGCATTCCATAAAGGGGAAGTTTGCCGCGATTGGCGCAGTTTCCAAGCTACTTGTTGCCGTAATTCTGGCTCTTTGCCTAGGCGTACACCCCACTCTACATACTCCTCATCTGTCCAAGCAATGCCTTCAGTTACGCCTACATTCATCATAAAAGTGTAGCTATTACGAGCGGAAAATTGTTCGCCAACTCTTGTGACTAGAGGAACGCCCATCCATAGAGTTTCTAAGGTTGTGGTTGCGCCATTATAAGGATAGGTATCTAAAACTACATCAGCAACGCCTAAATTTGCTCTATGTACTAACTCACTTTCATCTCTAGGTATGAATTTTAATCGATTTGGATCTACTCCTTCAGCTTCAGCAACTTGGGTGAAGAATTGCTTAACTGATGTCTCGTCTGCTTTGCCTTTGACTAAAAAATAGCTATTGGGAACTTGTTTAATAATCTGCATTTGTAAACGGACTGTTTCAGGATTGCGTTTGTAGCCCGTTTGACCGCTATAGTAAATTACCGCATCTGGGGGAATTTCTAAATGTTCGCGGCGTAGTGTTGGTACATCCACTTCAAAACCATCTACCGCCACATAAGTTTGAGGTAAGCGCCAAATGTTTTCGCTGTAGTAGTCTTGAGCGTTTTCAGGCAATACATAGGGGTCGGCAATAAAGTAGTCAATTGCTGGAACTCCCGAAGCATCCCAACCTAGCCAAGTAACTTGTATAGGCGCAGGTTTGAGGGCTAAAACTTTGCAGGTTGTATCTAGAGTGAGACTGTCTAAATCAATTAGAATATCAATTTCGTCTGCTTTGATTTGTTTAGCAATTTCTTGATAGTTGGAGTCAAAGTTATAAATATCTTCTACTTTGTCTCTCAACCACTCATACTCTTCTAAATTTTGATGAATTAGGTAGAGGTTAGTTTTAAAATCTTCTTTGTTATGGTACTGGATTAGCCAGCGACCCAGCCAGCCGACGGAATGACCCACGAAAGCATGGGTAATATAACCAATCTTGAGAGGTCTAGTTGTTTCTTTGGTATTAGTGTAAGGTAGATTCACAAAATCAGAACTACCAGCTTGTAAACTTACTTGAAATATTTTGCCAATCTGATTTTGTAGCCAATGGGTTTCTTTGGGTATGTCTTGAATGTATGGCAAGAAAAAGTTGCTAGATAAAAGCAAACTAGCTTCACTTGGTTCTAAATCTTGAGGTGGATTTTGTACCAAGTCTCTAACTAAGGATTTGTGACGTTGGGCAACGGGTTCTACTTCTAACCAAGCTCCACAAGTAAGCAATGCGCGTAAAATTAGATAACTGCCTTGAAGTTGCCAAGAAGTGTTAGTAGAGTTAGTAAAAAAACGTTTAGCTGTTTCTATCGCTTGTTGATGTAACCTAGCATTGGAATAAAAACAAGATAAATGTCTCAATGCTTCTGAATGGTTTGGCTCTAGTTTGAGACATAATTGGGCTAAGTTGGCAGCAAAATCTGGTCTTCGAGCTTGATAAGCAACTTTGATCGCAACGGGGATTATAGTATCAATTAATGCCGTGGGATTTTGGGCTTGATGAGGTAGACAAGCTTCAACAAATTCTAAAACTTCTGGAATTGGAAACTTAATAATTTTTTTTATTACCCGCAACAATAAATCTGTATCTATTTCTGTTGAATCTGCTTGATTTATAACTGTTGCTAATTGCCAGTTTTCAAAAATTTCTGGATTTAATTCATCTAAATCAATTGAAAGCTGTAGTAAGTGTAATAAGTTATTAACAAAAGTTGGAGTGATTTCCCTAATATGCTGTCGAATTAACCAACTATTTTTAAGGTTAGAAATATTTACTTGCCGTTGAGCTTCAAAATCGAGAATATTGACTAATTCTGTTGTCCATTCTTCTACTTCTTCCGGTGTGCCTTCGGCTATGGCTAACATCCAGGTTGCTTGGGCATCTTCTTCATAATTTTGCAGTAAGTAGGCTAAACCCAGATACCAGTAATGAGACATTACATTAGGTTCAGTTTCGATAGCCTGTTCGTAAAGACTTGCAATTTGATTATAGTTGCCGTCATTTAGCAATTGATAAGTCTGTGCTTGCAAATTCATCATTAGCAAATTACAAAGGGATGATGCCATGATAAGAGCAAATTAAGCGTCTAACCAGATGTTTTGCATCAGTTGTAAGCAAATTCAAAAAAACTATCTACCAACAGTCACCATCCCCACCGTTGCACAGTCGGGAGGTGCGCCAGGAGCAGGTACACTAGGTAGCGATATTCCAGGGAGGGCAGCTTCACAAAGAACGCTTGTGATTAGTGGGTGTTGGTAAGTGTCAGCATAACTTTCTAAAGCTCCAGAATAACCTTTGAGAGCAGGATTTTTTGCTTGAGCAGTAGTTTGGCTAAAATCTGATGTGCTGGTAACTTGATAAGTGTAGTTGACTGTATCGTCTGGCAATCCCACTGCTAATTGAGCAATACTATTAGCAAAGCTAGGGTTGGCAACTCTAAAAGCTGTCTGGGAAGAATTTATAGCACCAATGGTGTTTTTAGCTTCAGCTTGTCTGGCTTTAACTGTTTGATTGAGGTAGCTAGGTAACGCAATAGCCGCCAGTGCAGCAATAATAATAATCACAACTAGAAGTTCAATTAAAGTAAAACCTTGAGTCAAATTATTATTTAGATATTGCAGATATTTTGCTTTAAAGTGTAGTTTCATAAGTTTTATTTGAATAAATTAGTAATTTAGACATAAGTGGATTTATTGACTTACCACTAAAGCAATTTTTTATCTGAATGATTAAATCCATAAAATAAAGGCAACCCTTGAAAAGAGTTGCCTTTAGCCGCTTGGCAGCTATCTTTGGAGTAAATAGGTTTTAGTAGCTATTATGGTTGACCAAGTTCAACTGCGTTAGCCGTATTGCAAGTAGCTTTGACTGTAGTACCACCTGTAGGAGTAGTAGCATCAACAGTTGTTGTTTTGGACTCACATATAACGCTATTAATGATGCTCTCGCTTACTGTGGCATCCGTATATCTTGCACTTCCACCTGTATAAGCTTTAAGAGCAGCATCAGTTTTTGCAGCGGTAATTGCAACGAGGTCTGAGGCGGCAGCACCAAAGGTGTAAGAGTAGTTAGCAGTGGTTGTAGGCAAACCAAGAGCCAATGCTGCCATGCCGTTAGTACCACCAGCAAATACAGCCTTGTCTTGGCGGTAAGCAGTTTGAGCAGAGTTAACAGAACTGATAGTGTTCTTGGCTTCAGATTGCTTGGCTTTAGCAGTTTGGCTAAGGAAGTTAGGTAGAGCGATCGCAGCTAAAATACCGATAATGATAATTACAACTAATAATTCGATTAAGGTGAAACCTTTGTTGCCGTCTTTGTTCTTTTTGTTGTTAAGAAATTGGATGTACTTGGCTTGTAGTTCAGTTTTCATTTGAGTGTGTCCGTTGGGTGGTGTGTGGCTTTCGTTCCCTGTTACTAATAACTTACCCACCTCAAACAACATTCCTATCACCTATATTCAAAGTTCAGTAATTATACTTGATTGATGTAAGTATCTTGTGGTTATCCCGTAAAAGCACTGTTTGAAATCGCTTTACCTTGTGAGGTTATATCAATAAAAAAATGCGATCGCACTGATTTTTTGTGCCATCACTGTTGCTAATCGCTAAAAACTCTTTGCGGCTTTACGTATAATAATACGTATATAATTACAATTATATAAATTGAAGAACATTTTGACTCTTAGCAAGAGGCTTTTGGGCTATGGTGATCTCTGCCTCAAGTAGTGTTTACGGTGATGAATTAGTTACAGCTACGGAGTTAAATCGGCAACCGGGTCGAATTTTAGATCGGGCTAGAGAGCATCCAGTAACTATCACTCGCAACGATGAATATTTTGCCTTGTTGCCTCGTGATGATATGACATTTTGGGTAAAGTCAGCTACGCAAGCAAAAGTTGTGTTTGACATAGTTAACGTTGCTTACCGATTGCAGCTTGGAGAGCAGATTGCTGAGGAGCATCCCCATAAATGGCTGAAAGTATTTGACTCTCAGGAGCTAAATGAATTAATCACAGAGTTAGAGAGGGCTTTTCGCCTTGTAGGATCGGAGATTGGAGCTATAGATAGGCTTGATGTATTGATACATGAGTGGCACGAGAGTGCTTTAGCAATTTCTAGCCCAGAACTCGCTGCGGCTTTTAGTGACGAAGTTGACGAAGTATTACTGACACCAATCGTTGATAGCACTAATGAATTGGCTCAGTCATAAATATGACGCATTCCGAAGCAACTCCAGAAGAAGAAAGTGCAGTACCGCCAGAAGAACAACTGACAAATCCACTAACGCCGCCCAAAGTTGAACAAGCACAAGCACCTGTATCGGTAGTAGTACCGCCAGAAGAAATAATAACAGCACCAAGGCTGTTATCTACTGAAGAAAACGAAGCCGAACAAGAAAAACCTGTAGCTGTGTCACCTTGGTTAGTAGTAGCTCTCAATCGGCGAGTTAATCGAGATTGGGAAGCATTATTATTGCGCGCGCCGGAAAATACTCGCCGTTGTTACAAAATATGTATATAAGGTAGAGAGGATTTAAGTATGCAATATCAGGTATTTGTTCAAAATTTAGCAGAACAAAGATTTGTGGCATTAGTGATGGGAATGCCAACAGTTAGCGAGTACGGAGCAACGGAAGAAGAAGCAGTTTCTAGAGCCAAAGCAGCTTTAGAAACTCAACTTGCTAGGGGAAAGCTAATTACTATTGAACTTCCCCAAACTGCCGCCAACGAGCTTAGGGGTAGTCAAAAACCGCCGACTACACCGCATTTTTCAAGCTTGAATATGCAGCAAGCTGGAATTTTTGCTGACGATCCCAGTTTTGATGATTGGGTAGAAAAATTGGCACAGATTCGCTCCGAAGCGAATGCAGAGACGGATGACTAATGAATCTCTATGTTTTGGATACAGACCATTTGAGTTTGTATGGACGCAATCACCCACAAATTATTGCGCTCATGCGGGCAAATTCGGAACCCTTAGCGACGACGGCAATTAATGTCGAAGAACAACTGCGAGGACGTTTAGCACAGGTTGCAGAAGCTAAAGCAAAAAACAGACCAAGCATTGACGAACGCGTACCAGCGATTAGTAGAAACGGTAATGCTATTATCTGAATTTCAGATAATTCAATATAATGCATATGCCTGTATCATTTACGAGTCGCTCAAGGCTCAAAGAATTAAAATAGGGACACAGGATTTGCGTATTGCCTCAACTGTGCTGGCTTATAATGGGGTTCTTGTAACTAGAAATATGCAAGATTTTAAGAAAGTCCCCAATTTAAAAGTAGAAGATTGGACAATTTAGTAAAGTATTAAAGGCAGCATCGAAAAATTAGCGATCGCACGGAATATAAAGCAACGTCTCGTTGCCAAAATTCATACATTTAATCAACAATGCCTAAAAAAGTGCGATCGCACTTCCCCAAAAATGCGATCGCACTATATAAATAACAATAATTACTTTTTATTCCTTGCTACTGCTTTGCAACATTTGCTCAGGATTGACTAAAAATATTGTTAGTGGTGGTTCTTCCTCCGGCAAATAACAGACATGAGTAGCCATTTGGAGAATGTCACCGTTACGGTAAGACTCAGGTAACACGCGAATAGTAGAGAGAGGTAAATCCATCAACAGAGGAACTGATGCTACGGGAATGCCGTACAATTCGCCGCTTTTGCTATGGAGAATCAGCAAATAACCTTTTTGTGATGTTTCATTGATGATGCTGGATTGAAATAATTGCCGATGCAAGTCAATAACCGTAACTTCGCGATCGCCCACGTGGGCAACTCCTACCCCATTTAACCCACTGCCATAAACAGGAATTTGGTTTAAAACTTTGTGGACAATCTCAATAGGCAAAGCTAGAGCGAAACTACCGATTGTAAACACAATCATTTTTACCGATGCAGTGCGATCGCTTCTAGAAGATTGTTGCAAATTAGCAGATTTTGATTTGACTAGAGTATTTTTCATAAATTAGTTGCCTCCCCGTTAATAAATAATTATTTTCCGCTCAGGGCAGGCACTCCCAAAGGATTTTCCTGCTTGATAATAGTTGAAATTGCGCTCAAAAATTCCTGCTCAATGTAAGGCTTAGTAAAGTAGTCTCTAGCGCCTAATTGCTTTGCCAACATCCTATGTTTGTCACTGCTGCGAGAAGTAAGCATTACTACTGGCGGCTTAGAAATTACCGGATCTTGTCGGCGCTGGCTCAAAAATTCAAAGCCGTTCATGTTGGGCATTTCTACATCGCAGACTACTAAGTTTATGGTTGCCGAATTTTTTTGCAACTGTTCGATCGCCTCGCGTCCATCTCGCGCTTGCAATACTCGATAGCCAGCTTTTTCAAAAGTTAAAGCCAAAGTTTGCCGCAGCGTAATTGAATCATCTACTACTAAAACTGTTTCTGTCATGATTCTTTGCGGAGGCAAAGCTGGCACAGAAATTGCTACTGCTCCATTTTCGCTTGCCATAGGCAATTGAGCATTACCAATTGTTACAGATTTATGTTTACCATGTCCGACAAAAGATTCTAGCAGCGCCGCCCCATCAATAACCGGAATTAAGCTACCATCCCCGACGATTGTACAACCGTAGATATAACTTGGAGATGCGATCGCATCTCCCATTGGTTTAATTACAAGTTCTTGCTCAGTAACCAAGCGATCGATTTCCAGCGCCAAAATTTGACCATCTTGCTCAAGCAATAACATCGGCGCTGCCCAGTCATCGGGAGAAGGAACAGCTACCAAGGCTTGGCTAGGCATAGATTCTGATAAAGGACACGCGTAGCTTAGTAGTTCTGAGAGGTGATAGGCAGGAGCAATGCGACCTTGCCAATGTAAAAATCTTTTTCCCCCAGAAAACTTTACTTGTTCCGGTTCTGGAATCAAAATTTCTTTGATACTGTCGGAAGGCAAGGCAAAGGCACTATTACCCACAAAGCAAACTAATAATTTTGCCAAAGTCAAGGTCAAAGGAATACGTAATGTAAAACAAGTCCCTTCTCCTGATTCGGAAATTACGCTGACGCTACCTTTGAGACTTCTTAATTGACTGCGAACAACATCTAGCCCCACACCGCGCCCCGAAAGTTCGCTAACTTGGTTGGCGGTGGAAAACCCTGGTTCAAACATCAATTCTAATAAGTTAGAAGTTGACGCATGGTCGGCTTTGTCTGCCGACAATAAACCCATTTCTACCGCCCGGCTGCGGATGCGTTCTAAATTTATCCCCCGCCCATCGTCTCTAACTTCAACAATGGTTTGGCTACCTTGGTGATAAGCTTTAATTTCAATTTGTCCGCGCTCGGATTTACCTTGTTCGCGACGCACTTCCGGGCGTTCGATGCCGTGATCGAAGGAGTTACGAATTAGGTGTAGCAATGGGTCATAGAGCTTCTCTAAAGCTGCCTTATCAACTAAAACACCTGTACCGTTGATTTTTAGCTCTGCTGGCTTGTCATAACTTGTAGACAAATCGCGCAACATCCGGGGGAAACGGTTTAGCACTTCGCCAATGGGTAGCATTCTCGCCCACATCAAGTCATCTCGCAGGTGAGAAAGCATTTGCCGTTGTTTGTCTACGCTTTGGCTAGATTGTCCAGCTAGTAGCACTACGTCCCCAACAGTTTCTTCTAGCTGCACAATTTCCTCAAAGGTTTTTTGCAGCAAAGAGTGCAATTCGCCGTAGCTGTCCATTTCCAACGAGTCAAAATCTACCGGACGAAAAGAAGCTCCACTTACAGCAGCAATTGACGGTTCGTTGTTGGATTTGCGATCGGGAGTATTGGAGTTATACCGCTCTGGAGAAACTAGCATCCGGTCAGAGAGATTGCGTAACTGGTTGCCCATACTCTGAAACTGGCTAAATCGGCGTAGTAGGTCTTGAACAGTGGCTTGTAGTTGTTCGTTTTGCAGTGACAAACTATTGCGGTTGATCGCCAATTCGCCGACGGTATTGTTCATTCGTTCGAGTCGTTCTAAGTCAACTCTGACTGAGAGTTGCTGCTGTGCTTGAGCATTTGCGGCGGTGGGAATTGCTTTTGGTTCGATTTTTTGGGGTGAATTAGATTTAGCCCGGTGGCTTGCAGCTTGCTTAGTAACAGGTAAATTTGCTTTTGCAGGTACTATAGCAATGGGGTTTTCTGGCTTTGGTAAGTCTCCCTCTGCCATTAACGGGAGGCGATCGAATACTTGCTCGATGGATTGAACAAACTGCTGAGAATCTAGCTGTGGTTCAACCTTCGTTGCTTCAATTTCTACAATTTGAGATGGTGGAGTTAAAAAGCTTGTACTTAGGTCGCCAAAAATATCGTCTACCGAAGCTGTATCTTGATCAACTTCAACTTTATTAGCTGGATTTAGCTGGGCGGCGATCGCATTTTCGGTAGTATCTAGACCAGACCAGCCCCCAAACATATCATCAATGCTCATTACACCTGGATCGGGATCGGCATAGTCGAGCTTTGGTGCTACAAATTCGCTCTTTAAAGTTAGCGGTGGGGTAATAACTTCAATATTGTCTATTGGTGCAACTTCTGCCGTGTTTGACAAGTCGCCAAATATATCATCTAACATCATGCTGTTATCTTCAGCATCAATAAAGAAATGCGTGTCGGCGCTTGCTGTTGATTCGGAGAATAACTCTGTCGGCGAAAACTCTGAAAACTCTTGAAAGGTAGTTGTTTGCTGTAACTTGGTTGGTTGCGAGGTTGGCAAGGGTATCTCACTACTTGCCAAAGCTAGGAGTTGAGCCGAAGGCTCGCCGCCTTTAGTGCGATCGCCATTCATAACTCCGGTTCGTGCTGCCTGAAAATCGGCAAAGGCGACTTGAGTAATTTCCAAAGCCCGATCGGGGTGAGCGTCCAAAGCAGCGATCGCCGTGTGGGCAATATTTCCAAATCCTGGCATACAAAGCAGTTCGGCAAGCCCAGAAAATACTTCAGCTTGCGCTCTTAGTTCTCCAGCGACTTCTTCCTCCTGGGGATGAGCTAAAACGGCTTCCAAACGCTCCAATCCTTGGGCGACATCTACTTCAAAAATAGATAAAGCAATGTCTACTCCTAAATCAATAGAGCTAGGCAAGTCCCCTTCTGCACCAATAAAATCGCCTAACTGAGCTTCAATTTGAGTAAAAACAGGTTCGGCGGCGCTCATTGCCTGCTCTGGGTCAAAATAACCTGTCTCTAACTGTTCCATTAAAGGTACGCGCAGACAGTCATAAGCTTGGAGCAACAAGCCTTCTATTTTGTCATCAATGACTAATTCTTGGTGGTGGAGAGCTTTAAAAATATCTTCTAAGCTATGAGCCAAAGTTTTGATCGTATCTAGCCCAACACTAGCTGCTCCCCCTTTAATGGAGTGAGCCGCCCGCATCATATTATGAACTTTAGAGACACTGCGATCGCTCTTTACCGTTAATAACTCTGATTCGATTAACTGTAATAGCTCTGGCGCTTCTTGAATAAAAAATTGATAGGCGTGGTCGCGGATATCAGCATCGATTGCCATATTAAATACCAGGTTTTTATAAATATATTGGGCGATAAAGAAGGGCAATAGCGGCGGCAATTGCCCCACTCTTTTAACTGACTTTAAACTGACCCACACTCGCACTCAATTCTTGAGCCACAACTAAAAGGTCATTAAAGGAAGCCGATACCGAATCAACTTCCGTTGAGGTTTTGCCAGCGATCGCGGCTACGTCGGTCATTGTGTGCGTTACCGAGTCTGAGGCTTCAGACTGGAGGGTTGCTGCCGATGCGATCGCCGCTACTAATTGGCTAATCTCGCTACTAACGGCAGTAATTTTGTTTAAGCTTTGGCGAGTCTCGTCTACTAGGCGCGTTCCGGTAACTACCTGCTCTGTTCCGGTTGCCATTGCCGCTTCTACAGCGCTAGTTTCTGTTTGAATATCTTTTACCAGCGCTTCAATGTCTCCGGTTGCGTCGGCTGATTGCCTTGCTAAGACTCGAACTTCATCAGCTAGTACCGCAAATCCTCGTCCTTCTTCTCCGGCTCTGGCTGCTTCAATGGAAGCTTTGAGCGCCAGTAAGTTTGTTTGAGCAGCAAATCGACCAATTAAGTTTACTACTTGCGAAATCTTTTGCGAAGATTCGCCCAAGCGTTTTACTTTTTTCGAGGTTTCCGCTACCGTTTCGCGAATTGCCAAGATCCCGTCTACAGTTCGGTTCATTGCCAAGTCTCCCGCTTCTACTGTATTGGTGGCTCGTTGTACCGCCGCTTCAGCTTGAGAAGCGTTAGCAGCTACGGCGCGAATGGAAGTAGCCATTTTGGCAATTTGTGCTAAAGCGGAAGCAATTTCTTCCGTTTGACGCGCAGCTTCGGTTGATAGTCCTTGTACCGAGTCTTGGTTATTGGTAGTAGTGGCGGCTACTTGAATAGCGGCTTGTTGTACTTGAGTTACAATTTTCCGCAAACTACTAATTGTAGAGTTATAAGAGTCAGCTACTGTCCCAATTTCATCTTCTGTCACGTTGGCGCGGATGGTTAAGTCGCCTCGGCTCAATGGGTCTACTTCAATAAGTAGTTGTAGCGCTCGTTTTTGTAGTAATTCTTTACCTGTTTTTTGCTGTTCAAGCAAGTTAGCACGGTCGAGGGCAAAACCGATTTGGGTTGCTAGCTGAGAGAATAAGTCAATATCTCCTTGCTGCCAGTTGCG
Organism: Synechocystis sp. PCC 7509; assembly: GCF_000332075.2. Lineage (NCBI taxonomy): Bacteria > Bacillati > Cyanobacteriota > Cyanophyceae > Synechococcales > Merismopediaceae > Synechocystis > Synechocystis sp. PCC 7509. Next base: position 2,326,774 of record NZ_ALVU02000001.1, on the reverse strand, counting down.
GGGAGCGGAGCATTGATGAGCAATTAGTAAACCGAGCAATTGACCGTTTTGTAAAATTGGCGCAACTAAGTTGGCTTGGACAGCAAAGATCGAGAGTTGCTTGAGGTAACACTCGGTTAATCCAGCTTTGTAGATGTTGTTGGTAGCTTGGACTCTACCACCCTTGTAACGTTGTACATATTTGTCAGCAAAGCAGGGATCGTCGATTTTGGCTCCCATTGCTTTAGGGAAACTTGCGTCTACCGATTCGGCGGTAACAGTACCTTGCCACTTGTCGTTAAAACTATAGATAACTACGCGATCGCTTTTTAAAGCAGTGCGAATCTCTGTTACAGCAGTGTCAAAAATATTGTCTGCTTGAGTCGCTTGAGCTAGTTTTACTGTGATGTCTCTAACTAAACCTGCACGATCGGCGGCAGCTTGGGTTTGCTTTAAGGAGTTTACGCGATCGAGGATTAGTCCTAACTGAGCAGACATTTGGGTCAAAAAGTCAATTTCTAGCGGCTGCCATTCGTGAGTATTTTGACAGTTGTGAGCAATCAGTAAGCCAAATAATTCTTCTCCTTGAACAATCGGTGTAACTAAATTGGCTTTGATTTGCAACTTGTCCATTAATTGCAAATGTTTGGGATGAAAACCTGCTTCATATACGTTGTTAGTGGGGACAACCCGACCTTGTTTGTAAGCTGCAATTAGCTCTTGACTGATACAAGCATCTTCAATTTTGTTATTGAGAGCGCGAGGAAAGCCAGGTAATACTGACTCACTTAAGATATAACCACTCCAATCAGAATTAAAGCGATAGATAACTACACGATCTACTTGCAGAATTTCTCTAGCACCTGTAAGAGCTTGGTTAAATATAGCTTTTTCATCAGCATTACGAGCGGTGGCAATTTCTGTAAAAAATCTGGCTCGTTCTGCTTCAAGGCGACGGCTATCCAAGTTAGTGTCAATACTAGCCGCCATCTGATTTAATTCTTGAGTAAGAACACCAATTTCATCAGCGCGCTCCGTTGTTTCTAATCGTAGTCCTTGTTCTCCATCTCCTACCTTTTGGGCAAAAACAGATAGACGCTTGAGCGATCGCGAGAAAGAACCAGCTACCGGAATAGAAATTAAACTAATCAATAGCAATAATCCGCCGCCAATACCGTAAGCCGTTAGTTGTTGATTTTTCGCTAAACTCTCTACCTCAGCTAGTGAAGTTCCAATGTAGACTATGCCTACAGGCTTCGCTTGGCTTGGATTGAGTGCTTTTTGATGATCGTAGATTGGGGTATAAAACGTCAGGTAATTTTTACCAACAATATTAGTTTGTCCGCTAAAATCTTGCCCCTGATTGAGAACTTTCTCGGCAACTTCTCTAGCAACCCGCGTTCCAATAGCTCTAGTTTTACCATCGCTGTAGGGAACGTTAGAAGTTACCCGCCAGTCTTGAGCAAACACTGTGGCTGTAGGTACGTTGTAGTTTTGAGAAAATTTATCGACTAAACCGTAGTTGCGGTTAAGCATCGAGCCAACAATGACTGTTCCTACTAACTTGTTATTAATTTTGACGGGATAAACCGCCATGCTAACTAAGCCTGTATTGCCACCATCAATATCATAAGTTCCTTGAGGAGATGGTTGCTTGGCAACGGGAAGATTGGCGGTAGGTTGCGATCGCAAACCAATATTTGCTTGTTTATCTAACCCTAATAGTTGGAGAGGTTCGCTTTTAATTAACTCTATGCCATCTAATGGACGACCAGTTTGCAGAGCATTTTTCACAATGGGAATATTTCCCAGATTAATTCCTGTTGGCAAAGACACTGAGCGATATTTTTGCGGAGTTAAAACTCCTGTTTTTACAGGTAATGGGGTGTTATTAGAAGTATCTTCGATAACTTTGATATTTTGAGCAACCGTTCTACCTTGAGCATCGGTAAAAATTTGAAAGTTTTTGCTGGATTCGGGATCTTCGCCATTTTCAAAGATTAAGGAGTTTCTCAACAATTGCTGGTTAGCTAATACTTGCTGAGGGTTACTTAAATCAATTTTGGTAGCCTGGAGCAGATTAGCTAAGTTTTGGGCTTGGGATTGACTTTCTACCTGCGTCCAGAGAACGTACTCCCCAGCAAAGGCTCGTCCATCCTTTTGCAGACTTTCTTTTAGTTGCCCAAACTCACGCTTTTGGTTGATAGAAGTGAGTCCTTGAGTGACTGCAATTACTGGCACAGCCGTACTAACTATTAACAGCAAAGCCAGCTTGGTTTGAAAGTTTAAGTTGTTCCAGGGTTGAATTAACCGCTCCCACAAAGAAGTAGAAGACTTCACTGGTGGTAGTAACGGCAACTTTGCGCTTAATGCTTCGGCACTTTTTATTGATGCTTGGTTGCCGTTGGTGGTGTTGCTGTTATTGATAGGTTTTTTAAGACGCTGCTCTAACATGGTGGTTACTCTAATTTTTTATGTATGAATGGAAAATAGTTAGAGGAGGAGAATATTTCTACCTCCCCGTTTATTGGCTTTTTATTTGACTTTGAATTGACCTACACTCGCGCTCAAGTCTTGAGCTACTGCTAGTAGTTCGGTAAACGACGCAGATACGTTAGAAGCCTCTGTTGATGTTGTTCCGGCGATAGTGGCTACGTCGGTCATAGTGTGCGTTACCGAGTCTGAAGCTTTGGACTGAGCAACGGCGGCGAGGGCGATCGCCGCTACCAATTGACTAATCTCGGTACTCACGGCGGTAATTTTATTCAAACTTTGGCGAGTTTCGTCTACTAGGCGCGTACCTGTAACTACCTGCTCTGTACCAGCTTCCATCGCTGCTACTACTTCGTTGGTTTCTGTTTGAATGTCTTTTACTAACGCTTCAATTTCCGCCGTCGCTGCGGCAGACTGGCGCGCTAATACTCGAACTTCATCGGCTACCACTGCAAATCCTCGTCCTTGTTCTCCAGCGTGAGCCGCTTCAATCGAAGCGTTTAGCGCTAACAAGTTCGTTTGGTCGGCAAAAGAACCAATGAGGTTTACTACTTTAGAAATCTTTTGTGAAGATTCCCCCAATCGTTTTACTTTTTTCGAGGTTTCCGCTACCGTTTCTCGAATTGCCAAGATACCGTCTACCGTGCGGTTCATTGCCGAATCCCCTTCTCGTACCGTGTCGGTGGCTCGTTTTACTGCCGCTTCTGCTTGGGATGCGTTAGCAGCTACGGCGCGAATAGAAGTAGTCATAAGTGCCAACTCCTCTAAAGCGCCAGCAATTTCTTTTGTTTGACGCAACGCTTCAAAAGATAGTCCTTGAACAGAACCTTGGTTATCGGTGGTAGTAGCCGCTACTTGAATTGCTGCTAGTTGTACCTGGGTAACAATTTTCCGCAAGCTACCAATCGTAGCGTTGTAAGAGTCCGCAACCGTACCAATTTCATCTTCCGTTACGTTGGCGCGAATAGTTAAGTCGCCTCGGCTCAAGGGGTCTACTTCAATAAGTAGTTCTAGCGCTCGTCTTTGCAGGAATTCTTTAGCCGCTCTTTGCTGCTCTAGCAAGTTTGCGCGGTCAAGAGCAAAACCTACTTGAGTTGCAAGCTGGGAGAACAAGTCTATTTCTCCTTGCTCCCAGTTGCGGGGAGCAGAGCATTGGTGAGCAATAAGTAAACCCAGCAATTGACCGCCGCGTAAAATTGGCGCTACTAAGTTTGCTTGAACACCAAAAATAGAGAGTTGCTTGATGTGGCAATCTGTCAAGCCTGCTTTGTAGATGTTGTTGGTAGCTTGGACGCGACCAGCTTTGTAGCGTTCGGTGTATTTGTCGGCAAAGCAAGGATCGTCGATTTTGGCTCCCATTGCTTTGGGCCAGCCTTCACCTACCGATTCGGCGGTTACTGTGCCTTGCCATTTATCGTTAAAGCTGTAGATAACTACACGGTCAGAATTGATGGCGCGGCGGGCTTGTTGAACTGCTTGATTAAAAATATCTTCAGGGCTTAAAGATTGACCAATGCTAACAGTGATATCTTTGAGCAATGCCGAGCGCGTAGCTTCTGCTTCTTTTTGTTCTAGGAAGCTGACGCGACCCAAAATTACTCCAAGTCGCTCGGACATTTGTGTTAGGAAGGTGATTTCTGTTTGTTGCCAATCGTGGGGTGCAGTGCAGTGGTGGGCAATTAGCAAGCCGTAGAGTTCGTTGTTGTTGATAATTGGCGTAACTAAATTTGCCATTATTTGCAGCCGTTCCATCAATGCCAAGTGGTCGGGGTGAAAACCTGCTTCAAATACATTACTTGTTGGCACGACTCGACCCTGTTTGTAAGCTTCAATTAGCTCATCACTGATACAGGGGTCTTCGATTTTGTCATTAAGGGCTTGAGGAAAACCAGGGGATACCGATTCGTTGGCAATATAGCCGCTAAAGTCAGGTTTGAAGCGATAGACAACTACCCGATCGGCTTGAAGAATATCTTTAGCTCCGGCTAGAGCTTGGTTGAAGACTCCCTCTACGTCTTGGACGTTATCGGCGCGGGAACTCGCAACGTCCGCAAATAAGCGGGCTTGTTCAGATTCGAGTTCCTGCTGTCGTAACAAGATTTGTACCTGGTCTGCCATTTTATTAATGTTTGACCCTAGTACCGCGATTTCGTCGCCTCCGGTTACTTCTACGCGGTTATCAAATTCTCCTCTACCTAATTTTTCTACCGTACTGGTAGCTTCTAAAATTGGGCGGGTGGCAAGTCTAGCAACATAAGCTGCTAGAGCGCCTACCAATAATGCGGTAGCCAAAGTACCTAGACCTAGCGCCCAGATCAATACATACTGGGCGGCATAGGCGCTATCTGATTTCTCGGAAACTACCGCACTCCAGCCCAATTCTGGAACACCTTCAAATTTCTCAAAAGGTGTATAGCCAATTAATTCTTCATCTTTATTTACGGCATCGTTACCCAAGGCTGTACCCGTTTTTTTGGCGGCTTGGAGTTTAGCTAGGTTAGGGAAATCTGCCTTGGCATCTCTGCCAATACGCTCCGGTTCGTTGGCTAGAATTACCTCTCCCTCAGCGCCTAAAACATAGTATTTATTATTATTTCTGGCGAAGTTTTCTAGGAGTTTCGTGATTTTTTCTCCTGGGGTTCGAGTCCGCACTACACCAATAAATTTGCCAGAGGCAGAATCAAAAATTGGCGCAGCTACGAAAAAGGACAGCTTTTTAGTAACTACCGATGGTCGTGGATCGGTAATTGCTACTTTTTTTGTTTTGATGACTTCTTGGAAATAATCTTTATCGCTTAAAGTAGCGACAGGTTCGCCGCTACTTTGCAGAAGAATGTTCCCTTGTAAATCGGAAACGGCGATACTGTCATAAAAACCGGAATTTTTGACGATTGAATCTAACTGCTCTTGCTTTTCTTTGGCGGTAGCTGTTGCTCGCCCTTTAGGATTGGCAACAATCCGTAAGTCAGCTATAGACAGAGCGTCCGCAGAGCGTTCGAGTAAGAAAACTTCCATCTGGTTGGCTAAATCGACGGCTTTAGCCTCTTTGGTTTGATTAAGCTGGTTAACGATCTCTCTATCAGCTACGTTGTAAGCAATAGTACCGAGCAGGGCTAAGGGAATAACCCCAAGTGCGATCGCGCCTAAAGTTAACTTAGGTCTTAAACCTAGACGTTGCCACCACGAGAAACTTTTCATCTCTTGGGGCATCTGCCTTACGGTCGATTTACGTGCGGGCGCAGATTGAGGACTAGAGGTAGATAATTCGGTAGTGGGGGAAGGAAATGCTGACTTGAAAAAACCGCTAACCTCTGTATCGCCATCGGCTTGATTGTGACCATTAGCGATATTGCGATCGGAGGGTTTGGGAGAAGTTTGAGTCATGATATCAACCTTAAAATTTGGGATGTAGTGATAATTTTCTGAACTGCGATCAATAGAAATACAAAAAGCTATAAAGCTAAAACATAGGCGTTTAACATTAAATGTAGAGACGTAGCACTGCTACGTCTCTATTATTTAGGCATTCCAGCGATAATTGAGTTTCCGTCTAAAACAACGACAATTTCACCATTAGTTTTTAACCAGTAGCCACGTAAAAATGGCACTAATGCCGCATTTACCGCCGATTCTGGGGGCGATTGAATCAAGTCAGAGTTGAACCATTCCATGTCTTCTACTCGATTAACGGCAAGTCCTAGCATTTTTTTTCCTGCCGTGCTACCGCCTCCTTGTCGCCCGCCGGATTGCTGGGAATTGATCACAATTGCCGTGTAAAGCGATCGGCTACTCGCTTGTTGGTACAAAGGCGTACCGCCTAGCAAGTAGCCCAAATCCACCAGCCACAAAATTTCTCCCCGCCAGTTGTACACGCCAATTACCCAAGGGGGCATATGAGGAATGGGTACAACTTTATTAGTGGAAACGGTGAATACTTCGGTCATTTGCTCCACTGGCAAGGCGGCGTTGAGGTCGGGAGCTAGGTGAAAGCGCAAAAACTGCTCTTGCTCCTTTGCTGCTTCTTCGGTAGTTGTCGATCCTAATGAAATGCCTTTAGACAAAAACTCAGATATCATCGCTATCTCCTGCGGCAATGCGCTCTTATAAACGCTTTATTTAATCAGTTGTTTTACTGTTTTTAACAGTTCTTCTTGGTCTACGGGCTTAGTAATGTAGGCATCAGCCCCTTGTTTTTTGCCCCAAAACTTATCCATGTCTGTTGACTTGGTAGAGCAAATTACGACAGGGATGCCACTGGTAGAACTTTCGGCTTTGAGATCGCGGCATAGTTCAAACCCACTACGATCGGGTAATACTACGTCCAAAACAATTAAGTCTGGTTTTTGGTTGCTAATTTTGGTCATCGCTTCTTTGCCATCTATAGCGGTCATTACGGTTAGTCCGCCTTTTTGCAGGCAGCTAGTAATTACGTCCATTTGGGTAGGAGAATCTTCAACGACTAAAACTGTACTCATGGTGTTGTCCTGTTAAAAAAATGTTTACTGAAGTGAGCGTGCCTTTAATTAAGGCTAGTCTTCTACAAATTCGTGGAGGTGCTGGCGGGTTGTTTCCAGCACCGTTTCGGCATTGGCTGGTTTGCTCAAAAAACCAGAAGCACCGACGATTTTGGCGCGTACACGGTCGATAATACCGTCATTTCCGGTTAAGATCACAATCGGCGTATCGCGGAACGCTGATACTTTACGCAACTGAGTGCAAATTTCATACCCATTGGTGTTAGGCATGATTAGATCCAAGAAAATTAGATCGGGTTTGCGACTAAGTAAAGTTGCGATCGCCCGTAAGGAGTCTTGCACGCCTAAGAACCGATAACCGCCGCTAGTGAGAATTTTTTCCATACTTTGGCAAACTAAAGGGCTGTCATCGACGCAAGCAATTAGCGGTGCATGGGTGCTTTCTACGGCGGGTTTTGTAGCGGTAGGAAACACTGGAGCGGGAAAATCCGCAAGTTCGATTAGCTCTACTATTCCCGATTTTAAAAATGGCAGTAAAGAGCTAGTAACTTGAACCGCATCGCGCTTCATGACTATGCCAAGTTCTCGCAAAGTCCGATGTCCATCTAACAGTTTGACAAGGTTTTGGTAAACGGGAGCCGATACTTGTTGTTGTAATTGTTCTTTTTGAGCAATGTTAGGGGCTTGGTTGGGATGGCGATCGCCAATTTGGGATTTTTGCCATAACATTCTTTGTTGTTGTACTTCCCTCAGCACTAGCCCTGGATCTAGCAAAGCCAGTTGGACGGGAACTGATATATGTTCTGGCTTGATTTGAAAGCTAACTTGAGTTGCTTGAGAAATATCAAACAATACTTCGCTAACAATCGCAGTGATGATTTTTGCTGCTTGTTCGCGGTTAATTTGGTGGCGCTCTACTCCTAAATGTAATAGTTGATATTCCCAACTGGTGACGGCGGACAAAGTTGCTGGATTAGAAATATTGACCACCAATTGTTTTAGTTGCCCAATGTCAAGTTGCGGGCATTGAGCTAGTAGGTTTCTTTGCCAGCGTCTAACGGGATGATTGCCTCCAGTGGCGTACAAAATTCTGCCCAGAAACAAGCAAAAATTCCAATCTGGCGCTAAATTTCCCTCGGTGCTTGTGCTTTTTACCAACAAGTTGCCACTGAACTGCTCTTGTTTTAATCCAGCAAGGGTTTTAATTAAATCGTTAGCATTCATAGTTTCGGCAATCATAATTATTTTTTTGCTCCAAATATAGGCGGTTTTTTTTTGTTAGTTGGATATACTTAACTCCATAGTTTTAGTGTGATATTTGCTAGTAGAAATTAGCAACGATAATTTTACTGAAAACGTTTGTTGTCCACATTGGTTGAGCAAGGTAATGGATAAAAATATCAAGTTTTAAATTTAAAATAGAATTCATTAACATTTAAAAAGCTGATAACCTCAAAACCCAATGTTTTTTCGATCATGACATTCCTCTAAATAATCTAGATCCGTATCAACACTGAATTTACTTAGAGTCGCGGCGATGTACGTAAGTATGGCTACGTTGCTTATTATCCTCTTAAAATATCTAGGAGTAAGTTGTGGAGAGACTTTAGCTGTAAATTGCTAGTGTTTGTTAGAGTCTGGAATCATGCCTTTTCTGTAGAAATATTGGCAATTGAGTTTCAAAGTCAAAGCAGCAAGGCGCGAAAAGTCGGATATCCAATCACCGCTAGGAGAAAATTATCATCCAGCACTAAGGGCGATCGCTCTCAACGTATAGGTAAAAATAGGCGATCGCTCCTAGAGCTATAGATTTGACCTTTGCACAGCGATCGCCCTACTTTTGCGAATTAACAGAAATGAGTAAATTAAAAAAAACATTTGCTCTAGTAACTTTTGGATAATATTGATAATAATTAATTTAGGAATTCATTTAAAACAAACAAGACAAGTACATTTACATATCGACGCAGTTAGGCTTCACCAAAAGTTTACATATACAGAGGTGGATTTACTCTGACTTTACGGTTCTTCCTAGACTGCTGCCTTAAGATTGTTAGTTAGTAAGTTAAATACTTTTATGTTGCTTAACTTTCGCGCACGTGCTAATTAGCTCTATCAAAAGTACAAAACGCATTTTTGAGTATATTTGAGGTGATGCAATGAAAGCAGTAATATTGGCGGGTGGACTAGGTACTCGATTGAGTGAAGAAACTACCATTAAACCTAAACCTATGGTAGAAATTGGCGGTCACCCGATTTTGTGGCATATTATGAAAATTTATTCCACTTATGGGATCAATGATTTCATTATTTGTTGCGGCTATAAAGGCTATGTAATTAAAGAGTATTTTGCTAACTATTTCTTACATATGTCTGATGTCACTTTTGATATGCGATTCAATCAAATGAACGTTCACTGCGGCTATGCTGAACCTTGGCGCGTGACGTTAGTAGATACTGGCGATGGCACAATGACTGGGGGACGATTAAAAAGAGTAAGAGAGCATATTGGTAATGAAACTTTTTGCTTTACTTATGGTGATGGTGTCAGCAATGTAAATATTCAAGAATTGATCGCTTTTCATAAAGAACAAAAAACTTTAGCAACCTTAACTGCTGCTCAACCACCAGGAAGATTTGGGGCAATTTGTTTAGGAGAAGAACAAAGTAAAATTACTAGCTTTCGGGAAAAACCTGAAGGTGACGGTGCATGGGTAAGTAGTGGTTATTTTGTTTTAGAACCAGAAGTTATTGACTTGATAGCAGATGATTCTACAGTTTGGGAAAACGAACCTCTACAAAAATTAGCACAGATGGAACAATTATCAGCTTTCAAACATGATGATTTTTGGCAGCCGATGGATACTCTGCGGGATAAAACTTATCTTGAAGAACAATGGCAAAGTGGTAAAGCGCCTTGGAAGGTATGGTGATGTATGGTAATGACTCCAAATTTTTGGCAAGGTAAACGAGTTCTATTAACTGGACACACTGGGTTCAAAGGAAGCTGGCTCTCAATTTGGTTGCAATCTCTGGGATCTCAGGTAGTAGGTTATAGTCTGCCTCCAGCTACAAAGCCTAGTTTGTTTAATTTGGCTAAAGTTGGAGACGGCATGGACTCAATATTTGCAGATATCCTAGACCTAGGTCAGTTGCAGCAAGTAGTCAAAGATTTTCAGCCGGAAATTGCGATCCATATGGCAGCACAAGCATTGGTACGTCAGTCCTATGCCAACCCTGTAGACACCTATTTAGTAAATGTTATGGGAACCGTGAATATTCTAGAAGCGGTACGACAGGCTGGGGGAGTGCGAGCCTTTGTGAATGTGACCTCAGATAAATGTTATGAAAATCGGGAGTGGGTGTGGGGCTATCGAGAGAATGAAGCCATGGGTGGCCACGATCCTTACAGTAGTAGCAAAGGATGTGCTGAGTTAGTTACGGCTGCCTATAGAAATTCTTTTTTTAAAAATTCTGCTAGTAATTCTGATAATTCTATAGGAATTGCTACGGCTAGAGCAGGAAATGTAATTGGTGGAGGAGATTGGGCGGGCGATCGCCTAATTCCCGATATCCTTAGAGCATGGCTAGCAGGAGAAACTGTAACTATCCGTTATCCCAATGCTACCCGCCCTTGGCAGCACGTTCTTGAGCCTTTGCATGGCTATCTCACCCTAGCAGAGCATCTCTACAACTATGGCAGTTCTTTTAGCGGAGGGTGGAACTTTGGTTCTAAAGAAGAAGATGCTAAACCCGTAAGTTGGATTGTCAACGAGATGAGTAATCTGTGGGAAGGCAATAGCGGTTGGACAGTGGAAACATTGCCCCAGCTTCACGAAGCCAACTACTTAAAACTAGATTGTTCTAAGGCTCACAATCAATTAAAGTGGTTCCCAAAATTGGATATTAAAAACGCCCTAGCTTGGGTTGTGGATTGGACAAGAGCCTATCAAAGTTCAGCCCCTATGAGAGATGTAACCCTAGCCCAAATTAATCAATTTACTACTAAATTATGACTCAGTGTCGCTTCTGTAAAACCACCTTAAAGCATACTTTTGCCGATTTGGGAATGTCTCCATTATCCAATTCTTATTTAAAACCAGAACATCTAAACAAAGTTGAAAACTTTTATCCGTTACACACCTATGTTTGTGAAAAATGTTTTTTGGTACAAATAGAAGACTTTGAGTCTCGCGAATATATTTTTGGAGATGGAGACTACGCTTACTTTTCTTCTTACTCTGATAGTTGGTTAAAACACGCGAAAGGTTATACCGATTTGATGGTAGAAAAATTTGGATTTGATGCTAATAGCCAAGTAATTGAAATTGCTAGTAATGACGGCTATTTGCTGCAATACTTTAAAGAAAAAGGTATCCCGGTTTTAGGTATAGAACCCGCAGGAAATACAGCTAAAGTAGCCGAAAAAAAAGGTATACCTAGTTTAGTCAAATTCTTTGGCGTACAAACGGCTACTGAATTGGTCGCCAATGGCAAACAAGCAGACTTGTTACTAGGAAATAATGTTTTAGCTCACGTACCCGATTTGAATGATTTTGTAGCGGGAATGAAAATTGTTTTAAAGCCAAAGGGCATTATTACAATGGAATTTCCCCATTTATTGCAACTGATACAGAAAAATCAATTTGATACTATTTATCACGAGCATTATTCTTACTATTCATTTTTAACGGTTAGCCAAGTTTTTGCTGCTCATGGTTTGACCTTATTTGATGTTGAAGAATTGCCGACTCACGGCGGCTCCTTGCGGATTTATGGACAGCATGAAGCTAGTGAAGTCAAAATAAGCGATCGCGCAATTAAGCTAAAAGAAAAGGAAATTGAAGCTGGGTTAGATAAGTTAGAGCCTTACTTGAGTTTTGGCGAAAAAGTCAAAGAGACAAAACACAAGCTCCTAAGCTTTTTAATTGAAGCAAAATCTCAAGGAAAAGTAATCGCTGCTTACGGTGCGCCCGCTAAAGGTAATACGCTACTCAACTACTGCGGTGTGAAGACAGATTTTATTGACTATACCGTTGATCGCAGTCCTCACAAACAAAATTTGTTTTTACCCGGTACGCATATCCCAATTATGTCCCCTGACCATATCAAAGAAACTAAGCCAGATTACTTACTAATTTTGCCTTGGAATCTTAAAGATGAAATTATCTCTCAAACCGCATTTATTCGCGAGTGGGGGGGAAGCTTTGTAGTGCCAATTCCAGAGGTACAAGTCTATTCATGATATTTACAACAACTGAACTCCAGGGCGCATTTATTATTGATATCGAGCCAAGAGCAGATAGTCGCGGTTTCTTTGCTCGGACTTTCTGCACCCAAGAATTTACCGATCGTGGCTTAGAAGTAGCAAATGTTCAGTGTAGCATTGCCTTTAATCACAAACAGGGAACTATCCGAGGGCTGCACTATCAAGACACTCCCTTAACCGAAGCCAAGTTAGTGCGCTGTACGCAAGGCGCTATCTATGACGTAATTGTTGATATGCGCCCAAATTCTTCTACCTACTTGGCTCATGTTGGCGTAGAATTAAGCGCCGAAAATCGGTGGAGTCTTTACATCCCAGAAATGTTTGCTCACGGCTACCAAACGCTTACAGATGATACAGAAGTTATGTATCAAATGAATAAGTTATATGAGCCTGGGTACGAGCGCGGGCTGCGTTATGACGATCCCATTTTGGGAATTGATTGGCCATTACCCGTCACTGAAATTGCTGATAAAGACTTTAGTTGGTCTTTGTTGGAGTCGATGCTGGTAGGAATAGAAAGATAATTTTTACAGGAAAATACTATTTAGGTCGAGCAACAATGTTCCCCGCAGAGATTGCATCCAAATGAACAGTAAACTCACTCAAAAAGCTCAGTTAAGCATAATTATTCCCTGTTTCAATGGGGCTGATACGATCGCACTTCAACTGGAAGCCCTAGCCCGGCAACAATGGTCTGGCGCGTGGGAAGTGATTGTTTGTAATAATAATTCAACGGATAATACCGTTGCGGTTGTCAAACAGTATGCAGATAAATTACCGAATCTGCGGATTGTTGATGCTTTTGCCAAACAAGGCGTAGCCTACGTCCGCAATGTTGGTATAGCCGCAGCTAATAGTAGCGATGCCTTTGTAATTTGCGATGCTGACGATCAAGTTTCTCCCGGCTGGTTAGCAGCTATGGGTGATGCCCTCAGCAAGTATGACTTTGTCACCGGCCCATTAGAATTTACACAACTTAACGAGCCTTGGCGAGTGCAGAAGCATGAAGATAAACAAAAAGAACCACCAGGATCGCACCAAGAAACTCCCTTTTTTGCTTGGGGAAACGGTTGCAATATTGGGTTCACCCGCACTTTGATCGAGACTATTGGTAGCTTTGATGAGTCGCTGATTTTTGGGGAAGATATTGAATTTAGTTGGAGAGCGCAACAGGGGGGTTTTGAGCTTCACTTTATTCCTGAAGCTACTATTCATTACCGCTTACGCCACGATTTAGTTGCCAACTACATTCAGTCCCGTAATTGGGCAAAGGCGGCGGTGGCAGTCAAAAATAGGTATGGATTGTTAAAAGGTAAATTCGTTAAACTGAAGTTATTTTTAGGTGGCTGGAAAGGCTTGTTAGTCTTGTTAGTCAAAATTCGGACTAAGGAAGACCGGGTAATTTGGATGCGGCGTTTTGGCGGCAAAATTGGTGAAATCCAAGGTTGCATGGAATATTTATTTTAGATGTTGGCGATCAGCTATTTATTTAGCAGCACAGATGAATTTGTTAGGAGATAAGGCAAAATGAACTCAATTTTTTTTGATGCCAAATTAAGCGATGAAGATAGGAGACAGCATCTATACAACGGACAGATATTTGTTTATTCTGTTTGTCCAAGTGCGATCGCTATGGTTGAATTTGCCCGCCAGATGATTAAGGAAGCGTTTGCACCTTTAGATCCACAAAAAGCCCAATACAGCCTGCCAGTCGAGGAATACGTAGCAATTTTGGCTACATTGAAGCCGGCTTTTATTCATCATCCTAAGTCAAAGGAATTTCTGCAAGGAATTTTGAGCGACCTAGGTTGCGACTTGAATAAAACTTACTTCGACGTACCGCGCATGAGAACTTCCACCAGCGACAATTACCTAACTTCTGGTATTGCTTACGCTTTCCACCCTCACCGCGATACTTGGTATTCTGCGCCTACTTGTCAGCTAAATTGGTGGTTTCCCATTTATGATGTGGAGCCAGATAATGTGATGGCTTTCCATCCCCGCTATTGGAGTCAACCTGTAAAAAATGGCTCAAGTGGTTACGATTATTATGAATGGAACAAGGAAAGCCGCAAAAACGCCACCAAACATATCAAAAAAGATACGCGCCAACAACCCCACGCCGAAGAACCTATGGAAGTCGAGCCGCAGGTAAGAATTGTGCCTCCACCAGGGGGAGTGATGGTTTTTTCCGGCGCACAGATGCACTCCACAGTACCCAATACTTCTGGTAGGACGCGCTTTAGCATCGACTTTCGCACCGTGCATTTTGATGATGTAGTAGCCAAACAAGGTGCGCCAAACGTTGATTCTGCTTGTACAGGAACGACAATGAGAGACTACTTGCGCGGTCATGACTTCGCACGTATACCCGAAGATATAGCCGCTCTTTACGATACCAAACCACCCAGCGCTGACGATGTGCTAATTTTCCAGCCTACGGTTTTAAATCGTTAGGTAGCTTGCATAGGCGATCGCATTAATACTTTCTGGTAACTCATGGCAATTAGAAATTACAATATTCAAAGCGCGATCGGCTTGATTCCAGCCGCCGGAGAAGGAAGACGCATTTCGCCTTTACCTGGAAGCAAAGAGTTGTATCCAATTGGTTTTCGGGTAGCAACCGATGGTAGCTTGCGCCCGAAAGTAGTTTGCCATTACTTACTAGAAAGTATGCGCCTAGCGGGAATTCGCAAAGCCTACGTACTTTTGCGTACCAATAAGTGGGATATTCCGGCTTATTTGGGTGATGGTTCGCTTGTAGGCATGAATTTGGGCTATTTAGTTGTCACCTCTTTGTACGGCGTTCCTTATACTTTGGATCGCGCTTATGAGTTTGTGCAAGATGCGGTGGTTACTTTAGGATTTCCAGATATTATTTTTCAACCCCAAGATGCTTTTGTGCGTTTACTAGCTCACCTTAGTGATAGCGAAGCAGATTTGGTTTTGGGAGTTGTGCCTTTAGACCAACCTTATAAAGGCGGGATGGTTGATTTTGACGCTAAAGGTTGTGTTAGCAAAGTAATCGATAAACCCACCCATAGCACATTGCGTTATAGCTGGTTTACCGCCGCTTGGACACCAAGTTTTACAGAGTTTTTGCATCAATATTTAGCTAATCAGCCCATTGTGCCACTTGAAGAAGTTTTAATTAACGATGCGATTCAATCAGCTATTGATAGCGGGTTAAAGGTAGAAGTGGAGGTATTTGAAAATGGCAATTTTCTTGATATCGGTACTCCTGAAGATTTAGTTCGTGCTGTGCGCGAAGGGCTAACACAAGTATAGAAAACTAACTGGATAATTTGAATTAATTAAGGTAAAAATGATTATAGATAGTGTAAAATCTCTGGATTTTGAGCGCAACCAAACTGAAGATGTTGGGCAAAGTATGTATCAGTTGATGGAAAGACTGTATCCAATTTGCCGCAGTATTACGGGGAATGGATTTCGCGAAACTTTAAATATTATTAAAAGTTATATTCCCCTTGAAGTGCAGGAAGTACCGACAGGAACTGAGGTATATGATTGGACTGTGCCGAAGGAATGGAATATTAAAGATGCTTATATTAAAAATGAGCGGGGAGAGAAAGTTGTAGACTTTAAAAACTCCAATCTCCACGTTGTTAGTTACAGCGTCCCTGTTAATCAAAAAATGTCTTTAGAGGCATTGAAGGAACACTTATATACATTGCCCGACTCCCCAGATTGGATTCCTTATCGAACTACCTATTACAAAGAAAGTTGGGGATTTTGTTTAACTCACAAACAATATTTAGAATTGCCTGATGGAGAATATGAGGTAGTTATTGATTCTTCTTTAGAATCTGGGCATTTAACTTATGGAGAATATTTTATTGCTGGAGAAACTACGGAAGAAGTTTTGATTTCTTGCCATAGTTGTCATCCTTCTTTAGGTAATGATAATCTATCGGGAATCTCGGTAGGGGTATTTTTAGCTCAATACTTAAACAAGCTACCAAATCGTTATTCTTACCGATTTTTGTTTATTCCCGGAACAATTGGTTCTGTTACTTGGCTATGTCACAATGAAGCCAAAGTTACTAATATTAAACATGGTTTGGTGCTAACTTGCGTAGGCGATGGGGGGAAGTTTACTTATAAAAAAAGCCGTCAAGGCGAGGCAGAGATTGACAAAATTGCCGAATACGTACTAGCAAATTCTGGCAAGGAGTATGAAATAATTGATTTCTTTCCCTATGGCTATGACGAAAGACAATACTGTTCGCCAGGGTTCAATTTGGCGGTGGGTTGTTTTATGAGGTCGCCTCATGGTAGCTTCCCGGAGTACCACACCTCGGCAGATAACTTAGACTTTGTTCAACCAGAATATGTAGCAGATTCTTATCATCAGTGCTTATCAATTTTACACATTCTGGAAAATAATAAAACTTACTTAAACCAAAATCCTAAATGCGAACCAAGATTAGGCAAAAGAGGTTTGTATCGTGCTGTAGGCGGACAAGCGGAGGAGGCAATAAACGAATTAGCTATATTGTGGGTGCTAAATTTAGCCGATGGCGAACATAGTTTACTAGATATGGCGCAAAGATCGAAGATGTCTATTGATGTAATTAATAAAGCCGCGATCGCTTTATTAAAACACGACTTATTAAAGGAAAAAACAGCGTAATGACGGCAAAAACGGCTTTAAAAGATGCAGTTGCAGTTGTTACCGGAGCAAGTAGCGGCATTGGTCAAGCGATCGCTTTAGAATTGGCGATCGCAGGAGCAAAGTTAGGATTAGTAGGACGAAATTTAATAAACTTAGAAAAAACTGCTGATATCGCCAAAAAAACTAGCTCATTAGTTATGAGTTATGGCGCAGACTTAACAGTTGATGCAGAAATAAATAGGCTAAAAACCTGCATTGAGGCAGATTTTGGCAATGTCGATATTTTAGTTCACTGTGCGGGGGTATATGTGCCGGGAAAACTGGAAACGGCTAATATTGCCGATCTCGATTTGCAGTACCGCTCTAATGTCCGCGCTCCCTATTTATTAACTCAAGCTTTATTGCCGATGGTGCGATCGCAGCAGGGACAGATAGTATTTATTAATTCAAGTGTGATTATGCGTCCGGCGGGCAAAGTTGGACAATTTGCCGCCACTCAGCACGCTTTAAAAGCGATCGCTGATAGTTTAAGAGAAGAAGTAAATGCCGATCAAGTGCGGGTTTTGAGTGTGTATCCCGGACGCACGGCGACCCCAAGACAAGCAAATATTCATGCTATGGAGGGTAAAATATATCAAGGCGATCGCTTACTACAAGCCCAAGACGTAGCATTAGTTGTAGTAAATGCTTTGAGTATGCCAAGAAGTGCGGAAGTAACGGATATCAATATTAGACCCTTCCAAAAGACCTAAATAGCTCTGCAAAACGTGAGTAGAGCAATTGATTTCTCTTGGTGCTAAAGTAAAAGACACTTGACCAGTTTAAACCCTTTAACCAAAAATAGATTTGCTCTAATCGTTATCGGTAGTTAAGAGCGCGATCGCATCTATCAAATATTTTTAAAAGTGTAGATATATGAGTATTAGTGGTTCTTCCGTTAGCACTAATCCCGGTGCGCCTCAACTATTTGCTTGGATAGCAATTTCGGGGCTAGTAATTTTTTCTGCGGTAGCTGTTTTGGCAGGCGCGGGCAGTATTTTACGCTTGCTCTTTCCCCTCGGCTCGTTAATTGTTGGTTTATTTTTGTATGGCAAGTATCCGACTATTTATGTAGGCTTTACATGGTGGCTGTGGTTTGTTACCCCGTGGCTGCGTCGCGTAATTGATTATCGCAGTGGTTGGGATGGTAGCGGTGTAATTTTGACTGCGCCGTTCTTAGTGACATTAATTAGCTTAATTGCCTTTTTTCAATACCTACCTCGCTCTTATCGCATGGGAGGATTGCCGCTTGTAATCTCAATTGCTGGGGTAGTTTACGGATTTATGATCGGTATAGTCAAAAATCCGCTTGCCGTATCTTTAAGAGCGCTTTTAGACTGGCTAACTCCAGTTGTCTTTGCTTTTTATTTATTTGCAAACTGGCGAAACTATCCCAAATATCGGCAGACTATAGAAAACACTTTTATGTGGGGAGTGCTAGTTACAGGAATTTATGGGATTGTGCAGTACATAGTAGCACCAGAGTGGGACAGGTACTGGATTATTCAAACTAGATTGCTGGTCAATGGTACGCCAGAACCCTTGGGTATTCGGGTATTTAGTACAATGAATTCTCCTAGCCCGTTTGCCAATGTTCTCCTAGCAGGATTGCTAATATTACTGACTAACGATAATTTTCTCCGGGTTCCAGCTTCGGTTGTCGGCTATTTATCTTTATTATTGTCATTAGTGCGCACGGCTTGGCTGGGCTGGTTTATTAGTTTAATTAGTCTATTAGGAACATTGAAACCACGCTTGCAGATGCAGCTATTTATCAGCATTATTGTTATGGCTTTGTGCGTAGTTCCGTTGACCACTATTGAACCATTTGCAGAAATTATTAACGCTCGGATTGAATCTTTGACCAATCTTAAAAAAGATACTAGCTTTAATGCTAGAGCAAAACTTTACCAAAGAAATATAAGCATTGCCTTTTCTAGTGGTTTGGGCAACGGCATCGGCAGTAAATATTTTGTCAATGAAAAAGGTTTACTTCAAGAAGTGACGCTTGATAGCGGCATTTTGGATGTGTTTTTTACTTTGGGTTGGTTTGGGGCTTTGCCTTATTTTGGCGGGATTATTATTGCGTTAATCGATTTATTTACAAATTTTGAAGCCCGCTCTGATGGCTTTGCTAACGCATCTCGCGCTATTTGTTTGGGAGTTTTAGCCCAGATGCTATCTCTTAATATCTTGCTGGCTCTTGGTGGAGTGGTTTTCTGGAGTTTTTTGGGTATGAGTATGGCAGCAAACAAATATCATCACCATGAAAAGGCGCGCAAAAAGCAGCAGGCGGTTTGAGATATTAACTAGCCCAAACTACAGCTTGCTCCCACCCTAAACCCCGACGAGCGATGATTGGCGCGTCGCCAGTTAAGTCAATAATGGTTGAAACGCGATCGCTTGTTTTTTCAGAGCCATCATCGATAATTACATCTACTAGCTTTTCTAAACGGTCGAATAGTTCAAAGCGAGAAATATTTATGTCCAAAACGGGGGTAATTTCATCTTCTGCGGCGGTTAAATGAGCCGCCGTGGAAATAATCGGATTTTCTAAAGCCTGTAATAAAGCCAAACAGACTTGATTATCGGGTACGCGAATCCCTGTAGTTTTGCGTTTGGGATTGAGAACTAAGCGCGGAACTAATTTTGTGGCGGGTAGCAAAAAGGTATAGGGACCAGGAATTAAGTGTTTCATAATTCGATAAGCACCATCACTAACTACTGCGTAAGTGGCAACTTGAGAAAGGGAAGGACATAAAAAAGTTAGGGGTTTATCATTTGATAGCTGCTTAATTTGTCGTACTCTTTCTACGGCGGATTTAACATTAAGATCGCAACCGATCGCATAGACGGTATCGCTAGGATAAAGCATCACAGCCCCCGATCGCAGTTGATTGACAATTTGTTCGATGCTGCGGGTTTGAGGGTTATCGGGATGAAGATTGTAGAAAGTCGCCATAATAAATGTGTTGAAGAAACTTAAAAATGCCCCTTGCTGTATGAAACTAGCCTATTTAGAATGTCCAACGGGTATTGCTGGCGATATGTGCTTGGGGGCGATCGCCGACTTGGGAGTTCCTGTAGACTATTTAAGAGAGAATCTCAATAGGTTGGGTATTGCCCAAGATTACCAGTTGCGGGTTGAAAGCGTCCATCGCCAAGGTCAAAGGGCAACCAAAGTTCATGTAGATTTAACCCATCACCAGCATCATGGGCGGCATTTACCAGAAATTGAACAGCAAATTATTGATGCCCAATTGCCCCCCCAAGCCGAAGCTTGGAGTTTAGCTGTATTTCGCCGTTTGGCAGAGGCAGAAGGGGCAGTACATGGCATAGAGAGCGATCGCGTTCATTTTCATGAAGTGGGGGCAATCGATGCCATTGTCGATATTGTGGGGACTTGTTTGGGTTTGGATTGGCTGGGGATTGAAAAACTATATTGTTCGCCCTTTCCTACCGGAGGCGGCAATGTCCGCGCCGCTCACGGACAGCTAAAAGTGCCTGTACCTGCGGTTCTAAAGCTGTGGGAGATGCGCCAGTGTCCTGTTTATAGTAATGGGATTGAGAAAGAATTAGTTACACCTACGGGGGCGGCGATCGCCACTACGTTAGCTGCAAGCTTTGGTTCTCCCCCAGCAATGACACTGCAACAGGTGGGACTAGGTGCCGGTTCTCAAGATTTAGCTTTACCGAATATTTTGCGGCTGTGGATAGGAGAGACAAACCCAAAAATTGATTCTAATCCTGCGGTTGAAACTGTGGCGGTATTAGAAACCCAAATTGACGATCTTAGTCCCCAAGCGATCGGTTATGTGTTTGAGGCTTTGTTTGAGGCGGGGGCGGTGGATGTTTTCACTCAGGCGATCGCGATGAAAAAGTCCCGTTTGGGAACTTTACTTACAGTTATTTGCCAACCGGAAAAAATGCCAGATTGCGAAGCGATTATTTTTAAAGAAACTACTACTTTAGGGATTCGTCGCTACCTACAGCAAAGGAGGATTTTAGGACGAGAAATTCAACAAGTCGATACAGATTATGGTGTAGTCAAAGTTAAAGTTGCTTGGGCAGAAAAAGGGAAAATTTCTAACGTCCAACCAGAATATGAAGATTGCGCTAAATTAGCTAGACAGCATCAAGTTTCTTGGCGGGAAATTCAGAGAATAGCTGTGCATTGCTGGTATGCACAAAAAAAAGTTATTTAAACAGTAAAAGTCAGGATATGTCCTGACTTTTACTGTTTAACTACTGGTTAAGTTAATCTACAGCATCTTTAACTGCATTACCAGCTTTATCCAAATTTTGCTTCGTACTTCTAGCAGCTTGGTTTAATTTGTTTTGTAGAAAGTTACCAGTTTTCTCTACATTTGTTTGAGTGTCGTCAACCAAGTTTTTGCCTGCGGACTTGGTATTGTCAGCAGCTTTATCAATGTTTTTTCTAGCGTCTCTAGTCAACTCTCTAGTATCGGGAGTATTTGCCTTGATAGTTTCCTTGGTGTTTTCTGCCGCTCTATTAATACCTTTAGTTGCATCTAAAGTGTTGTCCTTAACATTTTCCGAACCGCGCTTTGTACCTTTTGCCAAATCATCGGCTGTACCTTGAATTTTCTTCTTAGCACCTTCGGCATTGTCTTTTAGATTTTTACCAAAATCCTCCGCATTTTCGCCTTTTTTATCCAGAATGCGCTTAGTATTACCTGCCAGACTTCCGGTTTGGTCAATAACGTTGCGCTCGGCATTTTCTTTCAAAGCTGCGGCTTTATCGGCTATCCCTTTTTCGGTTTTTTCGGCTCTAGGGTCTAAGTCGCTAAAATCATTCATTGTTCCTTTTTGAAAGCGGTTGGTTGTAGCTTCATTAGGAACATCTGGACGGGGGTTTTTACCCGATGTTAATTCTTTATCTGGTTGTACGCCAGAAGGAACATTTGGTCGATTATTTGGTGTTGTAGCTTGGACGCTGTTACAAGCGGTAGTAAATATTAGTAAAGCCCCGGCTAAGAAAGTCATAAGTATTTGACTCAATTTAGCTTTTTTAACCCAATTAATTATCTTGTTCATAGCCATACTCCTGTTGTTTTTTGATTGAATTAAACCTTTAATTAGTTGCCCCAGTATTATTAATTAGCCCTAAATAATTGGGGCAACAACCGCTTTATTGTTTATTTGTGCAAAGCCGGGTTACTTTGAAGTTCTGGTCTTCTTCCTGCTTCATCAGATTTATTTTTAACAAAACCCGCAGCTTCTTTAAAAGCATCTTTAGCAGCTTCTACACGATTTTCTACGCGTTCGCCTAAATCTGCATTACGTTGATTTAGTCCACCTACTTTAGGTTCTGTAAAGTCTTTGTTAGTTTTTATTGGTAACTGGGTTTCTTTTTCTGCTCTACCGGCGGGAGTTTCTGCACCAGGATAAAGAATATCGCTTGCAGCTAGAAGTATTGAGCTATCTAAATTAGATTGTTGACCTTTAGCATCTGTCTTACTAACCTTGGGGTCTGTAGACATTTTTAAATTTGTATACTTGTCGCCGCCACTTTTATAAGGATTGTTTGCTCCACCAGCTTGAACTGGCGGGTTATTTGGGTTTGCGCCTTGCGCAAGTTCTGAATTACAAGCTGTACTAACTACGAGCAATACACCAGCTAAAAATACTGTTAAGACTTGACGCAACCGTAGTTTTTTGAAAAAAGCAGTTAATTTGTTCACAAATTCCTCCTTGCAGCTTTTAAGACAAATTAAGCTTTGAATCTATCTTTTAATTACGTTTAACATCTATAAAAATGTGATCGCATCTAAAAAATAACAATCTTGGCGTTATATGCTCAAATTAGCTGATAATTAACCAACAATCGCTAACGATAACAATTTAGTAGTGATCGCTACCTCTAGCCAAGGTCACATTCTTGTTTGCTTTAATTAACTTCTGTTATCTAACTGTAGAGAGATTTACAAGCACTCCCATTGATAGGTTTTTTAAAGCAATTTTCACTATAGAAAATCCAAAAAAGGGCTAGTTCAAGTCAAAAGAAGTTTTAAGTAAATATGACGCTGTTGTAGCTAACCAATTCTAATTGTAAATAATTCATATAACAAAAATATTATAGTCTTTCTATCAAAAGGGTTATGCTAATTTTCGCAAGTAAAAAGGTAAAGGAAATCAACCCTTTACCCTTTAAATAATCGAGCTAAAAGTTTCTTAAGGATTATATATTTGATCGCCCTAGAACTTCTTTCACGCTTGTAGTGCCATCTAAATTCCCTTGGCGACATCGCAAAAGGCTAATTTGCGGCAATACCTTCTTGCCTTGCGGCTCTTTGGACTGCACCAGAAACCGCACCTACAACTCGCTCATCAAATACTGAGGGGACAATGTGTTGACGGTTGAGATCGGAAGGCTTGACTAAGGAGGCGATCGCATAAGCAGCTTCTAGATACATAGTTGTAGTAATGGTACTGGCTCGACAGTCTAAAGCGCCGCGAAATACCCCAGGAAAAGCCAAAACATTATTAATTTGGTTGGGATAATCGCTTCTCCCCGTTGCCATTACTGCTACATAGTCCGTTACAAGTTCCGGCTGAATTTCAGGAATCGGGTTTGCCATGGCAAATACAATCGGTTCGCTTGCCATGGAGCGCACCATTTCTGGTGTAACTACCCCCGGAGCGCTAACCCCAATAAATACATCCGCGCCCACCATCGCCGCCGTTAAACCACCCATTTTATCGATCGCAAACTCTAGTTTTTCCGGGGTCATATCGGGGCGCTGAGTAGACAAAATTCCTTTAGAGTCGCACATCCAAATAGTTTCGGCTCCCGCTTTTTTCAGCAATCGGGCGATCGCAACGCCGGCTGCCCCTGCACCGTTAATAATGATTTTTACCTTAGCTATAGGCTTATTGACCAGTTTTAGGGCATTAATTAACGCCGCTAAAGTTACAATTGCCGTACCGTGTTGGTCGTCATGGAAAACGGGAATATTTAATTGTTCGCGCAGTAGCTTTTCAATTTCAAAGCACCGGGGGGCGGCGATATCTTCCAAATTTACCCCGCCAAAAACTGGGGCAATTTGCTTGACAGTTTCGACAATGGTTTGGGTGTCTTGACTAGCTAGGCAAATCGGAAAAGCATCAATCCCCGCAAATTCTTTAAACAGCATCGCCTTACCTTCCATGACTGGCAAAGCCGCCTCTGGGCCCAAATTACCTAAACCTAGTACCGCGCTACCATCGGTAACGATCGCCACAGTATTTTGTTTAATGGTTAAATGGTAAGCCTGTTCGGGATCTTGAGAAATCGCCATACAAATTCTACCCACGCCTGGAGTGTAAGCCATTGCCAAATCTGCCAAGCTTTTAATTGCAATACGGCTGGTGATGCTAATTTTGCCACCGCGATGCAAATTAAAAGTGCGATCGTAGACATCTATTAATTTAATGTCAGGTAAAACTTTAATAGATTCAACAATTGTTTCTGCGTGTTCGGTACTCGCTGCATCTACTGTAATATCGCGGATTGAAACCTCGCGGGTTTGCTCGATTAGGTCGATTTGACCGAGATTGCCGCCACAGGATGCGATCGCACCTGTTACACTTGCCAGCATTCCCACACGGTTAGGAATTTCTAAGCGTAGCGTCAAACTAAAACTAGAATTGGGTGTCAAATTTACCATGTTAGTTACCGTGATTCTCCGTTATTGTTTTTACCAATTACCAATTACCCATAAGTTTGCACAAAAAATTTGTGCAATCTGCCAGAAATTTAACAGATATGCTATTAAACGTCTCTACTTGTCCGCATTGAGGTGACAAATTGCTCAAATAAATAATCAGCATCGTGGGGTCCAGGACTTGCTTCGGGGTGGTACTGCACCGAAAACATTGGTAAGGTTTTGTGCTTTAATCCGGCAACGGTGCGATCGTTTAAGTTGAGATGAGTAATTTCTACGTCTGCATTGAGCAAAGAATCAGGATCGAGAGCAAAACTATGGTTTTGGCTAGTAATTTCTACTTTTTGCTCTAAACCCGCAGGTTGGTTTAAGCCGCGATGCCCAAATTTAAGTTTGTAAGTTTGAGCGCCCAAAGATAACCCTAAAATTTGATGCCCCATACAAATACCAAATACAGGTTTTTGGCTAGTTAGTAAGGCTT
This sequence comes from Synechocystis sp. PCC 7509, assembly GCF_000332075.2. NCBI lineage: Bacteria > Bacillati > Cyanobacteriota > Cyanophyceae > Synechococcales > Merismopediaceae > Synechocystis > Synechocystis sp. PCC 7509. The sequence continues at coordinate 2,301,735 of NZ_ALVU02000001.1, read as the reverse complement.
TAGTTGTTTCTATCCCTTCAATATTTGCGGCGGGATCTCCGGGGCCGTTGGAAAGAAATATGCCATCCGGGTTGTATTTCATAATTTCCTCGGCGGGCGTACTTGCGGGAACTACAATTACCCGACAACCGTAACTAGCTAGTCGCCGTAAAATATTGCGTTTAATTCCAAAATCAAGGGCGACAACGGTTAGTTGTTTTTCGATTATTGGTTCAGTTGCGGGTTTAAATTCCCACACATTAGTAGTGACCTCTGACCATTCGTAAACTTTTGTTGTCGTAACTTCCCGTACTAAGTTTAAGCCTGCCATATCCGGCGCTGTTTGGATCAATTCTAGTAAATCGGTTTCGTCAAGTTCTGTTGAAATACCGCCATTCATTGCCCCTAATACGCGGATTTTTCGAGTCAAGGCGCGGGTGTCAATGCCGTAGATTCCGGGGATGTTGTGCTTTTTGAGGTAGTCGGACAAACTGCTGGTGGAGCGCCAATTGCTGGGGCGATCGCATACATTGCGGGCGATCGCTCCTCTTACCTGTGGGCCCCTTGATTCTTCGTCTTCGTCATTACAGCCAGTATTGCCAAGTTCGGGATAAGTAAAAACTATCATTTGACCGCGATAGCTGGGATCGGTCAATACTTCTTGATAGCCTGTCATTCCGGTATTAAAAACTACTTCTCCGATGGTAGTTCCTGTTGCCCCAAAGGATAAACCGCGATAAGTTGTGCCATCAGCAAGGACTAAGATAGCGGATTTAGACATTTTCAATAATTAAGCTAATTTACGCACGTTGCGATCATTATGCCATGAGTTGTTTTTACGCATGGGAGATTTTGTCGTCATGCGATCGCATTTCTTAAGCGATCCCCGTTCCTAAAGTTAGTCCCCGATCTGCTTGAAATCTTTGCTAAAAAAGCTTTACAGTAAATTAATATACCTTAATATTCTTTTTAATAAAGCTTGTGCAAGAAGATTTTAGACTAATTATCGACCTAGTGTTAGTCCTTGCAGTGTCGGCGGCAGGGGGATTATTAGCAGCATTGTTTCGCCAACCAGTTTTACTAGGTTATCTTGTGGGGGGCATGATAATCGGGCCGGCGGGATTAGGACTAATTAAAGAATTAATCCAAGTAGAAACTTTAGCCCAATTTGGCGTTGCCTTTTTATTATTTGCTTTGGGAGTGGAGTTTTCCCTGGCGGAATTAAAAAAAGTTCAACTAATAAGTCTAGGTGGCGGGGGTTTGCAAATTGTCTTAACTATTATCGGTACAGCTATTGTATCGGTAGGTGTGGGATGGGTAAGTTCTCCAGCGCAAGGAGTATTTTTAGGGGCAATTTTATCGCTTTCCTCTACCGCCGTTGTGTTGAAATGCTTGATGGAGCGCAACGAAACTGAAACGCCCCATGGTCAAGTTATGTTGGGGATGTTGGTAGTTCAAGATTTAGCATTAGGGCTAATGCTGGCGGTTTTACCTGCTTTAGAGCAGCCACCGGAAACCATTGGTATAGCTGTAGGTACAGCATTAATTAAAATTGGCTTATTTGCCGCCGGAGCAGTGGTAGCGGGGATTTGGCTGATTCCACCCCTATTGAGGTTGTTCGCTAAAACTGAGAGTAAAGAACTATTTTTATTAGGTGTAGTGGCGCTGTGTTTGGGAATTGCGTTGCTTACGGAGCATTTGGGATTATCAATTGAAATGGGCGCTTTTGTCGCTGGATTGATGATTTCGGAGGTGGAATACGCAGACCAAACTTTAACTTATGTAGAGCCTTTGCGAGATATTTTTGCAACTTTATTTTTTGCGGCGATTGGGATGCTAATCGATCCGTTCTTTTTGTGGCAAAACCTAGAGTTGATTTTGGGATTAGTATTATTGGTATTTCTCGGCAAGTTTGCGATCGTTACTCCGCTCGTAAAAGTATTTGGCTATCCCTGGAAAACTGCTTTGATGGTAGGTTTTGGACTGGCGCAAATTGGGGAATTTTCCTTTGTTTTAGCCAGTGAAGGGCTATCAATGGGCTTAGTTTCTCGCCGCGTGTACTTATTAATTTTGGGAACAACGGCTGTAACTCTTGTATTAACGCCGTTTGTATTGCGTTTAGTACCGAAAATCCTTGAATTGCCTTGGTTAAGAACTTTAATTGAAGCGGGAGATGTAGCGATCGCCGCATCGGAGGAATTACCCCAGCAAAATCACATAATAGTTTGCGGTTACGGGCGTGTAGGGCGCAATTTAGTTAAGTTAGTTCAAGAACACGGCTATCCAATCGTTGTAATTGAGCAATCCGAAAGCCGGATTCAGCAGTTGCGCGAGGCGGGGGTATCTTACGTTTATGGCAATGCGGCAAGTTTTCACGTCTTAGAAACGGCGGGGGTAGAAAGAGCCAAATCTTTAGCCATAACTTTACCCGATCCCATGAGTACGCGGCTGTGCTTAAAACGGGCTTTAGAATTATCTCCCGACTTAGACTTGGTAGTAAGGGCAAATCATGATAAAGATATTGAAACTTTTTACCAATTGGGAGCGCAGGAAGTCGTACAGCCAGAATTTGAGGCAAGTTTGGAATTAGCCAATCATTTGCTAACTAAAATGGGCTTATCGGCGAGTACAATGCAGTTAGAAATCAAAGAAATCCGCGATCGCCATTACTTAGATTTACGCCCAGAGCGATCGCCAGCGCAAGTAGCAAGAGAATTAGAACAAGCTACTCAAGATATGAACAGGCGTTGGTACGCATTGCCCGAAGGCTCTCCACTTACCGGAATGACTATCGAGGAAGCAGATATGCGTTACTTGACGGGAGTAAGCTTAATGGCGGTAAGAAGGGCAAATGGTGAGGAATTGGATTATCCCGATAGTAAGACAATTTTGGAAGAAGGCGATCGCTTATTAATAGTTGGGGAAGGTGACGAGTTAGCCGCTTTTGATGAATTAGCCAACGGTGCAGCGACGCTCCCCGCAGAAAACAATCCTTGTCATTGGTTATTTGTAGCTAATAATAGTCCAGCCGTGGGGCAAAGTCTCGCCGAGCTTGATATCCGCCGTCAGTATGCAGTGCAAATTCAAGCCATCCGCCGCGATGGTAAGTTTATGCGTTTTCCTGATGGTAGTATGCACTTGCAAGCCGGAGATCAGTTGTTACTATGTGGCGGCTTCTCTGGTTTAAATCAATTAGAGCAACTGGTTAATCCCGGCGCTATAAGTAAAGTTATACCCGCCGTACCCATTGTCAAAGCCATTGAATCGGAAACCTTATTAGAGTATTTGCCGATGGATAGTTGGCGAGATATGTAGATTTGTAGAGACGTAGCAGTGCTACGTCTTTAATTACCAGGTTAATAAAACGCTATAGTCCCCAGAAATAAAATTTGCGTAAGTTAGACTATTGATTGCAAATTCCTTAGTCTAACTATGTCTACAATTACTGTTGCAGGTAAGGTTTTAGGGCGTTCCAAGCCTTTATTCACCGATTGGCGCGTACCATTGCCACCAAGTATAGGCGAAGGTGGCGAAGTCCTGACTCTACGAATTTTACTCACGCAGATTGTTTTAACCGAAGTTGAAGCCTTCCAAACTCGTCAAGAACAAAGAAGATTAGTAAAGGTATTTACTAAAGCAGAAATTGAGCAAAAAGTTTTGCTTGGTAAAGTAAATATGGGCGGCGAGGATTTAAACCAAGGAGTAGACTCACAAATCGCTGTAGGTAATGCGTTGCAGTCCTTTGAAGATGGATTGTATTTTGTTTTTGTTGACGATATTCAACAACATAAATTAGATAGCCAAATTATCGTTAATCCCAATAGCGAACTTTTGTTCTTGCGTTTAGTACCGCTTGTAGGAGGCTAAAATGTTAAACCCAGAATACGCTAAAGAACAACTAAAAACTTTTTACATTCCTGATTGGATAGAAACTAAAGTTGCTAGTGCTAACAAGTTACCAGAAACATTAAAAGAAATAGTTTTTGCTATTTTAGAGCGCGATAGTAATGGTCAACCGTATACGGACTATCAGACCAGGTATGAAGCGAAAGATAAAGCTTTTAATCAACTTAATATTTTGAGTGCTGAGGAACGATTAAACATTTTTGAGTCACTGTTTCCGCAAATTTATTTATACATAGAATCAGCATGGCAATTGTTTTCATATTCGCCTTATCAAATAGGCTGGCAACGCAAATCATTTCGCGCACCCAACAAGCCAGAAATTCATAATATAGCTCGTTGCCAATGGTTCAATCAGTTACTTTCTACTGTCGAAGGTTACGAGCAAGATATAACTTGGTTTGCTGCTTGGACTCCTTATTTAGGCTATACAAGCGAGGCGTTAGGAATTTTGTTTGCGGTGGCAATCAATAGTAATTCTGAACAAGGAAATCAGGTTTTTGAGATACTCTTAGATTCCGGGAGAGGCGAACACGAAATAGGGGCAATGGGTCGCCATGTTACCCGTGCTTTATTAATCGCCAATCGTGCTGATGGCTGGACTTTTGTAGAGAATTTATTATTGGCGGCACAGCGTCAAGAAGGTTTAAGGCAAACTATTTTAGAAACTATTGATGAGGCTCATCCTGATGCTTTTCGGCGAATGTTGCGCTTATTGATAGAACAGGATTTAACTCGGTTTAGCGCTACGGTTAGGGCGGTAGATGTTTGGTTTGGTTTTGGTTGGGAATCAGTTAATAATCGGATAGTTAAGGAAATATTAGAACAAGTTTCACTGTTTTTAGAAAATCCCGCAGAACAAACCGCAGCTTTAGAAAGTAATAATGCTCAGACTGTTTATTTAGCTTTATGGACAATTGCCTTTAATGATGCAGTTTTAGCTACTTCATCAGCTAGTAAGTTATTAAACGATCCAATTGTCGAGCGGCGGTTTGTCGCGGCACATTTATTAGCTCAATTGGGAATAAATGAAGCCCAAATTGCTCTATTACCTGCTTTAAATGATGAAGATTTACGAGTAGTTGCTACGGCACTTAGAGTATTGATTAGCAGCAGTATTCAAGAAAAAGATTTATTTGAAAGATTAGAACGCATTATTCCCAATTTTCCTAGCAAAACTAAAGTTTTAGAGCCGTTAGTTTGGGATTGGATGACAATTTCTGTAAGTAAAGAAAGTGTAGCATCCGCTTTAGTTTATAACTTGGGTACGCGATCGCCTAAACGACTAATACCATACTTATCGGTTTGCAGCAGTAGCGATCGCTCGTCTATTGCTTACAAATTAGCAATAATTCAACCTTGGGATGCAGAGATTAGGCAAACTTTGCTTTCGCTCATTGGTGATAATAGTAGTTGGGTGCGATCGCAAGTTTTACAAAATTTAGCTAATTGTACAATTACTCCCGCCGAAGCAATAGAGTTAGAAGGCCTACTAACTCGCAAGTCTGGGGATTTACGGCGCGGATTATTACAGTTATTACTCAATCAATCAGATACAGATGCGAAGTCTTCAGCACAAAGATTATTAAATGCAAATTTATTGCAACGTCAAGCTGGATTAGAACTTTTGTGTCAAATGGTGGCGAAGAATCGCCTGGTTGCAGAATCTCGCACTCTAGCCCAAAAATATCAATTACAGCACCCAAAACAAACCGATACAGAAAAGCAACTTTTAGATACAATCTTGGCAGATAGTCAAGAAGTTTTAACATTAGATAATGCTTTAGGATTATTAGATCCAAGCCAGCGTACAGCGCCAAAATTAGGAGACGTAACCCAACCGCGTTTATTTGCTACACCCGCCGCGCAAGCTTGTTTAGAGTCCTTAGATGAGTTAATTCATACTCACCGCCAAACACCAATTATTACTGAGTCTTACCAAACAACACAAGAAGAATTGCTAGGAAATATCAGTTATGGATTTCCTGACCCCAATTTTACAAAACCTCTAGAAGAAGATATTAAACTCTTACCACTGCGAGAAGTGTGGGAAACTTGGTGGCAAGAAAACTTATCTCAATCCTACGATGAAGGTAATTTAGAGTTACTCCAAATCCTAGCTTCTTTAGGTCAATATAATAAATCTAATTTTAGTGATGAGTTACGGTGGAAAAAGGCTTACAAGACTTTATTTATTGATACAGAAAAACTACGGTATCCAAATATAGTTCAAGCTATTTGCTATTGGTCAATGCGATCGCATCCATTACCCTCAACAGTAGTAGACTTTCTCCTTGATGCAGTAACAACTAGCTTTAAATTAGTTTTTCAAGGAGTATTCGTACAAAATTTTAATTTTGATAGGAATGACTGGCGTTATAGCGGTTCACTGTATAGCTGGTTTTCCTTAAATCAATATCATCGTTCCTTCTTTGCATTAGATTGGAATAACGCGCAGCAAACAAGATTTTGGCAATTATTACGCTGGCTAGATGAACCTGAACCTACACCGCAAGCACGACGCTATCGCCCTGCACTGGAAGATGTTTTAATGGCTTTTAGTATCGGTGCAGCAACAGAAGCAGATTTAATAGATCAAGTTTTAGGTTCGGGAATTGAATATTTTAGAGATTTAGGACAGATTACTGGAAGAAAATTACCGCCTAATTTAGCCCAATATCCAATCTTATTAGAGATAGGCGATCGCATTGCCAAGCGTATTATTGAAATAGAACTCAAACGCGGCGAATTACCAACTGTTGCATCAGAACCAGCTTTAGCATTGCGAAGTTTACCGGGTATAAATAATGTTGTAAGCTTACTGCAAGCTTTTAATAAAAATAAGTTGGTGCGAGGTTGGAGTTATGACACCAGTGGAAAAGCTAGAGTTTTCAGCCATTTAATTCGCATATCTTTTCCCAAAGACGGCGAAACACCACAGGATTTTGCAACTCAAGTAAAAGCGGCTAATATCGGGCAACAACAACTAATAGAATTAGCGATTTATGCGCCACAATGGGCAAATTATGTCGAATCTGCTTTAAAATGGCGCTCTTTTGCTCAAGCGGTGTGGTGGATTCACGCCCATACTAAAGATGATAACTGGCAAGTTGAGCAAGAAATTAGAGAAACTTGGAACGCTCAAATTAGCGAACAAACCCCCCTAACTGGACAAGATTTATTAAACGGTGCGGTAGATATAGACTGGTTTACACGAGTTTATCAAGCATTGAAAGCCGAACGTTGGGAAGCTTTAGACAACGCCGCACAATACGCCTCTGGAGGAAGTGGACACAAACGGGCGCAGCTATTCGCTGATGCAATGTTGGGAAAAGTTGAAAAAGTAGAATTAGTAAATCGGGTAACGCAAAAACGCAATCAAGACGCGCTAAGAGTATTAGGATTGTTACCACTGGCGAAAGGTAAAAAGCGCGATAAAGATTTATTAGAACGTTACCAAATTATTCAAGAATTTCTGCGTACTAGCCGCCAATTTGGTTCGCAAAGACAAGCCAGCGAAAAACTAGCCGTTAGTATTGCCCTAGAAAACTTAGCTCGAAATGCTGGTTATACAGACCCCATGCGCCTCCAGTGGGCGATGGAAGCCCAAGCGATCGCCGATTTGGTCAAACAACCCCAAACTGTAGCTATTGAGGATCTGGTGGTTGCTCTAGCCATTGAACAAGGACAACCAAAAATAACCATCACAAATAACTCAAAACCTTTAAAAGCTATTCCCGCCAAATACAAAAAAGAGCAAAGCATCGTCCAATTGCAAGAACGCAAACAAGATATTACTCGCCAAGCATCCAGAATGCGATTATCTCTAGAACAAGCCATGTGTCGCGGCGATCGCTTTACGGCGGAAGAATTGCAGCAACTTTGTACCCATCCCGTACTAGCACCGATGCTAGAAAAATTAGTATTTATCGGCGAAAATGTTATTGGTTATCCGGTACAACAAGGACGATTTTTACAATCTTACGATCGCGGACTTACACCAACGGGCAATATTAGTTTACGCATTGCTCACCCTTACGATTTATTAGGAACTAATTTATGGCATTTGTGGCAGCAAGATTGTTTTCAAAACCAACGCCAGCAGCCATTTAAGCAAGTATTTCGGGAATTATACATACTCACTACCACCGAAAGAAGCGATCGCACTATTTCCCATCGTTACGCCGGACACCAAGTTAATTCTAGGCAAGCTTTAGCACTATTAGGTCAAAGAGGTTGGATAAGTCAGCCGGAAGAAGGTGTTAGACGCACATTCCACGAGTTCGATCTCTCAGTTTGGCTAACTTTTGTTGATGGCTACTTTTCCCCTACAGAAGTGGAAGGTTTAACCATCGAAGGCGTACAGTTTACCAGGCGTGGAGAATGGAAACCATTGGAACTAAATCAAGTTTCACCGCTAGTTTTTAGCGAAGTCATGCGCGACTTAGATTTAGTTGTCAGTGTGGCGCACCAAGGCGGAGTAGATCCCGAAGCTACTGCTTCCACGGTTGAAATGCGATCGGCTTTACTGCGGGAAACTTGCCGTTTGCTACAAATAACTAACGTGAAACTAGAAAACTCCCATGCTTTGATAGAAGGTCATTTAGGTAGTTATTCCGTGCATCTGGGTAGCGCTGGAGTTCACCGCCAACCAGGAGGATATTTATGTATTGTCCCCGTCCATTCTCAGCATCGCGATCGCATATTTTTACCCTTTGCTGACAACGATCCCAAAACCGCCGAAGTTATCTCCAAAGTGCTGCTACTATCACGCGATCGCGAAATTAAAGATCCAACAATTTTAGAGCAGATTTTGGCAAGAGGTTAATTTGTGGCTTTGATAAAAGCGATCGCCTGTCGCCAAATAGTAATACTCTGTTCGCTGGTATCAACCATACATACACAGGTTTGATCTTGCCACAATAGTTTGCCACTAAGTAAATCACCACTAAGCAACTTTACTTCAACGGCTTTACCGTCCTTAATCAGCGTCTGTACTTGCTTTATGCTGGGTGAAGATACATCAAAGTCACTTTTCATCAATTAAATTCCTGGCAAACACTGCGACTTCTTGAGTAAAAATAGATAAATATCATACAACTATAGTATTTGCCAGCTACTTTCGGGAGGATTAAAAACCGTGTCTATCGAGTTTGTTAAATATCAAGGACTAGGAAACGATTTTATCTTAGTTGACAATCGCGCTTCTTCAGAACTTATAGTATCCCCAGAACAAGCAATTCAATTATGCGATCGCCATTTTGGTATTGGCGCAGACGGGGTAATTTTTGCGCTTCCAGGTCTTGAAGGCACGGATTATACTATGAGAATTATCAATTCTGATGGTTCAGAACCCGAAATGTGTGGTAATGGTATTCGTTGTTTAGCCGGGTTTATCGCCGATTTGGAAGGAAATAACAGCAAAAACGTTCAATATCACATTCATACTTTAGCTGGCGTTATTTCTCCCCAAATACTAGCAGATGGTCAAGTAAAAGTTGATATGGGTTTACCAAAACTCCTAGCAAAAGAAATTCCTACTACCTTAAGTTCTCCTGAACAAAAAGTAATCAATGAACCCCTAGAAGTAGCTGGAAAAACTTGGTTAGTTACTTGCGTAAGTATGGGAAACCCCCACTGTATAACCTTTGTGGAAGATGTCGCCGCCATAGATTTAGCAGTAATTGGCACTCAATTCGAGCATCATCCCGCATTCCCGCAAAAAACTAATACTGAGTTTATTCAAGTTGTAGGACGCGATCGCCTAAAAATGCGCGTTTGGGAACGAGGTGCAGGTATAACCCTAGCTTGCGGGACGGGTGCTTGTGCGGCGCTAGTAGCTGGCGTATTAACGGGTAAATGCGATCGCAAAGCCACTGTAGAACTCCCCGGCGGTGATTTGCTCATTGAATGGTCAGAACCCGACCAAAGGCTTTATATGACTGGGGCGCAAGAGCGGGTATTTGCTGGGATAATTAGTTAAGCTTGTAACTGAGTAACTAAATGCTCTAATTCCGGCAAAATCAACTCATTCATCGCCAGTTTGACCGCATTGCTAGAACCAGGAACAGAAAATACTAATATATTTTGGTATACACCCGCGATCGCGCGCGAAGCGATCGCTCTTGAACCAATTTCCTTGTAACTAAGATATCGAAACAACTCGCCAAACCCTGGTAAAGTCTTCTCTAGCAAACTAGAAATAGCATCGTAGGTTGTATCTCTAGGCGCTATCCCCGTACCGCCATTAAAAATTACGACATCAATGTTATTTAATGCTTGCAGTTGGCTTTTAATCTGTGTTGGTTCGTCTTTAATAATGGTGTAATATCCCACCGCGCGATCGGCATTTAAGAGCAATTGTTTGATTAACTGACCGCTTTTATCCGTAAGGTGCGATCGCGTATCGCTAACGGTGATTACCGCACAATTAACTATTATCTTGCCTGTATCGGGGTGGGGTTGCATATAGTTACGCTTTGTTGAAGTCTAGATCGTTTTTCTCGGCGTAGCGTTCCATAAAGCGGAGAAACCGATCCCATTCTGCCGTTGAGTTCATGATGTAAAATACTTCCAAAGCTTCCGGCTTGCCGTTAACAAACTTACCTTTAACTTCGCGGGTGACGATTTCCCCTTCTTCGTCAATCATATACATTCCCGTAATGTCATCGGCGTTATTGCCGCTTAAAACCGAGGGATTCTGAAAAAGAAATGTTGCTGTACTTTGCTTCCCGTCCCGCGAACGAGTCAAACGTACATTTGGGGTTACATCTTCATCAACACCTTTAGAAAATTGAATTTTCGCCATAGTTGCCTTAAATCTAAGTTTTTTTATATCTTCTCATTATTAGAACCAACCCGCGATCGCATCGACTCAAATTAGTTTTTTTAATGAAGGCTATTTTACAACTACGGTTTATAGCAAAACTTCTTTGTAAAGGTCTGATCGAGATGACTAAGTAAAAAAATTGGCGTTGCTGAAAGTGTGATGATTTATTCCCGACGTTGGTAACTTGTCTTATCTCAGCCTCTTTCATACCGTATTGGGAGTTGCTCATTAAAATTATTACCCATTACCCCTTTAGTAACGCCAGAAAGTTAACTTAAACACAAGTTAGACATAAGTTAGACATGATTTGTGTCTAATATATTCATAATAATAAGTGTAGTAAGTTATACCTTGTTTTTGCAGGCTATAGACTTAACTAAGCATCCAAGCTATCACTTGTGAATTTAATATGTTCAAAAAAATAATAATTACAACATTAGGTATTGTTTCATTAGTGGGTATCAACATACCCGTACAAGCTGACGATACAATATATCCAATAGATATTCAAAACTATCTCATGCAACTTGCAGTAGAATCTGATTTTTTACAAGTGGGAGATACCACAAAACATGACCACTACATTATAGAAATTCCTACCACAACACTTGTAGAAATGGCTTATACAGCCTGCGATCAGTTTAATTCTGGTAACCCACACGTTAATGTAAAAAATAAGATTAAGACCGATACTCAAGCTAAATTACCTATAAAAACCAAAGACAAATTAGGTGTAGCAGGAGTAGACAAATTTGCTGATGGTGTTGTTAAATCAGCCGTCAATGCCCATTGCTCTCAACATAAGGTAAAATTACCTAAAACCTAGATAAATTGGACTTTATATAGTTGTATAAAGTCCAATTTTTAGAAAAGTTTTAAACTGATTATCTACTACAGTCAGTGTTATTTTCTACACTGCGAGTACAAATATTAAGTGTTGGCAATGCCTACGAACAAGTTTAACCCTTTACCAATTTTGCCGACAATTTCATCGCAGACTTTAGAGGCGGTGACACGCTGGAGGATAACTCGCATAACTTATTGATTGCTGAATGGGTAACTGGTAATGCCGTAGGAAAGCGGCTGAGACAGGAGAGTTGCAAAAAAAAATATTGCACTTTCAGCACCGCAACTTATTTTTGTAGTGTGATATGAATTACCTTGCAGGTTGTAAAGTTAGGTTATAAGCACGTCATTAATTGTACTAACTCTGTAGATAAATTTGCTTGGCGATCGCTTTGCTTTGTAAATAATACACCTGCTAACAAGTACATATTTTTAGAATAAAAAGCCTTTTGCTCTTGCTTTAATTCCTCAATGCGATTTTTGACTTTTAGCTCAGAACTATAATAACCAAAATTCAAAGGGGAAATAATAAAATTGGCAATGTGGTAGCCTTTAGTTAAAGCATAATCAATTGCACCTACAGGATTAGAATAACTAGCAATCATCGCTAATACATTTTTATAATCTAATGATAATAACTGTTTTGTAACAGTTATTCCATCTGTACCGCCGTGCAAAAATGGCTGATATATTTTGTTATCTATTGCTGGTAAATAAGGTGGATTAGATATTAAATAATCTCCTTGAGGTTTAGTTGTGTCAAATAAAGAACGATTATGAACTATATATTTATCGCTTAAACCGTAAACCTTTATCCTTTCATTTGCAAGTTCGCAAGATAACTTATTGATTTCAAATCCATGTACTACCCCATCAAATTTTAGCTTGCTTAAAGAATTAATAACTGGACTACCATCGCCAGAGCCAAATTCAATAATAGTTTCAGAACTTAAGCAGTTATTTAATACTAAGCTTTGCAAGCAGTAAGAGTAAAAATTTGATTCTTCAGGGCAGAAAAATACATCTTTTAATGGTTTTGGTGAAGTAAGCATTTAAGTTATGAAAAAGCAACTAACCCAAACCTACTGTTTCAGCGTTTATACTGCCATCTATCGTTAGTTCTATACCTGATGAATTGGTAAGCAATTGTATTTAGGTAAGATTTTATACTAAATAATTGAAAGGAATCAATAGCAGTATAACTAAAAGTGCGATCGCAAAGAGGTAAATTAAGATTTTGCCTAGAGTAGAGCTTCTAGTAAGAGTTATCGGGCGTATTTTCTATTAAATCCACAAGAAATCCCCCAACTCAGTATAGGGGTGCAATGCATTGCGCCCCTATACATTGGATTTATTTTGGCGATCGCACCTTTGCTAGAAACTAAACTGAGCGCGTAAATTGGCTACATAGATATTGGGGTTGCTGCTAAAGTTGTTGGGATTAGCAATTAGGTAGAAGGCGGGAACAAGAGCAATATTATCGGTGATGGGGTAAAAGTAATTTGCTTCAAACTCGTACTGAATCCCACCATCTCCACCACCGGAAACTAGGTATTGACGACCATCTAAAATTGAAAAGGGGATAATGTAGGAAAGGGTAAATAATGCCCCCTCTTTACCTAAATTGGGGAATGCTACCCCGGCTTGAATTGCTTGGGCGTTGATGTCTTGGTTAATGGGTTTTAAGTTGGTACTAGCATAGGTATAGCGTCCAAAAATGCCGAAACTTTTAGCGATTAACCAATCAAAGTTAAATTCAAACACATCCGCCATAGAATGATCGAGTCCACCATCGGCTACAGTTCCGGTGAGGGGATCGAAAATGGCGGAAACTCCATCGTCGGCTACTCCTTGATAAGTTGAATCACTTATAGCACCGCCAACTACACCGTTAATTGCTTGGGTACGAGCGCGATTGTAGAGAAATCGCAAGTTTAGGCGATCGCTTGGTGAAAATGTGGCTTCAGCAGTAGCGGTATAATTTCCCCCAAATAAGCCAAAGTTGGGATCGCTAGAAGTATTAAAGCCGGGTGCAATGGAATTTGAGAGAAATTCGTCATTTTCGCCCAAATAGCCGACAGCTAAACGAAACTGTTTGCTTGGTTGCCAAATTGCTACACCTCCCGATCCGCGATCTATGGAGTTTAATAACGTGCTGCTATTAGAGTCAAAACTGTTTGCACCGTTTAAAATAAAGATAAAAGCGTTGTTGTCAAAGTAGCGATACCAATTAACTCGCGTTCCGACTACTAATTGGAGAGTGTCAGCGACGGGAAATTGGTAGAATAATTCTCGAATGACAACAGTATTGCCTAGCCCTTGAATACCAGCAGTTTGATCGAAAAAGGGAACGCCAAAAGTATTGTAGAGTCCTGCTGAAGTAAATTGATTGGCTGGAGAATCGCCATTTCCGGCGGCTAGTTGCACAACTAAACTATCTTTGCCTGTAAAGGAAGTATTAAAACTTAGCCATACTAAATTACTTAAAGTAACTTCAGGATCTTCGGTTCTAGTAGCAACAACTGGATTCCCGTTCGTATCCCGCGCTGCACGTCTTGCTACCACCCCGCCAAAGCTCGCTGGCGGTGCTAATTCGGTAGATTCTAGTAAAACATCATCCCCGGCAAATGCTCCGGTTACATTAGCCCAAACTAAGCCGCTTAACTTAGTAGTTGTAGAAAACTGATTTGCTTGTAGTTCTGCCGTAGAAGCTTCTAATACATCTATGCGTCCTTTTAAAGTTGCAAGTTCTATGGCAAATTGTTCTCGTAGTTGAGCGATCGCAACTAAATCTTCTTTAGTAACTAAACTCGTTGTGGCGGTAGCAATTAATTCGTTAACTCTATCTAAACAAGCATTTAAACCCGCCGCAAATTCATACCTTGTTAAAGCGCGGTTTCCGCGAAAAGTGCCATCAGGATAACCCGCAATGCAGCCGTAGCGCTCTACTAGCGATTGTAATGCCTGAAATGCCCAATCAGTGGTTTGCACGTCGGATAACTGCGAAACCGAGGTAACTTGCGCCATCGCGTTATCTTGTTCTTCAACGGATGCGGGTAATAGTTCGCTTTCAAGGGTGGGGGTTTCGGCTTTAACGCTAGATGGAATTAGCCATTGCGATGCTAATACGGCGGAAATTTGTAGTAATGCACCTAACCAAAATTTTGTCATTTCTCCTCACATTGGTAATTGGAAATATAACGATCGCGCAGGATTCGTAAACATTAACCGTAGGGGCGCAATGCTTTGCGCCCCCACAACGTTCGCAATGTTACGAAGAAATGCCAGTAAAATCGATACATATTTTTTCGGTAAATTAATTATGGAAAACGTGCAACTTGCGGTAAATGGAACATTGATGCAAGGTTTGGAATTGAACGGTAATTTACTAGCGGTAGGGGCGGTATTTGTTCGAGAAGCATTGACAGAAGCTAGTTATCGCCTGTGGTCAATAGACGATCGCCACCCAGCTATGATTAAAGTTAAAACTGGCGGAAGTGCGATCGCTCTAGAAGTTTGGAATGTTCCTAGTATTGGATTAGGCGAAATTCTCTGGCAAGAACCACCAGGGTTGTGTATTGGTAAAATACGTTTAGCTAATGGTGAAATAGTGTTAGGAGTTTTGGGCGAACCGAGTTTGTGTGAGGGGAAAAAAGATATAACTCAATGGGGCGGTTGGCGCGAATATATGAATAGTTTGGGGACTAAGCCGCTAACTTAACTTGCCAACTTGCCAAACCTTCTAAAACCTCTGCTGCTGTTGCTGTCCAGCCGATAATACCGCCTTGGGCGCGAATCATCTCTAAGGTAGATTGTTTAAAATCGGGAAAGTAACTAGCGGTAGCATCTTCCACTAATAAACACTCCATACCGCGATCGTTTGCTTCTCTCATGGTTGTTTGAACGCAGACTTCAGTTGTGACTCCGGTAATAATTAGATGACTAACTCCTTGTTCGTTCAACAGTTTTTCTAAATGAGTCCGACAAAAAGCGCCTTTACCAGGCTTAGAAATTACAAACTCTCTAGCAATCGGGCTAAGTTCGGGGATAATGGCGTTACCGGGTTCGCCTAAAACTAAAATTCTTCCCATCGATCCGCGATCGCCAATTTTGAGATTTCCTTTACCTCGTTGCAATTTAGAATTAGGGCAATCGGATAAATCTGGCGCATGACCTTCGATAGTGTGAAAGATTGGTAACTGCAAGCGGCGAAAGGTTTTTAATAATTGCTGTACTGTTGGTACAATTTGACGTAAGTAACTGATATCGTTGCCTAAAGCTTCACCAAAACCCCCTGGTTCTAGAAAGTCTCGCTGCATATCAATAATTAGCAATCCTAGACCTTTAACAGGCAACTCGTAATCGTAAGGTTGAGCAGATATTAAGACCATATAGATATAGGTTTTTCCCAAATGACTAGAACAATACAACCAGCATCGCTAGTAACGCTGTGGTTGCTTTGAGGTGGATTGATAACGAGAGTTCCGGCTAAATGTTCGCCGTTTTCATCGGTTTGCGAACCAGAAAGTACAAAAATATGTTCAAAACCTAAATGATCGTGTCTGGGAACTTTAGCTAAGGGTTGGTAGCGTAATAACGCCGCCGCCGCACTGCTTCCATCCCCATACAGTCGGTAAATTTCAACTCCCTCGCGGAAAGGTTGCCAGGGTAATTCCTCTTGGTGGGAGGTAATATTAAGTAAGTCTTTGAGAATTAAAGTTGATTGCATTAGTGTCCCGCCATACTTCTACCGATGGTGGCAAAATCAGCTTGAGAAATTTCACTTTCATAGACAAATTTGCCCTCGCTAATGACGACAATGCGATCGCTTAGTTTTAATAGTTCGTCCAAGTCTTCACTAACTAACATCACTGCTACACCTCTATTTCGCGCTGCAACTATTTGAGAATGTATGTAATCTACCGCCGCAAAATCTAAGCCAAAGCAAGGATTAGCCGCAATTAGTAAATTAATATGTTCCGCCGCTAATTCTCTTGCAAGTACCGTCCTTTGCACGTTTCCCCCCGATAAATTCCCTACAGGTGTATCTGCTGAAGGTGTTTTAATCGAGAAAGTTTGAATTAAAGTTTTAGCAGCATTTCGGATTGCAGACATTACCAGCAACGCGCCACCAACAGATTGCGGCGACTTGTCAAAGGTTCTAAAAGCGAGGTTTTCTGCCACACTCATAGAAGCTACGCAAGCGTTGCGTAAAGGTTCTTCGGGTAATGTAAACACTTTGTGGCGATATATCTGTTCGCGCTTGGCGGTGTAAGGTTCTTTGTTTACTAAAACTTCTCCAGAAGTCGCCAAACGTTGACCTGCTAAAACTTCTACTAATTCCCTTTGACCATTGCCTGAAATTCCCGCAATTCCAACAATTTCCCCATTATGAACGTTGAGATTGACTCCTGCAACGGCTTCTGTACCATTGTCTTTATTAGCGTGAAGATTTTTTATTTCTAATACAGGCTTAACTTCGGTAATTGCTACTTTTGATACTGGTGTAGGCGATCGCTTTTCCCCCATCATCATATGCGCCATGTCTGCAACAGTTAAGTCTTTTACTAAACCGCTTCCGGCAAATTTACCTTTACGCAAAACAGTAATTTCATCTACAAAAGCTGTAACTTCTCGGAATTTATGACTAATCATTAATACGCTTAATTGTCCTAAACTGACTTGTTGGCGCAATAATCCCAAAACTTCGTCGGCTTCAGCAGGTGTTAAAACTGAGGTTGGTTCATCTAAAATCAAAATCCGATTTTTTAAATACAGTTGTTTAAGAATTTCGAGTTTTTGCTTTTGTCCCGCCGCTAGTTGAGTAATGGGGATATTTAACGGAATCTGAAACGGCGCAGTTTGCATAAAAGCATTTAATTCGCGCTTCTCAGCTTTCCAGTTAATCAAGTTTGGACTGTCAAACTTGGATAAAACCAAATTCTCGGCAACGGTCATCGCTGGTACTGAGGTAAAATGCTGGTAAACCATACCTACACTGTACTTATGTGCATCGCGGGGACTGTCAATTTGACGTAATTGATTGTCAATCAATACTTTCCCAGAGGTGGGAGTATAAAACCCCATCAAACATTTAACTAAGGTACTTTTACCTGCGCCATTTTCCCCTAATAAAGCGTGGAAACTTCCTGGTTTGAGAGTCATTGAGACGTTATCTAATGCCGTCATTGTCCCGAATTTCTTAGTCATATTTACTACGGCTAATTCTGGGGGAATTAGATTATTAAGACGTAGCATTGTTGTTGAATTATCTATAACTTTTGCCATTGTTTACACCTGATAATAAGGTATGGTCTGTATTTTGCCCGTCGTGAGATCCCCCCTAGCCCCCCTTGAAAAAGGGGGAAAATATGGATTAACAGCTTACAAGAAATCTATGGGCTAATAGCTTGAATAAAATTTGTGGAATGTGCGATCGCCCCAAATACTCCTCCTTGCATTTGAATCATTTTTAAAGCCGCTAAATGATTGCTGTAATCGGTGGCGGCGGTGCAATCAGTAAGAAGTAAGCATTCATAACCGCGATCGTTGGCATCGCGCATTGTTGTATGCACGCAGACATCGGTAGTAATGCCTGCAAGTACAATGTTTTGGATATTTTGACGTTTTAGCAATAAATCTAAGTCGGTGGCGTAGAAAGAACCTTTACCAGGCTTGTCGATAACTGCTTCTCCTAGTGCGGGGGCAAGTTCTGGGATAATTTCCCATCCTGGTTCGCCGCGAACTAAAATTCTACCACAGGGGCCATTATCGCCGATTCCTGCGCCAATTTGACGCGATCGCCATTGTTTATTTTCTGGTAAATCGCTTAAATCAGGGCGGTGTCCTTCGCGGGTGTGCATGACGGGATAACCCAGATTTCGCACTACTTCTAAAACCTTTTTAATCGGTTCAATCGGTGCGCGAGTCAAAGATAAGTCGTAGCCCATCTTATCTACATAGCCGCCAACTCCGCAGAAATCAGTCTGCATATCAATGATTAGCAAAACTGTATTTTCTTTCCGCAAATCGCCATTAAACGGATATAAATAGGGTTCGGCTTCAACAAAGCGTCCCATCTTTTTCAGCCTCCGTTAATACATTTTGATATGTCCGCGTAGGAACTGGAAAACCGCAGGAAGTGCCATCTGTATGAATTACCTCGTCTTCCCAAGGTAAGCGATAGCAGCCGTTAACTAAATCCTGCATATAGGTGTAAGGACAGTCTTGTGCGCCACCTTTTACCGCCACATAGCCCCGATGACCAAATTGATAAATGTTGTTTTCAACTCCCCAATGTCGCCGCGCTTCTTGGACTAATTTTGGTCGTACTTCGGCGGTGATAATTTCATCCGGGCGGCTGCTACCTGTCACAATCGGCGTACCGTCAAAGCTAACAATCATTCCCTCGCCCATAGAGTCGAAGCTACCATCAGTACCGCACATACAAACGGATGCTGTGTACATTAAGTTGCAAAAAGCATTAGTTTGATTTGTAATTTGCCAAGAATGACGAATTGGGGCGGTATATCCTGCGGTACGAAGCATAATATCCGCACCTTTATAAGCACATTCTCGCGCCATTTCTGGAAACATCCCATCGTGACAGATAATTAAAGATAAAGTGCTACCGTTTGGGCCTTCACAGACAGGGATACCAAGGTTTCCAGGTTCCCAAGGTTCTACAGGAATCCAAGGATGTAATTTGCGATAATAAAGTTTAATTTCTCCAGTGTCATCAATAATAATGCCGCTATTGTACGGATTTCCTTGGGGGTTAAATTCCATAATTGAAAAGCAACCCCAGATTTTGTTATCCCGACAGGCAATTTGAAAAGCTGTTACTTCTTTTCCATCTAAACTACACATAATTTCTGGATTAGTGTCCATTGATAAGCCATGTAGGGCGTACTCTGGAAAAACTACCAAATCCATTGAAGGTAAATTACGCCGCGCTTTGCCTACCATATTGCAAATGCGATCGCATTGTATTGTTAAGTCATCAGGAGTAACTACTGTGGGCAACTGTAACTGTACAAGTCCAATAACTACCCCATCGGGTAACTTATTTAAACCGCCAAGTCCACTCATTTTTTATCCCCTTATTTAATTAACTGTTCCTAATGCCCCTGGCGCACCCATCAACGTTCGTTTGGGCGAACAGGTAAAAATCATAATTGCCAAAGTCAAAATGTACGGCGAAGCATTGAATAAGTAGTAATAAGAATTTATCCCCACTGATTGCAAAGCTGGCCCAATGGCTTGTGCGCCGCCAAATAATAAGGAAGCATACAAACATTGAATTGGATTCCATCGCGCAAAAATTACTAAAGCAACTGCCATTAATCCTTGTCCGCTAGAAATACGTTCTGTCCAACTCCCCGGATAGTAAAGAGATAAATAAGCCCCGCCAATTCCTGCTAAAAAACTTCCAGCAATAATACACAGCATTCGCACCTTCGATATTGAAATACCCATTGCTTTAGCCGCATCAGGACTATCGCCCACCGCCCGGATATATAAACCCCAACGAGTTGATTTAAAAAACCATTGCATTAAGGGCGCTACAGCTACACCGATGAGAAATAACGGGCTAATTTTTAAAGCCGATTCTATTTGAGGGAAATTACTCCAACTACCTAAATCTATAGTTGGTAATTGCGGCGCAGCAGGCTGGATAAAAGGTTTACCAAAAAAGAAAGCAATCCCGCTACCAAAAATAATCATCGCAATCCCCACCGCAATATCGTTGACTTTGGGTTGTTGAGATAGCCAAGCATGAATCAATCCCAACAGCATCCCCGCCAAACCTGCCACTAATACACCCAGCCAAGGCGAACCCGTAAGGTAAGAAATGGCATAAGCACTCATAGCGCCAGTTAATAATGTTCCTTCTAAACCCAGATTTATCTTGCCGCTTTTTTCTGTCAAACACTCGCCCAGACTAACAAACAGAAAGGGAGCGCTCCCTCTTAAAGTACCTGCTGCGATCGCTAATGGTACACCTAACCAACCCAATGATTCTGTAGTCATTTTGTTAATACTTGGTAATTAAACTGTGACTGTGGGCGGACTTTTGACTACTTGTCGTTCTTTAAATATTGCCAAGCGTCCGTAGAGAGATTCGCTGTACAACACCACAATAAAAACTAATCCTTGAAATACTAAAACTGTTGCATCCGGTAGATTGTGACTGCGCTGCAAAATTCCCCCACTCGCTAAAATCCCACCAAGTAAAACGGCTACCAAACTCGCCGCTAAGGGATTGTAACGGGCAATAAAAGCAACTAAAATCCCCGCGTAACCATAGTTAGAATTTAAAGACTCATTCGCGCGTCCTTGTACCGCCGCAACTTCTACCATTCCCGCCAATCCTGCACAAGAACCCGCTAAAAAACAAATTGCCATAGTCAATTTGCCTACAGGTAATCCTACAATTTTTGCCGCGCGGATATTTCCCCCCGCCGTCCGTGCGGCAAAACCAAAGGTAGTATGTTTAATTAAAAAGTAGGTAACTACGCAAGCAATTAACCCGTAAATTAGCCCGTAATGTACGCGAGTACCGGGAATATTGCCCAACATATCCGTCGCCGCCAGGGGGAAACTTGAAGGTTTGTTTAAACTACTGGGATCTTTTAATGGCCCACCAACGAGATGATTGAGAAGTGCGATCGCAATATAATTAAGCAACAAACTACTAATTGTCTCGTTTACTCCCCGGTAGTAACGCAAAGCCCCTACCGCCGCAATCCACAAACCACCGCAAACAATCCCGGCTACTGCCATAGATAGCTGCACCACTATAGAAGTCGCTCCAGATAGGCTTAAACCCGCCACTATCGCCCCCAAACCACCGACAACCAGCGCCCCCTCATTGCCAATAATTATCAATCCTAACTGGGCTGGAAGGGCTGTACAGAGGGAACTTAACATTAATGGTGCAGAGCGAATTAAGGTGTTTTGGAAAGAATACCAACTACCAAAAGCGGCTTTATAAATTGAGGCGTAGACTCCAAAAGGATTCGCACCTACAGCTAAACAAAATAATCCAAATAATACTAAAGAAAATGCGATCGCGCCAATGGGAATAAAAACAGATTCCAGAGTTGCTAGTCTACGATTAGTCATAAATTTAACCTAAAGTTCCTACAACTCCGGCGGCTAACCAATTCATTTTTTCTAATTCCGCATCTTGCTGTTTAAAATCTTTCCCGGCTGCGATCGCAACTTTTCCGGTATTATCTTTAATCTCCCCTTTATAAATAACCATGCTGCCATCAGTAAACTTTGCTTTAGCCGCATCAGCATCTTTTTTAGCTGCGTCACTGACTGCCGTACCATAGTCTGATATCTTCAAAAAGCCATCTTTTAAACCACCGCGTACTAAATGAGGAATCCCGCCATTGTTTAGGGTTTTTCCCTCTTTAATCATTTCGGCATATTTAGCATAAACATTAGTCCAATCCCACTCTGCTCCTGTAAGATAGCCTTTAGGCGCTAACGTAGCTTGACTAGCGTGGTAACCACTAGAGAAAATATTGCGTTTTTCAGCAGTTTCCATAATTACTTTTGGGCTATCTACGTGACAAGTCAGCACATCAATACCTTGGTCTGCCATACTATTAGCTGCTTCTGCTTCTTTGACAGGTATTGACCAATCACCCGTAAACACTACTTGGGTTGTCACTTCTGGCTTCACACTACGCGCTCCCAAGGTGAAACTATTGATATTACGCAAAACTTGAGGAATTGCTTTAGCACCAATAAAACCTAATTTCCCAGTTTTAGATGTATGGGCCGCTACAATCCCTGCTATATACTGGGCTTCATCAATGTAGCCGAAGTAGCTACCAACATTGTTTGGATGCTTCCCTTCCTCGTAACGTCCGCCACAGTGGAA
The DNA here is from genome assembly GCF_000332075.2 of Synechocystis sp. PCC 7509. NCBI lineage: Bacteria > Bacillati > Cyanobacteriota > Cyanophyceae > Synechococcales > Merismopediaceae > Synechocystis > Synechocystis sp. PCC 7509. The sequence goes on along the minus strand of NZ_ALVU02000001.1, from coordinate 2,279,278 downwards.
AAACTGAACTTCTGGGTATTCTTTGGCAATTTTGAGAATGTGGGGGTCGAAATAACCGAAAGAGGTGGGAAACAAAACTGTTACTCCATCTTGTTCGATCATATTCCGCATTGTTTCTTCTACGGAAGTATTTTCTGGAACATTCGCTTCTTCTACAGATTTCACCCACTCTAATTTTGAAACTCCGGCTTTTCCTTGGGCGTGTGCCTGATTGTATCCATAATCATCTTTAGGCCCAACATAAATAAATCCCATGACAACAGATTTACCTGCGCCTGTTGAAGTCGCTTGAGTTTGTTTTTCCGCACTGCAACCAGTACCAAATTTTGTAGTAGTTGCAAATGCTGTAGTTGCTAAAAGTCCTCGGATAAATTGACGGCGGCGTAAGTATAAAAAATTGCTATTACTCATAAGTATTGGCTCGCCTTTGTTAAAAACACTAAGTTTCTATCGCCTTTGCAAAAGATACTAGCAGGAAATTAAAAGTTTGCGGGTGCTAAATAGTTCGTTAAAGGTGACATAAAAGTTCGTAGATTGTCATCTCAGTAACAGAAGGTATATTCAAAAAAAAATTAGTATGGCTCTTTACAAGCCTCAAAGAATTTTCCAGTCAATGAACACTGAAGAAGCACTGATAGTTGTAGAAAAAGCCTTAAGCGCAGAACGGTTAAGCAAACTTCACGCTACGGTATTTCGCCAAGTCTGGGAAGAACACTCTTATCAACAAATTGCTCAAAATACTGGCTACGAAGTTGGTTATCTCAAACAAGCAGGCTCTCAGTTATGGCAAGTTCTCAGTCAAGTATTAGGCGAAAAGGTTAGTAAAACTAATGTTCAGTCTGTTGTTAGGCGGTACGCCTTTAGCAAAGTAGCGCCGCGTCAGGATGTCAGCAAAAGCCGCATTGATTGGGGAGATGCTTCGCAACTAGGTAATATTTACGGTAGAACAACCGAACTTGCAACTTTAGAACGATGGATTGTTAAAGAAAATTGCCGCGTAGTTGGTTTATTTGGCATGGGTGGAATTGGTAAAACTACTTTGTCTGTGCATTGTGCGAAACAGATTCAGGAAAAGTTTGATTATATAATTTGGCGGAGTCTCCGCAATGCGCCACCAATAACGGATTTATTAACAGAATTGCTGCAATTTATCCCCAACAAACAAAAAACTATCCCACATTCCCTAGATAGTCAGATATTGTGTTTGCTAGACTGTTTGCGATCGCATCGTTGTCTATTAATTTTAGATAATGTAGAAACAATTATGCGCTCTCACGATTGCAAAAGCGGCTATCAACAAAGTTACGATGGCTACGGTCAGCTAATCCGATGTATTGGCGAAACAGAACATCAAAGTTGTCTTTTACTTACCAGTCGGGAAAAGCCTCAAAGTATTGCGGTTAAAGAAGGTGAATGTCTCCCCATTCGTTCGTTGCAATTAGGGGGTTTACCAATTAGCGCCGCCCAAGCAATATTTAATCTTAAAGGTAACTACTGTGGTTCATCTCAAGAATGGCAAAGATTAATCTCTTACTATTCTGGCAATCCTTTAGCATTGAATATGGTAGCGATCGCACTTAAAGACTTCTTTGCTGGTAATCTAACAAAATTCCTAGAGTTTTTAACGCCTGGTGCGGCAATTTTTGGCGATATTCACCAGCTTTTAGCCCAACAACTCAATCGCTTGTCCGATTTAGAAGAGCAAGTAATGTATAGTTTGGCAATTGAACGTCAAAGCGTCAATTTACAACAGTTACTCGCAAATTTTGTACCACAAGTCACACCAGCTAGGCTCCTTGAAGCATTAATGTCTTTAGAGCGGCGAAGTTTAATTGAAAAACAGCAAAGTTTATTTACCTTGCAACCAGTGGTAATGGAGTACGTCACTCACCAATTAATTAAGCACATTGAGGGCGAAATTACTACTAATAAAATTAACCTGTTAAAAACTCACGCTTTACTCAAAACCCAAGCAAAAGATTACATCCGCGAAACTCAAGTTCGGTTAATGCTTGCACCTTTAGCTAACCGATTGCTAGATACCAACACCAAAAGCGGTTTAGATAAGCAAATAATTTCCGGAGGTGTTGTAAAAGTATTGGTAAGAAGTTAAATAGATAGACCAAATTTGTATCTATTTTTTACAATATCTACTCCCTGACAGTGAGGACAATGCAATACTTGTGTAATCATGGCTAATCTTGATACTATTTATACTACTACTTCCCTACTTGAATGTTATCATATCAACACTTTTGCAACATCTCCCCTTAAATTAATGCCTTGAATTTGTAGATCGATTTCCATAACGATTATCCTATTTTGCCAAAGGGCGATCGCAATTACTAAAGCTTGAGAATATTTACAGTATTCTTACTTAGCTACTAATTAAATATTAATTTTTTAGTAATTTAATACTTACTTTTCAAGTAGTTATTTTTATCTTGCGTCCAATAGTTTATCACAGCAAATTAGATTGAACTTATCGCCGCAATGTTAAGAATTGATTTGCCTATTGACTTATCGCTAACTTTTATTTACTTTTCGGGGAAAAAGTATAAAATACTTGATGTTTATACAACTGTGGCGATCGCCATAATTATCCTTGCTTATCTAGATTATTTGGGTAAAGTCTTAAGTTTTTTATCGATTTATAGCAAAACAAGAACTTTATTAAAAAAATATGCTAATTCATGTCCGACAAAAAATGCTCCTTGATTGGGGGTTGCAGTACGGACAATCTAGGCAAATAGGTAATTTATAGTTGAGAATTGTTTGAGCAAAACAATTATTTTACTTGCCGACACTTACAAGAACTTTTAAGCTATGTGTAGGGAGATCAAATATTTTTGTAATTCTGATTCAAATTGTAAACTTGGATAAACAGCTTTCTAAACCTGACGCAATTATTCAGCAGCTAATTTTGTTGGCGATGGCGGTGCTGTTGACGCTGATGCTAGGGGTTTTTGGCATTCATAGAATCCGAGTATCCGATCCGTATATCAAGAGCGTTTTATCGATTTCAGGCAATGCTGCTCAAGGGCAGGCAATTTTTCAGATGAATTGTGCAGGTTGTCATGGTTGGCAAGGAGATGGTAGCGTTGGACCAAGCTTGCAGGGAGTTTCCAAGCACAAATCTCGTTATGGTTTGATTCACCAAGTCGTGAGCGGCGAGACTCCGCCAATGCCTCAATTTCAGCCGAATACAAAAGAAATGGCAGATTTGCTGAGTTATTTGGAAACTTTGTAAACTAATAGAATTTTGCTTAGTGCGATCGCCCTTCAATACCTTTCGGGACTCCCTTGGAAGTATTATAAAGTTTAGAGTTGTTTTGTAATTTTAGTTTTGAGCTTACTGGTATGGAAATTTTGACACTGGGTTGGGTTTCATTATTAGTTTTGTTTACATGGTCGATTTCTATGGTGGTTTGGGGTCGTAATGGATTGTAAGTAACGTGGAAGAAACGACTATTTTACCGATTTTGGCGGTATCAGCTTTTGGTTTATTAGTAGTGGTGAGCGGGGGCATTATTTATTTAACCGCCTCCTCTTGGCGCGATCGCCGCCGTCAAGAAAATGAACTTCGTGCCAATAGACGCAGTGTGCGCCCCAATAAAAAGTAGGTTTTGCGCTAATGCTGCCTACAAACAAAAATGGTACAGGCATATTACCTGTACCATAAAAATTGATTATTTTAAACCTATTGCATCGTTGCAGTTTTTTCTCGATTAAGCTTCAATATCAAAACTCCCAAAGGTGGCAAACACAAATCCAAGGAGTAAGCGCGATTATGGCACGACCATTCGTCTGCCCATTTACCGCCCAAATTACCCATATTGCTACCGCCATACTCCCGCGCATCGCTGTTGATTAGCTCAGTATAAAACCCTGGCTCTGGTACGCCAATGCGATAGTGCGAATGAGGCTGAGGAGTAAAGTTACAAACCACAATCAAAAACTCCTCCGAATCTTTAGCACGGCGAATAAACGACACTACACTATGACGGTTATCGCTGCAATCTATCCATTCAAAACCTGGCTCGGCAAAATCTTGAGTGTATAAAGCGGTTTCTTGCCGATAAATCCGGTTGAGATCCCCCATAAATTGTTTTAATTGCTGGTGCGGTGAGTGTTCCAACAAATGCCACTCCAAATCGCCCCACACATTCCACTCGCTCCATTGCCCGAACTCCATCCCCATAAAGAGAGTTTTCTTGCCAGGATGAGCAAACATATAGCTAAACAAACAGCGCATATTTGCTAGTTTTTGCCAGGTGTCACCGGGGATTTTGCCGATAATATTACTCTTGCCATGCACCACCTCATCGTGAGACAACGCCAACATAAAGTTTTCGCTGTGGTTGTACCACATACTAAAAGTTATGTTGTTTTGGTGGAATTGGCGAAACCAAGGATCCATGCTGAAATAGTCCAGCATATCGTGCATCCAACCCATATTCCACTTTAAGTTAAAGCCTAACCCGCCCATGTAAGTAGGCCACGACACCATTGGCCAAGAAGTAGATTCTTCGGCAATGGACAGTGCGCCTGGAAAGTAACTAAAAATTACATGATTGGTTTGGCGCAGAAAATCCGCCGCTTCTAAGTTTTCTCTACCGCCGTATTGATTAGGTAGCCATTCGCCAGGTTTACGGCAGTAATCGAGGTAAAGCATAGAAGCAACCGCATCAACACGAATTCCGTCAATATGATATTTATCAAACCAAAACAAAGCATTAGCAACTAAAAAATTTCTGACTTCGTGGCGGTTGTAGTTAAAAACTAACGTACCCCATTCTTTGTGTTCGCCTTTACGGGGATCGGCGTGTTCGTAGAGGTGAGAGCCATCAAAAAATGCCAATCCATGCCCATCTTTGGGAAAGTGACCGGGAACCCAATCGACTAATACACCAATGTTGTGTTTGTGGCACTGATCGACGAAATACATAAAGTCTTCCGGGCTACCATAGCGGGAGGTAGGCGCGTAGTAACCTGTTACTTGATAGCCCCAAGAGCCATCAAAAGGATGCTCGGCAATGGGAAGCATTTCTATGTGGGTGTATCCTAGTTCGATGACGTAGGGGATCAGGCGATCGGCAAGTTCTCGATAGGTAAGAAATCGCGCCCCTGGTTTAAGCTCTGAAACGGTAACTACAGGTTCGCTTTCGCCGTTAGGTGCTGTAGCCGGGGTTTCTGAAGCCCCATGCAGCCAAGAGCCTAAATGTACTTCGTAAACTGAGATCGGTTGCGTTAAGGGGTCGCTATGACGGCGCTGCTCCATCCACTGCGAATCCTGCCATTGATAAGTATCTAAATCGGCAACTATTGAGGCAGTTTTGGGGCGGACTTCTTGCTGAAAACCATAAGGATCAGACTTTTCGTAAATATGACCGTCTTGGTTTTTAATTTCGTATTTATAACTGTCGCCAACTTTGACTTCGGGAATAAATAATTCCCAAACTCCGGTAGCACCTTTACGCATTTGATTTTTGCGTCCATCCCAATAATTAAAATCTCCCAGCAGCGAGACATTACGAGCGTTGGGGGCCCAAACTGCGAAATAAACTCCTTTAACGCCGTTAATTTCGGTAGCATGAGCGCCTAGTTTTTCATAAATACGATGATGATTGCCTTCAGAAAATAAATGTAGGTCAAAATCTGTGATTCTTGGCGAACGGAAGGCGTAAGGATCGTAAATTACCCGATCGCGATCGCCTTCAAGCAAACGCAACTGATAGTTTGTTAATTCTGGCGTGTCAATCGTGCATTCAAAAAAATGCGGATTATGCACACTATACATTTGGTATTCTAGGCGTTCTTCTGGCAGTACAACCCAAGCACTGTCAGCGCTCGGTAAGTAGGCTCTCACTACCCAAACCGTTTTGCCATCTTGCTCGATGGCGTGAGCGCCCAATACTTCAAAAGGATCTTGGTGCTGATTCCAAACAATCCGCTCTACCTGTTCGGGGGCTATGGTTATAGACATGGAGCTACCTGCTTGTATATAAATTTAGTTCTTATCGTCATATTTATACATATATGTTCAATCCTGTGTCAAAGGAATTGAATTTAGTTTTGTTCAGAATTTACGGCTTTAAATTGGCAAAAAGGGGGCAAAAGTGCGAATTAACTGGCGCAAACGTAGGAGAAAAATAGTTTCCCTCACTTTGGGACTGAGTTTTAGTGGAGGAGAGTCTTGGAGTGATTCTTGCAGTTCGGCGTACTCGGCAGCAGTTAGCGGTTTACCATCAATGGGCGATCTGGCTGCTACAATGATTTCCGTCCGCAATACTTCCTCTGGAATCTCGGTTTGTGGTGGCATAGACAGCACAATCGGTTTAGGGGTAAATAAAGTTGCTCCCACAATTAGGCTTGTACCTATGCCAATCATAAATAATTGTTGGCGTTTGCCTAACATACCTTAATTTTTTATTTTCTGTAAAATAGATATTTTTAATTAACGATTCCCGGTGGTAATGGTTCGCCGCAAACTAAATGAATTTGCTTAATTTGCTCGAATAACCAAGGATATTGTTGTTGATAGGTGGGAATTAAAGCTAAAGGACTCAGCAAGGCGGCGGCGGTTAAATCGGCAACGCTTAAAGCTTCACCCACTAAATAACTACTTTTCTTCCAGCGCCGCGATAACTCGGCTAAAGCAATTTCTATTCTCTCGGTTGCCAGTTTTGCCGTAGCGTCAGTAATTCCATATTGTTTTTGGACTACTTGAATTAAGACTTGGCTAAATACTTTGGGATCGATAGATTTGCCCGCTCTAGCGCGGAAGTGGTAATACACAAACCTAGTTGCTGTGCCAATGCTTTCATCTAACCAATCTTCTAGCATATTTGCTTCGGTTTGCTCCCTTGAATCAGGCAAAAATAGCGACGGCTTGGGGCAATAACTTTCTAAAAATTTAAAAATATTTGTGGAGTCAGCGATCGCCTCTACTTGTCCTACTTCTTGGGGTAACAATACAGGTAATGTTGTTAGTCCCGTCAATGGCTTGAGTTTGAGAATGTGCAAGCCTGGGGTTAGATTGCTTACTTGATAAGATATTTTTTTATAGCCTAGCGCTAGTCTCGCTTTGCGACAGTAATGAGAAGTACTAAATTGCAATAGTAGCATTAGCAAACTTGCGCTTTAAACAAAATACAATAATTCTCCTACAAATATATGCCAAAAGCTTTCTGAATTTAGGGTTATTTACCTGTATCCAACGAGCTTACGCAGATTTTTTGTAGGAGAATACTTCACCAACTTTAAAATAAAGTTGTTTTCCTAGCTACTAGGGCGAAGGTGCGGGAGATGTTGTGGGAGATTCTGCGGGTGATGGGCTAGTGCCATCGCCTGTTTGATTGCAAGCTCCTAAACCGCCTGCCAATAGACCGAATACCAAAGCAATACCAATGACTTTTGTTTTCATAACTCCTCTTTCACCAATGGCGGCATAACATAAATGTGCCGCTTGTTGATTAAGATACCGCATTTGTTGACTTTTATTAAATAAGTACAATTGTACTTATTTTTGCTAATTCACAACTTTTTTGGAAAAAATTAGCGATAGCAAATAGTTAATCCACTGCAAGCGGCAATGTTTTGATGATTGCCGTTTCCAATATTGTTTGAAAAGTTAACATTTTTTCTGGCTCTAGCCTACTTCCCTAGGTAGAGGTTTAGCTAAAAATGCAGTAAAAAGGCAAAAAACCGAGAATTATTGTTAATTTTTACCCAATCATGTATTTTGCGTTAGATAGCTAAGACTGAGTCCAAGGCTAAAATGATTAATGGCAAACCCAAAGCTAAAAAAAATTCCTGCAATTAGTGCCTTGCCATTGATTAAACTTCTAAAATAACCGAGAGTAAAGGACTAATAGCTCAATCAATTTTGACCAGCAAGTTTTATGCGTGTTGTTTCTAATCCCTCCGTCGTTTCTAAACCTAAGTCGCCTGGTAGAACTCAAACAACTGGTAATAGATCCGATCGCCAAGTTACTACTATCAAACCCAGAAGTCGCTCTGTTCCCACTTCCTTAAAATCGCGTCCAGTCCCAATTTGGTTTTTACGCCTGCGTTTTTGGCAGCGTCGTTCTAGCCTCATTACTTTGATGCTGATTGGCGGAACGCTATTAACTTATAGCTTTACGGTTTATCTACAACAACAGTGGGCTAGGGAATTTCGCAAGCTAGAAAGCTTGCAACGGCACGAAAGACAACTAACTACGACTAATGAGGTGCTAAAAAATCAATTGGCTACTCAAGCGGAGCAACCATCCACAGGATTAGTTCCACCAAATCCGGCAGACGCGATTATTTTAAAAACATCTAGTCCGATAACGGGCGATCGCCCGTCGCTGCAACCACCGTCACCAAAAATTGATATTCCTTCTGGTTATTAAAAGTAAACTAATATTACCTAAATGTAATATTGTGGCTCATCTATGCTAGATAAATCTTCGTGTGACGCTAATCTACTCGCTATTTTGTAACCAATGCCAAGTTCGCTGCCTCCCTCTTATAGCAACAAGTGCGATCGCCGCCCCCAAAATCGTCAAGGGCTACGGCGGCAAAGGCCGCGCTCCCAAGCAAAGCATGGAAGCTCTTTAAAGCCGCAATTATCTTATGTCAGGTTGTTGCTAATTTTGGTTTTTTTTGTCTGTATAGGGGTGGGGCTGGGAGTACAGTTGTATCGGTTGCAAATCTTGCAGGGAACAAAGCTATTGGGTATGGCTCAACAGCGTCAATTAGAGGTTTTGCGGCGAGTTACTCCCCGTCGCCAAGTAATAGATAGGTCGAACAATGTTTTGGCAATCGATCGACCAGTTTCAACTCTCTACGCTCATCCTCAGTTATTTAAAGAGTCTCCCTTAGAAATCGCCAGCAAGTTAAGTAGCGTGTTGAACCGCCCCGCCGTAGAGTTTGTAAATCAATTTAGCCTCCGTCCTACAGGCATTAAAATAGCCCCAGTAGTAGAGGAAGAAATTGCCGACAAGATTTCTAAGTTACGCTTGTCAGGAATAGAGTTAAGCGATCGCAGGTATACTCGTTTTTATCCTCAACAGGATTTAGTTGGGGATATAGTCGGCTACGTCAATCTCGATCGTAGCGGTCAAGCAGGAGTAGAGTACAGTCAACAAAAGAGGCTAGAACGCCCCTTAGAGTCAGTTAAAATTAACCGTCGGGGCGATGGAGCGTTACTAAGCAATCGCTTGCCTTCAGGATTTCTGCACGTAGATGACTTAAGGCTACAGTTAACAATCGATACTCGTCTGCAAAGAGCTTCCCGTCTGCGACTAAAGGAACAATTACAAAAGTTTGGCGCTAAACGCGGTAGTGCGATCGTCATGGATGCCAAAGATGGGGCAATCCTAACCATGGTGTCTTACCCTTCCTACGATCCTAATATTTATTACAAATCAGATGTAAAGTTATTTAAAAATTGGGCGCTATCAGACCTTTACGAACCAGGATCGACGTTTAAACCAATAAATGTGGCGATCGCTCTAGAGAGTGGCTTAATTCAACCAACTAGCGTATTTGGCGATCCCGATGTGATTAAAGTTGGCGGCTGGCCAATTAGAAATGCGGAAAGAGAAAATCGCTACTCCCTCTCTGTAGCCGGAATTTTGCAGTATTCCAGCAATGTTGGCATGGTGCAAATTATGCAAAGAATGAAACCCGTTGAATATTACAAATGGTTGGAAAAATTAGGCTTAAATAAACCTGTAGGTATAGATTTGCCTTTTGAAGCTGTAGGGCAAATTAAAGACCGTAAACAGTTTATTAACTATCCAATTGAAAGCGCTACTACTTCCTTTGGGCAAGGATTTTCGCTCACCCCAATTAAGTTAGTCCAACTCCATGCGGCTTTGGCTAATGGCGGTAAATTGGTTACTCCTCACGTCGTGCGCGGACTTGTAGATGCTAAAGGACAAAGCCACTGGCAAGCAACTTTGCCACCACCCCAGCAAATTTTTTCACCCAAAACTACCCAGCAGGTAGTAACAATGATGGAAAAAGTAGTTAAAGAAGGTACAGGCAAAGCTGCTCAAATTCCCGGCTATCGTTTGGGAGGAAAAACTGGTACTGCTCAAAAAGCTAGTCCGATGGGTGGTTATTCTAGTGCAGCGAAAATTACTAGCTTTGTGAGTATTTTTCCGATAGAAGCTCCCCGTTATGTAGTTTTAGTCGTAGTGGATGAACCAAAAGGCATTGCTTTTGGCTCTACTACCGCCGCTCCCGTAGTCAAATCAATTATAGAATCGTTAATTGCCATTGAAAGACTGCCGCCTAGCCAACCAATAGTTGCTAAAGCTAGTCCCTCTCCTCAAGTAAGTAGAGATTAGGGAAAACTCTACTTTACACCGCCAAGGAAAACTCAGATAATCGCTAAAATTAAGGAACATTCTCAAAATAAGCAGGGCTAAATTAAGTGATTCCTATCGTTATTGAGCAATCCGGTCGCGGGGAACGCGCTTTTGATATTTATTCCCGCCTTTTAAGAGAGCGGATAGTGTTTTTAGGACAAAAAGTTGATTCCAACTTAGCCAACTTGATCGTTGCTCAATTGCTGTTTTTAGATGCCGAAGACGCAGAAAAAGATATTTTCTTATATATCAATTCTCCTGGCGGCTCAGTAACTGCGGGCATGGGCATTTTTGATACAATCAAGCACATTCGCCCAGATGTTTGTACTATATGTACTGGTCTTGCGGCTAGTATGGGGGCTTTTTTGCTGAGTGCGGGGACCAAAGGTAAACGCATGAGTTTGCCTAATTCGCGGATTATGATCCACCAACCTCTCGGCGGAGCGCAAGGACAAGCTACAGACATCGAAATTCAAGCTAAAGAAATTCTTTACCACAAAAGAAAGCTCAACGAGCATTTAGCCGAACATACGGGTCAACCCCTGGAGAAAATCGCCGAAGATACCGAGCGAGACTTCTTTATGTCGCCAACGGAAGCTAAAGATTACGGTTTAATTGACCAAGTAATCAACCGTCATGCTGCGGGTAGCCGACCAATGGCAGTGGTTAGCTAAAACTTTTGGTTTTGGAGAAACAAATCCTCTTGTTTGCAAACAAGAGGATTTGTTTTTTAGCTGGCTGCTTGCAAATGCTGCAAAAACTCTTTTAATTCTTGGTAGCTTAAGTATTGGCGCGACTTTTTGTTGTAGTTTTCCATCAGATAATCTTGACCTTGTTGATTATCCCACCCCAAACGTTCTAGTTCTTTGCTAGTTTGAGCAAACACTTGTAAGTAATGCAAAAATTCATACAATTGTTCCGTACTTAGTAAATCGAGAGATTCTTTTTTATAAATGCGTTGGACATAATTGTGTTCTTGCTTGGCTGTCCAGCGCAAGTTTCTTAATTCTGTTTCAATGGCAATCAATGTATCAGATAGGTCTATTGGCTCAGTAACGGCTGTAGGCTCGATTAATTGGGCATCTTCTCTAGAGTCACGGGGGATAAAAGGCGTAACATTACTAAGTTCAGAGACTGGATTGTTAGGAAATGCAGTTTTAAGTTCAACCCCAAATTCCTCTACTGGGTCAGAATTAAGTTCTGTTAGCGATAAGTCATCTTTTAAACTAATTGGGGCAAATTCTGGATAATTTTCTGTAGGAGAAACAGTAGGTGTAAACCTGCGATCTAAATTACTTAAGTTAGTATCAGTTACTTTGGGGATAAAAGTAACGCTATTACTTTCTGGGGGTTGAGGAGAAACAATGTTTTGAGTAGGAATTAGGGCGATCGCTCTTGTTCTTGCTTGGTCTTCTGCTAGTTCTATCGTTTCCGCCGCCGCCATGCCTGTAGCACGAACTACACCTTCTATTTTGACGGATACTTGAACTACAAATTTACCTTGATAAATAGTTAGTAACTGCGATAAGAGAAAAGCTTGAGGATAGTGTTCTTGAAATTGAGCCAACAACATATAACAATTTACGAAAATAATTTTTTAACTTATCTAGCGGCGCAAAAAGTGCGATCGCTACGGGCAATCTATAAAATATCAAAGACTAACTTGATAAAATTAGACCCTTGATTATTACTTTCTTATCCTAGATGTTTATCGATAAGCCCGCTCGATCTTAGAATAAATACAATAGATAGAACGTTGTAGTAGGGGCGCAATGCATTGCGCCCCTACTATGAATCAAATAGGATTGCTATAGTTAACCACAGTTACCTGTTTAAGGACTAACAGGGCGAGCGCTTTAGTTACCGTTGCAACAATTAATTTTAGGGCGATCGCCAGCCAAAACTTGAAAACATCAAAAAACTTGCTGGCGCTGCTAGTCTAAGTGTCTATTGGGTAGCATTAAGGTTACATCGCGCTGATTGAGATGGTAATAATAATAATTTTTCCACCGGAGGACGGGTCGCTACATGGAAGTTTTTTCAATCGCTACACTACTGGCAAATTTTACCGATGATAAGCTGCTAGCTGCCAAGGTACTAGAAAAAAAACTTGATTGTGCTGATGAACAGTCAATTGGCAAACTACATATTGCTTTGGATGTCCTAGAAAAAGTTGGGATCGTTGCTAAAGATCGCGGCAAATACCGCCGAGTGTACGAAGAAGATTTGATTGAGGCAAAATTGCGCTGTTCGAGTAAAGGTTTTTGCTTTGCAATTCAACAAGGGGAAGGAGTAGAAGATATATATATTCGCGAAAGTCATCTGAGTACAGGTTGGAATGGCGATCGCGTTTTAGTCAAACTTACCAAAGAAGGCAGCCGTCGCCGCAGTCCTGAAGGAGAAGTAAAGCTAATTGTCGAGCGCTCAAATCACAGCTTGCTTGCCCGGATTAAACAGGCAAATAACGGCGCAATGCGTGCTGTACCTCTAGACGATCGCTTATTATTTGAAATCGATCTGCAACCAGATGGCGAACATAACCTAGAGCAAGCAATTAATCATTTGGTTCACGTAGAAATTCAACGCTATCCTCTCGCCCAATTTCCCCCGGTTGGTAAAGTAGTCCAAATTCTCGGTAGCGATGCGGAAGCCGCCGCAGATATAGATTTAGTTTGCTGCAAGCATGACTTACCAAGAGTTTTTTCTTCCTCGGTAGAACTTGCGGCTCAAAACTTACCTAAAACTGTTGGTAAAAACGAGATCAAAGCTAGGCTTGACTTGCGATCGCTCTTTACTTTGACAATTGTTGAAGAAGATACAGGAATGGGGGCAATACCGCTCGAAAATGCTTTTTCTTTAGAGCAAACTCCGGCGGGACACTGGCAGCTTGGAGTCCATATAGCCGATGTTGCCCACTACATCACCCCTGAATCAACCGCCTTGGATCGAGAGGGGTTAAAACGAGGTAGCGCTGTTTATTTGGGCGAAACAGTCCTACCGATGTTGCCAGAAGCCGTTTTAGAGTGCTGCGCTTTGTTGCCGGGAAGCGATCGCCTCTGCATCTCGGTACTGATTACTATTGATGCTACAAGCGGACAAATAGTTGAATTTGAAATTCAACCGACGGTAATAAACGTAGATCACCAATTAACCGCAAAGGAAGCCCTCAGCCCTGGGGAAGAAGTAAATAGCAAGCTAGAGCAGCTTTTGACAGTAAGTGAATTAATTAGAGTTGGGCGTTTGCAACGCGGTAGTTTTGAACTCAAGTTACCACCTCGCCTTAATCAATACAAAGATGAAGGAATTTTAGGAGCAGTAGTAGTTGCTTCTAGCGAAAATCAGCCACCGTCGCCAGCAATTGGGTTGATGATGACAGAATTTGTCTTACTGGCAAATCAAGTAGTCGCAAGTCACTTACAAGCGCTTGGGGTTCCAGCAATCTATCGCTCGCAATCCGCCCCTGATGTAGAAGACGTAGAAGAAATGATTAAACTTGCAAGTAATTTAGGAGCGCAATTAACTCTTACGGATAATTTGGTTACACCGAATGATTTTCAGGGTTTTTTAGAGCAATTTTCCACTTTGCCATCGGAGCAAGTATTAAATTATTTACTGCAAGCGACGCTCAAAAACTCTACTTATAGTCTGCAACCTCAACCTCATTTTAGTTTAGCTTTGGAGTATTACACCCGGTGTACATACCCATTGCGACGTTATGCCGATTTGCTGATTCAGAGGGTACTGCATCACATATTTGAACAAGGACGCGATCGCCGTACCACCCGCGCCAAGGAAAGTGTCAATCTTCGCCATAGTTCGGCGCGAGGTAACATTAGTTGGAACGTTTTACCTACAGAGATTCATCAAGAACTAGAAGCAGATTTAGGACGAGTAATTGTCCCCATGGGCGATCGCGAAAAAGAAGTTCAAGACGCGGAGGAAGACTTGTTAGGGCTGCAAAAGGCGCAAATTATGAAGCAGCGTACTGGTGATGTTTTTGAAGGATTAATTACTGGAGTGCAGTCTTACGGCTTTTTTGTGGAAATTGCCCTGCAAGCAGAAAATGGTAGACAATTACAAGTTGAAGGCTTAGTTCATGTCAGTTCGCTTAAAGATGATTGGTATGAGTATAGAGCTAGATTGCAAGCACTATTCGGACGCAAAAATCGCGCTTCTTATCGTTTAGGCGATCGGGTAGAAGTTCAAGTCAAAAACGTTGACTATTACCGCCAGCAAATTGATTTAGTCACGGTAAATAGTAGTAATAATGGTCAGACAACTACTGCCAATAACAATAACTTCAACGCTACTGAGGACGGCGACCAATTGAATGAAGAGGACTTAGAACCTTATACTGACGATGAGCTATAGTTCTCTATTTTTAACTTTGCGTGTCTAACCCTATTCAATTAGATTCCCTACCTGCGCCAATACCAATAATATTGGGTGTTACTGGCGCATCCGGGCTGATTTATGCTGTCCGCGCTGTCAAGTTTCTGTTGGCGGCGGGGTACAATATCGAACTTGTTGCCTCCAAATCTACTTATATGGTTTGGCAGTCAGAACAAGATGTAAAGATGCCTGTAGAACCATTCCAGCAAGAGCAATTTTGGCGACAGCAAGCTGGAGTCGAAAGTGGCTTAGGTAAACTAACTTGTCATCCTTGGGGCGATGTAGGTGCGAATATTGCTAGTGGCTCTTTTCGTACCCTAGGAATGGTCGTCATCCCCTGTAGTATGAGTACCGCCGCCAAGTTAGCGGCGGGCTTAAGCTCAGATTTGTTGGAACGGGCGGCGGACGTGCAGTTAAAGGAAGGGCGCAAACTTGTAATAGTGCCGCGCGAAACTCCTTTCAGCCTCATTCATCTGCAAAATCTAACCACTTTAGCCCAGGCTGGAGCTAGAATAGTACCAGCAATTCCTGCTTGGTATCATCACCCTCAAACTATTGAAGACTTAGTAGATTTTGTAGTAGCCCGCACTTTAGATCAGCTAGATATTGATTGTATCCCCATCGAACGGTGGCAAGGTCGTACTTAAAGGCACAATAGAAAATAGTTCTAGACTATCTAACATTATTTTCGTTTCACCCAACCAAAACTAATTTATGCAAATCATTTTGCTGTTGGCAATCCTAGGGGGACTAGCATTATTATTAGTGCAAAATTGGTCGCCAGTTATTCCCTTGGTATTTTTGGGTTTAACAACTCCAGCTTTGCCACTAGCAGTATGGATTCTAATTAGTTTAGTTGCGGGTGCCGGTACATCAATAGCGATCGCTAGTTTATTTAATCTAGCAAATTACTTTGCTCCCAAACCCACCAAAAAGCGCCAAGTTACACCGCCGTCTCGTTCTCAACCATCATCTAATCCTTATACTAAGCGACCAGTTCAAGAGGCAAGTAGCAATAACAGCGCTGATGACTGGTTAGAAGATCCTATCAATGACGAGGATTGGCAGGATGAAGAAAATACGCAAGACTCCCAGAACGCTGATTCTTATCCCCAAGATAGAAGCTACGAAGTAAATAGCGAACCCAAGAGCAGCAAACGCCAAGGATCGGTTTATTCCTATAGTTACCGAGAGCCGGAGAGTTCTGAAGTAGGAAAAACGCAATCAGTATACGATGCTGACTATCGAGTGCTGACACCGCCTTACAAGTCGCCTAATCCAGTACGAGATGATGACGATTGGGGGTTTGATGATGAGCAAGATGATTTGCGATCGCCACAACGTTAGTATTTATGTACTGACTGATAGTAAATAATTAGTTATGAGAATAAAGGTGGTAATGGCTCAAACCTGTTGACAAGGGATTAAATTAGTAGTCCAAACTCATAACGGTTGATAAATAACCCAATTACCAGATCGTGCATTTCAATAGATTTGGAGAAGCATCTTACCAATAATATGTACTTGTCGATCTAAATATCGTTGATGGAAACCCCATTCATCTTTTTGATAATGATAATTAACTTGCTCAATTAATGGCTGCAACTCTTTTACAGCAAGACTTACTTCGGAAAATGACAGAAGAGGGATATATGCATACTAACATTTTAGACTGATATTTTGAGACGTTTTTAATAAAAAGCATCTCAAAATACTACTTTGCTGATAATCATGCAATTGCCTGCTCAAAGCTAGTGGCTGAATACTTCTAAGTGTTTTCGGAGATGTCTAATAAAATTTGGGACATAAAATATTTATGCCCCAAGCCAAGAATAAGTTAATATTGCGGTAAAATTCTTATTGTGTAGGTGTAGCCCCACGCCTAACATTAGGACGCGAAGAGCGTAAAATTGAGGTGTTGTAAGGATTTGGTAAATCTCTAGTCCTAACTACGCGATCGCTAGAACCCTGCTGTAACAGCGCCTCTTTGTAAAAAATAGTAATTGCTTCGGTATCGGCGGTAATTTCCTTGTCTGTAAAGGACGTATTGAACGAACCAAAACCGAGGAGAAAGTCTAGCTGCCGCAGAAAAGAACGATTTTCTACATACTCTTTATCGTTAGTAAAAAACACCTCCTCAAACTGATCGGCGAGGGTTTTGGGCTGAGAATACTGGTTTATTGGAGTAGTTTGCGCCGTTGCGGTAGAACCAATACAAACCGTTGTAAACAGCGCCAAAGCGCCTATCAAACCATTAAATCTTATACCCATAATGTTGCTCCTCACTTGTAAATTTTTTGTTTATGGTTGCATCTAGCATCAGTGTTAGCTTATTTTTGGCTTTGCCACAACTATTAAATTTTAATGATGACTAACCAAATCCCCAACCAGATAAATACGGAAGTTTGGGCCGTTGATGCCGATTTAACGCTCGTAAAATCTCATTTGCTCGATTTATTTTGTACTTTAGCCTATCAAGAGGGTGATTTTGTACTTTCTTCTGGTCAAAAAAGTTCTTACTACATTAATGGTAAGCAAGTAACTTTACATCCTCAAGGAGCAATTGCGATCGCCCGTCTACTATTATCCCAGCTTCCTAACAAGACTCAAGCAGTGGCAGGTCTTACTTTAGGAGCAGATCCGATTGTAAGCGCCGTGAGTGTAGTTTCGGTTTATGAAAACCGCCCAATTCCCGCTTTAATTATCAGAAAAGAAGCAAAGGGACATGGAACTATGGCGTATATCGAAGGCTTAACTTTACCTATGGGTGCGCCGGTGGTAGTTCTAGAAGACGTGGTAACTACCGGACAATCAGCATTACAAGCCGTAGAGAGGCTCACAGGCGCGGGCTATAGCGTTACTGACGTAATGGCGCTAGTAGATAGACAGCAGGGAGGAGAACAGTTGTATAAGTCGGCGGGTTTGAATTTCCAGTCAATTTTTACAATTACTGACCTTCAAGAGCGATTTCGGGCAATGTAGAGACGTTGCAGTGCAACGTCTCTACATCAAAATTTCAGACGTTGCACTGCAACAAAATCAAAATTTACGCCTTAACTGGCTCTTTTGCCAAAAACTTCTCTAACTCTGTCAGCGCATCGGCATCTACTTTAGTCTGCATGGGGCAGAACTTAGGCCCGCACATTGAGCAAAATTCCGCAGTTTTGTATATGTCTGCGGGTAAAGTTTCATCGTGGTATTCCTTCGCTCGTTCTGGATCTAAAGATAGTTCAAATTGGCGATTCCAATCGAAGTTGTAACGAGCTTTAGATAATTCGTCATCTCTATCTCTAGCACCAGGACGATGACGGGCAATATCGGCGGCATGAGCGGCGATTTTGTAGGCAATCAACCCATTCCTCACATCTTCCGCATTTGGCAGCCCTAAATGCTCTTTAGGGGTCACGTAGCACAACATCGCTGTGCCATACCACCCCGCCATTGCTGCCCCAATTGCTGAGGTAATGTGATCGTAGCCGGGAGCAATGTCTGTAACTAACGGGCCCAAAACATAAAAAGGTGCTTCCGAACACTCCTCCATCTGTTTTTTGACGTTAAACTCAATTTGATCCATCGGTACGTGACCAGGCCCTTCTACCATGACTTGGATATCATCTTCCCAAGCGCGGCGAGTTAGTTGTCCTAACGTCTTTAATTCTGCTAGTTGCGCTGCATCAGAGGCATCGTGCGCGCAGCCGGGACGCAAAGAGTCGCCCAAACTAAAAGACACATCGTACTTTTTAAATATTTCGATGATGTCGCTAAAGTGAGTATATAGAGGATTTTGCTTGTGATGGTGCAGCATCCACCGCGCCAAAATCCCCCCGCCGCGCGATACAATTCCGGTTAGGCGATCGCGTACTAAAGGCAAATGCTCAATTAGTATCCCCGCGTGAATAGTTTGATAATCTACTCCTTGCTGGGCGTGTTTTTCGATAATGTGTAAAAAGTCATCGGCGGTAAGACTTTCAATTGTGCCATGAACGCTCTCTAATGCCTGGTATACTGGCACTGTACCAATTGGTATAGGGGATGCTTGGATAATTGCAGTGCGAATTTGATCTAAGTTTCCGCCTCCAGTGGACAAATCCATGAGAGTATCTGCGCCGTATTTGACGGCTAGATGTAACTTAGCAACTTCTTCTGCCAAGTCTGAGGAGTTGGGCGACGCGCCAATATTTGCATTGACTTTACACTTAGAAGCAATCCCAATCGCCATCGGCTCTAAATTGGGATGGTTAATATTGGCAGGGATAATCATTCTTCCCCGTGCTACTTCTGCTCGAATCAAATCAACGGGCAAGTTTTCGCGCTTTGCCACATACTGCATTTCTTCGGTAGCAACACCTTGACGAGCATAGTGCATTTGTGACACATTGCTTTGACCCTGGCGTTTGGCAATCCATTCTGTCCGCATTATTTATTACCTCTAATCACAGCTTCCCTACGCTGGTATTACCCAGTCTCAGGTTCTAAGGGACTATCTCAGCCTGGTCTATCAGACACCCCTAGCTCGATCACAAATATTAGCACTTTCACCCAATGATGGTACAAAAAATCTTTCAATAGTTGAAATACTTGTAATCGGCAGTGCAGGAGTTGAACCTGCCTAACACGAATTATGAGCTCGTTGCCTCAACCGCTCGGCCAACTGCCGCAGACTACATTTTAGTATATCGATGCTATATCGACTTTTGCTGGATGGATCTAAAACCTATCAAGTTCGCGATCGCCCATCCAATCGCATATATTATCATAACAACGACTTTGTTATTTTTTAAAATATATTTTGCCCAATGAAATTAAATTCCACAGCAATTTTAACTTTAGTATTATTAACCTTGATGGTAGGTTCGGGTTATCTAAGTTCGGTGTTGGCTTACGGGATTGGACATGAGGCACTCAAAAGCGTTACTAAGCCTGATGCTCGCCCCGCTACCAAAATAAAAGTCCGCAAGCCCACTTCGCAAAAAGAAGGCTCGGTAGTTATGTTGAAAGAGCAAGATATTCTCAATACCGTCAAAGCCCGAATTTCTGGCAAAGGCAAGAAAGTTAGACCTCAAAAAGTGCGTACTACTCAAAGTAATAATTCTGTAGCGCCAAAAGCTCAATTAGTGGCCGCTACCGAAACGCCTCAAGCAGGTTTTCCCATTAGCAATACTAATCAAGATGTAACTTTAAGTGTTACCTCGGCTCGGTATTCTGGCGGGGCATTGGTATTGAAGTTAGATTTTAAAAATAAAGGGGATAAAACTGTGCGTTTTTTGTATAGTTTTATGGATGTAACCGACGATCGCGGACGAGCTTTAAGCGCCAACACTGAAGGCTTACCAGAGGAATTACCACCCGACGGAAATAATACGGGGACAATTAGCATTCCTACAGCTTTACTTGATGATGTGAAAAGCCTATCATTGCAACTTACCGACTATCCCGATCAACAATTACAGTTGTTTGTTGCTAATATTCCCGTCGTTGCGTCCACACGCTAAAGGAAGTTTATAGTGAGTTTGGGTAGAATTTTTGTGATGGCAACTAATGTGTTTCGGGAAGTAATCCGCGATCGCATTTTATACATTATTGGCTTCTATGCGTTGCTAATGGTAGTAGTTATGCAGCTACTTCCGCAAATAGCCGCTAGTACCGAAGACAAAATCTTTTTAGATTTTGGACTGGCGGCGATGAGTGTACTAGGTTTAATTGTGGCGGTGTTTGTCGGTACGGGGTTAGTTAGTAAAGAGATTGAAAAACGCACAGTTTTATCTTTAATTGCTAAACCGATTAGTCGCGCTGAATTTATTATTGCCAAACATTTAGGTTTATCTAGTGTTTTAGGGTTACTTATCGCGGTAATGATGGTAATTTATCTTGCTTTGTTGCAATTTCAAGGTATTAATTACTCACTTAGTAGCATCTTGCTGGCGGCGGTGTTTTTAGTTTTGCAGCTAAGTTTGATTACTGCTTTTGCTTTGGCTTTGGGAGTATTTACAAGTTCGGTACTAGCAACACTGCTAACTTTTGCCGTGTTCTTGATGGGCAATTTTAGCCAAGACTTAGTTACTATTGGGCGTATTAGTAAAAATCCTGGTTTTGAGCGCCTAACTCAAACTCTATACTTAATATTGCCTGACTTATCGCGTTTAGACTTAAAAAATCTAGCAGTTTACGGATCAGAATTATTACCAAACTCGCTAACACTCCTAGCCAATGCTGCTTATGGCGTGGTTTATATTGTATTGATTTTGGCGATCGCTATTCTAGTATTTGCCCAACGGGAATTTTAAAAAAGTCACCAATACTTGCACCTCAATTAACAATCTGTTATTTTATAACTTATGTTCGATATAAAATCTAGCGATCGGAGATAATTATAGGTATTAAGTCTGTTGCTCAGTATGCCGAAGATTGTTGACCGCGACCAGTACCGCCAAGAACTGTTGATGAAAAGTTTTGACTTATTTGCTCAAAAAAGTTATAGCTCAATTACCATGCGGCAGTTAGCGCAAGGGATAGGGGTTTCTACAGGAACGTTGTATCACTATTTTCCGAGTAAAGAAGCTTTATTTTTGCAGTTGGTAGAAGAATTAGAACAGCAAAATATATTGCAATTTTTAGCAGAAGCAGGAAACCCGCCCACGTTAAAAGAGCGAGTTGCTTGCTTGTTTAAGTTTGTAGCTAAAAATGAAGATCGTATAGGCAAGCAATCGTTGCTATGGATTGATTTTCATCAACAACAGGCTTGGTCAGATATATCGATTAAACAAAAGCTTAGAGAAGTAGACGAACAAACAATTACAGAGATTGCCAACTATCTGCAAGTTTCCCAAAGGGTGCTGGTTGATTTTGTTCTGAATTCGCTTTACGGCTTGGTTTTGCGGCGGTTATTTGGCGAAGAAACTATTTCTTATACAGAACAAGGGGGGTTGGTAAGCGAAATGTTATCTAAGTATGTAGGAGAAGAAATATGAAAGATGCGCGACTTCTTCCCATTCCTAAAGATAAAAAGTTAATTGGTTTAGTCATAGCAGCTATAGCGGCAACAAGTGCGATCGCTTATTATGGCATTTCTCAGTCGGGAATGTTGACGCAAACAGCCCCGCAGACTGTCGTAACAACACCTCCAGCAAAAAAAATAACAGCTTTAGGCAGATTAGAGCCAGAAGCGGAAACAATTAGCTTGGCTGCCCCGGTGGCTTTGGATGGCGATCGCCTAGCGCAATTATTAGTGACTGAAGGGGACATAGTTAAAACTGGACAAGTATTAGCAATATTAGATTCTAGCGATCGCCTCAGCGATGAATTACAGCAAGCAAAAGAACAAGTAAAAAACGCTATTGCCAAGCTAAATCAAGTTAAAGCTGGGGCAAAAACCGGGGAAATTCAGGCGCAACAAGCAACAATTAGGCAGTTAGAGGCAGAATTAAATGGTGGTAATGAAACTCAAAATGCGGCGATCGCTCGGTGGGAATCGGAAGTACGCACAGCTTCGGCTGAGTATAACCGTTTTGTACAGTTGTATGGGCAAGGCGCGATCGCAGCTTCTAACTTAGATAGCAAGCGTTTGGTAGCAGAAACCGCATCGGCGCAATTAAAGGAAGCGATCGCAATTAAAGACCGTAATTTGTCAAGTCTGCAAGCTCAAATTAATCAAGCTAAAGCTACCTTAAATCAAATTTCTGAAGTGCGCCCAGTAGATGTGCAAGCAGCGCAGACAGAGGTAGAAACTGCACTTTCTGCCGTCAAAAGCGCTCAAACTGCTTTGGATCGAGCTTATATCCGTTCGCCGATAGCAGGGCAAATTTTAAAAATTCATACTTACCCTGGCGAAAAACTCAGCGATGACGGGATTGTTGAGATGGGAAAAACTGACAAAATGCTGGCAATAGCTGAAGTTTATCAAACTGATATTAGTAAAGTTAAAGTTGGACAGCTTGCAGTAATTACAAGTCAAGCTTTTGATGGAGAAATTAAAGGCACAGTAGCGCAAATTGGTTTACAAGTAGAGCGTCAAAAAGTATTTAGCGATCAACCAGGAGAAAACTTAGATCGCCGTATAGTAGAAGTCAAAATTCGCCTCAACCCTACTGGTAGCAAGCGGGTTGCTGGGCTAACTAATTTGCAAGTACAGACAGCTATTAATCTCTAGCTTTTCGTGAACTTACATTAATGAGATGTTTATAAACTTTAATCCTTGGAGGAAAACCAAGTGACGCAAGAAACAATCCAAGAACAGATTACTTACTACAAAGCTAGAGCTAAAGAATATGATGAATGGTTTTATCGAATTGGGCGCTACGATCGCGGATTGGAAATAAACCAACGTTGGTTTGATGAAGTTGCTATTCTCAAAAATGTTGTCCAGCAAGTAGGAACTGTTGATTCAATATTAGAGTTAGCTTGTGGTACTGGCATATGGACGCAAGAACTTTTGAAGATTGGTAAGCAAGTTACAGTGATAGATGCTTCCCAAGAAATGATTGAAATTAATCGCCAAAAACTAAACAACGCTCCTAACGTAGAATATCGGCAGCTAGATTTATTTTCATGGCAACCAGATAAACAATACGATCTAGTTTTCTTTTCTTTTTGGCTATCTCACATTCCCCCTATAAAAGTTGATGAGTTTTTGAGCAAAGTTTATGACTCAGTTATTCCCGGTGGCAAAGTTTTGATTATTGATTCTTATTTTGAAATAACATCTTCAGCTAAAGATCATCCGCTTCAAGACAAAAATGAAATTTACCAAAAGCGCAAGCTAAATGACGAGCGAGAGTTTCAGATATTTAAAATTTATTATCAACCTGATGTCTTGCTCCACAAACTAACTCAAGCTGGCTTCCAAGCACAGGTAAAACTTACAGATACATATTTTATCTATGGTCAAGGCGTAAAACTTTAATAGTTTAGAGACAGTTCAAAGGCAATTGCAAAAACTACAGACTTCCGCTCTAACTCAACTTATAACGAATGTTTGATATAAGGAGGAATTTATGATTCAAACTACCTATTTAATTTTTTGCATTTTAGGAACTATATTACCTTATTCTCAATTTGTGCCTTTTTTAGTAAAACACGGATTAAACTTACAGCTTTTTTTTGAGCAACTATTTATTAATCGCATCTCTAGCTTTTTTGCTATGGATTTGATTGTGTCATCGCTAGTGCTTTGGGTTTTTGTATTCTGGGAAGGTTCGCGGCTAGGAATGAAAAATCTATGGGTTTATGTTGCTAGTAATTTGCTCGTTGGGGTTTCGTTGGGATTACCGTTATTTTTACTAATGAGACAGCGCAAGCTGGAAGAAAGCGATCGCGCATCTGTAAAGCTTTAACTAACAACAGAAAGCCATGTTGTACAAAACATCATTTGTTTGGTTTCGCTTTTTTCGCCGCAAAACTTACCCTTGGGTGATTATTGCGATCGCATCAAGTAAAGTTATTTGCTCAAATGGAACTGAAAAAACTAAAGAGCAAGTTCGCTTGATGGTGACTTTAGCAAAGATTGATTTTGTGAAAATTTACGGTTTTATGAACGATCTACTGTGGTGAAAAGCCAACAAAAATAATTATGTTTAACAAAATTCCTCTAGCATGGCTGCAAGTAACTAGAGAAAAAACCCGTTTAGCTGTGGCGATTTCTGGAATTGCCTTTGCTGACTTGCTAATATTTATCCAAATGGGTTTTGAGGGTGCGTTGTACGATTCCGCCGTCAAACCTCATCGCAGCTTACAAGCCGATTTAGTTTTAATTAATCCACAATTGCAAGCACTGATTGCAGTCAAAAGCTTTTCTAGAGAACGTCTGTATCAAACTTTGAGTTATGAAGGTGTAGCATCAGTAAGTCCTCTTTACATTGATAGCGGACTATGGCGCAATCCAGAAACTCGTATTACCCGCGCTATTTTAGTGTGGGGAGTCGATCCCGCAAAACCTGTGTTTAAGCTTCCTGAAGTTAACCAAAATTTAGACCAGTTAAAGCTATTAAATCAGGTTTTGTTTGACCAAGCTGGTCGTCCCGAATATGGCACAATTGCCGATAGCTTTAATAAAACAGGTACGCTGGAAACAGAACTAAATAGCAAAAGTATTAGCGTTAAAGGCTTATTTACCAACGGATCGTCTTTTGCGGCGGATGGCAATGTTATTACTAGCGATTCAACGTTTTTACAACTGTTTCCCGATCGCAAACCAGAACAAATCGAAGTTGGTCTAATTAATCTAACTCCTGGCGCAGATATTGAACAAGTGCGAAGTCAACTAATTGCTGGTTTACCCGATGATGTCAAAGTGTTGACTACTGAAGAATTTGCTCAAATTGAAAAAGATTATTGGGCAAGCGGTACGGGAATCGGGTTTATATTTGGTTTGGGTGTAGGAGTGGGGTTTATTGTCGGGATCGTAATTGTTTATCAAATTTTGTATGCTGATGTCTCCGATCATTTGCCAGAATATGCCACCCTAAAAGCAATGGGTTATACAAACTTATATTTGCTGGGAGTTTTGACCCAAGAAGCGTTATTGCTGGCGATTTTAGGCTTTCTTCCTGGTTTTGCCCTTTCTTTTGGACTCTATCAAGTTACCTATGCAGCGACACTTTTACCGATTTCAATGACGGTAGATCGAGCGGTAACGGTATTTGTACTAACAGTTATTATGTGTAGCGTTTCGGGTGCGATCGCAATGCGAAAACTTCGATCAGCAGATCCGGCGGATGTTTTTTAACGTGTCAATAGCAAAATCTTGTTAGCGATTACTTCATCTACAGGCATTACAGATAAGCGATTACCGCGTCTTGTTACCCAAAGTTCATCACTACTAAATTCTTGTTTTAGTGTTTCTAAAGATATTAAAGTTGGGAAAGCTTCAATAAATTCTATAACAACTGTCTGCCAGCGCGGGGCTGCGGGAGTGGACTTAGGATCGTAATATTTACTATCGGGGTCAAACTGGGTAGGATCGACAATTTGGGGTTTGGCTACGCTAATTAAGCCGACAATACCGGGAATTTTGGTATTAGAGTGATAAAAAAATGCTTTGTCTCCTTGCTGCATTTGGCGCAGAAAGTTACGCGCTTGATAATTGCGAACTCCATCCCAAACCGTCTGACGGTCTTTTTTTAAGTGTAAAATGCTGTAGGTTTCCGGTTCAGACTTAATCAACCAATAATTCATTGATATTTAAAATAGTGAAAGTCTAACCTAGCTTATACCAGTGCTGTAACATAGCTTTTCTACCCTAAAATTCATGTTTGAACTTACAACTTCTTTGCACGCACCTGTTAAAAACTTTCAAGTTGATAATTTAACAGTACGACTATGCGGCTCAACTACTTTAACGGATGATGCAGCAAAAATAGCCCAAAATTATTTATCATCTCTACTAAAAACCCAGAATCAAGCAAGGGTGATTTTAGCAACAGGTAACTCTCAACTAAAGTTTCTAGAGGCGCTAATTGCTTTGGGTGGTGTAGATTGGTCGCGGGTTGTATTTTTTCATCTTGATGAATATTTGGGAATTAGCCCCCAACATCCGGCTAGTTTTCGCTATTATTTACACAAAAACGTTGAAAAACGCATAAATGCGGTTGATTTTCATTATATAGAAGGCGATGCCGTAGAACCATTAGCAGAATGCGATCGCTATAGTCAATTATTACAAACCCAACCTATCGATCTATGTTTTCTAGGAATTGGTGAAAACGGACACTTAGCTTTTAACGAACCATCGGTAGCATCTTTCGACGAAACTAGGCAGATAAAATTAGTAAAGCTAGAACCAGCAACTCGGCAGCAACAAGTAGGCGAAGGACATTTTCTTAGCGTTGAAGACGTACCGCAATATGCTTTTACTCTCACAATTCGCCAGATTTGCCAGAGTAGAAAGATCCTCTGTCTCGCGCCAGAAAAGCGGAAAGCTATAGCCGTCAAGAATATGTTGCGACTTCCTATTTCTCCAACTTGTCCAGCTTCCATTTTACGCCAGCACAGTCAAGCAACATTATTTTTAGATTCAGATTCAGCAAGTTTACTTGGCAACTTATAGCAGTTTAATTTCCTACTTTTTGAGGAAGCCAAACCACCAAAACCTTAGTAAATTAACCGTTATTAGCTTTCAAGGTTTAGTATGGCTCAGATTTGGCTGTGGATTGGTGTAATTGGGATGGCGCTGGGATCGATCTTTTTTGGAATCGGCGCGCACAATGCCAAAAATGAGCGGTGGAAGATACTATTTACAATTAATTTCTTTATTTGTGCGATCGCCACTGGTTTATATTTATCAATGGCGTTAGGTCAAGGTAGAAGCGTTATTGCTGGTCGTCCTACGGTTTGGGTAAGATACATTACTTGGTTTTTGTCCACACCGCTATTAATTCTTGACTTAACTTTTTTGGGTAAAACTAGTTTACCAATTACCGCAAGTTTGCTCGGTGCTAACGCTTATATGATTGCTACAGGTTTTGTAGCGACTATTTCCGCCGATAGAACTATTGGGCATATTTGGTATGTTGTTAGCTGCTTTGCTTTTTTGGCTACGGTTTATTTATTAGTCAATCAATATCGCAAACAAGCGGAACGCAACTATCCCCAAGCTAAAAAAGTGTTTCGTAAATTGTTATCAGTGCATTTAGTATTGTGGACGCTTTACCCGATCGTTTGGCTGCTTGGTAATACTGGGTTTAACGCCGTTAATCAAGGTACAGAGACGATGTTTTATACCATACTAGATATAACTTCCAAAGTTGGCTTTGGGTTTTTATCATTAAACTCTATGCACACCTTAGAGAAAAACACAGAATCCGTATCTAGCTACGAATCGTCAACTATTTAAGTATCTTCTTCCCAAGTTTGCAATTGCAGGTATACGAGAATAAATGCGATCGCAAGTAACACTGTAGCTGCTGCTGCCGCATAACCAAAATCAAATTGCCCAAAAGCTTCCCCGTAAATATAGTACACCAGCAAGTTAGTAGTATTTAACGGGCCACCGCCAGTAATTACATATACTTGTTCAAAACTCCGTAACGTAAAAATTGCTGTAGTAATCGCCGCAAAAACAATTGTTGGGCGCAATCCAGGTATAGTAATATGCCGAAATTGCTGCCAACCATTTGCGCCATCTAGTTCCGCCGCTTCGTAACGACTAGGCGGAATTGCTTGCAACCCCGCCAAAAATACCACCATATTAAAACCTATTTGTTTCCAAATACTTAATAAAATCAATACAGGCATCGCCCAAACTGTACTACTCAGCCAAGAAATTGGCGTAAATCCAAATACATTTAATAGTCCATTAACCGCGCCTTCCGTTTGAAACAGCCAACGAAATCCCAAACCAGCCGCCACAAGAGAAGTTATTGAAGGCAAAAAATAGGCACTGCGTAATAGTCCGCGTAAGCTGATAGAACGATTTAATAGTACGGCTAATCCTAAAGGAATTATTAAACTAGGAATTACTGTCGCAATGGTGAAATAAGCAGTATTTCCTAAAACTTGCCAAAAATCGGGGGTAACTAGCAAACGCCAATAGTTTCTTAAACCTATCCATTTAATACCAGAAGATGTAAAACTACCCGCAGTAAAGCTAAGGTAAAACAAATAAGCGATCGGGTAAAGGAGAAATACACCCAAAAATATCAGTGCGGGAGTTAAAAAAATCCAGGCGGTAACTTCCTCATTATCCCACCTCGTCCTACTATATAGTTTTGCCATTTATCAACTTTTTCCTGTATGACGCTGCCTTTAGCCATTGATGAATCTGCTTATAGTTTAGTTTCTCCAAGTAGTTCCTCTATCCCAAACCCAGAAACACCTTTAAAACTAGGAGTTTTAGCTTCTGGTAGTGGTAGTAACTTTGAAGCTGTAGCAGCAGCTATCAAAAATGGGCAGTTAAACGCTCAAATTCAAGTATTAATTTACAACAATCCCAGTGCAAAAGTCGTAGAACGGGCAGCTAAGTGGAATGTACCAGCCGTTTTGTTAAATCACCGCGATTTTAGTAATCGGGAAGAATTAGATTTGCAAATTATTCAATGTTTGCAGCATTATAGTGTTGATTGGGTAATTATGGCGGGTTGGATGCGAATAGTTACACCAGTTTTAATTAATGCTTTTCTTGGAAAAATTATCAATATCCACCCCAGTTTATTACCTAGTTTTAAAGGCGTGAAAGCTGTAGAACAAGCAATAGACGCGGGAGTTAAGATAACTGGTTGTACGGTGCATTTAGTAAGCCCAGAAGTAGATAGCGGGACTATTTTATGTCAAGCTGCCGTGCCTATATTACCCTACGATACCGCCGAAACTTTACACGATCGCATTCAAATTCAAGAACATCGTATACTACCACCGGCGATCGCACTGGCGGCTAATTTAAACTTAAAATAGAAGGGACAAGGAATTGAGGATTATCCAATGGTAAAATTTGACTCCAAGCTCAACTTACCAAGTAGTGAGGAATTGCCTTGTTCGGACGATGCGCCAGTGGATAACGAAAATCAAAACTTTATTCCCAATTTTCTGTTATTTTTATTAGAGTTTATCTGGTCAGAGCGCACCGATTGGTTTTTCGCCGTTGATATGGGTGTTTATCACACCACTGGCGCTAATCCTCTTATTCCTGTAATTCCCGATGGTTTTTTGAGCTTAGGAGTTAATCGCCGCAAGTCGGGAAATGCATCACGCAATAGCTATGTAATGTGGGAAGAAGATTACATTCCCCCAATTTTGTTTTAGAAACGGTATCACAAACCCCAGAGGGCGAATATAGCTCAAAAATGGCCATCTATGCCAACTTGGGAGTTTTGTACTATAGACCTCTTGCAAAAATAAGCTTTAAGATTGATTTTCATTTAATTTAAGCTCGTAATTATAAATAGAAGCTATTAAATTAAACCTTAATCCAAATCTTTTTCTTCTATTTCTATATCGCCCTTGTAAAATTTTAAATCTTTTTAAATGGGCAAAAATATTCTCAATAATTATTCTCTTTTTAGCTAACTTTCTATTCTCTTTTATCTCTGCTACAGAAAGCTTACTTTTTTTTGGTTTCTTTTTAGGTGTTTGACTGAAATGATGATGCTTCTTAATTCCTTGGTATCCCTTATCTGCTAAACATCTAACCTTTTTTCTAATTCTTATTTTACTTCTTTTATATAACTTGAAATCCTGCTCTCTCCCTTTGCCATAAGCGGTACATAGTATTTGCCCATTCTTTTGGTCAATAATCACTTGGGCTTTCAACGTATGTCTTTTTTTCTTGCCGCTATAATAGGTTTTTTGTTTTTTTAGGTCTTTCTATGGGAGTTTCGCTTACATCTATTACTACGGTTTCTAGCGGACAATCATCGGCGATTAATCTTTTTTTTCCTGGTAGTCTTAGTTGAGGAGCTTTGATTAAAATGTTTTCAATTTTCTGAATAATTCGGTAGGCTGTGGACTCATTTACTCCCCAAGTAGCACCTAAATGAAAAAAAGTTCTATACTCTCGTAAATATTCTAAGAGCATTAAAATTTGGTCTTCGATCCTTAATTTTGGTGGTCTGCCAGGTTTCTTTCGTGATTTTTCCGCTTGCTTGACTATTTCTACCCTTTGATTAAAGATGTCTAAATGCACTCCAGTCAAGCGTTTAAAATCTTCCGCTTTTAGATTCTTTACCTTTTTATAAGTCACTTTTACTTCTAATGGGCTACTTATCTGCTATTCTATCACCGACTTTTGCAAGAGGTCTATTCATCGCCGTCGTATAGGTAGAGGTGGTTCAGCGCCTACATTGTATTCCAGGACTAACACCAACGCTGCATCTGTAGTTATATTTAGGCTACTCTCAGCCGCTCAATATCCCTGATGGGTGGTGCGCCAAACATCCGAGCATATTCCCGGCTGAACTGCGAAGCGCTCTCATACCCCACCTGATAAGCAGCCTGGGTTGCATCAATGTCTTCAATAAGCATCATCTGACGAGCGCTCAAGAGTTTCAATTGTTTTTGATATTGCAACGGACTCATCGAAGTGACTGCTTTAAAGTGGCGGTGTAAGGACGAAGCAGACATATTTGCTTGTTCAGCTAAATCCTCGACCCGCAGAGGTTTGGTAAAATCCGCTTGGAGTCGTTTAATCACTTCAGCAATGCGCTGCATATTACTACCAGCAGTGGCAATCTGACGAACCGCTTCCCCTTGTTCGCCGATGAGTAGATGATAATAGATTTCGCGGACGATCATCGGTGCAAGAAACGGGATATTCTGCGGTGTATCTAACAGCTTTGTGAGTCGAATAGCGCAATCAATTAAGGATGAGTCTGCATTGCTGACAAACAAGCCTCTAACTGATTCTTTCTTGCCGATGTCTATTTTTATTTGAGCAATGATCTCACAGAGTTGAACGGGGTCTAAACTCAGCTTAAAGCCTAAAAATGGTTGATCGGTGGTCGCTTCTACCACGCATCCCCTCACTGGCAAATCCACGGACAAAACTAGATACTGAGCGACACCGTACTGATAGGTTTCTTCGTTCAGCAGCACTTCTTTTTTGCCCTGAACTACGATCGCCAGCAGTGGTTCGCTAACTCCCTGTATAGCGGTAGCAGGGTCGCTCTCTCGCATAAACTCTAAGGGGTCGAACGCCGTTGAATAAAAACCGTTTCCCTGACCAGATGCGTGTCTATCGACTAATGCCGCTAATTCTCTACAGTTAGCGATCGCACTTTGGCGATCCTGTGTCTGAATCATGCTGTCTTCACCTAAACGCTGCTTTTGTGTTCATTATAGGAAAGATTATCTGACTTGAGAGGATTAGGCAATCATCTGCTAGGTTTGTGTATTCCTGTCAAAGCTTTTCAAGCCTAGGATAAAACCATGCAGTAAGCAAAGACTAACAACCGAATGTGTTAAATCTTTGGGCTGGTAAAAGTTTTCAACGCACATTCATTAAATCGCTAATCTCAACAATGAGGAGAATAACTATGACAAATAGCATGAAGATCGCATTAGTCACAGGATCGAGCCGAGGGTTGGGCAAAAATACTGCTTTAGCACTTGCTAAAAAAGGAGTTGCCATCATTGTCACTTACAATAGAAGTCTCAACGAAGCAAAGAACGTCGTCTCTACCATTGAAGAGATGGGTGGTCAAGCCGTTGCAATACAGCTAGACAGTTCAGACACTAAAACCTTTGATGGTTTTGTAGAGAAACTCAAGCAGTCACTCCAAGATAAGTGGCAGAGCGAGCAGTTTGATTTTCTGGTGAATAATGCAGGTATTGGTGTTTATGCACCGTTTGCAGAGACAACCGAGGAAGACTTCGATCGATTGATGAATATTCAGGTTAAGGGTGTGTTTTTCCTCACGCAGAAACTTCTGCCGTTGATCGCAGACGGGGGAAGGATTGTTAATCTCTCTTCAGGTCTTGCCCGTTTTACTCTACCTGGGTATTCCGCCTATGCAAGTATGAAGGGGGCGATTGAGGTGTTGACTCGATATCTGGCAAAAGAACTAGGATCGAGACAAATTACCGTAAACGTTGTTGCTCCTGGCGCGATTGAAACGGATTTCGCAGGCGGCTCAGTCCGCGACAATCCAGAGATTAATAAATTCATCGCCTCACAAACTGCTTTAGGTCGAGTGGGTGTTCCCGATGACATTGGGGGCGCGATCGCATCATTACTTTCTGAAGACAACAGATGGGTGAACGCTCAGAGAATCGAAGTCTCTGGCGGTCAATCTATTTAATTCAAATCAATCATTATGCTAAACGTAGAAAACAAAGCTGCGATCGTCACTAGAGCCAATAGCAGCAGTGAATCTATTAGTTACCAGCGCGGGCAAGCTAGGTACTGGAAAGAACTGATAAATAAAGCGATCGCGTTTTTATCTTGTATTGCGATCGCCTTACCTGTTGCTGCCACTGCCCAAACTCCACCAGAAAACCAGAGTCGCCGCAAGCAAGGCAATCAAGTCATCAATAAGTTGTCAGGCGGTGCTGGACAGCCTGTCCTTGAAGGCTTACGTCAAGATTTCCCCTTTTTAGCAGATGCAATTGTAGATTACTCTCTTGGTGAAGTTTGGTCGCGGAGCGAGCTTGACGATCGCACTCGTCAGCTTGCTGCTGTCGCCGCTTTTGCTGCCCAAGGCAATCTGCCGCAACTGAAAATTCATGCAGGCTATGCCCTCCGGCTAGGCGTGACTCAGAATGAACTTAAAGAAATTGTTTACTTGACGACAGTAACGGCGGGATTTCCGCGCTCTATTGATGCTGCACAAGCATTACGGGAAGTCTTCGCTGCTCAATCTAGTAGTCCTAGCACTACCAAATAATCTAGCCTCACGAACATAAAAGAAATTGGAGATACTTTAATGACTTCTGATAACACTCAGAAAGTTGTAGTGATTACAGGTGCGAGTAGCGGCATCGGTGAAGCTACAGCCCGGTTACTGGCAAAGAACGGCGCAAAAGTAGTTTTAGGAGCGCGGCGCACCGATAGATTAGAAGCGATCGCCAAAGACATTCATGCTGACGGCGGAATAGCTGAATATCAAACTCTCGATGTGACTCAACGAAGTCAAATGGAACAAATCGCCCAATTTACTCTAAGTAAATTTGGTCGCGTGGATGTGTTAATTAACAATGCTGGAGTCATGCCCTTATCAACCCTTGACCGATTGAAAGTTGAGGAATGGGATCGCATGATCGATGTCAATATCAAAGGTGTTTTGTACGGCATCGCGGCGGTACTTCCGATCATGAAAGCCCAAAAATCCGGTCAAATTATTAATCTTTCCTCCATTGGCGGTCATGCTGTATATCCAACGGCGGCGGTTTACTGCGCTACTAAGTTCGCCGTTGGCGCGATATCTGAAGGATTGAGGCAAGAAGTCGGCGGCGATATTCGGGTAACGGTGATTTCTCCTGGTACAACACAATCAGAGTTAGCCGATAGCATCAGTGATGAAACTGCCAAAAAAGGAATGGAAGAATTTAGACAAATATATATTCCGGCTAATGCGATCGCTCGGTCAATTTTATTTGCGATTTCCCAACCTGATGATGTGGATATCAGCGAAATTATAGTTAGACCAACAGCAAGTCCTTATTAAGTAGTTACGTGCAGATTGCTAAAGAGAATTTGCTTTTAAACGATTGAAAACTGTAAGGAGAGATCCAAGTGAACTACGACGACATCAAAGACAAAACTATTCTGGTTACAGGCGCAAATCGCGGCATTGGCAAAGCGATAGTTGAGTCCTTTATTAAACACGGAGCCGCCAAAGTCTATGGGGCTGTTCGCAATCTAGACAGTATTTCCTCATTAGTTGAACAATACGGCGATCGGGTAGTGCCGATTCAAGTTGATCTAAGCGATCCTCAATCTATTATTGCTGCCGCTCAAACTGCCAAAGATGTGCAAGTGGTGGTTAATAACGCGGGAGTCTTTCAAGCTGGATCTCTCATGGGCGACGATGCGATCGCTACTCTCAAATTTCAGATGAACATCAACGTCTACGGACTGATTTACATGGCTCAGGCGTTTGCCCCAGTTCTCAAAGCTAATGGAGGTGGTGTCTTTGCTCAGATCAATTCTGTTGCTTCGCTGAAAAGTTACTCCAACTCTGTCACTTACTGCGCCTCAAAAGCTGCTGCCTATTCGATTACCCAGGCACTAAGAGAACTACTGAACGAGCAAGGTACGGTTGTGTTAAGCGTTCATCCTGGGCCGATTGCTACAGATATGGGCGATGCGGCAGGGCTGACGGAGATTGCGGAGCCACCCTTGCTTGTGGCAGAAGGGATAATAGAAGCCCTGAAAACTGGGGATTTTCATGTCTTTCCTGATTCGATGGCTAAACAAATAGGCAGTGCTTACAAGAGCTTTGCGGAAAATGTTGTTGAGGTTTCATCAAGTTAACTCCTGCAACGACTGCCAAAAACAGTAAACCTTACCGAAACACCTACTTCTGCTATCTCCAAATAAAGGAGGGCAAAGCGATCGCCCTCCTAAATACGCGCAAGTTGGATTGCTATCGGTTGAACTGGAAGTATTACCAGAGAAATCACTTGGTTAGAACATCCACCTAAACATCGGAAAAAAGATGAAAGCAATTGTCATTAACACCTACGGCAATGAGGACGTTTTGAATTACGTCGATGTCGAACGTCCAGAGCCGAAAGCAGACGAAGTTCTGGTAAAAGTTCACGTCGTGGCAGTCAACCCCTCGGACTGGAAAATCCGCGATGGGATGGGCGAAAACTTCGGACTCAAACTTCCGCTCATTCTTGGCGGCGACATCGCCGGAACTATTGAAGAGGTTGGCGTTGAGGTTACAAATTTCCAGCAGGGCGATGCGGTTTATGGGATGACCGTGTCCGGGGGATTCTCTGGTGGTTATGCCGAATATGCGATCGCCAAAGCAGATGCGATCGCGCTCAAACCAGAAAGCCTAAATTTTGAAGAGGCGGCAGCGATCCCCATCGGCACATTGACTGCGTGGCAAGCGATGTTCGATTTAGCAAATCTGAGTAGCGGACAAAAAATCTTGATCACCGGAGCGTCGGGCGGAGTAGGCTCGATGGCTGTTCAATTGGCTAAAGCAAAAGGCGCGATCGTTATCGGCACGGCTTCGGGAAAAAATGAACAGTACGTCCGCGATTTGGGCGCGGATGAATTCGTTGATTACACACGTCAACCGTTTGAAGAAGTCGTCAAAGACGTTGATGTAGTTTTTGATACAGTCGGCGGCGACACCCAGGAGAGAGCCTTTCAAACTCTGAAAAAGGGCGGCTTTCTGGTTACGTCGGCGGGGACTCCGTCCGCAGAAAAAGCACGCGAATCGGGCGTAGAAGCTGCCTTTGTCTTTTGTAAGCCGAACGCGGGGCAACTAGCCGAAATTAACCGTTTGATTGAAGAAGGCAAATTGAAAATACACATCGAAACGGTTCTACCGCTTACAGAAGTGAAAAAGGCGCATCAACTTTCTCAAAGCGGGCGATCGCGCGGCAAAATTGTTTTGCAAGTCGGGACATAGCTTTGAACCAACAGATGTCTGTCTGATGCCACGATGATTCTTTGAAACCACTAAACAACTAAAAATAAACAGCTATGAAAATACTTGAGAATAAAGTTGCCTTGGTTACAGGCGGGACTTCAGGAATTGGCAAAGCAACCGCTCTTGCCTTCGGCAAAGCTGGAGCAAAAGTTGTTTTCTCCGGCAGACGCGAAAAGGAAGGTGAAGACACCGCAAATTTGATTCGTCAATCGGGTGCTGAGTGCTTATTTGTGCGCTCTGATGTATCGAGTGAAGCAGAGGTCAAAGCACTGATTCAGAAAACTGTTGAATATTACGGTCGCTTAGATTGTGCGTTCAACAACGCCGGAATTGACCCCCCCACAAAGCCGCTCCATGAGCAATCGGTTGAAGACTTCGACAAACTGATAGCGATTAATGTCAGGGGACTGTTTCTGTGCATGAAACACGAAATTCAGCAGATGCTCACTCAAGGAGCAGGAGTAATTGTCAACAATTCTTCAATGGGCGGACTGATTGCCTTTCCTGGGGTAAGTCCCTATATCGCTAGTAAACATGCCGTAATGGGATTGACTCGTTCTGCTGCCCTTGACTATGCCAAGCAAGGCATTCGGATTAATGCGGTGAATCCTGGACTGATTGCGACAGACATGATAGATCGCCTTTCTAAGGGTAATCCAGAGCAGATGGCACCGATTGTCCCAATGGGGCGGCTGGGTCAAGCTGAAGAAATCGCGGCAACTGTTGTGTTTTTATGTTCTGATGCTGCCAGCTACATTACAGGTCAGCCTATCGTGATTGATGGCGGATACACAGCAACCTGAAAGAGCAGATATTTCGCTTGACTAATGCTGACGGCGATCGCGCGTGAAGACGTAGAAGCAATATGCAAGCAAAACTAAAGAAAGGAGAGCTACCACGATCTTTGTAACAGCAGCCACCAGACGGTTAAATACAACAGTATTTCAAAATCTACTTGTATCAGTAGATTAATTAATAACTACAAGGAAACAAATCATGAAAAAAGCACTAATAACAGGGTCCAACAAAAGTATTGGTTTTGAAACCGCCCGCCAACTGTTGCAGAAGGGATACTACATTTACTTAGGCAGCCGTAATTTGGAGAATGGATTGGAAGCTGTCGAAAAGCTTAAAGCCGAAGGATTAACCAATCTGGAAGCCATCCAAATAGATGTCAGCGATGATGAATCGGTAAAGGCAGCCCGTGACGAAATAGGCAAAAAAACCGAAGTGTTGGATGTGCTGATCAATAACGCCGGGATTAGCGGTGGTTTGCCGCAATCAGCAACTGATGCCAGTATAGACGCATTTAAAAAGGTATTTGATACTAATGTGTTTGGCGTAGTTAGAGTCACCCAAGCTTTTATGGATTTGCTGCAAAAGTCCGCCCAACCCCGCATCGTAAATGTAAGTTCGAGTCAGGGTTCGCTTACCTTAAGCGACGATCCAACCAATTCGTATTACAACCATAAAGCAGCCGTGTACCAATCCTCAAAAGCTGCCCTCAATATGTATACCATTAACCTGGCTTACGAATTACGTGATACACCAGTTAAAGTAAATGCTGTCGACCCCGGCTTTGTTGCCACCGATTTTAATAATCACCGAGGAACCGGAACCGTCGAGGAGGCTGGTGCGCGTATAGCCAAATACGCCATTATTGACAGCAACAGTCCAACAGGAAGGTTTTTTAGTGAAGAATACAATCCAGAAACGGGAGAAATTCCTTGGTAGTTTCAGTTAGTTAATAACCTGATGGCGATCGCGTAGCGTCTCGTAGAGAAGAACGAACCATTGGCATCCCCTCACCATAAGGAATTAATAAAAGGAGAAGATACATGAGTAGTTTTCTAACCAAAATTAAGCCGCCCGTTCTGTTTTACCCCAATTTTCTCAACTCCGTAGATAACCTCGATTGGTTTCAAAAGTCACAGAAACTAGAATGGACGCGGGGTGAAATAAGTATGTATGGAAAATTAATTCCTGTACCGCGTGAGGAGTCCTTATTTGGCGACGACCTGCACTACGCATATCGTGGCAGCCAAATAAAAGCCGCTCCCTGGCCGGACTTCTTGCTAGAGGCGCGCGACCGCATTCACGCTTTAAGCGGATATAAGTTTAATTTTGCCGTCGGTAATCGTTACCTCACAGGCAAAGACTCGATTGGCTGGCACTCCGATGATTTTCCTCAAATCGGTAAAAGACCTGCGATCGCATCAATAAGCTTGGGTAGCACTCGCAAATTTAAGCTGCGGCACAAGGAGAGCGGTCAAGCCGTTGACTACCAACTAGAGAGCGGGTCTTTGTTAATCATGCTCCCTGGCTGTCAAGAAGACTGGGTTCACGCAGTGCCAAAAACTGCTCGTCCAGTTGGCGATCGCATTAACTGGACATTTAGACCCCATGTAGATGCGACTGGTAATAGCAATCTAAACTGACATCTTCCCCACTCTTTTTAGGGAAAAAGCCATGTATGGCAGGTCATCGGCAACGAGATCCTGCTCACTTTCACTCAAGCAAATCACATGAAAGGAAAAATTTATGAAACTTGTAGTCACAGGTTCATTAGGAAACATCAGTAAGCCACTGACAACGGAATTAGTGCAAAAAGGTCATACGGTTACGGTGATTAGCAGCAATCTTGAAAAGCAAAAAGATATTGAAGCAATGGGTGCGATCGCCGCGATTGGTACATTGGAAGACGTTGATTTCCTAGTTTCCACTTTTACAGGTACAGATGCCGTGTATTGTATGGTGCCGCCAAACAACTACTTCGATCTTAGCCTCGACCTAATTGCGTACTATCGCAGAATCGGCAATAACTATGCCCAAGCCATTCAACAGTCGGGCGTAAAGCGTGTAGTCAACCTAAGTACCATTGGCGCTCATCTAGAGAAAGGTTCAGGAATTCTATTTGGCGCTCACAATGTAGAGAAGATTCTTAATGAACTACCACCAGATGTAGCCCTTACCCATATTCGCCCAACTTCTTTCTACTACAATCTATATGCTTATGTAGATATGGTTAAAAATCAAGGATTTATTGCCGCAAACTATGGTGCAGACAAAATCATCCCTTGGGTTTCTCCCATAGATATTGCTGCTGCAATTGCTGAAGAAATTGTTACACCGTTTGTAGGTAGAAAAGTGCGGTATGTAGCAAGTGAAGAACTTACAGGTAACGAAACGGCAAGCATTTTAGGTGCAGCTATGGGAAACCCCGATCTAAAGTGGAAAATTATTCCCAACGAACAAATGCTAAGTGGTTTAGAAGGCGCTGGGATGAATCCACAAATTGCTGCTGGTTTAGTTGAAATGTATGCCAGTCTTTATAGCGGTTTACTAGCAGAGGATTATTATCGCCATAAACCAATTATGGGAAGAGTTAAGCTGACGGATTTTGCTAAAGAGTTTGCCGCCGCTTTTGCTTCTGCTACTAATATAGAACCTATTTGAGATATCTCGATACTATGGGCGATTATCCAAAGGACAGGTTGTGCCTACGGCAGGCTTACGCCAACGCCAAATTGAATTAGTTGCAAGGATACACAGCAAAAATCACTGAATATCTTTCTGTCTAACGAGCCAAGCTCAACCGCCGCCGGAGCGAAACCAAGCACGGAGTTCAGCAGAGACGCTGTACGCCCTGGCGGTCGGCTACAGCGCTTGGTTAGTCACCGGGGTTGGACGATGGAAGTGAACAAACTTCCATGGCTTGAATCAAGCCATGCTCAATGGTGAAACGGTGTCCAACGTGTTCATCGGCAAGCACGCCGCCGGACAGATCGCGCACGACCTGATGCACCTCGACCAATATCTGCCCAGCATCCTCTGGGTGAAAGGCAACTGGCTCGACGCGTCCATCGATCTCGCTCCACTGCTCCGTCCAGTAAGCGCGGACTTCTTCAGTCCCACGGACAAAACCGCCTTTGAACGCCCTCGGCCAAGCTACGTCGGGAGTCATGAGGGCGAGAGCGGTATCAATGTCGCGCGCGTTGAAAGCCGCGTACGCTGCGCGCAGCAACTCGATTTCTGATGCGGGTTGATTTGGCATAAGAGGTAGGTGAAAGAGATGAGATGAAGCCTAATTATTTATTGTACGGAAAGTTTCCGTCTATTCCCTGAAAATTGGGGTGATATCCGCCAAAAATATCGGCATAAAGTAAAGCCCGATCAATCGTCGAGATTTTCTAAGTATCATCATAAATTAGGTGATGCATCAAATTAATGTGGGATAGGTAGCAATATCATGCCAACTCCACGCTCTCGTTGCTAATCCGGCTCGTTGTGCAGCAGTTGTTTTGAATCGGCTATGCTGCCAAATCCAGTTGAAGTAACTCACCACTAATCGAGTTGTCACTTTTGTCTGTTCCCACACCTTACCAAACTTGTTCTGTCGTCGATGCCATCTTCCGGTTTGTTGTCGCACAGTACCATTAGTACGTTCTAATCGCTGCGTTTTGTCTTTGCCAATGTAGTGGTGAATTTCAGGAGGTAGAACTCGCTCATACCCGCCCCAAGCATCACTGTTAAATTGCTTGCAATTTGTTTTTCCCTCGGTGTTGAGGACTAACTGACCAATCAGTTCATCAGTGTGTTTGCCAACTCGCGCCGCCAGAATTAAGCCACTTGAATCGGCAAGACTCAGACCGATCCAACAATCCCCGACTTCTAGTTCTTGAGCGCAACACTGTTTCTGTTTTTTGAGACAAATGACCACATCTCATCGGCACTTACCTCCTCTGTTTGTACAGCTTGGACTTCGGCATTGTGAACCAATTGGGCTTTTTGACTGGCAGCGCGAACAATACTCACAACTGTGTTGTAGGCAAGCCCAGTTGTTCTACTAATCCCTCGTAAACTACTGCCCTCACTATGTGCTTGCAACACTTGGCGAATTTGTTCAGGACTAATATGTCGACGATAGTACAAACTGTCGAAGGATTCCGAGAACGTTTGATGGCAAGCGGGACACAGGTAACGTTGATGTCCGTTCGGCATCTTGCCATGTTTATGGGCTTTAATGTGACCACACAGAGGACAATCCATAGAGATGCTTCGAGTTTAAAACCACCCTGTCACTATATCATCCCACATTGAATTGACGCACTACCATAAATTAGAACGATATTCAGAAGCTTTCTTGATATCACCCCACATCGGGATATTATTTGGAAATAAAATTGTAACGACAAAAGCCCTCGACAAGGGTTCAAGGATTTCCTACTCTTCGTCTGTTAGGCTACTAGAGTGACATCTCTCCGACCTGAAGGTGCGGAGCTTCCAAACCTCACGATTTAGATTTTTCTGGTTATTTCCATTACTGGTAAAAATCTCCGGCGCACAATGAAACAAACACAATGTGTCGCAAGTTCTCTTTCATCGCACTGCTTATCTTAATGGAATGCTATCTACAACTAACTATTTGCAAAACTGAGATTCTCCCTGAATATCTCTAGTGCTTCTGATTTGACATCTGCCCAAATAAGGATACTTAAAAATTTAGGTACTATGTAATACGATCGCAATTAATTCAGTAACCTCGTCCTGAATAGGTAAAAATAATTGTAGTTAGTTTACGATCGCGCTAATAACGGTGCAGCACTTAATAACGTTTGCGTATAAGGATGCTGGGGATTATTAAAAATATCTCCGGTAGCACCAATTTCAACAATTTGTCCAGCTTGCATTACCGCAATGCGATCGCATAAAAATCGCGCTACAAAAAGATCGTGTGTAATAAATAAATACGTTAGTTCAAATTGCTGCTTCAATTCCAACATCAAATCTAATACTTGCGCCTGAATACTCGCGTCTAGCATACTTACAGGTTCGTCACATATTAGTAGTTTAGGATGAGTAATTACCGCTCGTGCGATCGCAACTCGCTGTTGTTGTCCTCCCGATAACTGCGATGGGTAACGTTCGTAATACTCCTGTGCTGGAACTAAACCCACTCTTTCCAACATCTTTAGCGCTTGCTGCTGTGCGGAAAAGTCTGGAGTTTCTAGCTTATGAATCAATACAGGATCGGCAATATTTTCGCCTACAGTCATCATCGGATTTAGACAAGCATGGGGATCTTGAAATACCATTTGCATTTGTCGCCGTTGCTGTAACAAGTTTTGCCGCGACAAGGTTGTAAGTTCGGTGTTTTGCAACTGTACTTTTCCCCCCGTAGGGCGAATTAGCTGCAATATGGTACGAGAAAGGGTGCTTTTGCCACAACCAGATTCCCCCACAAGTCCCAATATTTCCCCTTCATACAGTTCTAAATTGACGTTATCTACGGCTTTAATGGTCTGCTCTTGTACTTTTAACAAGCGCTCAATTATATTTGGCTCGATGGTGTAGTGTTGCTGTAAGTTAGAAATTTTTAGTAATGGCGATCGCTCTTGCTGATTTATTGGGGCTTTGACATCGTTCTCGTGCAAGCGTAACGCAGCTTTTAAAAGGCTTTTAGTATATTCATGCTGGGGCTGCTGCAAGACGCTTTTAGAGTCGTTTAACTCCACGAGCGATCCCTGGTACATTACGCCCATGCGATCGCAGTATTCCCCTACTAGCGCCAAATCGTGAGATATCAATAACAGCGCCATGTCTCGCTCTTGACACAATCTCGTTAATTCTTTAAGTATTTGCGCGGCGACAGTTACATCTAAACTTGTAGTGGGTTCGTCAGCAACAATTAGTTTGGGATTGAGTAATAATGCTAAAGCGATCGCTACTCTTTGTCTCATACCACCGCTAAACTCGTGAGGGTACTGATTCCAGCGACTAGAAGGTATACTTACAGCTTCTAAAGTAGAAATTGCTTTGTCTTTAGCTTGTTTGGCAGAAAGTTGGGGCAAGTGAGCTTGCAAAGTTTCGGTACAATGTTTGCCAATAGTCATCAACGGATCTAATCTTGTCATCGGGTCTTGAAATACTAGCGCCACAGCTTCGCCGCGAAACTTTCGTACTTCGGCGCTCGTCATTTCAAAAACTGACTTACCATCAAAACTTACACTACCTTCAATTTGCGATCCTGCTGGTAGCAAACGCATCACGGCTCTACCTAACGTTGATTTACCACAGCCCGATTCTCCTACTAAGCCTAAGCGATCGCCTGGTTGTAAAGTTAAAGATACATCGTTTATTGCCCAAGTAGTCTGTTGTTCTAGTTGTCGGCGTTGAGGATAGGCTACTTTAAGATTTTCTATACTGAGTAGGGATTTCATGTTTTACAGACTTGTTGTTAATTGCAGGATGGCATTGCAATATTTAAGTAAGGTGGGAAGGCGAGCGAGTAGTTGCTTTTGTCTAATTGCGGAAGTTTCTGGTACTTTGGCTGCTTGCAAAAATCTTACATCCATTCCGATTAATTGCAACTCCTTAGCAATCTCGGTTTGGTAGGAGCGGATTTGATAATTATCTGCTGGCTCTAAAGTTAGTATTTGTTCTAGGAAAAATTGCTGGGCTTTTTGGTAGCGAGAACGTAACTCGATAACATCTTGCTGTTGAGATGCCGCTTGCATCTGTTCTAAAAGTTGAGCAAATTGTTGATATTCTGGCAACATAAGGCTACTTAGCATAGAATTAATATAAAGAATTTTGCCCTACAAATGAATTGGAGATGTTTAGCAAACTATTGCTACTTCGATCCAAATATTTTTTCTACTTGCGCTGACTATGTTTTGGCACAATTGGCGCTAATATTAACAAACCTAATATTTTTTTTCTTAGTCGCTCAATAATTGCGATCGCATTTCCTAATAGTTCTACCTAATAATAGTTA
Organism: Synechocystis sp. PCC 7509; assembly: GCF_000332075.2. Lineage (NCBI taxonomy): Bacteria > Bacillati > Cyanobacteriota > Cyanophyceae > Synechococcales > Merismopediaceae > Synechocystis > Synechocystis sp. PCC 7509. Next base: position 2,235,707 of record NZ_ALVU02000001.1, on the reverse strand, counting down.
ATTGCAGCCCGATCCTATGAATGTTGTTGTTGCTCCTACTGCCTCCTTTGATTGCGATCTTCCTGAATGGCTACATAAGTGTTTGATTACATCATCAGATAACGATTCTAGCGACGCGGGGATCATCTGTCGTGCTTTTGAGTTTGCCTATAAACTCCACGCAGGACAATATCGCAAATCCGGCGAATCTTATATCTGTCATCCGGTAGCCGTAGCGGGTTTATTGCGCGATTTAGGCGGTAATGGCGCAATGATTGCGGCGGGATTCCTCCACGATGTAGTAGAAGATACAGATATCACAATTGAACAAATAGAACAAATATTTAATCCAGAAGTCCGGCAATTAGTAGAAGGTGTTACTAAGTTATCTAAGTTTAATTTTTCTAGCAAGACGGAAAGTCAAGCAGAAAACATCCGCCGAATGTTTTTGGCAATGGTGCAAGATATACGGGTAATTGTAGTCAAGCTTGCCGATCGCTTGCACAATATGCGAACTTTAGAACACTTAGCCGACGAAAAGCGCCGCCGTATTGCCACTGAAACCCGCGATATTTTTGCTCCTCTAGCTCATCGGTTGGGAATTGGGCGGTTTAAATGGGAATTGGAGGATTTGGCGTTTAAATACCTAGAAGCCGAAGCTTATCGTCAAATGCAAGACTTAGTTGCCGAAAAACGCGGCGACCGAGAAGCTAGACTTGCGAGAGTTACCGAAGTATTAAAAGCTAGGCTAGACCAAGCAGGAATTAAATACACTGATATTAGCGGTCGTCCTAAGCATCTTTATGGCATTTATCAAAAGATGCAGCGCCAACAGAAAGAATTTAGGGAAATTTACGATTTAGCCGCCATTCGGATTGTGGTTCAAACTAATGAAGAATGTTACAGAGCTTTAGCTATAGTTCATGACGAATTTAAACCGATTCCAGGGCGGTTTAAGGACTATATCGGCTTACCGAAGCCAAATCACTATCAATCGTTGCATACGGCGGTGGTAGGCTTCACTGGGCGACCCGTAGAATTGCAAATTCGCACGGTAGAAATGCACCATATCGCCGAGTATGGAATTGCGGCACACTGGAAGTATAAAGAAAAAGGTAGCAACTATACGCAAATAGCCCCAGGGGAAGAAAAGTTTACCTGGCTAAGACAGTTAGTAGAAGGACAAAACGATCTTAAAGACGCGCAGGAATATTTGGAAAGCGTCAAAGATAATTTGTTTGAAGACGATGTTTATGTGTTTACGCCTAAAGGCGATGTAATTGCTTTGAATCCGGGTGCAACTACGGTAGATTTTGCCTATCGAATTCATACAGAAGTAGGAAATCGCTGTTGTGGTGCGCGGATAAATGGACGGATGGTAACGCTAGATACACGACTTAAAAATGGCGATATTGTCGAAATTCTGACCCATAAAAACAGCCATCCCAGCTTAGATTGGTTGAATTTTGCGCGCACATCGGCAGCAAAAAATCGAATTAGACAATGGTACAAGCGATCGCACCGCGACGAAAATATCACTCGTGGTAGAGATATGTTAGAAAAAGAACTAGGCAAAACTGGCTTTGAATCTTTGCTAAAATCTGCGCCAATGGAGCAAGTAGCCCTAAAGTGTAACTATCACAGTGTAGAAGACTTATTAGCGGCGGTGGGTTACGGAGAAGTAACTTTAAACTTGGTACTCAATCGCTGGCGAGAAGTATTTAAAACCCAGCAAAGCGTTGATAATACAGAAGTTATTACTTTACCAACAACTGCGCCCCGAACTACTTTACCGACCAAAAAAGCCAGCGAATCGCCCATTGCGGGGGTAGAGGGATTGTTGTATCACTTGGCGGGTTGTTGTAGTCCAATTCCTGGAGAAGCAATTATTGGTGTAGTGACGCGCAGCAATCGCGGGATTTCTATTCATCGCCAAGGGTGTCAAAATGTTGAAACTGTGGAAGGCGATCGCTTAATTCCGGTAAACTGGAATCCTATAGACTCAAACAAAGGTCGTCCCCAAACCTACCCCATTGACGTACAAATAGAAGCCATTGACCGGGTAGGCGTACTCAAAGACATTTTATCTCGCCTCAGCGATTACAGTATCAATGTACGAAATGCTAACGTTAAAACCACTAACGGACAACCGGCTATTATTGACTTGGGTTTGGAAATACGCGATCGTCATCAATTAGAACAAGTATTTGTCCAAATCAAAAAAATGAGCGATATTCTCAATATTCGTCGCGTTGGTCAAATTGAAGACTAATAAATGGGTAATGGATAATGGGTAATGGGTGACAATTTCCAGTGACCAATCACTAAGCCTCTAGTTTTGAGCTAAAAGAAAGTAGTAGCGCAGACATCAACATGACAAATCCCCTGCTTAGTATCAATTACGAACCCACCATTGAATCCTTGGGCGGTGAATACTACGATATAGTTCAAGCGGCGCAATTTCCCGAACAAATTTTACGTTTTCGCAATGACTTAGTATTACCAACTTTGGGATTAGAAGCTCAAAACATAACCGATAGAGATTTTATTGAGGCTTTTGGTAAGTTTCAACGCCAGCCTTTACTTGCCTTACGCTATCATGGTTATCAATTTGGCTACTACAACCCCGATTTGGGCGATGGTAGAGGCTTTCTTTTTGGACAAGTACGCGGTACTGACGGGGAATTGTACGATTTTGGGACTAAAGGATCGGGTAAAACTCCTTATTCTCGCGGCGGTGATGGTAGACTTACGCTCAAAGGCGGTGTACGCGAAGTCTTAGCAACCGAAGCATTACATCAAACAGGGGTGTATACTTCTCGCACTTTTAGTTTAGTGGAGACGGGCGAACAACTATGGCGAGGAGATGAACCTTCACCAACGCGATCGTCAGTAATGGTAAGATTTAGCAGGTCGCATATTCGTTTCGGTACTTTTGAGCGACTTCATCATCTCAATCGCCCAGATTTGACGCAAAAGCTATTAGATCATGTAATTGAATATTATTATCCAGATATTCACAACAAACCCGACCAATACATACTTTTTTACGCCCAATTAGTCGCTAGAGTAGCCAAATTAGCCGCGCAATGGATGGCAGCAGGATTTTGTCATGGGGTACTAAACACCGATAATATGTCAATTACGGGTGAAAGTTTTGACTATGGCCCTTATGCTTTTATTCCTAGCTACGATTTAGAATTTACCGCCGCTTATTTTGACCATTACAGGCGTTATAGTTACGGCAATCAGCCAGATGTATGTTGCACAAATTTGAAAGCATTGCAGCAGCCTTTAGCCGCCGTTATTGATGTCGAAGCTATGGCGGAAGGACTAGCAAAATTCTATGAATATTATCAGCTTGAATATAAACATTTGATGTTGAAAAAGTTGGGTTTTACAAATCCAGATTTTCCTCAATCAGAGGATCTATTAGAAGTAACAATTCAACTGTTAAAAGATACTCAAATTGGTTATCACGACTTTTTTACCCAATTGAGAGAAAGGTTTACACCTAAATGGAGAGACAAAGCAGATTTAATATTTAACTTTGGAGAACTTCCAGCAGAACTTTTATCAAAATGGCAAAACTTATATCAGCAAGGCTTATCAAATTTACCTATTGATGAGATGGAAAAAGTAGCCCAACAATTACAGCAAAATAATCCTAAAATCGTGCCATTAAGACCCATTATAGAATCAGTATGGGAGTCTATAGCAACAGAAGATAACTGGCAACCTTTTAATGAATTAGTTAAGGGATTGCAAAAAGGAGAGTAAGTAGTACAAACCGCCTAGGATTAAAGCCCCAGGCGGGCTAATCAAACTATTTATTTAGCTAAATCAAACCCAATATCTGTAAAAACCCTAATGGCTACTTGCCTCCTAAGCCATCATGTCTTTTAGGGTCTTTCTTTTGCTTTTTAGAATCTTCAGACTGTGCTTTTGGCTTTTTGGTTTCTTTATTGCCTTTCTGCTCTTTAGACATAACGATTCCCTAATAGAGGTTACCTTCATCTTGGCACGAACTTTCATTAATCGGGGGATAAAACTATATAGCGTCGCTAATTATATTTCAAAATCTTGGTCAATAAGGGCAGTCTGCGCCACAGGTATTTTAGATAAAACTTCTTGAAGCGTTGGGAAAAAGTTTTCGCCCATTTTCAGGTAAGTAACTTTAGCCGGGGAAGAATCTATATTAGAGGTCGTCAAAAGCAAGTGCTGGCAACTATTGGAAAGCATTAAGTTTACTCCCATATGTTCGCCACTACCCCTAAAATCCGTCCGCAAACCCACAATGGGGATATTTTTAGCAAAAGCATAGCCAACTTCAAAACAACTACCAGAATCTGCGTCAGTGCCATCTAAAATTACTAGCACCATACTGGCGTTATCTAAACCTTGAATACAAATATTAAATAACTCAACGGGATCGGTCGTTCCCGCACATTCCTGTTGTGGCAAATAAACCTTATAACCCGCCGCTTTTAATTGGTCAGCCAAGCTTTGGTTAAAGGCGATCTCAGCTTGGGTAAACAGGGGAGCCGCTAAATAAATCGATGATGACATTAATCAATCTCCAAAATTAGTAAGTTTAGAAACTGCGAAGTATTTGTTTTTAGTGGATGATGTCAGACTTGAGTAAAAATGTTTTTATCGTCAGACAAAATTTTAGAGGAGTTTGGACTAATTGTTTACTTATTTGGATGCGATCGCACTATTCAACTCTAATCGTTTCGATGGTTGGTCTTTGGATGAACGAGATCCGGCGGTCATTGAATCGCTCTTACCAGTGGGGGAATGGCTGCACCGTCACTATTTTAGAGTCACAACCGATGGCTGGCAGCACTTGCCCACCGATGGCAGTATGCTAATTGTTGGCTCTCATAACGGCGGTTTACTAGCTCCAGATACGCTGATGTTTATGGTGGACTGGTTTCGTCATTTTGGCGCACATCGCCCCGTCTACGGGTTAATGCACCCGAATGTGTGGATGCTACCTATATATTCTCAGTTAACGGTTAAATTTGGGGCAGTGATGGCGCACCCAAAAATGGCTAGAGCGGCGCTAAGACAAGGGGCGGCGGTTTTGGTTTATCCTGGAGGAGCGCAAGATTTATGGCGATTGCATAAAGAACGCGATCGCATTCACTTTGCTGGACGTAAAGGATTTATTAAATTAGCCTTGCGAGAAAAAGTGCCGATTATCCCGGCAATTTCTCATGGCGCTCACGATACTCTAATTGTTTTAGCGGACTTTTACAAAGAACTGCGCCAACTCCACGATTGGGGTATGCCTTGGCCCTTTGGCTTCGACCCGATGGTATTTCCAATTTATTTAGGATTGCCTTGGGGTTTGGCAATTGGCCCATTACCCAACATTCCCCTCCCTGTTCCAATCCATACAAGGATTTGTGCGCCTATTGAGTTTGAGCGTTATGGTCGGGCGGCGGCTCTTGACCGCGATTATGTGGATACTTGTTATGAAAAAGTTTGTACGCAGATGCAAGGGGAATTAGATGCTTTAGTTGCAGATAAAAGCACGATCGGGAAACGGTAAAATAAAAGGGCGTTACAGTTAATCATTGGAAGTTAGACACTATGTCCGTTGCAAACAACGAGTTTGAGATTACTAAGCCAGAAACAGAATGGCAAAAAGATTTAACCCCAGAACAATTTAAAGTGTTGCGCAAACATGGCACAGAACGCGCTCATACTAGCGAACTTGATAAGCAATATGGTGAGGGAACTTATGCTTGTGCTGGCTGTGGACAGCCATTATTTACCTCCGAAACTAAGTTTAATAGCCGTACTGGCTGGCCGAGCTTTTTTGCCCCGATTGAAGGTGCGGTAGGTACAACGGTAGATAAAGCTTTATTTATGACCCGGACAGAAGTTCATTGCTCTCGCTGTGGTGGGCATTTGGGTCATGTATTTAATGATGGGCCACAACCTACAGGCGATCGCTATTGCATGAATGGTGTTTCACTTAAGTTTATCGCCGACTAATATATGTGGCTGGTAACTATAAACTGTTCAACGGATGCCTGGAAACAATGGAGTGCAGCCTTTCTCACTCTGGTAGATAAGTATCAAGGTACTTGCCTTTCTTCCAAAAAAACACCCCAGGGCGATCGCACGATGGAATACAAAATTGAAGATGTTGCTGATGCGGAGGTTTTTACTGATGAATGTCAAAGTTTAGAAGGTTTTGCAGCCCAGTTTGCATCCCTTTAATCTCCTATGCAGTCTACTTCCGCCAAGTCTAAAAATCTCAAAGCTCAAATAAAATTAGAGTTTGCGCTTTGCTGTGCCTATTGTGGTGTTAAGTCTCAAAAACTTACTTTAGATCATGTATTAGCGGAGTCAAAAGGCGGGATAAAGTCGCGGCAAAATTTAGTACCAGCCTGTGCAAGATGTAATAAAAGCAAAGGCTCTAAGCATCTAACAGACTGGTACATTGCCAAGCTACCTTTTTATTGCCAGAAACGGCTGCAAAAGATTTTGTCTAGAAGTGATGTAAATTTGACTATTGTATCTAAGTGCGCCAAAGGATTTGGCTAATAAATTCTCCCCCAAGAGCGATCGCTATTGATTTCAATTACCACGTCTACCCAAATAGAAGGTTTAATAAATAACTCTGGGTGCAGACTGCGCCAAAAGTAATTGACAAATTGCTCAAGTTCTTCGTCACTCATCCCTTTCTTACCAAGAGCAATAGCTTGATGTTCGGCTTGTTGTCGCCAGCCTAAACTCCAACGGTAATCGAGCGGATATAGCAAAATTAACCTGTCTATTTGTTCCCATAAAGGTAAATAATCCTGCAATTTGGCATTCATATCACGGGCAAATTGGCGATCGCTATCGGTAACAATTGGCGGTGGTGCGGTGTCAAAAACTACTGGATCGATAAGTCGAACCCCTACAAACCAACCCTCAAACAAGATAATATCTGCTCTAGTAATTGCTTCAGAATTCCCTCGATCTCCTGCACCGTTAAAGGCAGATTTATCGAAACGGGGAAGTTGAATAATTGCGTCAGAATTGACTTGATGCAGTGCCTCCAAGACCTTTAAGCCCAAATCTAAATCGTGAGTACCGGGAGGGCCACGCCAAACTAAACGCGGGTCTTGCTGTTGTAAAATTAGGCGATCGCGATAGGTTTTATACAAGTCATCCAAAGATAAGCAAATCGTCCGATAACCCATCTCGCCCAGAATCAATTTTAAAATTGCAGCTAAGGTAGATTTGCCCGTTCCTTGAGCGGCTAAAATGCCTTGAATTAATGGCTTTGATTGCCTAGTTCGATACTCAGCTATGAGCATTGCCAAAGGTAGCCACCAAGTCCATAGATTGGTTGCAAACTTATCTTCTGGAAGCTTTAGAGTTTGTTGATTAAATTGGCTGCAAACAGGGTAAATAAAGCGGAAAATAGGCGCATATTCTCCAGTTTCTGGTGTAATGCCAAAAGCTTTCGCCCATGCTGCATCGAACAATAGCGATCGGCTATTTGTCAAAATTTGTTCAAGCCACAAATCCATTAGAAATCTAAAGCTTGGTGCGGATTCTTGTCAAGATTTCGTCATTATAGCTTTTTGAAACTTTCCACAGGCAATGCTCACAGATATTGGTATTTAAAAACTTAAGAAAAGCTTTCTGTACAATTTCTGAAAATTTTGATATTAATTTAATCAGTGGTATATATTGTGACATTGCTACTGTAAATTTGCCCGTAATCATAGGAGACTTATGAAATTGCCAGGAATTAAGCTGCTTACAAAGCTGTGTTCGGGACTTGCCCTTTTTGGATTAACCTCTGGAATATTCATGCAAGAACCCACCAATGCCCAGTCCAACATATCCAACATCATAAACTTCAATCGCACTGCATACTTTGTTGCCTATACCTCGGCTACAGGGCATGAATTGTGGAAAAGTAATGGCACAACTAATGGCACAGTCTTGGTCAAAGATATCAATCCTGGAAGTAGTAGTTCTGACATATCTAACCTAATGGTTGTCAATGGCACGTTATATTTTATTGCCTACAATCCTATCGGAGGCTATGAGTTGTGGAAGAGTAATGGGACGGCGGCTAGTACAGTGATGGTCAGAGACATTAATAGAGGATCTGTCAATTCTTCTATATCCAATATAGTCGTCATCAATAACATACTGTATTTCACGGCTTATAGTGCTGCTTACGGCAATGAGCTTTGGAAGAGTGACGGTACAAGACTTGGCACTATTCAACTTAAAGATATTAATCTTGGGGTTGATGGTTCTAGACCAAGTAACTTGGTCAGTGTCAATAACATACTGTACTTTAGTGCTGAGAGCGTCCTTCATGGTAAAGAACTGTGGAAAAGTAATGGTACGGTTGCCGGGACTGTTCTAGTTAAAGACATTTTCCCTGGAAATTACGGTTCTAATCCGGAGGACTTAGCAAATGTTAATGGCATATTGTACTTTACTGCTAGGAGAAGCTTCTCTTCCTCTACAAACCTGTGGAAAAGTAATGGTACGGCTGCTGGGACTGTTCAGGTCACTTTTGATTAAATAAATAGACCGTTGGCGTATTGAGTCAAATAGTTTTAGACCCCAGACGTGCATCTACATTTCATATATCGGCTTTTATTTTACTGATTACTAGCTCATGAAAAAAGTTCTTTTGATTGCATTCGGCTATGGGAAACATAGATAAATATTAAAGGCGATCGCACTAGGTAAACTATCATAGTCTAAAAATGTGTTAGCAAGCCTAGGGCAAATTTTGGTCAAGTTTTTGCGGGATTTTTAAAGCGATTGAAATTTATTGGTATTGATCTAGGTTGGAAATCGCAACCAAGCGGACTATGTTGTTTGGAATTAGTAAACGAACAGTTGCATCTATTAAATTTAGATCGGATTGAAGAAATCGCCGATGTACTTTCTTGGTTAGATAATTGGGTTCAACCACAAGATAATGCGATCGCGGCGGTAGATGCGCCGACAATTATTCCCAACCTTACAGGATCACGCTTACCTGATAAACTTACCCACAAATATTTTGGACGTTACCATGCGGGTTGTTATCCTGCTAATCTTGGTCTTGCTTTTGCCGATCGCACTGTAAACTTCGGCGTAGAGTTAGAACATCGAGGTTTTGTCCACGCGCCAGAAATTACACCCCAAAAACTGGGTAAATATCAAATTGAAGTATTCCCCCATCCGGCGATCGTAGAATTATTTAATTTACCTTTGATCCTTAAGTACAAAAAAGGACGCTTGTTAGAGCGTCGCTTAGAACTAATTAAACTGTATAAATATATCGTAGAAGTTTTACCCACCTTTACACCCGCCCTCAATCTCAATTCTCATCCAGTGCTGTTTGCTGAAATCCCCACTACTGGAAAAGCTTTAAAAGCATTGGAAGACAAGTTAGATAGTATAGTTTGCGCTTATGTGGGCGCTTATTGGTGGTACTGGGGAGAGGAAAAAAATATAGTATTGGGCGATCGCGCAACGGGTTATATAGTTATTCCCAAACGCGAAATTTAGCGGTGCTTTTTGATCACCATGCGATCGCCATAAACTAATAATCGCTCTATAGTATCAATCCGATTTAACCAAACTTTAAATTGATAAGGATTTTCTAACCTGTAAAAGCGCATTCCGTCAATAAACTGCAACTCAAAAGCAGCTAACGCCGTCTTTGCGGTACTCAATCGCCCTGATGTAGGATTAGCAGCAAGTTCTGCTAAAGCGGTTTCTAAGACTTTGGCTTTGGCGTTAAAAGTTGATTGACCACTTTTCACTAGAACCAATTGGTTATTAGCTAATAAATAATCCCATTGCTGTTGCAACGATGTAAACCTAGCCGCCGCCGCACCGAAAGGCTGACGATAAGGAATTGGCTCATTAACTTTGCCTTGGGTGCGTTGAAAAATGTTTTGTAAGTCGCTATTGAGATTTTCTACAGCAAATAACGCATAACCGCTAATTGGCAAGTCTCGCGCCAACTGAATTTGGTCTACGGTCACAGGAGAAGTTAAATTAAATAAACGAATTCCCGGTACAATCAGCGCTGAACCTAGATTTATCGAACTAATCCAAGGTTGCGCTAGACGCTGGAAACGGTAAGTATCCAGCGCATAAGTCATGGGAATAATTAAATCTACATCCCCCCGTTGCGCCCATACTTCCCAATGCTGCTGTAACTTATTGAGGCGATCGTGTTCCGAAAGCGGAAACACTGCAACCGACATAATTACATTTGGGCGGGTTTTACGCAATTTCTGCGCTACTTGAGCCACAAAAGAATCGATTTGTGCGGTGCGAAAATTAGTCCATTTTTGCCACAAAAGGCGATCGCGCGGACTAATTTTCGTCGGATCTACTCCCGTTAACTGCTTAAATTGCTGCCTTGAGGCTCTACCATAACCGTAAGTGCGATCGGCGGCGGGATCTTGAAACGGATAGCGAATATAGTCTAGTTGCAAGCCATCGATTTTGTAGCGCTGGGCAATTTCATCGCATAGAGCAAGTAAATACTGTCGTGCTTCGGGATTTGCCGGATCTAAAAACGGTTTATTTTGACCAAGGGGAAACAAGTTACCTCGGTTATCATAGCTTGCCCAATCGGGATGAGCCGCAATAACTGGCCCTGGATAGTTCGTCGGAAGATTAACTAAAGTATTATGACGTTGATTGCCTACAGCAAAAGCCCATACCCAAGCGTGCAACTCTATCCCACGTTCGTGAGCTAACTTAACTCCCGATTCTAAAGGATCCCAACCTTTGACTAAAGGATTTGCTTGGGGTGCAACTTTACTTGGATAGATAGGATAGCCAGCATTGACGGTTTCTAGAAAAACAGTATTAATTCCCGACGCTGCCAATTTATCAAAAATTTTTGCTAATCCTTGCTCCGAGCCTGCACGGACGATTGTGCCACGATCTAACCACATGGCACGAATTTCTGGTTGCGAAGTCGGGCGGCTAGTAGGGTAATTGTCCCACAATAATTGAGAAGCTTTGAGCCATTCGCTTCTTGCTTTGGTGTAGTTTCTAGTGCTAACTAATTGCGGTAAAGTTTTGGCAATTTCTCTAGCTTTATCCAAGGCTTGAGTAGCGCTTTGGGGTATGGTCGTAATGTCAGAACTAGCTATTTGTGTTGATTCGGTAGGGCGATGATTGCGCGAAGATGCCGCTAGTTGGGCGCTTTCAAATCTCCCAATTAAATTATCTAATTCTTGGCGCAGTGCGATCGCCTCTAATCCTGTAATTGGAGTTTTGGCGTTGGGAGCAATTAATCCTCTTGGTGCCAGCCTATCTAAAGGCTCGTCAGCAGCAGGAGTAATAAAGCCTGTTTCTACTCTACTATTAGGGCTTATAGCTATTGGGGGCTTTGCAACCCTTGGCAGTTGATTTGTTGGCAGAGTAACTGTTTGTCTAGTTATTTCAGGTTGAATTGTCCTTAAAGGCGTAATTTCTGGCGTTTTTGGTTTGACGGAAATTCTATTTGTATTTGAAGCTACTGTCCCATTACAGTTTTTTGGTTTAGCGGTATTATTCGTAGCGACTAATTTGACATGACGACTAAGAGCAGCTTTTAACCACGCTGTATCAAATTCGGCAGTAGTGGCGGCATTTGTTCCCCAATTCCAGCCTAAAAGTGTTGTGCGCTCGGTGGTGACGACGGCGGAGGGAGCGTTAGACATTTGCCAAACGGCGGCGGTTTGGCTAGTAACGCTAGTTGGAATTACCGTTCCTCCCCAAGCTGTACCTCCTAAAGAATTTTTTACCCACTGTTGGGAGTTAGTTTTTAATGGTTGCAACTTTGATGGCGCTTTAAATCCAAAGCCCCAGTAGCCCCCCAACAGGCTCCGCATTAGTTGCCGAACCCCAGGCTGACTTCTGTTACCGATAGCGCCGCTTGTAATTATCCGTCCGCCTTTGCTCATCCATGATTCTAGAGCGATCGCCTGAGCCGGGGAAATTGTCTCAATATTCGGCAAAAATACCACTGGGCGATCGCTTAAATCTGTTACGCTTCTTACACTTGCTAAGTCAATCACACAATAATTTATTCTCGATGCCTGCAAGCGCGTGGTTATAGTTTGCCAGTGTTGAGTGTTTTCTTCGCTCTTGACTACTCCCAATATTTCTGTTTCTACAGCTTTGGCAGGCAAAGTAAATATTGGTAGCAAACTTGCTCCCCAAAAAATTGCTCCTAACCAAGCATATAAATTTTTCCCTACTTTTTCTCGGCTAGAAGTAGCCATCACTGCTGGTAGCAGCACGGGTAAAGTTAATTTTATTGGCATTATTTAATACAAGTCTCGATTAGCTCGGCAATCCCCCGGACGGGTAAAATTGGCGTACTGAGTCTGGAGGCAAGTTCTGTAACGGTCATGTCGTCTAAAAAACAAGTATCACCATGCTTAAGCATCATAGCAGGTAATAGCACCCCATCGCCCAAAGATTTCTGTTGTAACCCTAATAACAAATCTTCTCCTGTAAGTAAACCTGTAACTGTAATGCTTTGTCCCCAATAATTGCTACATAAAGCCACCATAGTTATTTCCAAATTTTCTACTTTATTTAGCCGCTCTACAATTGGTTGAAATGCTTTTTCTACAGCGTTACCTACTATCCAAGTAAACTTTTTTGGTTTAACAATTTGTTTTGGCAGGTTTTCGGCTGCTAGTTGAAATTCTTTCAAAAATGAACGAATTGAACCGACACCATTATCTATCTGCGGGTAGTTTTCATAATCAGATTCGGGGGGCAAGAATTGCCCAGCAATCAAAAACCACTCGTCAGCTAACCAAGCAAAGGTAGATTTTAGAGAATTCCGAAATTTAGTTTGTAGATTTTGTACTTGTTGGATAACTTCGGCGGCTTTTTGGGGAGTAATGGGGATTAATTCGTCTTCGTTGGGGCGAAACTTAGTTAAGCCTACAGGTACAATAGCCACCGAGGCGACGGCGGGGATTTTGCCTTTGTGAAAAGATGCCAAATCAAGTAGAGTTTTTTCTAAATGCTGACCGTCATTTATTCCAGGACATACGACTACTTGAGCGTGAATTTGTAGCCGCTTTTGTTGAAACCACTTTAATTGTTTTAATATTTCCCCAGCGCGAGGATTTTTTAATAGTCTAGTTCTAATTTCTGGCTCGGTGGCGTGGACGGATACATACAAAGGCGATAGGCGCATTTGCTCAATTCTTGCCCATTCTTTTTGACTTAAGTTAGTCAAAGTAAGGTAAGAACCATAAAGAAAGCTGAGGCGATAATCGTCATCTTTAAAATATAAGCTTTCGCGTTTACCGGGGGGCTGTTGATCTATAAAGCAAAAAGGGCAACGATTATTACACTGAATTAAATTGTCAAATAAGGCGCTGTCAAATTCTAATCCTAAGCCTTCATCGTATTCTTTCTCAATTTCTAAGAGATGAGTTTTTCCAGTAGTGTCGATTACTTCTAGTTCTAATAGTTCGTCAGCGCACAAAAATTGATAGTCTATTAAGTCGCGGGGGCGCGTACCGTTGATAGATAAAATTTTATCTCCAACTTCAAAGCCCATTTCGGCGGCGATGGACTCAGGGATTATTTTTGTAATTATGGCGGGGTTGGTGGCATTCATAAATCTTTCCGGCGGCGCAGCTTTTAGCTATTTGGCAATAAGTTAGTGGCGATCGCAATTAATATCGCTATCCCAAAGGCTAGTCTGTACCAAACAAATACCCAAGTGTTTTGAGTTTGCAAAAAGCGCAGTAACCAAGCGATCGCTAAATAGGAAAATATAGCGGCAGAAATTACGCCCACAATCATTGTAACTATGCTGTCGTTGGTTATTCCTATGTCTACTAAGTCTTTTAATTCCACAAGTCCGGCTAAAGTAATTGCTGGAATTCCCAGTAAGAAAGAAAATCGAGCCGCCGCACCTCTTTCTAAACCCATAAATAACCCCGCCGTTAATGTCGATCCAGAGCGCGATACACCAGGAATTAAAGCCAGAGCTTGCGCTAATCCCATCACTACGCCATCGGTAACGGTTAGGTGTTCAAAGTTGCGTTTGCGTTTGCCAATTTGTTCGGCAAGTCCAAGTAGAAGCGACATTACTATTGAAGAAATTGCGATCGCTTCTAAGCTCCGCACGGGGGAATTATCGTAGTCGGGGATAAATACTTTAATTAATAGTCCAAAAAATACTATTGGTAAAGTTCCTAGCATAATGCCGATGGCTAGGCGCAAGTCATAGGATTTGTAATTTTTTTGCCTAATTGCGGTGAATGCGCCGAGGGTTATTTGAGTTAGATCACTCCAAAAATACCATAGTACGGCGGCGATACTTCCCAACTGAATTACAGCAGTTAGACCGACTCCCGGATCTCCCCAGCCTAATAATACAGGGATTACTTTCAGGTGAGCGGTACTACTAATAGGTAAAAATTCTGTTAGTCCCTGCACCATCCCCAGAATAATTGCTTGAAAAATATTTGGCTGTGTTGTAGTTACTGCTGGCAATGTTTGACTTTGGACTGGTAGTGCAATAACTGCAAAGAGGCTACCCAAAGCTAAGATTTGATATTTTGCTGAAGCCATAATTTGTTTTTTTTGGAGTGAGATCGCAGTTTCTCCTTAAATTGACACTTTTGCTAACCGCCGTCAAATCTTTAGCTGCTTACACCCCGGTAGAGCTTAATAATTAAGGTATTATTAATATGCCCCCCCAGGGCATCGATTTTATGGTATCGTTAAGTAAGATTAAGTTAAGTAAATAATATTAATATAGTACCTTGGTTAACCAAACATTGCCCCCTTATAGCGTCGTAACTTCCTCGCTGGCAACCGCCGAGACGCAAAGAGTTAGTAATATTTCTTGGCAAGTTGGCTTTAAACAAGCCTGGTTAACTTTTGGAGCAGCAGTTTTTTTAGTAACCGTGCCAGTATTTATAGAAGCGCCACTTGTAAGAGTGCTTCCTTGGCTGAGTTTGGTACTAACGGCGGCTTGGTTATGGCTAGGTTATAAGTTGATGTCACAACCCAAAACTTATATTTGGGGAGACTTATTACTAGGTTTTAGTTGGAGTTGGTTAGCGGGTTCAGTTTACTGGGGCTGGCTGCGCTGGGAACCGTTGTTACACTTGCCCGTAGAAGCGATCGCGCTGCCCTTTGCGATCGTTTGTTTGAGACGCGGTTGGGGCAAAGTAGGCAACTATTTTTATCTGGGTTCATTACTGGGAACTGTGTTAACAGATATATATTTTTGGTTAGTAGATTTAATTCCCTACTGGCGGCAAATTATGATAGAGCCAGAGTCAACGCCCACAATTTTGCACAGTGCTTTAGGACAGGTTCAAACACCCCTGGGGCAGGGTCTAGCAATAGTTCTTGCTATCGTATTGCTAGTTTGCGGAACGTTACCTTTACTATCTAAACAATTGCATTGGTGGGCATTTGGGGGCGCGGTATTGAGTACGATTTTAGTAGATAGCTTATTTTTAGTTGCCGCGATCGCTGCCTAGAGTTATTTAGCTAACCCATGTTCTAAAGCAAAACGGACTAATTCGGTACGGCTATTTGTCCCAGTTTTGCTAAATAGACGGCTAACATACTTTTCGACATTACGGACGCTAGTTTGCAGTTGACGGGCAATTTCTTTATTCATCAATCCTGTTGTAACTAAATCTAATACGCTCTGCTCTCTAGGTGTGAGGTCGATTTTAAACGGCATGGGTGTTTGGACGATGCCGTTTTTTTGAGTAAGAATCGCCTTAATTTGCGCAATTTGATGAGCTAAATCGGCAATATCTGGGATATCGCCATGTTCGGTAGTAGCCGTTGCTACTACGCGGCGTTCTAGTAAGTTTTCGACAATAGCGACTAATTCATCGGGGTCGAAAGGCTTGGATAAATAGGCATCGCACCTTGCTTGATAGCCTTGAATGCGATCGCCTGTCATCCCTTTAGCAGTTAAAAATATCACGGGCAGGGCTTTAAACCGAGGATCGTCGCGTAATTGCTTAAGAAACTGGTAGCCGTCTACTTGGGGCATCATAATATCAGAAATTACCAGGTCTGGGGTATTTTGTTGGATTAGTTCCCAGCCTTCACGAGCAGAACTAGCTACTTGAACGCTAAAACCGCTTTCAGATAAATAGTCTTTGACAGCTTCGCGCAATCCCGGCTCATCATCTACCAATAATAGTTGTGCTGACGACATTAATCGGTTTCCTCTAGGATATTTTTTTAATTTAGCGAAAATTGGTAGGTAAAGTGCGATCGCCATTAGTTTCTGTGCCAATTAGCGATCGCCTGCTTGAGATGGGATAAAAGATAGCATTGCTGTAGAAAAGCTATCTTTGTCCTGGTTTTAGCCGCTAAGTATTGGTGGCAATCAAGGTGAGGCGATCGTTTAATATTTACTTTACCAAATCACCTAATAGTTTATTTATGCAACTATTTTGACAGTAAGTTTTGAGCTAGAAAATAATTTCAAAGTAGGATTTAGGACGACAATTCAAAGCAGAGCCAAAGATCGTTAATACTAGACCTCTTGCAAAAGTACGAATTACAATGGGGAGAAAGAGATTAGATAAATACAAAAATGACTTATAAACAAGTAAAAAAGCTAAAGGCTGAAGACTTTAAGCGTCTATGTGGAGTGCAGTATGAGACATTTAAGCAAAGGGTAGAAATAGTCAAAAAAGTATATTGTTCACGTAAGATAACAGGGAAACCATCGAAATTAGGGGTAGAAGACCAAGTTTTAATGACCATAGAATACTTACGTAAAGTCACGCGAGTGGAAGCTTCCCCCACAGAGCTTTACGAGAGTACAGAACATATTTTCATTTAGGAGCAACTTGGGGAGTAAACGAGTCCACAGCCTATCGAAGCACTAGGAAAATAGAAAATATATTAATTCAAGCACCCGAATTAAGATTACCAGGAAAAAAAAGACTAATCCAAGATGATTGTCAGCTAGAAACAGTAGTGATAGATGTAAGCGAAACCCCCATAGAAAGACCTAAAAAAACAAAAGAGCTATTATAGCGGCAAGAAAAAATCTATACATTGAAAGCCCAAGTAATTATCGATAAAAGGAATGGAGAAATACTATGTACAGCATATAGAAAAGGGACTGAGCATGATTTTAAGTTGTATAAAAGGAGTAAGATCAGGATTAAAAAAGAGGTTAGATGTTTAGCAGACAAAGGATATCAGCGAAAAGTTGGGGGGAGCGGTTTCCTTCCCCCAAGCTTTTCAAGAGAAGGAATTAAAAAGTATCATCATTTCAGTAAAACACCTAAAAAGAAGCCAAAAAAAGGTAAGTTTTCTATAGCAGATAAAAAAGAGAATAGAGAGCTAGCAAAAGAGAGAATAGTTATTGAAAATATCTTTGCACATTTGAAAAGATTTAGAATTTTACAAGGGCGATATCGAAACCGAAGAAAACCTTTGAATTAAGGTTTAATTTAATAGCTTCTATTTACAATTATGAGCTTTACATAAATGCAAATCAATTTTAAATTTTACTTTCGCAAAAAGTCTGATGTACATTGTCAGTCGTTGCCAGAAGTCGCTTTAAAATACTGTGGGAGCAAGTAAAAGTGCGCTCCCGCTCAGATATTCTTAAGGCTCGTTGCTATAAAAACTTATACGTCAAAGCAAATATTAAAATGCTTGGTAATGGGTGAAAATAGGATGGAAGGCGATCGCTTTTCCTGCCGCCTTAAAACACCAAACTGAAACATAGTTCCTTTCTAACCATTCTCGCCACGCCTAGCGACTTTTGGCATAAATAGTTTCTAGTCGATCTTCAAACTTCGGCATCACAGAAGATAGCAAAACAGTGTTAAAGCTAACAGATAACTTCAACATACCTTCCCTAAAAATCAGTTCAGCAGCCCAATAGCAAAGCTCACCAGACGGCAACACACTCTGCAACTCAATCAATAGCTTATGATTCCGTTTTGGTGCAGCGATGTGTTAGGTGGCAGTGCTACCTTAGCGCAAAACGGCAAAAAAGATCATTGAGTTACAATAGCATTAAATACTCGTTAGTATTCTACATCCCTTACCTCTATGCCTGAAGTCATTGAGATACCTATTGAATTGACTCACTTTCAACTCCCTAAAGCGGTTCACAATCGTCTTCAACTCTTGCTAGATCATCAAGATACTGGTGAAATGTTAACTCCATTAGAAAGAGACGAGGCAGAGGGTTTAGTTGAATTAGCTGAGTTTCTGTCTCTGCTACATTTGCGATCGCAAAGAGTAGCAAAGTAAAAATAGATGGCATCAATCCCTGTATCTTTGCGTCGATTGGTTATTCAAAGGGCAGAAAACTATTGTGAGTATTGCGGTTTATCACAATTGGGGCAAGCAGCTACATTTCATGTCGATCATGTGATTCCTGTAGTAGCGGGTGGCTCAACAACGGCAGATAACTTAGCTCTTGCGTGTGTATCTTGCTCACTCTACAAAGGGGCAAGGCAAGACGTAGAAGATCCCGAAACGAGTGAATTTGTGAAAATTTTTAATCCTCGTCAACAAGCTTGGAAGGAGCATTTTTACTGGAGAGATTTTCAGGTTATTGGTTTGACATTAGTGGGACGTGCGACTGTCAATGCTTTGAAACTGAATCGTGCAATTATTCTATCAATTCGGGCAGAAGAAGAACTACTTGGTCGTTACCCACCAACAAAATGATCGTATATTTAAGTCATAGCTAACAGCGTGAATACCTTTTCTAATGCCGTATCATCCGCTCTAATGATTCGTTATGGCGCATTATTGTGGTTCACCATTTTTAAGTTGAACTCTATTTCTATCTTCTGAGCATATCTCAGGTTGCTGTTTGCAGACTATCTTAACTAAGTCAAAGCAGTCATCAGAACAAAAAACATATCGATTGCTGTTATATATTTGCAATTTATTGTAATGCTCAACATCCTCAAGAGTAAGGAAGAAAAGTTTATTGTCTTGATTAACCTGCTCTTGAAAATATTGTTTATCTCGCATAATCAAAATTGCTCTGATATTAAGAGGAAATGCAATTTCGATTCCCTCAGAAGCAATACCTCCTAGAGACAGATAAGGATGTCGAGCTACAGGATGATCTGAGGTGAATAAAGGTCGGTCTGTATCATTGATTCCAATTAACCAGATGTGACTGTTAAAGATTTGTGCTACTTGTTTATAATGGTCGAGAATGAATTTGGCGTGTATTACAGCCAAACCTTCTTTATACATTGAAGATTCAATAGAACTACTTTTATCAACAATAAGAGATTTAATATCAGAAATTAGTTTTTCGTCAAAGCTTATGGACAATAGTTTATCAAATTCTTTTATGATTTCTTCTTCTAGAATATTGGTTCTTAGAGACTCGGTTGATTTACGCATCTCAACTATAAATTTCCGAAACTCTTTTGTCCTAAGAAACTGAATTGCAGCAATACAGGCTAAATCCTTTCGTTGATCTGTGGTGAGAGCATTTATTAAATGGATCTTTCTAGCCTCTTTGTTGGGATTGAGACTTAAACGAAAAATTCCATCTATCTTCTTTTGAAGATGCCTCAAAAATCTATCTTGTCTCCCCTCTAAGTCTCCAAATAGTTCTTCAATAAACTTGATATTCTCAGGCTGAGTTGCATTTTGAGGGAAATCATAGAAACATTTTTCACTTGCAACATTATTCACATTGGGAGAAAAAAATTTTTGCTCAGGCTTGGAGAATGCAAATATTTTTTTTCTATTATGACTAAAAAGCCTTAAATATTGCTGGGGAACGTAATGCTGCTTTTCTAATTGTGACATTTAATTTTATTTAAAAATATGTATACATTGTAGCTATTTTTTAAGCATAATATACAGAAAGTTTATTCCCAACATCCACAGTTGCAAATTATAAAAAAATTTCCGTATATCCAACCTTTATGGGGTATTGTACGGAATTTTTCTGTATAACTTTTGGTATTATCTAGCGCTTTTCTGTTATCTAAAGTTACAAAGGCGATCGCCCGAAAACGGCTTATAAAGACTGTACCGATCGCACAAATCTTTGTAAATGCTTACTTTCTAATTCCAAAACTCGGCGGGCAAAATCTGGATCTTGGTCGAGTAAGTCGTCAAAGGTATCGATGGAAATAGCTAAAATTCGCGTGGTTTTGCTATCTGCAACAATTGTGTTTTCTGAGTTGCTGTGTGCTAAAACCTCTAGCTCGTCTAGAGTTTGCCCCGGACGCACCTGCTCGGTTTGAGCTAAACCACCCGTTTGATAATGAATTTTGGCATCGCCTTCAATTAATAGCAACAACTCTCTACAGGTGTCCCCCGCTTCTGTAATTGTCTCGCCCTGAGCATAGTTTTTTACCGTTGCGCGTTCAGCTAGAGCAATTAGGGTTTGACTCTGCATCCGGTGGAAAAAATTGCTGTTATATAAATAAACCAACTTTTCTAGCAGGGGAAATTCGCTCAGAGATGAGTTTGGGGAAGATAGTAGCTTTTTAGCAGTTTCTTGAACTAAAGGAGAACTAGAGTTGGAATGCTGATAGTGAGAACTCGCCGCGCCGCGTTCTGGATCTAATTGAGCAATTATATATAGTGATGCTGCTTGAATCATCGGATTTTGTTCTTGGAGCAGCGTTGCTAAACGGTCTAAAATCTCTGACGATGAAAATTCTAGCGAACAAAAGACGGGTATTTCTCCCGGTTGGGTCAAAACTTGCCGAATCTCTGCGCTTAAGCGATCGCCTACGCCCTCCTCTTGGAGAATTTCTATTAAAATTGATGGTGACGCTTGCTGCAAAGATTGTGCCAATATTGGGGCTGGCGGCTCGTTTTGGAGTATTACCAAAGTTTCTAAAACCGAGCGAACAATTAGTTCTTTTTTGTGACTAATATTTTCTCGCAACAGAGTCAACACCGCTTGATGTTTTTGCAGCATAGGTTGATTTAAGGCGCGATAACAAGCAATCAAGTCTGGTAACTGAGTAAGTAAAAACTCTGCTTTTTTGGCGCTATTTTCGTTTACAGAAAATCCACTTAAAATCCATTCTTCATCTTGGGCGGTAATTGAATATTCACGGCGCAGAGAGCGAACTTCGGCTGTATCTTCGGGCGACAATTGTACTAAAGTTGCGCGATCGGGCTGTTTGCTTTGTAGTAACATCAATCGTTCTAGAGATTTGCGATAGCCGCTTAGTCGGATCTGATTTTCTAAACTGCGTTGACGGTTGGGACTGAGTAATTCTGGATCTTCAATGCCCAATTCTTCTAATACAATGCGGTGTTCGTCATCGGTAATCCCTAGCTCTTGGCGCATTTGCTGTAAAACTTCTAGACTGCTGGAGTAGTTAACATAACCTTCTTCTAGTGCGTCACGAACCACACCTTTATACGCCTGGTGTCGTTTTTCACGAGTAAATCCGGGCAGAACTTTAGCTAAAACATATACTTCGTGAATATTGAGGTCGTTTATTACCCGCCCATCTAAAAACTGTGAAACATTAAGCTGTAATTTCTCTAATTGTTTGCGGAAGCGACTAGCAAGGTTTTCACGAGCATAGAGATCGCTATGTCGCCGCCAAGTTTTGTAAAGCCAGAGGGTACTTAAGGAAACAAGACCTAGATCGTAAAGATATTGTACCGACCAGGGCATAAGTTGAACTAGGGGACGACCACCAAAAATAAAGAAGAAATTGAAAATGCCAAAGGTGCAAAGGGTAAAAATACGATGGCGAATGGTTGCAAGTTCTAGTTGTGGCTGTTGCTTACGACTGTAGGATTTAGCGCGTTTTTCAATCCATTGTCCCATCTTATAGGAGATCGCCGTACATACCCCCAAGACGAGGGGAACAGCAACTAATTTAGGAATGTTGATAGATTGCCCAAATAAATAAAGTCCGGGACTAAACAAAGAGGCTAATTGATCGGTTTGTCGCAGCCACGCTCCAGAAAAATAATAGTTCCAATTGCCTGCATATAAATAGTAATAACCAAAATAGCCCACTACTAAACCAACATAGCCGTAGCGCAAAAATGAAGTTTCAGGTTTGTTTAAGCTATCCCAATAGTTACGTTCAGCGTCAATATCAATACAGGGATTTTGGCAGGCTACACAAGCGCTTTGCTCTTTACCATCGGGTAGAACAGTGCGACACATAGATTGAGTGATGAGGCGATCGCTTGTATGGGCTTTACTGCTTAACAATCCCCCTGGTTCGCTATAGATGCTCTGCACCGGAGCCATAGGGCAAAAGTATTGACACCAAGACTTACCGCCATACAAGTAGCCGACAGAAATTGCCGCCGCAATGGTAAATAGTAACCAACTTGCTAGTATTAGGCGATCGGCGTTAAAAAATAAAATTCTTCCGCATAATCCCGCAAATAGCCAGCCAAATTGCAGGTAAGGATAGTTTTTCCCCAACCACGAATCAGCATTAACCTTTGCTAGTTCGTAGCGAATCTTGCCAGTTTTTTTATTCTCCCGTTTAAATTGTCGTTGCCATCCCAAAGCACGAGGAATCTGAGATAAAAAAGATAAGGGACAAATCCGCCGCCATAGCTCGTGACCAAACACCAATAAAATAAAAATGGCGGCGGGGACAATAGCACCCCAAAACAGGGTAGTTCCCAAGGGGTAGGGTTGTTCAGACAAACATTGCCCTTGTACCAGAACGCAAGTGTTGGGTAGTCTTAACGGACTCCAGGGATGATTTGGTTCGGTTAATGCCGATGTCCAAGGATCGTAAAACAATGAAGCGATCGCAATCAGCCAACCAATAGTCAAAACCCAGCGAACCCAGTGCATTTTACGCTCTGGTATTTGTGCAAACATAAATAAACCTTTTTACTAAAGTTACAAAGGCGATCGCACTTTTTTAAGCGGTGTCGTCGTGAGCAAAACGATGATAGAGGAAGTCTAGAGCGTAGTTACGCAACTTGTAGTATTCGGGATCTTCCATGATGCGAGTGCGATCGCGCGGACGAGAAAAAGGAATTTCCATTACTTCCCCAATACTAGCGGCGGGGCCATTGGTCATCATTACTAGGCGATCGGCAAGAAACAAAGCTTCATCAATATCGTGAGTAATCATCAATACTGTACAGCGATGATCGTTCCAAATTTTGAGTAATTCTTCTTGCAATTCTTCTTTGGTAATCGCATCTAATGCCCCAAATGGCTCGTCTAAAATCAAAACTTGAGGACGAATTGCTAAAGCTCTAGCAATAGAAACGCGCTGTTTCATCCCTCCAGATAGTTGCGGCGGCTTTTTATCGGCGGCTTCTGTTAGTCCTACCATTGCCAAATGTTCCCGGACGATCGCCCGTTTTTCTGCTTCTGGTTTATTGGGATATACGGCATTCACAGCGATGTAGACGTTCTCAAAAGCAGTTTTCCAAGGTAGCAAAGCGTAGTTTTGAAACACTACCATGCGATCGGGTCCAGGCTGAGTAATTGGCACAGAATTAAGTTCGACTCTACCGCTACTTGGGGTAGTAAAACCCGACACCATATTTAGTAATGTAGATTTACCACAGCCAGAGTGACCGATGACGCAGATAAATTCCCCTTCATTTACGGTGAGATTGACTCCCTCAAGTACCGTGTAAGTGCCTTTGTTAGCGGTGGGATAGACCTTAGAAACATCCTCAATTAATAAAAAAGGACTGGTTTGAGTCTTTTTTGCTGGGGTGGTTGCAGTTGGAGAGATATAAGCAAGAGTGCGATCGTGCATTGGTTTAGTGGTAGTAAAAATTTTAATGGTAGAGACGTTCCGGTGGAACGTCTTTTGTATTGGTTTGGCAACGTAAAACGTCTTTTGGATTGGTTTTGAGACGGGTTAAGCGGCTACTGTTGGACGAGAATCGAGGATAACTTCGGCAATGGAAAAGTCTTGTTTAATTGGTAAACTGTTGAGATAGGCGATCGGATCGTCAGCGTTAAACACCGTACCGTCAAAGAGTTGGATTGCTTTGCGAGTGTAAGTAATATCGCCAAGACCAAGTTCTCGCGCGGCGGTACTAAATACCCCAACTTTACAGATACGTTCTAGAATTTCTACCCAGTTTCTAGGGAAAGGAGTATCCCCCCAACGAGCGAGTTGGGTCATAATCCATAGTTGTTCGGTGCGACTGGGACGATTAACGCCAGAATCTCCATAAAACTGATGGTGTGCATACTCGCGCATCGGATGCTCTAGGCTACAAGTAGAGGTAGTTGGATCGCCTATTTGGATGTAGTCTATATCCGTGCTTACATACTCGCGCCGGGATAAAATCTCGCGGATTTCTTCGCTATGATTTGGATCGCTACAATAATGGCAAGCTTCTAATAGAGCCTTGACTAAAGCAATGTGAGTATTAGGATAGGCGATCGCCCAATCTTCCCGCACTCCTAAAACTTTACCGGGATGTCCTAGCCAAATTTCTAAGTCTGTAGCAATAGTAAAGCCAGTCCCAATGTCGGCGGCGCGGTAGTTCCAAGGTTCTCCCACGCAATAACCGTCAATACTGCCATTTTGCAAGTCTGCAACCATCTGTGCGGGGGGAATGATTGATAGCTTCACATCTCGGTCTGGATCGATACCTCCGGCGGCTAACCAGTAACGCAATAGTAAGTTGTGCATAGAGGAAGGATGCACCATACCCATACGATGTTGACCTTGGGGAGTTTTTTGTAGCATTTCCTTGAAGTCGGAAAGCGTGTAAACTCCCTGGTCGTAAAAGCGCTTTGCCAGGGTGATAGCGTTGCCGTTACGGGTCATGGTTAAGGAGGTAACGACGGGGACGGGTTTATTTTCATGACCGCCCAAAGTCAACCACATCGGCATCCCTGACGGCATTTGCGCCGCATCTAAATAACCGCCAACTATGCCATCGGTGATTCCTCGCCAGTTCGATTCCCGAACTAAAGTAACTTCATCTAAGCCATGCTTGGTAAAGAAACCTTTTTCTTTGGCTACAGCTAAAGGCGCACAGGCGGTTAGAGGTAAAAAGCCTAGCTCTAAGTTAACTTTTTCTAAACCATGACGGGAAGTCGCAGTAACCTTTCTGGCGCGAATTTTTTTAATCCGTTTCTGCTGATTGAGAAAGTAAATCATCTCACTTCGCAAACTGTAGTAGCTGGGATGTTCTACTACTTCCATCCGTTTGCGAGGACGGGGAATATCTACTTCTAAAATCTGTCCAATTTTTGATTCTGGCCCGTTAGTTAACATCACAATTCGGTCAGATAATAGCACCGCTTCATCTACATCGTGCGTAACCATGACGGCGGTGACTTCGTTTTCTTCGCAGATTTTCATTAATTGCTCTTGCAAATTGCCCCGCGTTAAGGCATCCAAAGCCCCAAAAGGTTCATCAAGTAGCAAGAGTTTGGGACGAATTGCTAAAGCACGAGCGATCGCAACTCTTTGTTTCATTCCTCCTGATAATTGTCCTGGTTGCTTATCAGCAGCAAGGCGCAAACCTACCATATCTATATGTTGCTCGATAATACTATTGCGATCGCGCTCTGGTAAATCGCTCATTACCGAGTTCACCGCTAGAGCAATATTTTCGCGGACTGTGCGCCAAGGTAACAGGGAATAATTTTGAAATACTACCATGCGATCGGGCCCAGGCTTAGTAATTCTTTGTCCTTCTAGAGTGACTACGCCTTCGGTTGGTAAATCTAAACCTGCAATCATGTTTAACAACGTAGATTTACCACAACCAGAGTGACCGATAAGGGAGACAAATTCGCCTTTTTTAATTTGTAGATTGATACCTTTAAGCGCGATGTAGCTACCACCGCCATGCAAGGGAAAAACTTTATCAATTTGGTCAACAGCAACGAATACAGACATAAGTTATTTGGGGGATGAGGGAAAATTTGTTTCTATTTAGTTTCGGCGGGTAAAATCTTGTTTTCAAGCCAACCCATAGCTTTGTCTAGCAACAGACCAACAACGCCGATGTAGATTAGAGCTAAAATTACTTCGCTAACATTGTTGTTTTGGTAAGCTTCCCAGATGAAAAAGCCAATCCCAACAATTCCCGACATAACAATTTCTGCGGCGATAATTGCCAACCAAGCTAGTCCGATCGCAATTCTCAAACCTGTAAATATGTAAGGTAGGGCTGCCGGAATTAAGATATTAAAGAAATACTCTTTGCGCGTTAGTTGTAATACTTTGGCAACGTTGTTGTAGTCTTGGGGAATTTGCTTTACCCCTACGGCTGTATTAATTAAGATGGGCCAAATTGCCGTGATAAAAATTACAAACAAAGCGGCGGGTTCGTTTTGGCGTAAGGCGGCTAAAGCAATGGGAACCCAGGCTAAAGGCGGTACAGTCCGCAATAATTGGAAGATGGGATCTAATGCCTTGGACATCATTTTATTTGTGCCGATTAGTATCCCTAAACCAATGCCGACAATTGCCGCTAAGGTGTAACTGATAGCTACTCTTTGCAGACTGGCGAGAATCTGCCAAAATAAACCTTTATCTGTGCCACCGCGATCGTAAAAGGGCCAGAAAATTAGTACCCAAGTGTCTTGAACAACCTGTATTGGCCCTGGTAAAGTTGCCCCTGGTGTCCAAGAAAATAATTGCCATACCGCGAGAAAAATAAGCAGCGCAATCATTGGCGGTACAAGTTCGGGCAATTGCTTATTTACATAAGCAGCCCAACCTTTGGAATTTTTGGCGGGTTTGCGGGCAATTGTAGTCATTGGCTATGTTCTCCTCGTTTTATAGTTAAATGGGCGATCGCGCGGGATGATTTAGACGTTGCGGTGCAACGTCTCTACACTTTTTTGATCTTCAAACTCTGCAAATAGGCGCTGGGATTATCTGGATCGAAGGTGACACCATCAAAAAAGGTTTCAATTCCGCGAGATGTACTTGTTGGAATATCACTAGCTGCAATTCCGGCTTCCGTTGCGGCTTGTTTCCAAATATCTTCGCGGTTCACTTTATCAATCAATGCCTTAGCATTCGTCAAGGTATCTTTGGGCAAAAATCCCCAACGCACACTTTCTGTCAAAAACCAAAGATCGTGACTCTTGTAAGGATAAGAAACGCTACCTCTTTCGTCTTTCCAGTAGTACGCCGCCATTGACTTATCATCAATTACCCGACCGTCGCCCATGTCATACTTGCCTTGAAAGGGATTTTCTAAAATTTCCGATGGTAGGTTGAAATAATTGCGGGAACTTAATATGGCAGCAGCTTCTTTACGATTGTCAAAGTTATCTAACCATTGCTGCGCTTCCATGATCCCTTTTAAGATTGCTTTAGTAGCTTTGGGATTTTTGTCTGCCCAATCTCCACGCATTGCAAAGTATTCTTCGGGGTGATTTTTCCACATTTCGGCGGTCAATACTGCCATAAAGCCAATATCATCTTTAACAATTCGGTAGGGCCAAGGATCTCCGGTGCTAAAAGCATCCATTGTCCCGGTTTTCATGTTGGCGACAGTTTGGGCGGCGGGGACGGGAATTAACTTAACATCGGTATCGGGATTAATGCCCCCGGCGGCTAACCAATAGCGCAGCCAAAAATCTTGATTAACTTGAGCAAAAGTATAAGCGGCAGAAAAAGGATTTTTTGTAGATTTGAGTTGGTCAAAAACTGCCTTACCGCCCTTAGCTAGGTTTAAACCTATATCTTTTCCTTTGTGCTTATTGGCTACAGCAATTCCATTTCCTTGCGTAATTAGCTGCGCCAGGACGTACATGGGAATTTTTTGATTGCCTTTAGTAATTACCCCTTCGGTTATTAAGTGAGGCATAGGCATTTGATATTGACCGCCATCAACGCCGCCACCACTCGACCCAATCTCGGTATTGTCCCGCATCGCCCCCCACGAGGCTTGTTTAGCAAGTTCAACCCCAGTCATCCCATACTTAGCAAAAAAGCCTTTTTCTTTAGCAATAATGAAGGGTGCAGCTTCTACAATCGGTATATAGCCAAGCTTTACCTTTGTAACTTCCGGTGTTTGTTCAGGGCTAAGGTCAACTGCCGCCACCTGTTGAACTTGATTGCTAGCGTAATCGGGGGGATTTCCCAAGCAACCGTTGAGCAACACCGCGCCTACCGCCGATGCTCCCGCCGTTAACAGAAATTTGCGCCGGGAAAATTGATTTATTAATTGACTCATAAAATATCCTGGTAATAAATTTAGATTGCTAAACAGCGATCGCAACTTTTTTGTACTCTCGCCACAAGTTCTAACTCCGGTTAAGAACAACTTTTAGGCGGTCGCTTTGGCGATTGAATTGACAATATCCCAAAACAAACATAGAGACAAGCTATTAATTTTTATAATTGCTATAGACAAAACCTATTAAGCCACAACAAACAAGTTGCAGGCTAATTGCGGCTTAAAAGCCTACAAATAAAGGCTTTGGATATGTAAAGCATAAACAAAAGATGTGCTAAAAGTAATAAATTGCTTGAATATTAATAGGTAAAAACTTATATATAAAAATAATGATAGAATATGCCAATAGTTAATATTGGTAGGAAAATTGATGTTGAAGCACGCAACTCTGCATCAGCTAAAAGTATTTGAACAAGTCGCCAGATCCGGTAGTTTTACCAAAGCAGCAGAGGAAATGTTTTTGAGTCAACCCACTGTCTCTCAACAGATCAAGCAACTAACAAAAGCGGTGGGAATACCGTTGTTTGAACAAATAGGCAAGCGAATCTATCTTACCGATGCTGGAAAAGAAGTTTTGAGTGCGTGTAAAGATATTTCGGAGAAAATGTCCCAGTTAGAAATGACTCTGGCAGACTTGAAAGGATTAAAACAGGGAAATCTACGTTTAGCAGTAATTACAACGGCTAAATATTTTGTACCTCGGTTGCTAGGACAGTTTCGCCACCGTTATCCAGGGATCAAAATTGCGCTCCAAGTTACAAACCGCAAGCAGGTACTAGAACGATTGAGTGAAAATGTAGACGATCTTTATATTCTTGGTCAACCACCCGAAGGACTAGACATTAATCTGCGTCCAATTTTAGAAAATGCTTTAGTCGCGATCGCACCGTCGGATCATCCTTTAGCGAAGGAAAAAAATATTACCCTACAACGCTTTGCCCAAGAACCTTTTATCATGCGGGAGGCGGGATCGGGAACACGCATGGCTGTAGAGCAGTTTTTTGGCGAAAATCGCTGTGAGATCAATGTAGAAATGGAGATTGGCAGTAATGAAGCAATCAAACACGCGATCGTTGGTGGCTTAGGAGTATCAGTATTGTC
The DNA here is from genome assembly GCF_000332075.2 of Synechocystis sp. PCC 7509. Taxonomy (NCBI): domain Bacteria; kingdom Bacillati; phylum Cyanobacteriota; class Cyanophyceae; order Synechococcales; family Merismopediaceae; genus Synechocystis; species Synechocystis sp. PCC 7509. The sequence continues at coordinate 2,206,475 of NZ_ALVU02000001.1, read as the reverse complement.
ACGCCATGTTTTAGCTTTGGAAGGTACAAAAGGGCCGTTGACTATTTTGGATGTAGAGGGTTTGCCCATCCAACGCCATTGGTATATCGTATATCCAGCCAGCAAACAACTATCTGTAGTTGCCAGCACTTTTTTGGAATATCTTTTAAATGAAGGTAAGCAAATGGTAGCTCAAATAGATTTAGAACTTAGTCATAGCTAAAAGTCGAGCTTTCAAGTTTCTTAACTAGCTTTGATATGGAATAAATGCGATCGCGCTTTATAGTTGCAAATATTCAACCCATTTAACTGCCGTTGCAATCCTATAATCGCCCAAGCAGTAACATTCTCCTTTAAACTAGAAAAACCACTATCTTATTAGACTTCATCAATCCTATTTTTTTGGCAAGAAAGCTGTAGATAGCTCAAGACCTAGCTAACTTCATGACATCTCAAGAGCAAGTTAACATTTTATTAGTTGATGACCATCCAGAGAATTTGTTAGCTTTGGAGGCAATCTTAGATAAACTTGGGGAAAATTTAGTTAGAGCAAATTCTGGCGAACAAGCTTTAAGGTGTCTGCTAAATCAAGACTTTGCCGTAATTTTGTTAGACGTGCAGATGCCTGGAATAGATGGCTTTGAAACAGCAACACTAATTCGCCAACGGGAAAAAACTCGACACACACCAATTATTTTTCTAACTGCTTTTAGTAAAAGCGATGCTTTTGTCTCTCAAGGGTACGCTACGGGCGCGGTAGATTACTTGTTGAAGCCTATACAACCAGAAATATTAGTTTCCAAAGTAACAGTATTTGTGGAATTATTTAGAAAAACTGCCGAAATTAAGCGCCAAGCGGCAAAATTAGAAGTTGCTAACATTGAACTAAGAGAAAGCGAACAGAGGTTTCGGTGTTTGAGTGCTTCTTCTCCAGTAGGGATTTTTTTAGTAGATATTGCTGGCAATTGCACCTACACAAATCCACGCTGTCAAGCTATTTGCGGCTCTAAGATTGAGGGTAATTTTAGAGCTAATTTATTACAATTAGTTCATTTAGCAGATCGAGAAACCTTAACCGCCGATTGGTTTAGTTGGCTAGAAAATGAAATCTCTCAAGAATTTCGTTTATACTTGCCTCAATTGGAATTGGAAGCTGCCACTCGTTGGGTGCATTTGCGATCGTCGCCCATGTTTGAGGAAGGTAAAATAATCGGCTATGTCGGCACAATTGAAGATATTAGCGATCAAAAGCTTGTAGAAGCCGAACGTACAGAGCTAGTACGCGCCCAAGCTGCAAGACAAGAGGCTGAAGCAGCAAATCAAATGAAGGACGAGTTTCTAGCCACTTTATCTCACGAATTACGCACACCACTTAACTCGATTCTGGGTTGGGCAAGACTGCTATCTACACGTAATTTTGATGAAGTTACAACAAAACGAGCCTTAGAAACTATTGAGCGTAATGCCAAAATGCAGGCGCAACTAATTGAAGATATTTTAGATGTTTCGCGGATAATTCGCGGCAAGTTGCGCTTAATATTTCAGCCCATTAAGTTAGATCAGGCGATCGCGTCAGCTATAGATACCGTCCGCTTATCGGCGGAAGCTAAAAATATTGTGATGGAAACGGTAGTTATTAATAGCGCAAATTTACCTTTGGTCGTTTCTGGAGATTGCGATCGCTTGCAGCAAGTAATTTGGAATCTACTAACTAATGCGATCAAATTTACAGATTCTGGTGGCTTAATTGAAGTGAAGCTGCTGAAAATAGATGATTACGCAGAGATCCAAATTAGGGATACAGGAATTGGCATTGCGCCAGATTTTTTACCTTATATTTTTGAGCGCTTTCGCCAAGCAGATAGCACGATTAGTAGGGCTTATGGCGGTTTGGGTTTGGGACTTGCGATCGTTCGTCACTTGGTAGAACAACACGGCGGCAATGTTGCCGCCGATAGCAACGGAGAAGGGAAAGGAGCAACATTTTCAATTAAGTTGCCCCTTGTGCAAGTAAATCAGGAAAATGTAGTAATGGGTGATAGTTTCCAATGACCAATGATCGTATAAACGTTGTTTAAGATCCACGTTTTTAAAAGATATAGTTTGCAACTTGCCGAACTTAGATATTTTCCCCTCTTTCTAAGGGGGGATCTTTCCCATCACCTACCGACCAAAAGACATTCTCTTAGACAAATTCACCTCTAGCTACCATAATTACTTTACCGCCAACAAAAACATCAATGTCTGCGTCTGTTTTCTGAGCTTTCAATAATAAAAGTGCATCTCTGCCAATTTCATAACCTTGTTAAACGCGAATATCGACTGAATCAGCCCCAAAATAAGCATAATTCGCTAAATACCCAGCCAAACAACCATTAGCACTCCCCGTCGCCGGATCTTCGGGAACACCAAAGTAATCGCAAAACACGCGCACATTCAAGTTATTTTCTGGATGATAGGTTTCTGGGCAAAATATTAAAATTGACTTAGCTTCGGTGTTACTAATTAGTTCAAAACACTTTTCTAGATTGACTTTAGCTTTTTTAATGGCGGCTAGGGTTTTTAAAGGCACGATTATAAATGGTAAACCTGTAGAAACTTCTTGAATCGGAAAGTTACTATCTATATCGTCTATAGGTAAATTTAATACTTGTGCGATCGCCTTCGTTGCAAATATCTGTTCAAAAATCGGCGGCTTTTGCTGCATCCACAGCAACTCTAAAGAATTATCCACATAGTGCAGAGTTACAGGTATTTGCCCAACTTTTAAGTTTAAGGTAACTTTTTCCACAGGTTGCTTAACAATCTCCTGTTGAATAATATATGCAGTCCCTAAAGTCGGATGACCCGCAAAAGGCAGTTCTTGCGCTGGGGTAAAAATCCGCACGTCGTAGCCACCCTCACGGCTTTCATTATTAGTAATAAAAGCTGTCTCAGAATAGTTGATTTCTTTGGTTATACGCTGCATTTTGTGACTTGTTAGACTTCCAGCATCGACAAATACGGCTAATTGATTGCCATTATATTTTTCCTGGGCAAACACATCGACAATGTAATATTTCATTAGAGTTTGTTTTTGATTTTAGGGTAATAAATGCGATCGCTCAATTGCAAAAACAAGTTGCGACTCCTCAATCTCTTAGCTAGGCTAATTTTGAACTAACTTCAAATAGTCGCTGAATGCCTATCAAGAATTCCTAAAAAACTATTTAGCATCGAATTCAGTGTGGATCGACTTTTGGAGCAAAACTATATTCCTTTTGGGTAGAAGAAGACTATGAAGAACTCCTAGAGTTTTGCAGTGCTGTCAACTGCTCAATTGTTGCAGACGTTGGTCAAAAAACGGACGAAATAACTCACAGGCGAGTCTCGCTTGTAATCCTTGCAGATGAACCAACCCTAGCTGTTGCAACTGGTAGCCAATTTCTGCGTCGCAATCTACCGAACTTGACTGCCGGACAATCTGCTTAAATACTATGCATAAGTTAGGATAGCGTTGCAAATTCCACCATTGCTGTTGTAAGTGTTCGGAATAGATAGCCAAAGTAAGTTCAGAATTTTCTAACAATTGTTCTAGAGTTATTGTCTGCTGCTGTAGGTAATAAAACGCCAACTGCAAGCGATAGGGATGTCCCCCCACAAGGGTAATTAGTTGCTTATTTTGTGGCTCGGTTATCTCCTGTCCGCACCGATGGGCTAAATCTTGTGTTTGAGCCAAGGTCAACTCCGGTAACTCTATGACCAGTCCAGTATTTAACAAAGCAAGATCGATGACCGCAGGTAGTAAAATTTCTGTAGAATGAACTGTCACAAGTCGCAGTTTGCACCAGGGATTACCGTTTGGTAATCTGGCTTTGGCTTGCTCCGTCCAAGTGCGAAGCAAAAGGAGAAATTCACAAGCAATATCCGGGTAGGCAAAAAGCTGGTGAAGTTCATCGATCGCTATGACCAAAGAGCGATCGACTTTTGCTAACAAAACATCCTCGAAGTAGTCAGTGACCTTTGATTTAATGCCTAAGTTATCCCCATTGACGATTGCCTGTAACAACCCTAACTGCTTGCTAACTCTGGCACAAAACCATTTAAGGAAGCTTTCTAGGTTCTGTAAAATCTCAGTATCAGCTAGTTGCAACGATATGGAAACGGTGTAAGCCCCTTGAGTTTTGGCGTAAGCTAGGATCCGAGTCATTAGGGAAGTTTTGCCCATTTGTTTCGGAGCGCGGATATTTAGCATCGTCCCAGGTTGCCCAATAGCCTCGTAACAGAGGGATTCGAGGATGGGACGGTCAATGTATTGAACTGAATTTAAGGGCATCTGTCCCCCTGGGATGGTAGTAGGGAAACGAGGTTGAACATCATTGTGTATTCGATCCATTTTAGGGGTTTGAGAGGTATTTGGGCGATCGCCAACTAGTTCGATCAAAGAGTAAATTTGCTCTGGAATTGTTGATTTCATCTCAGCAAAATTGTCTAATTCTGATTTTAAATAGAGATAATCTTCTGTCGATAAGGTTAGACTAAAGTACCGGAAGCAGCACTCTAAGGTGCGCTTATCTACGCCGGAGGAGCCAGTAAAGACTTTACTGAGGGTCGTAGGAGTTAAGCCGATTTCTTCGCTAAGAGCTTCAAGAGTGTAACGTTTAAAGTTGAGTTCAATTTCTGCGGTGGCGATTGCCCGACTAAGTTTTATTGAGCCTTGAGCCGTTAGAGTTACTCCCCGCCGCCGGACAGGGCTGTTTAGTTGTGATGGCATATCTGATGAAAACAATTATTTTATGCCTGTGATTGTAGGCTCTACTTTTAGTAGCCATCTATGTCGATTTGTGTGCTGTCAACCCTTTGACCTAAAGATAGTCAGCAAAATAGTGCTTAATTTTAGGCTTTGGATAAAGTTAACCAAATCTCTCGATCAAGAGTGATGAAATTCTAAAGTTTTTCATAGCTAGAAAAGTTATGGAAACTAGCTTTGATAAGTTATTGGGACTAAATACTTAACTTTTTTCTTAAGGTTGCAAACTTTGCTGGTATTACAGGTGAAAACTCCCCATGATTAAGACATTAAGCAGGTTAGAGCTTATTGAATAATCAAAAAAGCGCTCGCCAGCCAAGTTTATTAATTTACTAAAAAAAACACATCATGCCTACTCTATACACAATTAATGTGACCAATAACAGCCCCTCTAGTCAGGATTTCTTTTTCTTTCAAAAACCTGCGGTCTATAGTGGAGGTCAAGTAGTTTATTCTAACAGTATCTATTCTCAGACCTTGCAGCCTTACGCTCTATCGGGAGCGGTTTTAACTTTTAACTTTCTGCAACAGTACTATGCTGGTGTTCAAAGCCAGGTTAACCCACCCATAGTAGGGCAAGCTTCTGGATACACAACGGCGAGTCAACCAGTAGACTTAACCACAGGTAATACTCCAAACAATAACAGTACGGCAATGACTATACCCCTAGGATTAACACCACCGTCCTATACCCAAGGGGTACAACCGGGCGCTTATCGGATTGTCACCCCTCAATTTAATCCTGTGACAAATAAATTTAATGCTGGATTAGCCGTTAAAAATCTTCAGACTGGCTCGATAGTTCTGTCTAATTTTATCAATGCTGAACCAAATAAAAATATTGATTGTCAACCTGTACTAATCTTTTATGTCCAGACTGGAGGATACCAATCTGGTACAGTAATTAACTTCACAACTTCTTCAGTAGGTTCTGCCACCTGCGACACGACTCAAGGATTAACAACTTTTAATGTTTCTTACGACGTAGATGGCAGTTGGTCTATTACTAATGCCGCCCTGAGACAACCTGGTTTAACTCAGTTAATGGGTCTTGACCATGCTCTGTCTCTATCATTAATAAACGTAGATATTAAAAATGAGGCAGGAACAGCAGTTATATCTACAGGTACCGCCGCTAATCTTAATTCTCCTTTCGTTGTTAATGGTTTAAGCCAACCTAATGCTATTAACCTTCATTCTGATTATCAAGTTGGATCCAACGGCGGTCCTTTTAGGGGCTACACCTGTACTGCAAAAAATGGCAACAATGCTACTTTCACTTTGTAGGCTGTTAGTAGCATCAGAAAACTCAACATTTTAAATACTTCGGCGATCGCATATACAACAAGCTCATTGCTTTTAAAAGCGATTTGATAGTTGCAAGTTGTGCGATCGCCCGGACAACATTTTAATTAAGGAAAACAAAATGAAAGAGATTAACCCAAACGACTTTGCTAGCCGAGGATGGGAATTAGATCCCATGTTTCCACCAGGTTTTTTCTATCCTCTAAAAGAGGGGACACCACACCTACATCTAACCTCTGTACTAGATTCAGGAAAGCCAGTAATGGCTTATTTAGGCTATAAGGACGCATCAGGAACGAAAGTAATATTTCAGGGGGGTCAATGGAATCAAAGTATTGTCGATCAGATTCCCGATGCAAAAATCAAGATAGAGGCTAATTTTGCTAAAGCCTATAGCTAGATATCCTGAAGGGCGATCGCTCTGCTTGTAATCTCAGAAAATTCAACATTTTAATGACTGCTGCTATTAAAGGCAATCGCAAGTGCTACAATCTCGTTGCCTTTAGATTGCCTTTGATGGTTGCAAGCTGTACGATCGCTAATCTACGCAGATATTCACCCTTCATACTTTTGACAGGTTTTATTTGCTAGTTCATTTTGTGCTACCAATAGTAAGCGATCACCCAATTTATTGCAGGTTACTTTTAACCAACTGGAAAAATTGCCCCCCTGCCATAGCTTAAGCTTGTTGTCCCCACTGCCACTGACAATATATTGTCCATCGGGGCTAAAACTAATGGCTGTAACCGCACTACCATGTCCTACAAAGGGTTGACCGATGGGATTACCGGATAGATCCTATAACCGCACCGTGCGATCGCGGCTACCACTGACAATATATTGTCCATCAGGGCTAAAAGTAACAGCAGTAACTGTACTACCATGTCCTAAAAAAGGTTGACCGACCGCTAACCGTTGGATATCCCATAACCGCACTGTGCGATCGCGGCTACCACTAGCAATGTATTTTCCATTGCTAAAAGCAACGGAGTTGATTTCGTCTGTATGTCCCTTAAATGGTCGCTCAATAACATTGCCTTGCAAATCCTATAACTTGATAGTTTTATCATCGCTACCACTGACAATTGTTTGTCCATCGGGGCTAAAAGCAACCTCGTAAACCACCCCTTGGTGTCCGGTCAAACGAGCAATCTCTAACCCTTGTTTATCCTAAAGTCTAATGGTTTTATCATCGCTACCACTAACAATGTATTGTCCATCAGGGCTAGTAGCTACAGATAACACTTTATCTTGATGACCAATTGCCCCCTTCACCAATTCCCTAATGTGGTTCTTCAAGCGGTCTACCTTTGGGTGCTGGTAACATGGGACTGCGATCGCCATAGGGCATCGGAATATATTGTACGCTTGGTTTTCCGCCTTGAGACTGCGGGTACAATTCCATTAAGCTATAAATAGCGAGGGGTAGCCCGACAGTAACTGGCAAGCCTAATTCGGTTGCTTCTTCTACCGTAATTGGGTAATCGTGGGTAACTCGTCCGGTGGTCAATGCTTCAATAATTGACTCGACATTTTCCGGGGCGATTTTTTGTTGGGGAATATTGTCTTTAAGCAAAGTTCTTACAAAACGCTGGACTTGGGCGATCGCTTTGCGTGATATATCTGCCATAATCAGTGTTTGATCGTCCACTTCCCCAATCGGCTTATCTTCCACAACTTTAAGAATACTAGCGGCGGGAAAATTACCCAACTGCGGATCGACGGGTCCTAAAACTGCGTTAGCATCCATAACTATTTCATCCGATGCCAATGCCAACATTGTCCCCCCGCTCATCGCGTAATGTGGCACAAATACCGAAACTTTTGCCGGATGGCGAATTAGCGCTCTAGCAATTTGTTCTGTGGCAAGTACCAACCCCCCAGGAGTGTGCAATATCAGATCGATAGGAACATCCGGCGGTGTAAACCGAATTGCTCTTAATACCTGCTCGGAGTCTTCAATAGTGATATAACGAGATATCGGAATTCCTAGTAAACTTAAGGATTCTTGCCGATGAATTAACAAAATTACGCGACTATTGCGTTGCTGCTCGAAAGCTCGTAAAGTTTGCACCCGGCGATATTCAACTTGACGGCGCTGCCATACAGGTTGTAAGGAAGATAGGGCAAGAAATACCCAAAATATATCAAAAAAGTTAAAATTCATAGACAATTAGAGAACTTGCACGGGGTTAGTCCTATTGTTTCAAGTTCTAGCTTCTAAAATCTCTATCAAACGATGGATAACCCTATTGTTTCCAAATTTTAATAGTTTTATCTCGGCTACCACTCCCCAACGCATCACTAGAACTAAAAACTACAGAAGTAATTCCATCTAAGTTATCTGTGAGAGTGCGGAGCAGTTCGCCATTATTTGGATTCCAGAGCTTGATTGTGCGATCGTCACTACCACTTGCTAGAGTTTGACCATCGGCACTAAAAGCGATCGCATTTACGGCTTTGGTATGCCCTAACATCCTTTTTCGTAGCTTGCCATTTTGGAGTTGCCAAAGTCTAATCTCTCCAGAATTGCTCCCACTTGCAATAGTCTTACCATCTGGGTTAAAAGCTACGGCATAAATCGGTCGCAAGTGTCCAGAAAGAGTTTGCAATAATCTACCACTGGCTAGATCCCAAAGCTTAACAGTGTTGTTATAGCTACCACTTGCTAGACTTTTACTATTAGGACTAATTGCTATTGAAGTTACCCCTCCTTGCTCTACAAGGGTGCGAATAAGTTTGCCATTATTTGGATTCCACACCTTAATCGTCTTATCGCCACTACCACTAATTAAAGTTTGCCCATCCCGGCTAAAAGCAACAGAACTTACCCAGTCAGAATGGCCCAAAATAGTCTTGATTAACTGCCCATTTTGTAAATTCCAGAGCTTGATCGTGCGATCGCCACTCCCACTTGCTAAAGTTTTACCATCGGGGCTAAAAGCTACAGAACTTATCCATTGCGAGTGTCCCGTCAAAGTATAGGCGAGTTTTTTTTGATTCAAACTCCAAACTTTGATAGTTTTGTCACCACTTCCACTTACTAAAATTTGACTATTGGGGCTAAACGCCACTGCATACACTACTCTTGTATGACCGCTACTGATAGTATCAACCTTTAACTTTTTTTCTTGCCACTTCGTCGCTAGTAAAACCTGCTGCAACGGTGGCTGGTTAAAAACTTGCCTGATTACCTCTCTAGGTACAAGACAAAAGATCATCGGAGAGATTAGAACTTGCAGTAAGAACGTGCCAACAATTCCAATATGTGCCATTGCTATTGTGAAGGATAGTTTTACATTAGCTAGAAAAAGATTTGTTATGATGAGCTAAAAAGAAGTCACCCTCTTTTTGCCTAAAATCCTAGCCCTACCCTAGCAAATTCATACCTTATTATTACTAATAAACCTCAATTAAAATTTTAAACAAAAGTCTATCTTGTCAATAAAACTCAGAAAACTTAATTTACTTTTATAGTTAAAAAAATTGAAGATGCTGGAAAATCAGGGGATAATTAATACATTGCTAGGTGGACGTTACTGCGTCGTTAAAACTTTGGGAAGTGGCGGTTTTAGTAAAACCTATGTCGCCCAAGATACTCATAGACCAGGGAATCCCCAATGCGTAGTCAAACATCTTCAACCTGCCAATACCAACAAAAGCTTTTTGGAAAGTGCGAGACGATTATTTAATTGCGAAGCAGAAACTTTAGAAAAACTAGGACATCACGATCGCATTCCTAGGTTACTCGCCTACTTTGAAGAAAATCAAGAGTTTTACCTAGTCCAAGAATTTATCCAAGGGCAACTATTAGTAGATAAATTACAACCAAATCAACGCTGGACAGAAAACCAGGTATGGGAATTTATTAGAGAGATTTTAGAAATATTAGTATTTATTCACGATCAAGGATTTATTCATCGTGATATTAAACCAAATAATATAATTCAACGCCACCAAGACAACAAATTAGTATTAGTTGATTTTGGTGCAGTCAAACAAAACTGGGCGCAATTACTTAGCCAAACTTCCAATATAGAAATGCCCGCCACCGTAGGTATTGGTACGCCCGGTTATATGCCTATGGAACAAGCGCGAGGTAGACCCCGCCCCAACAGCGATATTTATGCTTTAGGAGCGATCGCCGTTCAAGCGCTAACAGGCTTGTATCCTATGCAAATAGAAGAAGATTTTGAAACTGGAGAACTATTGTGGCGGCAACAAGCGCAAGTTAGCGATGCTTTAGCGGTAATTATTACAAAAATGGTGCGCTACCACTTCAAAGACCGTTACGAAAGCGCCACCGATGCCTTAACAGAAATAGAGCAACTAGCCCCGCTTTATTTACCTACGGAAATCAATTTAAACCTAGCACCTACTCAATTACTTCCTGAGCAAAATCTTAACTCTACACAAATTACTACCCCTACATTTCCCGTCAGTGCCAAGCCAAGCTTTAATTCTCCTGCCCAAGCTACTAATAAATTACAAGTACCAAGGACAACAATTGTTTCGCCGCCCAAGTCACGACCAACCACCGCCAGTCGTCGCCCCTATTACCGTACCCTAGGCGCAGCCCTTGGAGCGGCTTTAGTAGCCGTTGTAGGCGCAGGCTATGCTACTTATTGGCAACCGCGTACACAGATTGAGCAAACTTTGGAACAGTTAGAAAATCTTAAAGTTACAGGCAAATATTCAGAATGTATTGTTGGCGCTAACGCTATTCCCAAAAATTCCAGCTTATATATCAACGCTCAAAATGTTTTACATGAATGCAAACTGATAGAGGCAAAAAGGTTAGCGGCAAATAATAATTTTAAGGAAGCGATCGCCTTGGTTAGTTCGTTACCTAAAGATACGAATGCTTACAACCAAGCAAAACCGCTAGTAAGTCAGTGGTCTAACAGTATTTTGGATCTAGCTACAGATAGATATCAAGCTGGAAAACTCAAGGAAGCGATTGTTTTAGCTCAAAATATTCCTGCTAATAGTTCTGTATATCAAAAAGCGCAAGCATCAATTAAACAGTGGCAAGCCGCCAAGACAGCAAAAAATACTTATTACTCAGCCGCTACAGTAAATCCTACCCCGACTCAGGCAAAACCTACTACGGTAATAAATAAAAAAACAGTAGTGCGATCGCCTTCAAACTATAAGCCCACAACTAGAATTAGGAGTTATTCCCCCGCTAAAAAAATAGTAGTGCGATCGCCTAGAATTAGAAGTTATTCTCCCGCTAAAAAAACAGTAGTGCGATCGCCTTCAAACTATAAAAAGCCTAAAGTATACCTAAGACAAGTTTCAAATAAACGAGTAGTTGCCAGAACGGCGAAGATGCGCCCAACCTCGCAGACGAGACGGATAGTACCAAGTAAACGACTACCAATCAGCATTAGTAGTAAACGCTCACCTCTACGCCTCTCTATTAGTAAAAAAACTTTGCGGATTAGTAGAAAAGTCGCTACTAACTCCCAAGTGAAAGTGCGAACGACAAGAGTTTTCAAGCGCGTTAATACCAGAGCAAAAACAAGCTCTCGCCGCCAACAATCTTACCGATGGACAACCAAAACGGTGCGTTAAATTCAAGCAGTGACTGGAATGCTTAAACGCAGCTTTTTAAACATAGCAACTCTTGCTCTAGTTGCTAAAGTATCGTCAATGGGTGGGATTGCCCAGGAATTAGCGCCAGGAGAAGTCGCAATTTCTTGTTGGTATTTTAGTTTTAAGGCGGTTTGAATTAGCCAATCGGCAAGGGCGGGATTTTTAGGTAAAAGCGGCCCGTGAGAATAGGTAGCGATCGCATTACGATAAAAAGCCCCTTCTGTCCCATCTTCGCCATTATTGCCTAATCCTGAAACTACACGCCCCAAAGCTTCGACATTACCTAATTTTGTCCGTCCTCCATGATTTTCAAACCCAATCAAATAAGGCGTACCGCTCATCGCTGTTAATTCTTGAGCTAAACGACTAGCAGTAACTTCTACAACCAAGTTGCCAATACAACGGCGGGCATTTTCCCCTGGATGGACAGAAACAAAATCAAATAAACCTAATCCTTGAATCCTTTTACCTAACGCTGGTTCGTAGTAATGCCCTAATAACTGAGGTGCGCCGCAAGTAAAAACTCCAGGAATACCAGCATTAATTATGCTTTTAATTGCTTCAGCTTTGCTACCTTGCAAATCGCGCATGACAATTTCTTGTTGCCGATCTTGAGCGCCACCACCTACTAATATATCTACTTTGTGAATATCCTCCGCCGTAGCATCGCGTTCTAAAGGTAATATATTTACGTCGTATCCCCGCCATTGACAGCGCCTTTGCAGACAAATAACATTACCGCGATCGCCGTAGGTACTCATCAACGTAGGATAAAGCCAGCCAATAGTTAATGCAAATTTATCGTTATTCATATCCAAGAATTTTACACAGGAATACTCGCTTGGTCTATCTCTAGTTTTGACTGATGCGATCGCACCAGATATAAGTAGATAATATTCACCTACCCAAAAAAATATCTGTGGCAAACGAAGAATTTATCCTACCTTTAGCTCAAACACCATTATTCCAATTAGCTGTAGAACTCAAAGCTAGACTAACTAGCTTTGGCGGCTGGGAAATGCCTGTACAATTTGTGGGAATTGGGCAGGAACACCAAGCGGTTAGAACTGCGGCGGGAATGTTTGATATTTCCCATATGGGCAAATTTACCTGTCAAGGGATGGGATTAATCGATCAATTTCAGCGTTTAGTTCCCTCCGATTTAAGTCGATTGCAAAGCGGGAAGTCGCAGTACACGGTACTATTAAATCCTCAAGGGGGGATTATTGACGATATTATTTTTTACTACCAGGGTGAGGATGCCACAGGGCAGCAGCACGGAGTAATAATAGTTAATGCGGCAACTAATGCCAAAGATAAAGCTTGGTTATTGTCTCAGTTAGACCCAAATCTAGCCCAGCTTCAGGAACTACCACCCCAAGTATTAATTGCCATCCAAGGGCCTCAAGCGGCTACCTACCTACAGCAGTTTGTAAAAGAAGATTTAACGCCAATTCCGGCTTTTGGACATCTAAACGCCACTGTATTAGAGCGATCGGGCTTTATTGCGCGGACGGGTTACACCGGGGAAGATGGCTTTGAAGTTATGGTAGAACCAAGTGTAGGGGTACAGCTATGGCAAAATCTGTTTCAAGCAGGCGTAATTCCCTGCGGCTTGGGGGCAAGAGATACGTTGCGTTTAGAGGCTTCAATGGCACTCTACGGGCAGGATATTGACGATACTACTACACCTTTAGAGGCTGGTTTAGGTTGGTTAGTGCATTTAGATACGAAGGGCGATTTTATTGGGCGTGGAGTATTAGAACAGCAAAAATTAGAGGGTATACCAAGGAAACTTGTAGGTTTGCAAATGCAGGGGCGTAATATTGCCCGTCACGGCTACCAGGTCTTGGCAAACGGTCGCATAGTAGGAGAAGTTACTAGCGGGACAATATCGCCAACCTTGGGTTATCCTGTTGCTCTTGCTTACGTACCAACAGAACTAGCTAAGATTGGGCAACCTTTAGAAGTAGAAATTAGAGGCAAAACTTACCCAGCATTGGTAGTCAAAAAACCTTTTTATAAAAAAGCTTACTAATTGGGATCTAAACCATGAACGAGACTAACTACGATGGTATGAGCTTAGATGAGTTACGTCAGTACGTCTTGACTCATAGAGAAGACGATCGCGCGTTTCAGGCTTATATTGACTTCTCAAAAGCTACAGGACGTATGATTAGCATAGATTTGAATAGCGATCGCACTCGAAGAAACTTTAGATCGTCAAATTCAAAAAACTCTTGCTGTTGAAGATGAGTAAAATAAATTTCAACTATGAACCTTTTTGATTGTCCGAACGAAAGCGTCCGCTTATAAAGTCTCGCTGTTTAAGGTGTTTGGTTTTGCGTCCGCTTACACGCTTGCGCCACATTTTGAAACTAGATGCTTGCATTTTTTGCCGCATTAGCTCAATAACTTGAGGTTCTTGTAAACCAAATTGTAAAGAAATCGCTTCAAAAGGGGTGCGATCTTCCCACGCCATTTCTAAAATGCGATCGATAGTTTCCGAGTCGAGTTGAGGTAAATTCATGCCCTAGAGAACTTTCTACAGTCTCTAATTTAGCGCGCCCAGTTGCAAAACTGTATCTGTCCTCAAGCAGGTAAATTATGCTGTATTAGCGCCCGATTACGGTATCCATTGAAAAAAACAAACATTACCGTTTTGCAGGGCAATTTTTGCCCCCAAACAATGATAAAAACTAACCGTGCGAATATTGCGAATATCCGCCGTCCAAGCAAGGTGAGTGCAACAATTATTTTGGGCTTCTTGAGCTAGATAACTCATCAAAGCTGCACCTGCTCCTTTACTTCTAAAACCTTCATCTATATACAAATCGTCAAGCCAAATACTCGGCAACCCTCTGAAGGAGGAATATCTAAAATAGTACAAAGCAAAGCCAATCGGTTGTTCTATTTCCGCAAACAAAACTTGTGCGAAAGGTGTTGAGTTAAAGACAGTTTGGCGAATTTTCTCGGCTGAAGTTTCAATTTTTCCCGAAAAAGCGCCGATATTGCGGTCAAATTCCGCTTTTTTCTCGATAAATGAATAAATTATTTCTGCTTCTGCGATCGCCGCCGGACGTATTTTTAGCTCAGATGCCATAATTATCTCATTTTTTTGATACTAAAATCTATACGCTTCAACCTCAAACTTGGCGTTAGAAGATATTATTTTATCTAGACCATAATGTGCTTGACAGAATGCTTCAAACTCGTTCATTACTTCGTTGTGTATTTCCTCTGATACCCGCCAACATAAGCCATAAGCGCGCTCTCTAAAAAAACTGAGTAATTCTCTAACTGTGTTGCTAACTGTCCATTCTTTAGCAACATAGTAATTTGACTCGCATCTTTTTTGTAAATAATCAGCTACATCAATTTGTTCAAAACTTGGCTGCAAAGAAGTTGCATATTTAGACAATATCCCTCGAAAATAACCTTCAAATTCTAATCGTGCTGGCGGTGTAATCCATTGACAATTGAGATAATAGCCTTTGGTCTTAAGTACCCGCATAATATCATTTAGTGACATCTCTCCGACCTGAAGGTGCGGAGCTTCCAAACCTCACGATTTAGATTTTTCTGGTTATTTCCATTACTGGTGTTTCACCCACTACCTAGATATGCAAAAACTACACATCCCCGGCGATCTGATTGCCCAGACACTTTCGATTCCCGACTGCCCATCGGTACTACACCGTATACAACGTTTGCCCGGACACCACGCTACTAGGACGTGTTCGGTTGAGTCAAGTTGCCCGTCGGTTAGGCGGTATGTATATTATAGCACATTGAAGAATATAAAAATCAAAGAAAATATAAAGCCGTGCTGAAGCAACGGGGCTTTAGACCCATTTTTCCGGTAATGCTTTCCAGTCAGAAACCGCGTGTAGCATATGTACTGTTAAGACCACATCAAAACTATGGTCTTGAAATAGCAAGCGCGAAGCATCCGCATGAATGAGTTGTAAATTACTCGGAACTTTCCCTAACTTTTGCCGAAAGCAATCGAGCATTTCTGGGGAAATATCAATCCCCGTTACCGAGTAACCGTGTTTAACTAGAGGAATAACATTTAATCCTGTACCAACACCAGGTTCTAAAAAAGATGTATCTGGCGTTGCACTAACAAGATCGATGATAAAGTTCGCTACTTCTTCGGCGATAGGTGCGGTTAACCAGCGCGTGCGATCGTAAGATTCGGCAATTTTATTATAATAATTACTCGGTTTCATTATAAAGTTCACTTTATCTTTTAAGCAAAGGCGATCGCCATCTTCAACTAAGCCCTACTCTTGAAATCTCTGTCTTTGATAGATTGTGGGAATCGCCAACATTATCAACATCGCCAAATTTGCAGTCCAAAACAGCACAACACCAACAAAGCTTACCAATGCCAAAGAGGACAATGATAAGTGTGTAAATCCATCTAGTAATTGCCACAACCGAAAAATAGTGTAGAAAAAGCCAATAGGTACAACGATACTTGGTACTAACCACCGACTAAACACAAGTTCAGAGATTAATTGCACAGCTACTACTAATAAGTAGCTTTCCCAAAATATCAATGAGTAAGCTTGTCCCCTAGCTTGAACAAACAAATAAATTGGCAATAAAACCCCAGCAATCAAGGCTAATTTGACCCACCACCGCAGGAATTGCCATTGTTGTTCGCTAAATCCAATATTTGCCGTAAAGGGAAGACGTTGAGTTTTAACGCCAAAACCGTAGCCAACAGCTAGGCTAGTTGTAAACAAAATAAAAAGTGCAACAATTAGTCCGTTATTAACTGTCATAGCTTTATCTGCACCAACTTATAAAGTAACCTTTTGATATCTTCGGCTTGTTTTTAGTGCAAGCTCATTGATGGTTATATTATTGCTATTTTTAGTTAGGGCGATCGCCTAAAATCTAGCTTTACTTTGCATAAGCTTTACTTATAGCATATACAACTTATTCAAAAGCTTATGAGTAGCTAATTACAGCCTTTTTATTTCACACTGAAGGTATAAGAAAAACCAAATTATGTAAACAGTAATTTTACCAGGAAATTTACAGCTATGGCATTCATTGATTGTTTATTTCTCACCTTGGCAAATGCCGTAATCTGCATCGCACTACCTAAAGCAATCTCTTTAATTAATTTCCGCAAGAATCGCGCCAGTATCTAGACTTTTTGCCGCCGCCACAAAGCTCGGACTAACTTAATTTCATCATAGGTGTAGCTTTCCCCCAAATGCTCGTAGATACTCTTGAGGGAATCTGCACCGATAGTTTTTATCGCTTTGATAATAAATTGCTGACGCACGGGAATCACCAATTGGTCTAAGTCTACAGGCTGATTCATTTCGATTAGTTCAGCTAAATGACTTGCGATCGTACTTGTACTTAAACTGCGCTCAGTAGCTATGTCTGCGGTGTCTAGTCCTTGACGATGCAGTTTGAGAGTCAATAATTGACTATCAGAAGGAAAAGATGCGAAGCCCGTAACCGGGCGCGCTTGCGCTATCGCACTAGGCACTTCTACCTTAACCGATTGCTGAGTATAAGTAGTAATCTCTGCAACAAAATGCTCACCGTATTGAGCTAACTTACTGCTTCCAACTCCAGAAACTTTGCTAAATTCTGCTAGAGTTTGCGGCTGAACTTGAGCCATCATTTTCAAGCTAGAATCAGCAAATACTATATAAGGTGCTATTCCTTGTTCATCAGCTAGTTGCTTGCGTAAGGCACGTAACTTTTGATATAGCATTTCTATATCCGCAGCCTTTGGCGTTTCTTTACGGTCTTCTACAGGTTTTGGTGCAGGACTAATAGCAAGTAAAACTGACTTTTTTCGCCGCATGACTTCCCAACTAAGAGCATTTAGCCGCAAAACTGAGTAACCATCTGTAGTTTGTCCTAATAAGCCTTGATGTAACAAACTTCGCCCCAAAAGCCGCCAATCGTCGGCAGTTCTATCTTTACCAATGCCATAAGTAGTCAATTTATCGTGATTGTACTGCAAAACTTTTTGACTTCTTGAGCCGCGTAACACATCAATAATGTGACTCATCCCAAATCTTTCTTGACAACGCGCCACACAAGAAAGAAATTTCATCGCTTCAATTGTCCAATCTTGTTCGGGTTTGGGATTACAGCAATTATCGCAGTTGCCACAATTACCCGCAAAACTTTCGCCAAAATATCCTAGTTGAATCGTGCGACGGCAAACTGTACCTTGGGCATAGTCTATAATTTGCCGCAGTTGTTGTTTAGCGATGCGCTGTTCTTGAACATCGGTTTTTTGATCAATCAAATACTCTACAGTTTTGACATCACCATAACCAAAAAAGATTGTACACCGCGCCGCGCCGCCATCTCTCCCCGCTCTACCCGATTCTTGGTAATAGCTTTCGATATTGCGAGGCAAATCATAATGAATTACAAACCTAACATCCGGCTTATTAATTCCCATCCCAAAGGCAACAGTTGCAACCATTAAACGGGCATCATCTCGAATAAACCGCGTTTGATTAGATTCTCTTTCTGCGTCGCTTAAGCCAGCATGATAAGGCAAAGCAGAGATGCCATCTTGCTGCAATTTCATTGTAATATCGTCTACTTTACGGCGGCTGAGACAGTAAATTATGCCCGCACCTTCATGTTTAGTAACTAATTGTTTTAATTGGTTATAAGCTTGCTTCTGCTTT
This sequence comes from Synechocystis sp. PCC 7509, assembly GCF_000332075.2. Lineage (NCBI taxonomy): Bacteria > Bacillati > Cyanobacteriota > Cyanophyceae > Synechococcales > Merismopediaceae > Synechocystis > Synechocystis sp. PCC 7509. The sequence continues at coordinate 2,188,109 of NZ_ALVU02000001.1, read as the reverse complement.
GGCTGTACGTCGTAGTAGAGATTGGGACGATTGAAACTAGCAACATGAATTATCGGTTTTGTTAAATTGAGTTGTTGAATGATATCACTACGAACGCGATCGGTTGCGGTAGCCGTAAGGGCTATAGTAGGAACATTTGGGTAACGTTGGCGCAAAGCGCGTAATTGACGATAATCTGGGCGAAAATCGTGTCCCCATTCCGAAACACAGTGCGCTTCATCAATGGCAAAACTAGCAATACCTATTTGATGTTGTACTAAATCTATAAATGGTAAAAAGCGATCGCTTAATAATCTTTCGGGGGCAACATAAAGCAGTTTTACTTTACCACTAAGTATTGCTTCCTCGCGCGATCGCACTTGATAAGTAGTCAGCGTACTATTGAGAAACGTTGCCCCAATCCCGTTATTTCGTAGCGACTGCACTTGATCTTGCATCAGGGCAATTAGTGGCGAAACTACCACTGTTAAGCCTTTTCTCAGCAACGCAGGCAACTGAAAGCACAAAGATTTACCGCCACCAGTAGGCATTACTACCAGCAAATCTTGATTATTAAGCGCTTGTTCGATAATCTGCTGTTGACCTAAGCGAAAGCTAGTGTAGCCAAAATATTTTTTTAGGGTAGATTCTAAGGGCTGTAACTGAGGCATATTAGCCGAACTTTGCAATAACTATATATATTTTCGCATTGATTAAGTGGGAATCCGAACTTGTGGCAAAGGGGGCGGGGAAGTTAAGTTTAATTATGTATACCTACTTAAATTAACTCAAAATCATGCCTAAAGCAGTTTGGAATGGTACAGTTTTAGCCGAGAGCGATCGCACAGAAGTTGTAGAAGGAAACCATTACTTTCCGATTGACTCCATCAAAAAGGAATATTTCAAGGAAAGCAGCACCCACACAAGTTGTCCTTGGAAAGGGCAAGCTAGTTATTACAGTGTAGAAGTAGACGGGCAAGTAAATAAAGATGCTGCCTGGTACTATCCCAGCGCCAAAGAGAAGGCGAAAAACATTGAGGGTTATGTAGCATTCTGGAAAGGTGTAAAAGTCGAATCGTAGCAGTAACGGGGGCGTTATGCCCCCTATTTAAAGATAGGCTTAAAGTGCGATCGCGCTTTAAGTATGGAGAATAATTTTAAAATCAGTATGAAAACTATCCAACAATTTACAGCGATTATTGAACGCGAAGGCAATGGATATGTTGCCTTATGTCCTGAATTAGATATTGCTAGTCAAGGCGATACTGTTGAACAAGCAAAAAGTAACTTAGCTGAAGCTTTAGAATTATTTTTTGAATGTGCCAATCCAGTAGAAATCAAAAACCGTACCAAAGCTGAGATTTTTATCACCAGACTAGAGGTAGCAGTTGGGTAGCTTAAGGATTTTGTCGGCGCGGGAAGTTTGTCAAATACTAGAACAACACGGCTTTGTTTTGATGAGGCAACGAGGTAGCCATATAATTATGCAGCAGCTAAAAGAATCGACAACTATTACTGTAGTTGTTCCTAATTATCGAGAACTACGTATTGGAACTTTGCAGTCAATCATCCGCCAATCTGGATTACCACGTAACTTATTTGAGGTAATACAGTAGTTAGTCTAGAAAACTATCTACGTTTCTCGGTAATATCCCTACGTTTGGCGATCGCATCTTACCTAGATTTACCCAAATACCTGTTCTACAACAAAACTAACATTGGGGAAAGTTTGAACAAACATTTGCTCATTATGACATTTTATATATAAACTCCTACATTTCAGTTGCAGTGATTTCTAGTAATAGTTTTTATATCTAAATCCTTCAAACCTAGCTGTTTGAGCAAACAAACCTCTAGTAATACCTTTAACTTCCTACTCAAAATTAGTAAATCTTGACCAGAAACTACATATTTATCCTTTTTAGAAGATAAATGAGTTAAGTAATTTCTTGTGTTTTTAATGTTTTTTAGGAAAATATCCTGTTCTCCCAGAGATGCAAAAAAGTTATCAGGGAGACAATTCCCATATTCACTTATTATTTCTTCCAGCCGTTTTCCCAATGAATAGCTATTTAATTGGGAAAATTTTTCTCCTTTTAAAATTTTTTTGTATTCTCTTAAATCTAAAGGTTCTTCTCCATTTTCTAGGGGAACAGAATCTGGAATAGAATTTACAGCTTCTTTTAATATTTCCTTTACTACTTTTTTGTAAACCTGCTCATTAATGTATCTTCCGTTATGTGCAAGACTATGAAATGCCTCTATTGCTTGCGCAAGGCTTAGAAAGAAATCATTTATATGTCGTTTTGGTATATACGTCAATCTAAGATATATATCTATAATTGACTTTAATTCTTTTGAGTTTTGTTCCCAAAGACCTAAAAGTTCCGAAAATTGCTCTTTTACTTTTTTAAAATCAAATAAAACTCTTCTAGGGTCAAAACTTACCTCTAAATTATTTACTTCTGGTATCTGAAAATATATCTCGATTGAAATAATTTTTTCTTTTTCTTCTTCGATAGCTTTGATTTCTTCACCAAAAGTATGAATTTCAAAACCCAAGTCACTTTTGGCACTCTGTGTCGGTTCAATTAAGCCTGCCATTATGTTCAAAGCAAGATGTTCGGGTACTATAAATTCTTTTTCTATGACTACAATGCTCGATTGAATTTCGTAGGGATACGTTATTTGACCAGACGCAAAAATTAATAAGTCTTGAAACAAGTAGATAACATCAATAATATCCTCTAAACTTTTTTCAACATCTGCTCGGATGATGACAGATTTTCTTTCTTCAAGTGTAATTTTTCTCCCTATATTACCGAAGAGATTAGCTAGTTGTAACCTCATTAGTTCAATTGATTTATCATAAAGAATTAATGAGAAACCTAACAACTTGCCAAGCTCAATAGTTTCTAATGTTGTCTGCTTTACATCAATTTCTTTAACCTGATTTTGACCTTCATTAGTAGACCATTTAACCTCAAAATTTGGCAATTTTATCCAATCTTCTAAATTTTTATATCTTAAAGCAACATCTTTAAATGAGACTTCCTTTAATGTTTTAAAATGATGTCCAACAAGTAAATATTTAGCGTAAATTTCACTTGTTTGAATACCTGTCTTAAAGCCTATTGATTGATAGCAATGGCAGAGTGTAACCTTCTTACCATTGACTAAATATTCATTGATAACATCAAGCTCAAATTGAGAAGGAATTATATTGTCAAATTTGAGTTCTTGCAATTGATCGAGTAAATAGAGTTTTGGAGGTTTATCTTCGGAAAACGTGAGTCTACCAGCGACTTGCTTCTCTGGATTGTTTGGAAGAAACCAAACGCCATCTTCTTCGATACTATTCATTGCTTTACCGCACAGAATTTATCTTAATTGTAACTGCACAAAAAAGATAATTAAAGTACCTTAACGTTTAATACTTAATAGGTGACATTTTGACAATTTCTCAAAAAAATATTTGAGTATTAGACCTCGTATTATTAGCTAAAGAGACTCAATTGATTGATAAGAAAATTATCTATATCTCATCAACAGTTACCTTAGTATCCGTTCTACAGCAAAGCTAACATCTGGGAAAGCTTGCACAAATATCTCACCAAGCTGGAATTTTTGAATACTCTGATAACTATTATCCGTAGGTTCTCTAAATACTTCGATAACTTGCTGGTTTACATCTACTAGCCAAACTTCGCTAATTCCACTACTTGCATACAAAGGAATTTTGATGGCGCGATCGCTTTCAATGGTAGTATCAGCAACTTCTACTAATAGCAATATATCCTGGGGTTGGGGATGTCCCGTAGCGTAGAAGTCCGCGCGGGGCTTAAGTAAAGCTACATCAGGCTGAGGTTCAGATAAATTGTTCAATACTACGGGATTTTGCACGATAACTGTAGCGCGATCGCCTAACGATTGCGAAAAAAGTTTGAGCAATCGATTTACACAACTAGCATGACGAATACCAATGGGCGACATCTTGACAATTTCTCCTTGGATGAGTTCAACGCGCTCGTCTTCGCTTAAAATACCTGCAACTACCATCTGGTGGTAATTTTGGATAGTAAATTGTCGTTTTAATAGCTGAATTGACATAAGTAGCCTCTTTCGCTATGAGTTTTGTGAATTGGCTGAGTTTGTGATTATTGTAGCCATCATCAACCTATTCAACGGTTGTTTGTTAACTATCATTTGCGATCGCAATTTTTTAGGCTATTCCATAGCAAAAGTATCACAATAAGTTTTTTCCTACCGTATTTGACCCACTATCAAAAATTACTCTCAAATTGTGTTATTACTAATTAGTACGTGTTAGTACATTGCTAAGACGAACGCTGTGTTTTTGTTATCAATAGTAAAGGAGTGCTAAAAACGTGAGAATGAAGACTTCAGAATCAGAAAGCACCATTAATGGGAGCGATCGCCGTTTATACACCTCAAAAAACGTAATTTCTCTAATTGCACGGATTTTATTATCAGCACTTTTTCTGCTATCGGCGGTAAATAAAATAATGAATCCCGCAGGTACGCAGCAGTACATGACAGCCAATGGAATGCCGCTAGTGGGGCTACTATACATCGCCGCCGTTGTAATTGAGGTAGGAGGCGGATTATCGGTACTGCTAGGCTACAAAGCGCGTTGGGGTGCGATCGCTTTAGCAATTTTTCTCATCCCAGCTACATTGATTTTTCATACCAATTTTGCTAACCAAATCCAGCAGATTATGTTTATGAAAAATCTCGCTATTTTCGGCGGATTGCTGATGATTATTCAATATGGGGCAGGTCGAATTAGTTTAGATAAGCACTAGAATCAGGTGTAGAACAATGGCATTAACAGGAATTAATCACATTGTTTTAAAAGTCAAAGACTTAGAAGCAAGCGATTATTTTTACCGAGAAATCTTAGGAATGCGACAAGTAGGTAAGCGGGACAAAATGTGGTTTTACAGCGCCGGAAACCATCACCATGACCTAGCTTTAGTAGAAGTTGGCAACCCAACAACAGTGCCACAAATGCCGCAGACAGGATTATTTCATCTTTGTTTTAATGTTAGCGATGAAAGCGCCTTAGCCGAGTTGCACGATCGCACTAAAACTTTTGGAGTGACTATTTTAGGTGCGGTTGACCATACAATTATGCGCTCGTTTTATGTACTCGATCCCGATCGCCATGTGATTGAATTGGGTGTAGATATCCCCCAAGCAGAATGGGCGCATTTATCCGATCCGTTTGGTAGAGATGTAGCCTATTCCCTAGACAATTGAAAAGGTTGTTGGTAGCAAAAAATAGGTTACAAGTCGCACATTATACGCATAGTACGAAGTCTGCGCAGAATTTATTGATTATAATGGTAAACTTTGTACTATACTTGAAGCCATTTATTTAAACAATTCCTATGCCTAACTCGCCTCTACAAGAACAGCCCCGCAATCGAGTAGCATCGGTAATTCCTGCCAAAAACGAGTTATCAATCTTAGACTGGTTAAAAGCTAGCGGTAGATTAGTAGCCCGCGATCGCACCGAAGCCGATGCTATAGCTCAAGGTGAACCCATGTCTGACATTGCCGATATTATCGATCCTGACGATCCTAGCTACGAAGATGACTTTGAAGACAATGAAGAACCTGCTGAAGAAGAAGTTGGCTAGTTGTTATTAGGCAAAAGATTAGTTATTAGTAAGAAGCTTTGAGAATATCCTCAGAGCTTCTTACTTGCTAAGTGTGAGTATAAAAAATATTGTGGAAGCTAAATCATTTACTCGTTTATTCAATCTTTCGGGCATTAACTTACTTTTAGCGCTGGGTGTAATTCTCAGTAGTGGAGTATTAATAAGCGACCTTGTAGGCGATCGTTTACCTTGGCAGCTAAATTCCCTAACTCTACCTTTTGCCGTCTGTGCGATCGCTACAGCATTGTTAGGAGTTTGGATAATTCCCATGCTAGTCAGGTTAAAAACGGGGCAAATTATTAGAGAAGACGGGCCTCAAGCTCATTTAAAAAAAGCTGGCACTCCGACAATGGGCGGGGTGTTTTTTGTACCTGTAGCAATTATTGGGGCAATATTATTATCGGGGGCAAAGGCGGAAGTATTAGCGGTATGTGCTTTGACAATGGGTTACGCGTTGATTGGCTGGCTAGATGACTGGCAAATTTTGCGCTACAAGTCTAACAAGGGAATTTCACCCAAAATGAAACTAGCTTTGCAAATCGGCTTTGCGGTGCTGTTTTGTTTGTGGCTGGCTTGGACTCAAACAAGTAGTATTACTAACGTTGCTTTGCCTTTTAATGTTGTACTGCCAATAGGTTTACTATTTTGGCTTTTAGCTGTGTTTGTACTGGTGGCGGAAAGTAATGCCACTAATCTTACGGATGGGGTGGATGGTTTAGCCGCCGGAACATCGGCGATCGCTCTATTAGGATTAGGAGTGTTAATTGCTCCGAGTTATCCGGGATTGATGACGTTTTGTGCTTGTATGAGCGGTAGCTGCTTGGGGTTTCTAGTCCACAATCGCAACCCAGCGCGGGTTTTTATGGGCGATACGGGTTCTTTAGCCCTAGGTGGTGCGTTAGCGTCGGTAGCACTACTAACAAATACTTTGTGGGCGCTATTTGTACTAAGTGGGATCTTTTTTATTGAAACTCTTTCGGTGATGGCGCAGGTAGGTTACTACAAAGCCACTAAAGGGGATGATGGAGTAGGTAAACGGTTATTTAAAATGGCTCCCCTACACCATCATCTAGAACTTTCGGGCTGGTCAGAAACTCAAGTAGTTGCTACCTTTTATGGAATTAGCAGTATTTTGGCGCTGCTGTGTTTAGTAACAGTAATTCGCTAAGGACTCGAAATTATCGGGACGATCGCGCGATCGCTGCCATCAATACAAGTGTTCATCGCTTGTATTGGCGTGACATCAATTTCTTGGCGTAAACCTACTACACATTCAGCAAAGCGCACTGGTAATAAGCTAAGACGGCAATAATCGAGAACTTCCGCAATTGTGTCTTCTTGGCTATTGATACTAATTCCTACTACACAAGTAGCTAAGTCTTGGGGTTGCCTAACTTGCCTGCAAGTATTAAGGGCATCCGTTGCCAATATATTTGTTTGCCTTTGAATGTCATAAACACAATTAGATAGGGTTTTTGGCTGCAAAGCAGTGGCACAAGAAGTTGATATCGCATCAGCAGAAATATTGAGAGCTAGTAACCGGGCAGCGCAAAAGCGATAATCATTGCGGTAGGAAGCTGGAACTGATGCCGCCAAGACGGGAAAATTTAGCGCCAATCCCAGCACTACTAGAGGAGAGGCTACCAACGGCAACCAATTAAACTTACTATTACGGTTTTGCTTGTGACTAAACATATTTCTCAGAGTTACTTGAAAAAATTTTAAAGCTAAACTACAGCAATTGCGGCTATTTCTAATGAAATTAGCGATCGCTTTTAAAACTTCTCTATCCCCAAAGTCTTGCCAATCCTTTGCTTACTCTGATTTAGGCAGTCGCTCTTTGTCCGCCGGAGAAATCTTTACTTCATTTTAAGCGATCGCTTTTTGGCTTAATTAGTGGCGACCCTTGGCAACCAATATCAACAATTGACTCACAGATTGTCATGCAGCAGTTTACAATAACTGTAAACATTGCTTTACAATCACTAAGCAATTTTGCATAAAAATATTTATATTGTCTCAAACCACAATTAAGCTTTAGTTTCTTATGTCGCTTCCCAACGCCAATACTCCCTTATACAGTCATGCCTTGCCAAACATTGAACAATGGCTAATTAGTCAAGGCTGCCAGCAAGATAGTTCAGCGCCTCATTGTTGGCATATTCAAAAAGCTGACTGGAAAGCCGAACTTTGTCTTGAGGTTGAGGAAGTTACAGTACGCTACTTTCAATCTGGGGAACAAAAGCATGATATCCAACGTGCCTTTAAGTATTCTCTAAGTCGGCAAGATATAGAACAGGCTGTGTTTGCAGGCCCTTAGTAAAGAGAACTTCATCGTCTCTGCTGTGGTGAAACACAATAAATAGGCAGGTTCGGAATATGAGTAAGCTCTTTGCCAAAATAAAAAATTACTAATCCACATTCTCCCACTGGTAAGAATTACAACGGGGCAGGTTTTGGGCTTCAAGGCGAGAGGAAATAAGTATAAAACTAAGAAAAAGCAAAGGGTGAGCATTGCCCACCCTTTTTACTGTCAACTAACAACCGATGGCTGCTTGCTGAAAAAAGCATTTAGTATTTGTTCTGCCATTTGCGGCGTTGTTAAACCCAAAGCTGCTTTAGATTCATTTGGCTCGGCGTGTTCGACTAATATATCAGGTACGCCCAACCGCTTCACAGGGACAACTATATCCGCATCTAGCAATGCTTCCGCCACCGCCGTACCAAAGCCGCCAATTAGACAGCCTTCTTCTAACGTCACAACGCGCCCAATTTGTTTAGCTAGGGGCAATATTAGGTCAGTGTCCAAAGGTTTAGCAAACCTAGCATTTACTACCGTTGCCTCAATACCATGTTCGCTCAAGATTTCTGCAACCTGCATAGCTGGATAAACCATAGAGCCAAAACCCACCAACAAAACATCATCGCCCTGCCGCAAAAGTTCGCCTTTTCCTATTGGTAAAGCTTCCCAGCCTTCTTCCATCAACGGTACGCCGTAGCCGTTACCTCTGGGATAACGCATCGCAATCGGCCCAGAGGTATGCTCTACGCCTGTAACAATCATTTGCTGAAGTTCTGCTTCGTCTTTAGGAGCCATCAACACCATATTAGGCAAGCAACGCAAGTAAGCAATATCGTACATTCCTTGATGGGTTGGGCCATCCGCGCCCACAATTCCGGCTCTATCTAAGCAGAAAAATACTGGTAAGTTTTGAATGCAAACATCGTGAACAATTTGATCGTAGCCGCGTTGTAAAAAAGTCGAATATATCGCTACTACTGGGCGCATTCCTTCGCAAGCCATACCCGCCGCTAAGGTAACGGCGTGTTGTTCAGCAATTCCTACATCAATGTACTGATTGGGTAACTTTGCTTGCAACTTGTCCAAACCCGTACCTGTAGCCATAGCCGCAGTAATACCAATAATTTTTGGGTTATTTTCTGCTAGTTTGACTAAGGCGTGAGCAAATACTTTTGAATAGCCGGGAGGTTTGGGTTTTCCAGAGGGGTTAGCTTTGCCGCTAGTAAGATTAAACGGCGATTGCGCGTGGTAGCCTACTTGATCTTGCTCGGCGATCGCATACCCTTTACCTTTAACTGTAGATACATGAACTATAACTGGCCCTGTATGCTGGTGCGCTTGCTGGAATATCGCGATTAATTCCTCTAAATTGTGACCATCCACTGGACCCATGTAAGTAAAGCCAAGTTCTTCAAATACTGCGCCTACTTTTGGCACGGCTAAACGCTTCATCCCTTCTCTAAGTCTGCCCAGTTCCGGCGAGAGAGAATCGCCGACAAAAGGTAGTTGCTTGACTTGTTCTTTGATATTGTCAGAAATAAACTGCACTGGGGGACTGAGGCGCATTTTATTTAGGTGACGAGAAATTGCCCCGACGTTGGGGGAAATTGACATTTCATTGTCATTTAACACTACAAGCAAGTTAGTTTTGGGCAAGTGTCCCGCGTGGTTAATTGCTTCCAACGCCATACCGCCTGTTAGAGCGCCATCGCCAATTACAGCAACAGTCTTAAACTTTTCACCCTTCGCGTCTCTAGCTAATGCCATTCCTAGAGCCGCAGAGATACTTGTAGAGGCGTGTCCGGCTCCAAAATGGTCAAACTTGCTTTCACCGCGCTTGAGGTAGCCTGCAACTCCGTCTTTTTGGCGAAGAGTGTCAAAGCGATCGTAGCGCCCGGTAATTAATTTATGTGGATAGGCTTGATGACCTACATCCCAAATGACTTTATCGCCATCTAAATCTAAAGTTTGGTAAAGTGCTAGTGTCAGTTCTACCACACCCAAACCTGGCCCAAGATGTCCACCGCTTGTTGCTACAGTTTGCAAATGCTTTTCTCTAATTTCACTAGCAATTTGCTGCAATTGACGGATGGATAAACCGTGCAACTGGTTTGGATGGGTGATGTCACTCAGGTGCATAGAGGGGGGTACTCTCGCTAATTTTATCTATTGCGATCGCTGTTTAAACTTTATCCATAGAAACTTGGATAATGTCACACTTGGCGATTGTATTTCCATCTTTCACTTTAGAACCTTTTTTGATGGCTTTAACAGAAAGCCGAACCATTTTAGTAGTTAGTCCTAAAAGACAAGTGGAAGCTAGTTACTATAATAATTGTTACCCCGTGACTAGCTCTTTGACTAATTCTCGAAACAGCCAAACCCTGGGGCGATTGGCGAACCAACTGCTGACTTTAGATGGATTAATTTAATTTTTGCTCGATATATTAAAGAAAAGTAACACTAGCCAATTTTTAGCTTTAGCTATGGAAATGCGCCGCTTAGGTAGGTCGAATCAATTAATTAGCCCTCTTGTCATGGGAACTTGGCAAGCTGGGAAAAAAGCGTGGGTAGGAATTTCCGACGAGGAGACAACTAAAGCAATTAGAGCCGCAATTGATGCCGGAATTACGACTATTGATACTGCGGAAGTTTATGGTGAGGGACATTCCGAGCGTATTGTCGCTCAAGCTTTGTCGGAGGTAAGAGACAAAGCCGTTTATGCTACTAAAGTTTTTGCCAATCATTTGAAATACGATCAAGTGATCGAAGCTTGCGATCGCTCTTTAAAAAATCTGCAAACTGACTATATCGATCTTTATCAAATTCATTGGCCCAGTGGCAATTTTAATAGTGCCATTGTCCCCATTGAAGAAACCATGAGCGCCTTAGTTAAGCTGCTTGAGCAAGGCAAAATTCGCGCTATTGGGGTTTCTAATTTTTCCCGCCAAGAGCTAGAAGAAGCATCGCGTTACGGGCGCATTGACAGCATTCAGCCGCCTTACTCGCTGTTTTGGAGACAGGTAGAACAGGAAACTGTAGCTTATTGCCTTGACAACGAAATTTCTATTCTTGCTTACTCGTCTTTGGCGCAAGGATTGTTGACGGGCAAGTTTGCTACCGATCATAAGTTTGAAGCTGAAGATAACCGCGCTAAAAATAAGCTGTTTCAAGGAGAAAATTATCAAAGGGCGCAAGCGGCTTTAATGAAACTGCGTCCCATTGCCGATCGCCATCAAACTACTTTAGGTAATTTGGCTTTGGCTTGGCTAATTGCTCAACCTCAAACTAATGCCATTGTCGGCGCAAGAGACACAGCACAAGTTGTCGCTAATGCTCAAGCTGCAAATATCAAGCTTTCTAGTGAAGAACTTCAAGAAATTGATGCGATCGGGCGTACCGTTACTGACCACTTAGACGATAATCCGGTAATGTGGAACTTTGCCGCTTAAAAAACGTTGAGAAGTTTCAAGAATATTGAATTTTAGTAAACGTAGAATTGCTAAAACAAAAAGCAGTGATAACTTAAGTATTAGGACACAAACAACTAACCAAGAAGGCGCTCAACCTTGTGTCCCCTGTTAGAGAGCCAAACCTTGTAATTTATCCAAGCATAGAGTTAGTGGCAAAACACTTGAACAAAGTAGTAGCCAAACTCAGGTTTAGAAAGACGCAACTGTGCTGGATTTACGAGAAATGTAAACTTTAGTTATTTCTCCACTTTATTTTTTAACTTCCTTGAATAATTTGAATCCCGAAATTTGAGGGGTCTTGTCATAAGCGGATAAGACCCCTTAAATTTGTTTAGGCTACGTCTATTGACAAAATCCAGGATTTTAATAGAGAATTTACTTGTTCTGGGACTTCGTCATGGGGACAATGACCAGCCCGGAGAAAGTATTCTGTTAAATTGGGGCAGTATTGGCGAAATTTAGGCGATCGCTCTTTCGCATTCATCCAAGGATCTCCTTCTCCCCACAGCATTAGTAAGGGACACTTCAACTGTTGCAGCAAGATATCGACTTTTTCCCCTTGGGGATTGCTAAAAATTGCTGCAAATACTTGGGCTGCACCAGCATCGCAGGAAGGGCGATAAATTTCTTCCACCAATTGGTCAGTGACAGCGCTTTTGTCTAAATAAACTCTTTCTAAAGTTTGGCGAATTACCCAAGGTTGGCGCACGTATTGAAATAAAATAAACCGCGCCAAGGGTTGTGCAAACATCCATTTAGCTGCTTCACCTAAAAACTTTTGCCATACTTCCGGCGCTTTTGGTGGCTGTACTTCTGCTTGCAAAGGATCGGGTTCGGAAGATGAACTTGTATCTGAAAAAGGGCCAGCACTATTAAGTAATACTACCCCAGCCGCAGCCTCCGGGCGTTGGGCAGCGACACACAAGCAAGCATAGCCACCGAGAGAATTTCCCGCTAATACTGTAGGTTGACCGATGACTTCAGTAATAAAATCATTCAATTGATCTCGCCACAAGTCAGCGCCGTAAGCCATTTCGGGTTTTGCTGAACGTCCAAAGCCCAGTAAATCGATTGCCCATACTTCAAAATTTGCTTGCAATTGCGCGATGTTTTTGCGCCAGTGGTCTGTAGAAGCCCCAAATCCATGCACTAATAATAAAGGTGGTTGGGTTTTTTCGCCCGCCTTGACATAATAGATTGACTGTCCTCGCCACTGCCAATATTTACCGGGCGTTGGAGTAGTAGAGACGGCTGGTGTTGCCTGCATGATTTAATTAGAAATAATGTTAAGTTACTTTAATAATTCTAACGAGCGATCGCTAGAACACCGATTATGTCGCAAATAATTACTGGAAAAACTAAGCTACTGGGCGTAATTGGGCATCCTGTAGAGCATTCACTGTCGCCAATTATGCACAATGCGGCGATCGCGCATTTAGGCTTAGACTATGTTTATTTACCTCTACCAGTACATCCAGACAATCTACAAGCGGCAATTTCTGGATTTGCGGCAATCGATTTAGTGGGCTTTAATATTACAATTCCCCACAAGCAAGCAATTACGCCTTTAATTACAGAAATATCTGCTACCGCTAAAGCAATCGGCGCTATAAATACCGTTTGGCGGACAAGTAGCAGTATTTGGGCGGGTACTAATACCGATGTCGAAGGTTTTATTACTCCTTTGCAAACTTACGCTCAAAATTGGAGCGAAAAAACTGCCTTAGTTTTGGGTAATGGTGGCGCAGCGCGGGCGGTGGTAGCAGGTTGCGCTCAATTAGGTTTTAAGGAAACCTATGTAGTGGGAAGAAATCCTACAAAGTTAGCCGAATTTATTGCTAGTTGGGGAAATTCAGCTTTGGCGACACAATTATTAGTCCGCAGTTGGGATAAATTGCCGCTACTAATTCCCCAGGCAAAAGTAATTATCAACACAACTCCCATCGGGATGTATCCCAACGTTCGCGAGTCGCCTTTGAGTGATGAGGAAATGGGATTATTAGCAGCAGATGCGATCGCCTATGACTTAATTTATACTCCTAGTCCTACCAAGTTTTTACAACAAGCACAAGCAAAGGGGGCGACGGCTATTGATGGCTTAGAAATGCTTGTACAACAAGGAGCCGCCGCTTTAAAAATTTGGTTGCAACAACCCGCACCCATTGATGTTATGCGTCAGGCGTTGCAAAACTATCTTAGTAAAGGTTAATAAATTTTTAAAATTATGAGCTTAACTTGAATGCAAATCAATCTTGAAGCTTACTTTTGCAAGAGGTCTAATATGTTCGAGAGACAGATTACGAGCATAAAACTTACCGCCAGCATAGCGAAACGGCGAGTTGATAGAACCATTCATTCATTGATTGTTTTATCTTAAAAATTAGCTAGGAAGAATGAACCTATCCCAGTAATAAAATTCTGTTAATCCAAATGTGAATTGTTGCAAGGGAAATAAAAGCATTAAAGCAGGCAGAAATTCTTTCCCATCGAACAACAAGTCTACGGTATTTCCGTTGAAACCATGCAAAGCAGCGCTCTTGTTGAAAACGAGGGACTGACATTTTTATGGGTCTACCTCGATTTCTTTTAGTTTTCCAGGCTCGCTTCGGCAACTGCGGTCTAATACCACGTTTGCGTAAAGCCGCACGCAAATCTTTGGAGTCATAGCCTTTGTCCCCAGCCAGCACTTTGACCCGTTTACGGGGTCTGCCAGGAGAATTAGTTTTGACAGTAACGCTATTCAATAGCGGCATCACTTGTTCTCTTTCACTACCATTAGCTGCGGTCGTGCAATTAGCCAGAGGCATACCATTACCGTCGGTCAAAGTATGAATTAAAATTCCTTTGCCCTTATAGCCATAAGCAACGTCCTCACCTCCTCCTTTCCCAGGGGGAAAAAGAGCCATCGACCGCACCATGACTCCAGTTAATTAATCCTTTTTCCGAGGCGATGCCTAATATCCTTGCTTGTAGTCGCTCTAGCGTTCCATCTGCTTGCCAGCTTTTTAGCCATCGGTGGGCTGAACTTTTTGATGCCCAAACTTCTCCCTTCGGTACATCGCACCAACGGCAGCCCGTAATCAATTGCCTTCATTAAGGTGTTGATTACATGACGGAAAGGCGCATGGGGCATTCCCCGTCCCCGTTTTTCTCCTTTCTCGCCGATCACATCCTCAAACAACTTCCATTCTAGATCGCTTAATCCCTCAAATCTTCCCGCCATATTCTGTAGGACTTAATCACTCTGACAATTAGATTATCACCTTTTGACCTTAGTGGGATAGATTCAATGCTAACTATAGCAATCCTGGTTGATTCATAAACATGATCGCGTAGCAATGCATTGCGCCCCTACAACGTTCACAATTGATTTAGGATTGCTATACAGTATTCATAAATTATACTTGTCAACAGCAGATAAAAAGCACCGTAATTCAAGTAGCGCCCCTCCTGCAAGGCTTTCACGAGAAAAGCCTAGACTGTGGTGAAATGCCATTGTAAAGACAGGATAAGTATTAGCTTAACTAAACTTGTTTGATGTCTGGGGAAGCGATCGCACTTTATCGTTTTGTTGCAAAAATTGCTAGTAACTGCACTAGCACCCGATATCTCTGGGACAATCGGAAACTACAAGACAAATAATTTAATTATCCCCAGCTATATAAATTAGGGAGCATGGCAAAGATATGAAATTGGCTTATTGGATGTATGCAGGGCCCGCCCATATTGGAACTTTGCGAGTTTCTAGCTCTTTTAAAAACGTCCATGCCATCATGCACGCACCGATTGGCGACGACTACTTTAACGTTATGCGATCAATGTTAGAGCGCGATCGCAATTTTACGCCAGTTACTATTAGTTCGGTAGATCGCAACGTACTAGCGCGGGGTTCTCAAGAAAAGGTAGTTGACAACATTACTCGCAAAGACACCGAAGAACACCCCGATTTAATTGTGCTTACGCCTACTTGCACCTCTAGCATTTTGCAAGAAGACTTAGAAAACTTTGTCGAACGTGCTTCTATTGATACAAAGTGCGATGTCATGCTGGCAGATGTCAACCATTACCGCGTTAACGAGTTGCAAGCGGCGGATATTACGTTGCGGCAAATTGTGCAGCTATACACCGAAAAAGCTCGGAAAAAAGGCGAATTACCTACAGGTAAAACTGAAAAGCCATCCGTAAACATTATTGGTATTTCTAGTCTCGGCTTCCACAATCACCACGATTGTACCGAACTTAAAAAATTGATGACGGATTTGGGAATCGAAATTAATGAGGTAATTCCTGAAGCAGCATCGGTGCTTAACCTCAAAAGACTTTCTCAAGCTTGGTTTAACTTAGTACCTTATCGGGAACTAGGGGTAATGTCGGCGAAGTATCTAGAACAAGAATTTGGGATGCCTTATGTAGATATTACGCCAATGGGTGTAGTAGAAACGGCGCGTTGTATTCGCAAAATTCAGCAGATTCTCAACGACCAAGGCGCAGAGGTAAACTACGAAGACTTTATCAACGAGCAAACTTTGTATGTTTCTCAAGCTGCTTGGTTTTCGCGCTCCATTGACTGTCAAAATTTAACTGGGAAAAAAGCTGTAGTCTTTGGCGACAGCACCCACGCCGCCGCGATGACAAAGATATTAGCGCGAGAAATGGGCATTCACGTTGTTTGGGCGGGTACTTATTGCAAGTACGACGCTGAGTGGTTTAAGGAGCAAGTAGGGGAATATTGCGATGAAGTGATTGTCACCGAAGATCACGGACTAATCGGCGATGCGATCGCCCGCACAGAACCATCAGCTATCTTCGGTACGCAAATGGAGCGGCACGTAGGCAAGCGTTTAAACATCCCTTGCGGTGTAATTGCTGCTCCCGTACACATTCAGAACTTCCCCATCGGCTACAAGCCATTTTGCGGCTATGAAGGCACAAATCAAATTGCTGATTTAGTCTACAATTCCTTTACTTTGGGTATGGAAGACCACTTATTGGAAATCTTTGGCGGACACGATACCAAGGAAGTTATTACTAAAGGCATTTCCGCAGGTTCTGACCTTGGTTGGAATAAAGAAGCACAGGCAGAATTAAATAAAGTGCCGGGGTTTGTACGCGGTAAAGTTAAACGCAATACTGAAAAATTTGCGCGCGATCGCGGTTTTAGTGTAATTAGTCTTGAAGTCATGTACGCCGCCAAAGAATCTGTAGGCGCGTAGTTAGAGTCTAAAAATGAGTAAGGAATTGAGAGTAAACACCTCAATTCCTTGTTTATTTATAAATTACGAATTAATTTGGTTGTATCTATTAATACTGATGTATGTTGATAACTTATACTTTTAAAAAATTATTATAATATGGGTTCTTCAGATTTTAAAAAAGAAGAAAATAATTTTAAAGAATACTATGACTCAAAACTAGAGTTTTTAAAATCTGCTGAGGCTTCATTTAAAACTTTAATTACAGCCTTATTAACAGATATTGAGTTAGAATCAATTACTTCTCGACTAAAAGTGCGTGAAGAATGTATTGAAAAATTTACAAGAAAATATAGAAAAGATTTGGAAAAAAACAATGAGGAGTATGAAATTAAGGAACATATCACTGATCTAATTGGCATTAGAGTTATTTGCTTATACGAGGAAGATATTAACAAAATAAAAGAACTGTTGGAAAACGATTTTAAGGTGACTGAGTATAGCGATAAAACAAAAGCTCTAGAAAAGACAGAAAATCAATTTGGTTATAAAAGTTTGCATTTAGATTTAACTCTAAATTCTACAAGAGAGAATTTACCTGAATATAAAAATCTATCCCAGATTAAATCTGTTGAAGTACAAGTTAGAACAATTATTCAAGATGCTTGGAGCGTCCTAGATCATAAATTAAAGTACAAAAAAGAACTCTCACCTAATCTGAGTAGGCGTATAAATAGACTTGCGGCTTTATTTGAAATTGCCGATCAAGAATTTTTAGCAGTAAAAAAAGAAGCAGAAACAATAGAAAAAAATACAATTCAAAATGTAAATGAAAATAAAACAGATAATCAACTTAATACTTTCAGTTTTCTGGAAATTATAAAAAGAAATCTTCAGTTTAGTGGTTATACGTTTGCACGAGAGAGAGCAGACGAACTTGTGAAAGAAATTCTTAATATTTTCCCAGAATATAAAACGCAAAGTTTTAAAACTGCTTTAGAGAACTATTTCAATAAAGTAATTGAATTCAAAAGGAAAATTAACTCGGATAGTAAAGGCGATAATAACCTGAATCCATACACGATGATAAGACACGCTCTTTATTTATCTGACAAAGAAGCGTTCAAAGATATTCTTTATCTAAGTCAGAGGAATAGTTTTGATGAATGGTTGCAAACTGGAGATAGGTAAATTTCTTTGATGTAAAAAAATACTTTTAAATTGACTTTGTTTTCGTACTGGTAATTCAAGTGCTAGGGTGAGCGCTCCTTTTAAGCCTGTATAATAAGAAAGTTTAGCAATTTGGTAAATCCGCTTGTCAATTGTTTTTTTCTGAGTTAGCAACAATCAAACTTACCAAGTGTTTCGCAGTGTGATCGCACTTTCCAACATTAAAAATTTTACGCTACGCAAAAAAGTTGCAATTCCTCACTGATAGGCGAAGATGACTTTATACCTTACGGCATGACAACGTTCCTCACAGATTACACAGATATCTCCAGAATTCATTGTTCCTCAAGGCTAAATCTAAAGCAGCGTAGCGAATTAGGTCAGTTTTTAACTCCTGCTTCAATTGCCCGTTTTATGGCAGGAAAATTTAGCAACTTATCAGATCATATCAGTCTTTTAGATCCTGGAGCCGGAGTTGGATCATTAACAGCCGCTTTTGTAGAACGACTATTGATGAATCCTCATAGTGTTAAGAGATGCTCGATAACAGCTTATGAAGTTGAGTCAATATTTATCCCATCTTTGCAGCAATGTCTTATAGAGTGTTGTATAGCTTTAGAAAAAAGAGGGATTCAAGCAGATTATTGTTTACGTGAAGAAAGCTTTATAGAAGCTATTACTGAAATAAATTTGCCGCTTTTTACTCCATCTGCTAACAGTTTTACTCACGCGATTTTAAATCCGCCCTACAAAAAGATTAACAACCAATCAATCGAAAAGAAACTTCTTTCAAAACTTGGGATTGAAACTGTTAATTTGTATAGTACCTTTGTCTGGCTTACTATGCTACAGCTTGTTGAGGAGGGAGAAATAGTTGCAATTACGCCCAGAAGCTTTTGTAATGGTGCTTATTATCGTCCTTTTCGTCAAGCTTTTTTGAAAGAAATGGGGCTTGATAAAATTCATGTTTTTGAGAGCCGTTCAGCAGTTTTTTCAGAGAGTATATTACAAGAAAATATTATTTTTCATGCTATTAAAACAAAAAACAAACCTGACTGTATAGAAATTACCAGTAATTTTACAGATGAGACAGATGAATTTTTAGAGTCAAGGTACGTTCCCTATAGCAAAGTTGTTGAAACCAGCGATTCGGAAAATTTCATTCATATTGTGACAAACTCTCTTGATGATGCTTTGAGAGTGCAAATGGATAGATTTTCATCTACCTTAAATGACCTTGGTTTAAAAGTTTCAACGGGTGCAGTTGTCGATTTTCGTCTTAAATCAGCGCTAAGAACTTCCTGGGACGAAAAAAGTGTTCCCCTGCTTTACCCAGAATCAATCAAAGCCGGAAAAGTATTGTTTCCACCCGTCAATCCTCGTAAGGCGATCGCAATTGAACAAAACCAACAAACAAGTAAATGGTTAGTTGAATCGGGTTGGTACGTTTTGATAAAGCGTTTTTCTGCCAAGGAAGAAAAGCGTCGTCTTGTTGCGGCGGTTTGTTCTCCTCTAGATGCACCAGTATTAGGCATAGAAAATCATCTTAACTACTACCATGCCGAAGGCAAGGGCATGAATCCTGACCTTGCACGAGGTTTAGCAGCATTTCTTAATTCAACTTTACTTGATATTTTTTTTAGACAATTTAGTGGGCATACACAAGTCAATGCCACAGATTTGCGTAAAATTAAGTACCCTTGCAAAGATGACTTAATTCAGCTAGGAAGCCAAATTGGAGATCGTTGCTTTAACCAAACGCAACTTGATACAGTCATACATACAACTCTGTCTATTATGAGCGAAACAACAAATGCTGTTCAAGCTAGTGAAAGAATTAAAGCAGCACTGGCAATTCTCAAAGAGATTTCGGCCCCAAGAGAGCAACAAAATGAGCGATCGGCACTTTGCTTACTTGCCTTAGCAAACATTCAACCTGAAACGCCCTGGAATCAAGCTACAGCACCAAGACGCAGGATTACAGAGATGATGGATTGGTTTCGTGATTATTATGGGAAACAATACGCGCCAAATACACGCGAGACAGTAAGACGGCAAACTATGCACCAGTTTGTACAGATGGGGATAGTTATTGAGAATCCAGATCAACCAGATAGACCAATTAATAGCCCAAAATGGTGTTATCAGCTTCATCAACAAGCTTTATCCCTGCTTAAATCCTATGACTCCGAGCAGTGGGAAGAAGCACGTCAAAATTATATTGTTTCAGTCACAAACTTGTTGCAGAATAAAAAGCGCAACATACCGATGATTCCCGTAAGTTTGCCTAACGGTCAAGCTATTAAGCTATCATCGGGGGGACAAAATATACTGATAAAAGATGTTTTGGAGAGTTTCTGCCCCAGATTTACACCGGAAGGGTTAGTTCTGTATGTGGGCGATGCTGGAAACAAGTTCATCGTTAATGAAACTCAGAGATTCCGAGAAATGGGGATTGAATTAGATCCTCATGGGAAAATGCCAGATATTGTAGTTTATTACGAGCGTCAAGACTGGTTGGTATTGATAGAAGCTGTGACAAGTCATGGCCCAGTCAACTTAAAACGTCACAATGAATTGAAGCAGCTTTTTCAGTCCAGTAGCAAAGGCTTAGTTTTTGTTAGTGCTTTCCCAAGTCGTAGAGAAATGACTCGGTATCTTGCGGAGATTTCTTGGGAGACAGAAGTTTGGGTTGCAGATCAAAGCGACCATATGATTCATTTCAACGGCGAGAGATTTCTTGGCCCTTATGAAAACCCAGCGAAAGGACATTAAAACCGCCGATGGGGTTGATCGCTAAAAATTGTCTGGTGGATAAAAACAAATAGAGCGATCGCACTATTTGTCCTAACTAAAGACAAGCTCAAAGACGAGGAAACTAAGCAATTGATGGTTGCCTTTTACCAAAATCTCAACAAAGGTATGACCAAAGGAGAAGCTTTGCGTCAGGCAAAGTTGAGCTTAATTGACAAGCATCCTTTGTATTGGTCGCCATTTATTTTAATTGGGGATGCGCGTTAGAAGTGCGATCGCCCACTAATTTAAGTCAATTCAGCTTCTTTAGGTGTTGGTAATTCGGGCGCAACAATTTCGTCTTTCATTTCTTTTTCTTGCTTCAATATGCTCCACAAATGCACTGTCGAAAGTAATATTGCTCCCGCCGATAGCAAGTAACTATGGATAGTGTAAAGATGCTCTACTGTAGTTGTATTTAACGCGCCACCGCCTACTAACACATCTCTTAAAGTCGAACCAACTAGCGGTATTGCTTCAATAGTGCTTAATTCAATCCGAAAGCGCCAGTAACCTTCTTGACTCCAATCTAAAATAATTGCCGTCCAAGCAAGACCGATCGCGTTTAATATCAAAAAAATACCGCTTACCCAAGCTATTAGCCAATTAGAACGGAATTGTCTACCTAAAAACATTACTACCATTTGAATTAAACTTACGCCGATTAGCAACGTTCCCGCGCGATCGTGAAGGGTGTGAATTAGTAAACCATTGGTAACTTCTGTATCAATCCACTTCAGCGACTGATAAGCACCTCCGGCGGCGGGTTCGTAGTAAAAAGATAGTAATACTCCTGTAAGTGCTGCGATCGCAGTTAAAGTTACAATCGCCACCGATAATATTGTCGCTGTCCGCCGCAATCTAAAATCGTAAGTAGAAATCATAACTGCTAAATGTATAGTTTTGTTTACAATTTTAACTTAGCAGCCAATATGTGCAGGTGATCTTAAGATAGATAAGTCACCCAAGAGGGTAAAACGGCAGCCGAACCATACCAAAGTCCCGGCGATCGCGGCGAGTGATTGATATTCTCAATAATTAAATTTTCCGCACCTTCCAAATGCGCCGCCATAATTGGTGTAATCCCGTCTCCCCAAGTATTTCCCACTCCGCAAGTTTGCTGATAGCTACTGTAAGCCAGCCATTTAGAAGAAAGGCGACTGCCAAAAATAGTTTTTCCGGCAACGCAAATGTAACGAACGGTAGGATAAAAAGCGCCAGGATAGTTATTATTGACAAAATCTAAATTCCATCGCGTCCATCGCTCTTGACTAATGTGAGGCGTACCCAGGGTAACTAGATTAGCAATGTAGGGGTGAGCATGACAAAGCGCTTGAGACTCTATTTCTTTGCGCCCCAAATAAGGCTTTTCTCCCAGATAAATCCGAGAAATCCACCCCCCCGCCGAATGACCAATTAAATTAATTTGTGTAGTGTTAGATTGTTTTAAAGCTTGCTTTACAGTGCGATCAAGTTGTTGCAAAATCGGTGTAATCGGTCGTCCGCCCAAAGTTGGCAACCAATCGCGGCGGCGTAATGGTACGGTGAAAGTAGGAAAACCCAGTTGTTGTAAAGCTTGTTGCAAAGGCAAATAGGCGATCGCACTTTCCAAGTATCCCGGCAAAATAACTGTAGGCAACATTAGGTTTAATTAAACTAAACTTGTGAAAATTGGCACTTTATACGGAATTAGCGTCGGTACGGGCGATCCAGAATTAATTACAGTCAAGGGACTAAAAATCCTCCAGTCGTCAACAGTAGTTGCTTTTCCAGCAGGAATAAACGGCAAACTCGGCATCGCTCAACAAATTGTAGCGCCTTGGATTAGCTCTAATCAGCAACAACTAGCTTTAGATTTTCCCTACGTGCAAGAAAAGGAGATTCTAGAATTCGCCTGGAAAAATGCCGCCGTCCAAGTTTGGCAATATTTGCAACAAGGAGTTGATGTTACTTTTGTCTGTGAAGGGGATGTTAGTTTTTATAGTACCTTCAGTTACCTGGCACAAACTTTGCAACAAATCCATCCTGAAGTATTAGTCCAATCAATTCCTGGAGTTTGTTCGCCAATGGCTGCTTCTTCAGCGCTAGGATTACCCTTAACCGTTGGCGCAGAAAAATTAGTAGTTTTACCCGCAATCTATCAGCTACAAGAACTAGAAGCTGTATTAAACTGGGCAGATGTAGTAGTTTTAATGAAAGTTGCTTCAGTATACGCACAAGTATGGAAAATCTTAGAGCGGCGTAATTTATTAGAGCGCAGCCGAGTTGTAGAACGAGCTACCCAAAAAGATATGGTAATTTATGATAGCTTGCGCGATCGCCCTTCTTTACAGTTGCCCTATTTTTCGATTTTAATTGTGCAAGTAAGCCAGCGATCGCATTTATAAAGGAAGTAATGATTGCTGATTAAAATAAGATAGTTTTGCGCTCAAGTTATCGACTTTTCCACCCAAAAAATAACTTTAAAAATTCCCATAACTGAAAAATATTTTTATGTCTAACACTGCAAACAAAAATTTACTATCTAGCACTGGTATAGCGATATTAGCCTCCGTAGGAATTCATGGATTGCTTTGGGCGGTGTTGCCAGGATTAACATTAGATTCCCAAGCTGATAAATCGCCATCTCAAAGAACTATAGGACTTGTGGACTTATCTCCCCAAGAACAAAACCGTCTTCCCCAAGTTTCCAACCCTGTAGATAACACCCTACCGCCCTTTGCTTCTCAACTAACCGATTTGCCACCACTACCGCCCGCGCCACCTTATCAAACAAGTGTAATGCCACCGTTGCAACTTCCACCAGGTAGTGCGCCGATTTACAACCAAATTCCTAATCAAACTCCTCCACTGCAAACTTTTCAAGTACTTTTACCACCGCCACCGAATACCTCTTTTCCGCCCATTCCTTACGAAAACTTGCCTAATTACCCTAATAATTTGCCGCTCCCTTCTGCTCCTCCCGCACCACCTTTCGTTTTGCCAGCCAATAACGGCTTACCCGATACACCTTTAACTGCCGATCGCACTTTGCCCGCAAATGACGAAATCGCCACCGCTACACCTTCCCCAGCGCCAACTTCCAATTCAAATATTCCTTCCCCAAGCCCAACAGTAGAAGGCAATAAACTACCAGAAAGAGGCAAACAAGAGTTATTGGCAATGCGCGATAGTATGAGAAATAACTTTCCCTCAAGAGCGGCTACACCAGCACCAACAACTACTCGCGCTCTGAGCCGTCAAGAAATTGCCGCCGCTTTGAGGAGACAAGATCGCTTACCACCAACAACTACTCGCGCTCTGAGTCGTCAAGAAATTGCAACAGCACTGAGAGGAAATCGCAATCCGTCTAGCGAACTATCAGAGGACACAAAAACCGCTCTTGACAATTTGGACAAATTCAAACGTCAACAAGCTTTAGTTCAAGCTCAAAATCCCGACGTAGTTACAAAACCACCAATTCGCCGCAAATTGACAACGTGCGATCGCGCAATAGACGGTGATGTCGCCGTAGTTAATGTAGTGGTTAATCCAGAAGGAAAAAGATTATCTGAACCTAATTTAATTACCAAAACTGGAAAGCCAGACATTGCTCAAGCGCAAAATTACGTGAGAAATTATGAGTTTGCTAAAACTGATAAAACTACTAACTACAATTTTCGGCTTGAGTTTGACTATAGTACCAATAAATGCGCCCAAGCAAAGCCAACTAGGAGCAGCCCTACCCCTACACCAACTCCTCCTAGTCCTGAACCCACAAGTACACCTACGCCTTCTTTAGATACACCACCGAGTCCCTCCCCAGAACCTACCACTACGCCACAAAGCGCACCGTCACCAATCGATCCCAAAAAACCTAGCTTTTAGAGCTTAGGTTGCATAAATAACCAGTTATAGAGAGGAGCAAAATAAATGCGTCGGTTATTGGTAACTGGCGGAGCGGGGTTTATTGGTACAAATTTTGTGCGTTATTGGTGCGATGCTTACCCAGGCGATCGCCTTGTGGTCTTAGACGTGCTTACTTATGCCGGAAATAAGCAGAATTTGCAGGAATTAGAAGGAAATCCTAATTTTTGTTTTGTTCAAGGAGATATAGGCGATCGCGCTCTGGTAGACAAATTACTAATATCAGAAAATATTGATACTATCGTTCACTTTGCGGCGGAGTCTCATGTTGATCGCTCTATACTCCAACCTGCGACTTTTATTCAAACTAATATAGTTGGAACTCATACCTTATTAGAGGCTTTTCGTCAATACTTAGCAGCAAAAATTGTAAATAAGGCGCTATTTCTGCATATTTCTACTGATGAAGTTTACGGTAGTCTGAGCCTTACAGAACCTGCTTTTACAGAAACAACTCCTTATGCTCCCAGTAGTCCTTATTCGGCTTCTAAAGCTGGCAGCGATCACTTAGTACGCGCCTATTACCATACCTACGGATTGCCAACAATTGTAACTAATTGCTCTAATAATTACGGCGCGTTTCAGTTTCCTGAAAAGTTAATTCCTTTAATTTGTATCAATATTTTGCAGGGTAAAAGTTTACCTATTTATGGTGATGGGCAAAATATCCGCGATTGGCTGTATGTGGGCGATAATTGCACGGCAATAGAAGCAGTAATTAGGCGCGGTAAACCTGGGGAAACTTATAATATTGGTGGCAACAATGAAATTAAAAATATCGATTTAGTTAATAAAATCTGTACTTTAATGGATGAATTGGCTTCGATACCTATAAATCCTAGTAATCAATTAATTACCTACGTTCAAGATAGACCGGGACACGATTTTAGGTATGCCATTAATGCCAGCAAAATTAAAACTAAGCTAGGTTGGACACCAAAAACAACTATGCAAGAAGGTTTGCGTCGTACTGTGCAATGGTATTGCGATCGCCGTCAATGGTGGGAAGCCTTGCTGTAAATATGAAATTGCCAGGTTGTTAACCTCCTGGCAATTCTAAAAAACTTTTAATCAAGTCGAAGCAATTAACTAACTTCTGGCTTCTCAAATCTGCCGTGTATTAGCTCTAAATCGTGTTCTATTTCCTCGATAGTTTCGGGAGAGCGCAGACGGAGCATTAAGAACCATCCACCACCAACTACCAGGTACAACAAAAATAAATAAGGAAATACGTTGTAAGGAAAAGCTGGAACGGGGTAAACGCTACCAATTACAGGAACTAGCATAAACAAAATTGCTAGAAGGGCGATCGCCATATTGCCAATATTCAATTTTCCTTGCTTTTGCAGATAAACCGGAGCGGCAATGGAAACTAGAATATACACTAGCAGAAATCCGTAAGCAGCAATACTTCCCAAGTATCCGTAAATATCCAAAACTGGAATCCCAAACATGGAGATAGAGGCGGGGACAACAAATACAAAAACCGAACAGAGCGTTACAGCAATATGAGGTGTTTCATTATCTTCATGAGCTTCACCAACCGACGAGTGAAACAATCCATGACGCGCCATAGCAAAGAAAATCCGCGCTCCTGCCGAGATACTAGCAAGGCAACAAGTGAAGAAACTAATGGTTACGCCAATAGAAATAATTGCTCCTAATCCTCCTACTCCCGCCAGACTAGCCAGAAGACTAAGGGGAGTAGCCACTTTATCAAAAGGCGTTTCATGTCCCCTAAAACCTATCACCTCTGTGTAGGAAAGAAGCACGTAGCATAGACCAGATAGCACCGTACTCCAAATTACCGCGCGGGGAATAGAGCGCAAAGGATTTTTAGCTTCGTCACCCATTGTCGTCGCACTTTCAAACCCAACGTAGCTAAAAATAGCCAAAACTAGCCCCAATCGTAAACCTTCAAAAGAAACCCCTTCAAGGGCAAGTTGCGATGTATCAATAGTGAAGCCTTGCTTAAATAATACAATTACAGTCAATAGTAAAATTAAACCAATAGAACTTACTTCCAAAATCAGCATAGTGACCGTTGATAGCTGGACATCGGAGTAAGCGTAATACCAAGCTAAACCCGCACAGATTGCAAACAAAAATATCGGCGCAGCATGAATACCAAAACCCGCCAACACCACATCCATATAGATAGAGAAGCCGCCCAACACGGTCATCGCCGTAAATAAATAAGCTAAAATCAGCGCCCAGCCAGAAAGAACTCCAGCCGTTAAACCCAGTCCCTTAGCTACGTAACTATATAATGCTCCTGGAGCCGCAGAGTTGCGGGCAAATTGATTAATATTAAGACTAACTAAAGCAAGTCCTATCGTTGCAATTAAATAAGCCAGCCAAGTTCCGTTTCCGGCGCTGGCAAATACTAATGGTATAGTTACAGCTACCATTCCAGAAGGGGCAATATTTCCCAGTGATTGAGCCAGTATTTCGGGAAAAGAAAGGCACTCTTTCCGCAAGCCAGAATTACTTCTTCTTGAATTGACAGTCATCTTAAACCTTATATTGAGTTAATTTTTGTCTAGCTATAAACAAACAACTGTTTTTTCATTACTAAAGAAAGCAACTTAATTACTTGACTGAGATTGAAAAAACTTATATATCAGCATGAGTGCAATCTAGAACCCAGTCATCAGCGTTTTTACGAGAATATTGCCGTTTGCATAAATCCTAAAAACTGGTTTCAGTATTACTACGTAGACATGAACGGTGGCGCTAAGTGTTAAGAACAAATACTTGCCGCCATAGTATTAGCAAATTACTATAGTAAACCTCTTGCGAAAGTAAAATTTAAAATTGATTTACATAAATGTAAAGCTCATAATTGTAAATAGAAGATATTAAATTAAACCTTAATCCAAATGTTTTCTTCGGTTTCGATATCGCCCTTGTAAAATTCTAAATCTTTTCAAATGTGCAAAGATATTTTCAATAACTATTCTCTCTTTTGCTAGCTCCCTATTCTCTTTTTTATCTGCTATAGAAAACTTACCTTTTTTTGGCTTCTTTTTAGGTGTTTTACTGAAATGATGATACTTTTTAATTCCTTCTCTTGAAAAGCTTGGGGGAAGGAAACCGCTCCCCCCAACTTTTCGCTGATATCCTTTGTCTGCTAAACATCTAACCTCTTTTTTAATCCTGATCTTACTCCTTTTATACAACTTAAAATCATGCTCAGTCCCTTTTCTATATGCTGTACATAGTATTTCTCCATTCCTTTTATCGATAATTACTTGGGCTTTCAATGTATAGATTTTTTCTTGCCGCTATAATAGCTCTTTTGTTTTTTTAGGTCTTTCTATGGGGGTTTCGCTTACATCTATCACTACTGTTTCTAGCTGACAATCATCTTGGATTAGTCTTTTTTTTCCTGGTAATCTTAATTCGGGTGCTTGAATTAATATATTTTCTATTTTCCTAGTGCTTCGATAGGCTGTGGACTCGTTTACTCCCCAAGTTGCTCCTAAATGAAAATATGTTTTGTACTCTCGTAAGTATTCTAAGGTCATTAAAACTTGGTCTTCTACCCCTAATTTCGATGGTTTCTCTGTTATCTTACGTGAACAATATACTTTTTTGACTATTTCTACCCTTTGCTTAAATGTCTCATACTGCACACCACATAAGCGCTTAAAGTCTTCAGCCTTTAGCTTTTTTACTTGTTTATAAGTCATTTTTGTATTTATCTAATCTCTTTCTCCCCATTGTAATTCGTACTTTTGCAAGAGGTCTGTTGATTTCGATGGAGATGTGGATCGATTAGTTTATGTGCAGAACCATATTCCAAGTGATTTAAAAGATAGGGTATTTGTTATCGGAGTGTTATCTGAACCAGAGAAGTTAAGAAGCAACATTAATAAGAGTTTTGAAGAAATTGGAGACACTCTCGCCCAGGATTGCCCTGAAAATCAAAATGAATTATGGGGACATGAGCTTCTCAAACACAATAAAGCTGAATTAGCTCGTATAGTTCCTTCGCTCAAACAATTTTTGTTTAATTAAAATCCAGCAGATTTCTAAATCTAGGGTAGTCCTGCTGTAATGCGATCGCATTGCATCCTGTTTTTGCGCTAATAGTTAAGGTATTAGATAACTAAGTCTCAAGTTGTGTTTTGAATCAGTTAGGAAAGCGAAGTCTCAATTCAACCGTTATCTTGCTTAGTCTCAAGTGTTAAAGCTATCTGTAAGTCTGCCAGATTATTACGGTAATTTGAAGATTTGACACTGCCTGTGATGCTATAGTAGTGTCATGTCTGATTTACCGTTACTTCGGATTGTTGTTGATACCAATGTTGTATTTGAAGGTCTCACAAAACAAGGCGGGGCTTCAGGTCTGATTATTGATGCCTGGCTAGTTGGGCAAGCTTTGTCTTCTGAGATTGATTCTGTTTTAGCAACGCGCGAACAAACTGAGCCAGAAGCAGAACTGAGTTTAGATATCGTTGCTCGTCTCCAAGAACGAATCCAAAAGCGATCATGAATTTTGATGTTTGCTTCTACCGTTCTAAGTTGTAAGTCAAGCCGAAATTGTCAACAGCTAACAAGTCTGTTGAAGCGGACTTGCAAAGTTTATTGGGATTGTTGCAAAGGCAAATAAGCTGATAAAATTCCTAAAAAGCGCGTTAGGAGGCATTTATCTATGAAAGTCCTTCACGGTACTTGGATTCCTAGTCTAGAATCTGATTTTATGCAGACTGGGGCATTTTATCTGTGGGTAGAAATTCCTGATGATAAAAAACGCCGCAGCAGTAAAAATATCCATCCAGGTTCTTTAAATAAAGCGGAACTGGCAAAATTTCTGACTCAGGAATTGGGCATCGCGATCGCCAATAATAGCAATATCTCTCCTCAATACTTTGCCTTACCAACGGTCAACAATCAACCTCTAGCTTCTCCCGAATTAATCAAATACCTAGAGGGAGAAGTGCCTACCGAATACGAGGAGTTTCAAGACTGGCAAATCGATTGTTATCAAACTAATACCAGAGTAAAAACGGGCGCTTATAATTCAGCCAAAGTCAACAATGTTATTAAACTGCTAAACGACATTCACTTTTTGGCTTTGTATAGCTTGGTGGAAGTGCAACTCGGTACAGATTTCTTATTTTGGTATCATTACACGCAGTTTTTTAAACAGATTATTCTTAAAGAGCAATACATCCCCGCTTTCAAATACCGAGAATTGGCTGCTAAAAAAGGGAAAAATAAATCAAATTCTTTTGAAATTTATGCAGCTTGGGAAATTATCTCCGATAAGTTCGAGACAGAACTAAAAAACTATCTAGAATATCTGCCTCTTATCTGCGTAGCTGGTTCTCCCCAACCTAGAGAAACTATTGAATTAATCGACCCAGAAACCTTACTCAGACACTTCTCTGAGTGTTTATTACACGATATTATTACTCACACCCCCTCTACAGCAAAATTTGATAAACAGATTGCCAACACCATTGTCTACAGTTGCTTGCATCCTGAAGAAAATAATCCCCAAAATACTAACCAAGCACTTGCACAATACAAACAATGGTCGCAGTGGAAAGAAAGACTAATTCCCACTCAAACCGAATCTACTTTTGACCTGTGTTTTTTACTGCAAGAAGCCCAGAATAAAGCTGATGATTGGCAATTGCATTTTGTCGTAAATTCTAAACAAGATCCTTCCTATAAACTAGCTTTGGCTGATTACTGGTCTTTAAATCAAAAAAGCAAAAAAGACACTTATAAATACTTCGGTCAAAATTTCGAGACAAATTTATTACTAAATTTAGGCTATGCTGCCCGAATGTATCCCACACTTTGGCAAGGATTAGAAACCGACCAGCCTATCGGGTTGCAATTACAAATAGAATCAGCCTTTGAATTTCTCTCCCAAAGTGCTTGGGTTTTAGAAGATGCGGGTTATAAAGTCATTGTCCCTGCTTGGTGGACACCGGAAGGTCGCCGCAAAGCCAAGCTTCGCCTCAAAACTTCTGGTCGTAAGTCTAGCGCCACCAAAACCAACAAGCAAGGATATTTTAGTTTAGATTCTCTGGTGCAGTATCAATACTCGCTATCTATTGGTGGTGAAGAAGTTACTCAAAAAGAATGGCAACAATTGGTAGAGGCTAAAACGCCTTTGGTGCAATTTCGCGGTCAATGGATGGAACTAGACCCGGAAAAAATGCAACAGTTACTAGAATTTTGGCGATCGCATGGTGAAGAATTACCAGAAATGAAGCTGCTAGATTTAATGAAAATAGTAGCAGAAAGTGAGGATTTGGAGGTTGACCGCGAAGATGTTTTAGCCGAAATGATGCTGAAACTACACGATAAAAGTCAGCTAGAACCAATTTCTGACCCGCCTAAATTACTTGGTAAGCTGCGAGAGTATCAAAAACGAGGAGTTTCTTGGCTGCAATATTTAGAACAATTGGGTCTTAATGGTTGTTTAGCCGATGATATGGGTTTGGGTAAATCGGTGCAGGTTATTACCCAGTTGGTGATGGAAAAAGAAGCTATAGAAGATGTATTACCAACGCTGTTGATTGCGCCAACTTCAGTAGTG
Organism: Synechocystis sp. PCC 7509; assembly: GCF_000332075.2. NCBI lineage: Bacteria > Bacillati > Cyanobacteriota > Cyanophyceae > Synechococcales > Merismopediaceae > Synechocystis > Synechocystis sp. PCC 7509. Next base: position 2,157,042 of record NZ_ALVU02000001.1, on the reverse strand, counting down.
GGAAATTGGCAAAAGGAAGTAGAAAAATTTGCCCCCCATTTGCGGGTAATGGTTCATCATGGTAGCAATCGGATTAAGCTGGAAGCAGAGTTTATTGAAGCGATCGCACAGCACGATATTGTTATCACTTCGTTTAACCTTGCTCGTCAAGATGAGAAACTACTGCAAAGTGTAGAATGGCAGCGAGTAGTTATAGACGAAGCGCAAAATATCAAAAATCCTAAAACTGCTCAAACTAAGGCAGTATTAAAATTATCCTCTCACCACCGTCTAGCATTGACAGGAACACCCGTAGAAAACCGTTTGCTAGACCTTTGGTCAATTTTTAACTTTCTCAATCCTGGCTACTTAGGTAAAGAAGCACAGTTTCGCAAGTCGTTTGAAATTCCGATTCAAAAAGATAACGACAGAGTAAAATCTAACACTTTAAAAAAGTTAGTAGAACCTTTAATTTTACGGCGAGTCAAAACCGATAAATCTATTATTAACGATCTGCCCGATAAAGTCGAACAAAAGTTATATTGCAACTTGACAAAAGAGCAGGCTTCGTTGTATGAAGCGATAGTTAAAGATGTAACTGAACAAGTAGAATCAGCAGAAGGAATACAACGGAGCGGGTTAATTTTATCTACCTTAATGAAGTTGAAACAAATTTGCAATCATCCCGCCCAGTTTTTACAAGATGGAAGCGAGTTTTCAACAACCCGCTCTCATAAACTCAGCCGTTTAAGCGAAATGGTAGAAGAAGCGATTTCGGAAGGTGAAAGTATTTTAATTTTTAGTCAGTTTAAGGAAATTGGCGACTCTTTAGAGAAATATTTAAAACATTTAAAATACAATACTTACTTTATTCATGGCGGTACTAGCAGAACAAAAAGAGAACAGTTTATTACAGAATTTCAAAACCCAGAAACCGAACCCTCTGTATTTATTCTTTCCCTTAAAGCTGGTGGTGTGGGGATTACGCTAACTAAAGCTAATCATGTTTTTCACTTTGATAGATGGTGGAATCCCGCCGTAGAAAATCAAGCTACAGATAGAGCTTTTCGGATTGGTCAAAATAAGAATGTTTTTGTACATAAATTTATTGCGATCGGTACTTTGGAAGAACGTATCGACCAAATGATTGAAGATAAAAAAACTTTATCCTCAATGATTGTCGGTAACGATGAAGCTTGGCTGACAAAACTAGATAATGAAGCCTTTAAGCAATTGATATCATTAAGTAAAACCGCCGTATTGGAGTAACTACTATGAAATTTAGTCGAACTTGGTGGGGAAAAAGATTTATTGAAGCGCTAGAAAAATTTAGTGATTCTGCTAGACTTGGACGCGGGAGAAGTTACGCTAATAATGGCAAAATTCTGGAGTACGAAATAACTAAAAATATAATTACGGCTACCGTCAAAGGTTCGATCAATCCCTATTTTGGCGTGTACAAAGAGCCAAGATATCACATTACTATAGAAATCAAAACCATTGATAAAACTAGCTGGTCAAAAGCGATTAAATACATTTCCTCAAAAGCTAGTTTTGTTTCTAAGCTGCTAATGAATGAAGTACCAGATAATATTGATGATGCTTTTAGTAATTTAGGTTTGCATCTTCTACCTTATAATCAAAAAGATTTTAAAACTAACTGTTCTTGTCCCGATTGGGAAAACCCTTGCAAACATATTGCCGGAGTTTATTACTTAGTAGCATCGCAACTAGACAATGACCCGTTTATGTTATTTGAACTTAGAGGTTTAGCTAAAGACGAATTGCAAACAGAGTTAGCCAAATCACCTTTAGGACTTGCTTTATCTGCTCAACTTCTAACTAAAGAAAGTCCTTTAGTCCCAACAGAATCTTATTATCCTAAAATCAAAAAATTCCCAATATCTCAAAAAATTAATTTACGAGATTTTTGGCAAGGAACAAAAAGATTACCGTCCATAGTGGAAGTAGCAACGCCCCCTAGCTTACCCGCTATTTTAGTAAAAAAGCCGGGCGATTTCCCGGCTTTTTGGCAAAAAGATAACTCTTTTATTGCAGTAATGGAGGAGTTGTACGAACGAGTGAAAACTAAAAACCGCGATATTTTTTAAGGTACATCAATAAGTCAATAGGTTTATCCCCATTTCTACCGCAGTAGCATTTTACCTTTGTCTAGACTTGACTCGCTTAACAGTTGCTAATTAACATAGTTGCAAAAGAGTTTCAAGTTGAGAGGCAAATAAACAGCAGTGCAAACCAAACCATTTCAGCAATGGCGGCGAGTAGCCGGGGAAGCGCGAACCCGCATTCTGATCTGGTATGCTGTCCTGATGGCATTGTCTATGTTAGTAGCAATTCCAACGATTCGTTGGCTCTTGTTTACCCGTATAGATGCGCGGGTGAGAGCGGATTTAGCTTCGGAAGTGCAAATATTTCAAACAGAAGTTACTGCCAATTTTGGTAACCAAGCTGAAGCATTACCGCAGATCAACGGGGAACAAAAAGTAATCGCACGTCCGTCTGCTAAAAAAAACTTAGCTGAAGTTATGGAAGACTATTTGTCTCGTCAGCTTCCCGAAGATGATACTTATTTAATTGCCATCATCAACAAGCAATTTTACAAATCTAGCCCCAGGGGGCTACCGAAACCACTCCAGTCAAATTCTAAACTAATGCAACGTTGGCTAAAACTTAGCCGTTCGGAACAGGGGGAAGTGGAAACAACAGATAGGAGTATTGGCAAAGTTCTTTATATAGTTGAACCTGTCAAGGTTGATGGCGAAGTTTTAGGAGTATTTGCGGCAGCGCATACAACGGCGGGGGAACGAGCCGAAGGACTAGAAGCCGTAAAGGTGGTAATTCAAGTAATGGTAGTGGTGTTGACTGCTGCTTTGATGCTAACTTGGCTGGCTGCTGGACGAGTATTAGCTCCGTTGCGGCTGCTAACAGTTACGGCTCACTCTATTAGTGAATCGGACTTGACGCAACGCCTCCCAGTAGATGGTAAAGGTGAAATTGCCGAACTTGCTATCACTTTCAACGAAATGATGGATCGTTTGCAGGCGGCTTTTGCAAGTCAACGCAACTTTATTAATGATGCAAGTCACGAACTGCGAACGCCAATTACAATTATTCGCGGTCATTTGGAATTGATGGGAGATGAAACGGAGGAACAACAAGAAACTTTAGCTTTGGTATTTGATGAGATAGACCGGATGAGCCGTTTTGTTAATGATTTAACTTTGCTGGCGAAAGCAGAGCGCCCAGACTTTTTGTGTTTGGAGACGGTAGATGTTGATTTGCTAACAGAGGAATTGTTTGCTAAAGCTAAAGCCTTGGCAGATCGAGACTGGTGTTTGGACGCTAAAGGTAAAGGTCAATTGATAGGCGATCGCCAGCGTATCACTGAAGCAATCATGAATTTAGCTCAAAATGCCACCCAATTTACAACCGTAGGCGATCGCATTGCCATCGGTTCGGCGGTAGCTAATGGAAAAGCTCGTTTCTGGGTAAGAGATACAGGGATTGGAATTGCCCCGGCGGACAAGGAGAGAATTTTTGAACGTTTTGCCCGCGCTGCTAATAGCTACCGTCGTTCGGAGGGGGCGGGATTGGGATTATCTATTGTTTCAGCGATCGCCATTGCTCACAGTGGTTCTGTCAAACTTTATAGTAAACAGGGAGTTGGAGCTACTTTTACGCTGATTATTCCCCTACAGTCCTAGGAGATTTTGCCTTATCCACCAGATTTTAATTGCTGAAGATGAACCGCGCATTGTCTCTTTTTTAGAAAAAGGGTTGCGATCGCATGGCTTTAATACTACTGTTGCTACTGACGCAGATAGCGCTATAGCTATGGCTCAAAGTCAGAAGTTTGACTTGCTAATTCTCGACTTGGGATTGCCGGGTAAAGATGGCTTGCAAGTATTGGCGGAGTTACGCGGACAGGGGGAAATGTTGTCAATTATTATTCTCACCGCTAGAGATGATACCAAAGACAAAGTCGCAGGACTTGAAGCCGGGGCAAATGACTATGTAACTAAGCCTTTTCGCTTTGAAGAACTACTAGCAAGGGTACGGGTGCAATTGCGTAACGAACCTACTCGGAGTACCAAAACCCAAAGTGATGATGTTATTCAAGTTGGTAATATTATGTTGGATTTACGCACTCGTAAAGTTATAGTGGACGATCGCTTTATTGATTTGCCTACCCGCGAATTTATTTTAGCTGAAACGTTTTTTCGTCACCCAGGACAAGTGATGAGTAGAGAGCAACTACTAGATCGCGTTTGGGGCTACGATTACGCTCCTGGCTCTAATATTGTCGATGTGTATGTGGGCTACTTACGCAAAAAGTTAGGCAATGACTTAATTGAGACGGTTAGAGGTATGGGTTATCGGCTGCGAGCATGAGAATTTTCTCATCAAAACTTCATCTTGTTCTCATCAAAAATCGTCATAGTGTAAGCATATTAAAATTATTAGTTTTATTTAACTGGCGATCGCGCGTTTGACCATAAGAAAATTATTTAAGTACACAGTAAAAAATATCCGAAAGTTGGGGAAAGCCCCAGTAACTATAGAAATAATTTATAACAGCCCACTTTGAATAATTAGATGCTTTCAGCTAGGCTCTACCAAAAAACAATTTTAAATTAGAAATTTAATTTTTACATAAGTTTAATGAACAATAAAAGTTTTAACAGTGGGTGGCACTCTTTGAAAAGAGCCACCTATTTATGAACCGAATTTTGATAGCTGAAGATGAAACGCGCCTTGCTGCTTTTATAGAAAAAGGGTTAAAGAAGTATGGCTTTTTCACCGCCATTGCACCTGATGGAACTCAAGCTCTGAACATGGCGCAAAGTGGCGATTTTGACCTTTTATTGCTCGACTTGGGCTTGCCTACTCTTGATGGGTGGACTGTGTTGAAGCAATTGCGAAGCCAAGCAGACAATCGACCAATTATTATTGTTACAGCCCATGCAGACGAAAAAGATCGGCTAATGGCATTGGCTTACGGTGCTAATGATTACGTTACCAAGCCCTTTAAATTTTCCGAATTATTGGAGCGAGTACAAGTACATTTAAGTAAAGAGCAACTATAATTACTTGACCATAATAAGCAAACTAAAAAGAAAAAGTGGTTCTAACTGTGCCTATATATATGGTGTCATTATTTTTATTGTGTTCTGGATTAACAATTACTAACAGTCCAGGAGTTACAGAAATGTTGTCTGTAGCTTGAAAGCGATAAAAAGCTTCTAAATGAATTGAAGTATCTTTATCTTGTAAAGCTGTACTTAAGTCATTACTGGTAGTTTTGGGGGGTTGACCGATCGCAATTCCGGCTAAATTACCATCTTTACCCAAATCTGGAAAGGCTAAAGTTAGCGCGTAGTTAAAAATGCTGGCTTCTGGTTTGCCTAAAAGGTCTACGGCGGTGGCTTTAGTATATCCCGCCCAACCTCCAAGGGTAAGGGCTGAATTTAGTTGCCACGTCAATTGTAGTCCGTAGGAATTGGCGATAATGCGATTACTTTGTTCGTCAAAAGGATCGTTAGCTAGTTCGCTTCCCGTCCCGGTGTCAAGGTTGTTGTAGGAGCGCACGTAAGTTAAACCAAGACCGATAGATTCAGTGGGTTGTAAAGTTAATTGAGCGATCGCACCGTAAGGAACACCATTATTACTTGCTTCAATATCATCTGCTTCGTCTGTTGGCGTATCAAAACCCAGATAGCCTAAACTCAAACTTACACTGTCGCCAAAATCGTAGTTAATCCCAAATCCTGCGCCCCCACTTTGCCGATATATTGGGTTACGCTGACTAAAACGGGAAATAGCGCCGCGACTGCTACCACTTAGAAGCGGATTTAAAGTATTAGCAAAGTCATCTAATCCACCGCCTTCAAGTTCAATATAGACTGTTGCTTGTTCTGTAATTGGTAAGCGATATTCCAATACACTTAGTTGCAACTGGTATTCATCATCTCCTTGAAAAGACAAACGCGCCATATTTGTACCCGTCGCGTTACTAAACCTGGGAGTATTGGTAGATTGTAAGCGCACTCTTAAACGATCTTCGCCAGTAAAAGAAGTATCAAAGGTCAAACGTACTCTACTACCAAGGCTAAGATTACTATCTAGCGGCTCGTCATCATCGGCTTTATTACCACCATTGGCGGCGCTAATTCCTACCGCAATTTCTCCTGTAAGCTTAGTAATTGGCGAGTTTAACTTAGTTATTTGTGTTTCTATGTCTAATCTGCCTCTAATGGCTGCTAACTCGGCAGAAAATTCTACTTGTAACTTCTTTAAGGTGATTAAGTCCTCTTGCTTTACCAAATCAGGGGTAGCTACAATTAGCTGGCTTACTTGAGCTAAACAAATATCTAAATTTGTGGCAAATTCATAGCGGCTAAAAAGAATTTGCTTATTTTGATTGATATCCCCCGCACTGCATCCATAGCGTTGTAGTAAAGATTGCCAAGCTTGAAAAATGCGATCGCTCGATTGGATAGAAGATAAGTCAGCAACGGGGGTAATAATTTCCCTCTCTTGAAGTCCCGATTCTATAATAAAGGCTTGAGTTGAAGCCTTTACACCAACATAGGCAAGGATATCAACTACTAGAGAGAGGGAAATTGCTAAACTAAGCCGGAAAATATTTAAACAAACTACTGGCATAATATCTAAAAATAACCTCAAACCCAGTTTTTCTAGATATAGATTGCAAGGTTAAACAAGTCTCCGCTAGTTCTCCAAACAATCCAACGAGCCGAATTAATTTCACCATTACACATTAGACAATTCTGGGGTTACGGGTTGTTTTTGAATTGGCTTTAGCTGTAGTTTATGTTGAGGTAGCATTTTTGCATATCGGTTTGTCAGATAACTGTTAACTTTTCGGTCGAGAAACTTCAACATTCTTTTCAAAGGTTTATTCTCAGCGCCAAAGCTCAGACGGCGAACCAAAGGCTTAATAATTGTAGAGATTCGTCTTACTCCCAATTTTTTGTACTTGGTTTTAAAGTAACCATCTTCTGACAAGTCCCACTTTTCGCGGAGGCGTTGCAAACTTGCCAAAGTCCAAGCATCGCTCCAACGCAGCATATAAAAAGCTAAATCGCTCAATTCTAGCGGGGGGCCGGGAACGTAGGTAACTAAAGAATTAGGCTCAAAGTAAACTTTTCCGCCTACTTGCGCCACTGTCATGCAAAAATCTAGGTGTTCTTTGGTGTTCAGCATCCCTTCATCTAAGTAACCAATGCGCTCAAAAATCTCTTTGCGAACCAGTACACAATGAAACTCTGCTAACTCAGTTTGAGTGCGCTGAATTTGGGGACGTAAGGCTGTTACTTGATGACCTTGTTTGTACATTTTTTCGCGCAAATGGCGTTTACCTTTGATATCAGTTACAACGCGGGATTCTCCCCCAGCAAAATGAACTCGTTGATGTATCGGCTTTTTTTCACACATCAATGGCCCAACTACAGTAGCGTTTGTTTCTTCTGCACAAGTAACTAAAGCTTGCAGCCAACCAGGAGAAAAAATTACATCGTTATCAATAAACACTAGATATTTGGTATCAACTTGACTCAAGCCAATATTGCGGGCGTGATTGGGGGAAAGATAATAATCGGTACGAATAATTTTAAAGTTCTTTTCGTGGGCTTTTGCTTGCAAATATTGCTGAACTTTTGCCGGGGAATTTCCATCTACATAAATCAATTGAAAGGGAAAATCGGTATGTTCGTAGAGGCTTTCTAAAGAGTCTTGAGTACAACTAAAACGTTCGCGGGGTACAACTACAATTGTGACGGTTGGTTGGGTCATGGCTAGTAACTCTCTTTGATTAATTGTTAACTACTAAGGCTAAAGCTTGTTCTGGTAATTGTTGCGGAGGTAAGTGTGAATCTATGACTTTTTGATAAACTTCGACTAATTCATCGTTAAGTTTATTCATGTCATATTTTTCTGCAACGCGCGATCGCCCAATTTTCCCCATCTGTTCCCAAATTTGGGGATGTTCGATGAGATAAATTAGTTTGGATGCGATCGCATCTCCATCTTTTTCAGGTACTAAAAACCCCGATTTTCCATCTTCTACTAATTCAGGAATCCCACCATGCAATGTGCTTATTACTGGCATTCCCATTGCCATTGCTTCTTTTAAGGTATTAATTGGCGCATCTTGATTTCCATCAACTCCAGTAACGCTAGGTGCAACAAAAATATGGCATACATCTAAAATTTCTATAATTTCTCTTTGATGCTTCCAACCGTGCAATTTGACAACAGAACTAATATTTAACTCGGCAATTAGTTTCTCAAAATGCTCTTTTAATTCGCCATCACCGAGAATATTATATTCAAGATTTGGGTAAGTATTTGCTATTTTTGCAATACCTCTAAGGGCGTATTCTATGCCTTTTTTTTCTACTAACCTTCCTGTAGTGGCAATTTTAACTTTTCCATCGTTGGGGAAATATCGGGGTTTAAAAGCAAAGTTATTACAATCTATTCCCGAACCGTGGACTAAGATTTTTGTAGCGGGACAATTTAAGGCGATCGCATATTTAGCAAAAAACTCGCAATTGGCTAAGAAATAATCGGTTTCTTGGAAAAGTTCTTGATAAGTTTTTTCTCCCCATCTAGGCAAAAACTTACTTATATCTGCACCCCGAAAGGTTGATATTAGCTTCCCTTCTAATAAACCAAGTTGGCGAAACCAAACACCAAAAACACCCAAGGTACTAAATTGACAGTGAATAATATCGTAGGATTTTTTTGCATTTAAAAAAGGCATCGCCCGGTAAAGTAACTTTAAGGATTTTGCTTGACTTCCGTAACGAGATTTGTTTAACAATTGCCGGCAAACTGAGGGGTTTTTGTAAAAGTTTATAAGGAATAATCCCCAACCTTTACAAGTGCGCCAAAACTTGCTTTTTGGTCTAGTTGGTGCGTAATAAATACGTTCTAAAAGGTTATATTGTTTTACTAATGGATGCACCTTAGAAACATCAGCAGGGCGACCATCAAGAGAGTAAATATCGACTTCATGACCCCGCTCTATTGTGCCAACAATTTGATTTAAAATAAATGGTTCAGATAGGACGGGAAAATGTGCTACAAAAAACGCTACTTTCATAATTTTTAAATAGGAGTTAGCTCTTTTACAGGTTGCTTTAATAATTCTTGACTTTCAATCATTTGTTGATATATTTCTACTAATTCATCGTTAAGCTTTTCTTTATCATATTTTTCTTCAACCTTCGCTCGACCTGCTTTACCCATTGCTTCCCAGACTTCGGGATTTTCTAGGAGATACGTTAATTTTTGGGCGATCGCATCAGCATCTTTTTCGGGTACTAAAAACCCCGATTTTCCATTTTCTACTAATTCAGGAATCCCGCCATGTAAGGTACTAATTACAGGTAATCCCATTGCCATTGCTTCTTTTAAAGTATTAACCGGAGCATCTTGATTTCCATCGGCGGCGGTGACGCTAGGAGCGATAAAAATATGACAGTTATCAAGAATTTCAATAATTTCTTTTTGCTGTTTCCACCCTAAAAGTTTAACAACATGACCAACATTTAGTTGACTAATAAGTTGCTCAAAATGTTCTTTTAGTTCCCCATCGCCGATAATATTATATTCAAGACTTTTATGAGTTTCAGCTAATTTAGCTACCGCTTTAATACTGTACTCTATACCTTTTTTTTCTACCAATCTACCTATAGTAGCAATTCGGACTTTACCACTTTGGGGAAAATATCGAGCTTTAAAGGCAAATTTATCGCAATCTAACCCCGAACCATGAACGACAATTTTATTTGGATCGCAACCGAGTTTCATAGCTCTATTTCTAAAAAACTCGCAATTTGCTAAAAAAAACTCTCCTTCTTGAAACAATTGATCGTAAACATTTACGCCTTGTTCCTCAACATATTTACTAATATCAATACCCCGAAAAGTAGTAATTAATTTACCCTTGAGGATACCAGCATTTCGATAGGCTAAAGCAATCGGCGCTAAAGTTCCAAATTGACAATGAATAATGTCATAACAACCATCGCTAAGTAACGATTCCGTGCGATAAAAAGTCTTTAAAGTTGCAACTTCATTTCCATACTTCCAAGGATTAAGAAATTGCAAGGTATTTAAAGAACCTTTGCTAAGATTTTTTAGAATCAATCCCACACTTTTGTAAAAACGTAGGGCAATATTGTCTGGGAGAGTTGCGGGGTAAAAAGTACAATCTAAAAGGTTGTATTCTTCAACAATAGGGTGTACTTTACCGGGATTCTTTTTTGGTAAACCATTAACGGGGTGAATATGAACTTCGTGTCCTCGGTCAATTAAACCTGTAATTTGATTGAGAATAAAGGCTTCCGATAAAACGGGAAATCGCCATACTATAAATGCAATTTTCATTTTTTTAACTAGGTGTTTTAATGGGTAAAAAATCGCAGGATTTTAGAGCTTCTAAATCGAGGATGGAGTTATTAACTAACCCCGATAAATTCATTACTTGCAATATAGGATATTGTTTGTTTCCTGGATATTGAATGCTGGTAATTGTACCGGGAGTTAATTGCAAAGATTGCTGAAAATCTACATTTATTCCCAGCGCATTACCTACTAAACGTTTGATAATGTTTAGATTTCCAACTACCAAGCCAGTAATAAATGTTGAAGCGGTATTTTTAGCATTAATACCTTGTTGCCAATTCTCAGGAAAATATTGGGACAAAACCTTTATTTGCACCGTTTCGGGATGATGTTCGAGAATTTTTTTAGCGATCGCCTGAGCGTTACTATTGTCCTCAATCATGCTGAAATCAATCTTGGTTTCTTGGAGTAACGGCGCTATTTGCTGAATTGGAGTTACTTCCAAAGGTAAAAGCAATAAACGCAAACCATATCCGCTTTCTTGAAGTTTGGGTAAGCATTCTCCTACATGGGTAGTAAGATTCATCGCTGCTAAACTTCCCGACTCTAAAGAACCATCAGGAAAATGCAATACACTAATACCGCAATTAGATTGTTGAATGCAGTGATAACGGTTGGGTGTAATACCCAAAGCGGTGCTAATTAAAGCGCGGTTTGTGCCACCATGAGCTACTATTAGCAAGGTTTGTCCAATGTGGCGCGGTAATACTTCTTGCCAAAATTCGCCTACTCGTTGGTACAAATCTAAAGCGGGGTAGATAGAATTAGTTTCCCCTAACTGCATACAAAAATCGTCGGGGTGCTGTTTCCAATGGTGGTAGTCTTGGGAAAAGTTTTCGCGCACGTATTTAAAAGCTAATCCTTCCCAAGCAGGCAAATCGGTTTCGCGCAACAAGTAAGTAAAATTTATAGTATTAGGATTAGTTTGCGGAGACATCGTTTTTAAAATTTCTTTGGCTGTAGCTTGCGATCGCACCAAAGAACTAGAATAAATTGCATCAAACTTTAGTTTTTTAAGAAACTCCCCGGTTAAACGCGCATCTTTATAACCAGTTTCCGTTAATAAAGGGCGATCGCAACTACCTTGATACAATCCCAAAGCATTGTAGGTACTTTGTCCGTGACGCACTAAAACAACGCGGGTTTCTTTAAGCTTCGAGGACATAAGCATCTCCTTTGGGTGTGCTATCCACAATATTTTGCAACCTATATAAAGTTGCATAGCGATCGCCTAAATTCATAAGTTCGCTATGAGTCCCTTGTTCGATAATGCTTCCCGCTTCAACGTAAAAGATTATATCTGCCTTTTCTACCGCTCTTAGGTTGTGAGAAATAGTAAAGGTTGTTTTGCCCTCCCCAAGCCTTGCTAGTGCTGTATTGACGGCACTTTCGCTCCTGTAGTCCAAACCTGTAGTCGGTTCGTCAAGAATAATAATCGGTGCTTGACGAATAGCTGCACGGGCGATCGCAATTCGTTGTCTTTGTCCCCCGGAAAGAGTTCCCCCCCGTTCGCTCAAAATTGTGTTGTAACCTTGAGGCAAATTGACAATAAACTCATGAGCATTAGCAAGACGAGCTGCTTTTTCAATTTCTTCATCCGACGCGCCTAATTTGCCATAACCAATGTTTTCGCGGATACTTTGGGCAAACAACACGCTATCTTGTAAAACTACGCTAGTTTGTCGCCGCAGCGAGTCTATAGTGTATTCGCGGATATCTTGACCATCAATTAAAATTCGACCTGCTACAGGGTCGTAGAGGCGCAAAATCAGGCTAACTAGAGTCGATTTACCGCTACCAGAAGAACCAACCACCGCGACTTGTTGTCCTGGTTGAACGGTAAAGTTAATATTTTTGAGAATTTCTCTACCAGGTGCGTAGCCAAAACTAACATCCTCAAACCGAATTGCACCAAAAAAAGGATGAGCTTTTTTCGCCCTTGGTAAATTTTTTACTTCTGGTTCGTACTCTAGTAGTTCTACCACTCGTTCGCCGGAAGCTGTAGCTTTAGCAATTTGACCGATTTGATTAGACAGTCTTCGCATCGGTTCTAAAGCGTTTCTCATGTAGGTCATAAAAACCAACAAATCGCCCGGAGTAAGTTCTTTACGCAACACCACGTAAGAACCCCGCCACAATACCGCCGCCATAACCACCGCCATTAATACCTGTACTGTACGTTCTAAAGCGGCGGAGAGTCTTAACGATTCAATTCCTTCATCTAGGCTTTTTTTGTTTTGCGCCAAAAAAATATCATTGAGCATTTTTTCAAGAGACAGTATTTGCACTACCTTAATAGCGCCAATTGTTTCCCCCGTTACAGAAGCTAAAACTCCTTCAGAATTGCGATGATCTTTAGCAAACCTGCGAATGCGGCTAATCATGTTGCTAGTGAGGATAAATAGTAGAGGAAAAATTGCTACGGCGACGATAGCAAGTTCCCAATTTATCCAAAACATAATCGCCGTCATCCCTACTAACAAGACGGTGTTTGTAAATAAAGGTAGGGTAGTTTTGGTTATTACCAGCCGCATTTTTTCAATATCGGCGGTGACGCGGGTAATTAAATCGCCACTTTTAAACTGATGATGAAAAGCGAGGGAAAGATGCTGTAAGCGATCGAAAAGATTGCCCCGCACTTCTGATAATATTTCTACTACCGCTAAAGACATCCCGTAGGTACTTAAATAAGCTGCTATGCTGCCTACTACAGCAATTCCTACACTAGCTAAAGCCAAAAATGTCAGCAGCGCGATCGCACTCAAACCAAAGGGATTAGCAACCCTTGTATTGTTATAAGCAGGTACGAGAACGTAGTCAAATATGTATTTTAGGGGCCAAGGTTCTAGCAATCGCAAGCCAGTTTCAAACAACAAAGCAAAAAAGGAAGCCGCAATTACAACTTTTCGCTTGCGAAGGTAAGGAGAAAACTTACGCAAAATCTTTAAAGATCCTGGTAAAACTTCTTTTAAATTCTTTTCGTTCGGGCGATGACCCATTAACTATATCTCCCTATTACCGGAACTACAAGGCGCTATAACTGCCCATACTAATAACTGGGAATCAAAGATGTTTTATTTAAGAATCTTTGTAAAAAAGCATTAGTATTTTCTGCACCGTTGAGATCAAAAACTTGCTGTTTGCTCTCTTTATGCTTAGTTGACAAGCTTTTAATAACTGCATTAGCTAAATAAGCTGGGTTTAAATTGTCGGGGTGGATAACTTCAACAACTCCTAAATCTTCTAGCTTTTGAGTTCTATGTAATTGTTCTTTGTCTTGGTCATTATGACTGAGAGGAACAACTATAGCTTTTACCCTCGTACTAAGAATATTCATAGCTGTATTATATCCACTTAAACTAATAGAAATATCTGCTGTATTCATATATTCCAACAGATTTTGAGTATACTTAGCGATTTTAATATTGGGTTGATTTTTAGCGGCTTGTTGTAGATTTACAAATTTGTCTTCAGGAATAAAAGGGCCGGCAAATATTTGAATTTCGTGTTTAATTTTTTTAGAAACTATTACACTTGCTTCTATAACAGTTTGTAAAACTTCTTGCCCTATTCTTCCCCCACCAACACTTACTAATATTTTTGCAAAGTCTCCGTTATTGCTCCACAAATTGCCGCAACTTTCTTTTAATGCTTGGGCAATAAAACCAGTGTGAGTAATAGGACAATTTATATCTTGATGCCGTGTAAAACTCTCGGCAAATATTTGAAAATTAGCATCAGAGTGAAACAACAACAAGTCAAAATACTTATTCATCAAGTAGCAAATAGTATCCTCTTCTTGAATATCGCTAACTTTGCCAATCACATCGCGCAGACTGCAAATAATTTTTGTGTGGGGTGCTGTAGATTTTATATACTCTAAAAGCGGCAGTAATTCAAATAATAATAAATGTCTACCAAAAGGGAAAAACTCAGTAATCAAACAATCAGGTTTTACTCGTTCAAAAACATTAATGAGTTGATTTTTTCTAACCTTTTGGATACTTTCTACACTTTTTGTATCTGCTACTCTAAATTCTCCATTTTCCAACCAAATTGGGGGTAATTCTATTAATTCTACTTGAGGAGGCATTTCAAAACCAGCAATAGGCGGGCCGCCATTAACAAAATAAACTTTAAAATTTTTAACCAAGCTCCGCACAATCTCGGTACTACGTACTAAATGACCTATACCACTTAAATATTGACAGTAAAATATAATTTTTTTCATAGTTTAGTTATGAGTTAGTAGTTGCTTTTGCTGACCTAAAGTATTAGTATTGACTAATTTTTGATAAAGGTTACTCAGTTTACGTTGACAAGTCGTTTGAGCAAGCAGTGAAAAAATATTATCAGCGACGTGGGTTAAAGCATTCATATCTAGCTTGTAACTTGGCTGATGCTGGGGTTCTGCTAACTGACTCAACAGCGCTTCAATCAAATTTGCTGGCTCAATATTTTCTGGGTCGATAGCCTTAAATAAACCTAGATTCGCCATTTTTTCGGCTCGAATTGTCTGCTCTAAAGATGGTTTTGCTCGTGGTATAACTACGGCGGGTGTTCCCGCAGACAAAATTTCACAAATAGTATTGTATCCAGCCATCGACACGACAGTATCCGCCGCTTGAATGTAGCTCATTAAATCGTCGGTAAATTCTCCAATTTGAACTTGAGAATGGGCTTTTGCTGCAAGTTCTACTTGTTGTTTTTGTTTGAGGGGCATTTCTGGTCCGCAAATGATTAAACTCTTAAATTGGTAAGGTTTTGGTAACAAAGCCAAACCTGACAAATAAGCCTCAACCAACTCATAACCATCTTCACCACCACCCGGAGTGACCAATACTAGGCGCTCGTGGGGCAATACTTGTAATTCTTCTCTAATGGAGTTTTTGCTCTTTACTCCTGGCGGACGGCGCGTATAGCCGCAGTATTGTACCTTTTGAGTCACCGCCGGAGGGAAGTTATATTCTTTAGCCGTATCAAATATTTCTGGTGTACCGACAATTAACACGCGATCATAAAATTGTTCAATGGCTTGGTAGTAACTATGTTTTTGCCACTCCTCGATAGTTTTGTCTGGACTATCAAGAATATCTCGCAGGAGTAAGACAAGTTTAGTTTGTAATAAATGCGATCGCAAATAATTTAAAGTTGCCGTCAATTCATGCTTGAGTCCGTAGGGCTTTTTATCTACGATTACCAAGTCAGGCTTAAAATTAGCGGTAGCAGACAAAATCAAGTCAGTACGTAGCTTTACCGTTTCCTCTATATCTGTACCTAAATACTTAGCCGCAAGTTCGCCATGTTCGCCGCGATTGAGACAGGGAAGTTTGATATAATCAAGCCCTTTAAGCATCCGAAAGCTTTGTAGCATGGGCGAACCCGATACTAGCAAAATTGAAAGATTAGGAATAGAAGTTAGCAGATGTTTGCAAATTGCCAGCATTCTATTGATGTTGCCAAGCCCAAAAGTGTCGTGAGAGTAGACCATGATCTTCATGTGCGAATCGTCTCCGTACGGTCAATAGATGGTTGGCTGTTCGGTAACAACCTAAAAATTTAGGCTCTTGTTATTAAATTCGCAGTTTTTTGTGAGTTATTGATGAAACTTGTATGAGAAAAAACTCATGTAGAACGGCTGTAATTAAAACTACTGACAAACAAAAAGCGGGTCAGCTTCTGCTTCCCGCTTTATTTAGGGTTAAATTTTGGGCAAAACACCCACGTCTTAATTTTTGCGATTACGCAGGATAAATCCGTAAACGGCGATTGGGTTCATCGCCAAAACTATCCGATTTGAGATGGTAATGTTCGACAAGTTCGTGCTGCATTTTCCGCACTTTCGGAGAGCGGGGTAACAACTCCACAGGTTGCCCTTTAGGAATGACTATTTGCTCAACAGCTAGCCTTGCTTCCTCCAACGCATCCATTTCATCTTCGCTACCATTGCGACTAAATAAACTCATTTCCCGCTCGTCGCCAAGTCCTGGCTCATCCATATTCAAAAGCCGTCGCAAAGAACGAGTAATTTGGGGAATGGTACTAGCTTTAATCATGTGAATGGGGACTTGGCGGACTCTAGCAATATGGCGCAACTTAGAATGACTCTTGAGGTGCGATCGCAATGCTAAAATTCCATCAGCTCCATCAATGTCTTTGGTCAGCACTATCGGCAAATTTAGCACTTCAATTATTTGGTCTAACTGACTGCGACTGACACCGTAAGGGTAAATATGCAAAGGCAAATCTTCGCCATTGGGACCAGGAGTAGGGCTATAACCAAAACGATCAAAAGATTCCTCAAGTAAGCGGTCAAACTCCCCAACTCCTGAAATGCGCCCAGTAGCTACTTGAGGTGTGGGAAGCATTTTACCTGTTTCTCTCCATCCAGGCGATCGCATAGTAGTTAGATTCGACTCAATTATCTCCTCTCCACCTTGCCAAGAGCTATTAGAACGTGCCGTTTTGACTGCGGGTTGCTCTTGAGTAATTGTCACCTTGTTATCTTCCCCAACCGTTCTAACTTGTGGCGTTGGCGGCTTTCCACGCAACAAATTGTCTACAGTATCGGCGACGCTTTCGTGGATTACCCAACGTTGGCGCTCTTGCATTTCTACCGCAATCTCAAAAGTAGGCGGAGCTTTACGCTCTAAAACAGTTTTTTGACTTCGCCGCCTTCTTGCTTCCTCATCTCCTAGCGTTACCGCTTGAATACCGCCGACTAGATCGGATAAAGTCGGGTTTTTGATTAAATTCTCAATTTGGTTGCCGTGAGCCGTCCCAACTAGCTGTACGCCGCGCTCGGCAATGGTTCGGGCTGCCATTGCCTCTAATTCCGTGCCAATTTCATCAATAACGATCGCTTCGGGCATATGATTTTCTACCGCCTCAATCATGACTTGATGCTGTAGTTCGGGGCGCGATACTTGCATTCGTCTAGCTCGACCGATAGCTGGGTGCGTAATATCGCCATCTCCAGCGATTTCATTGGAAGTATCGATAATTACTACGCGCTTATTGAGTTCGTCAGCCAGAACGCGGGCAATTTCCCTTAAAGCGGTAGTTTTTCCGACTCCCGGACGACCGAGCATTAAAATTGATTGACCCGTCCCTACAAGATCGCGAATCATGTCAATTGTGCCAAATACTGCCCGACCAACGCGACAAGTTAAACCGATAATTTTTCCTGTGCGATTGCGAATAGCACTAATCCGGTGCAAAGTTCGCTCAATTCCGGCGCGATTGTCGCCGCCAAAGTGTCCGACGCGCTCGATACAATCATTTAACTGTTCTTGAGAAACCGGAACTTGGGATAAATATTCGGCGCGGTTAGGAAAACGGGCTTCGGGGAGGCGACCCAAATCCATTACTACTTCAACTAGGCTATCCCGTAATTCGTGTTGGTCTAGGGCTTGTTGAATTTCTATCGGTAAAATATCAATTAGTTTTTGGAGATCGTCTGTAATCTGCATTCTTTCTACAGTGACGTTATTAACGTAGAGCGATAGGACAAAGGGAAACTTTTAGCAAGCAATCGGTTTAAGCTGAGAAACTAAAGTTTGAGCCATGTTTACAGCTTCCCAAAGTAATTGGGGTTCTTGTTCTAGGCCAACAGTTGATAATTCATTAGTTTTATTTTGTAATTGTTCTAATCGTTCTAAAATTGGCGATAACAACACACGGGCATAACTACCATAAGCAACCCCGCAAATGCGACCCCCTTTTAAATTACTGCCTAACATCCCTAGTTTTTGCAACTTAGGTACAGTGTAGCTATTAGTCCCTCCGGCTAACTGCACGTAGCCGGGTAACTTAGCTGCTAGAACTTTTTGGGCTAGTTTTACCGCCGCAATCGTCGTACCATCACCAATATCGCCGCTCATGGGTCGCCCGTCGGTTTGCCAAATTAAAGCACTTTCTAATGGTGAAATTAGTTTGTAGATACTCCATAAATAGTCAATTAACCCTTCCCCGTCGGGACAGCTAATTGCTACTAATTTCAACTTACTTACCCAAGGCTTGACGCTAGTCCACAAATTAGCAAATTCTGTATACTGACCTACTTGGGTATGAATTTCGACCGCATCGACTCCTTGAGATAATACTAATGGTGCGAAGTCTTCTTTTGGGACTACATAAGAATTGGTCTTAATTAATTGACTGGGACAAATTGGTAAACATCGCCCGCAGCCATAACAATTAGGCTCTAATACCCCTGAAAAATCATCCTCCAAGCTGTTAAATACAATTGCTTGCGCTGGACAAATTGGTTCGCAAGGACGCGGACACTCTGGAGGACAAGCTAAGGGGTCAAAAGCAGCTTTACGAAAATGCGGATCTTCAGAAGCATTCAAACTTACCATTAACCAGGGTAACTGTTTAATCCCATAGCCCCGTTTTTGCGCTGTGCTTTGCATTGAACGAGCTACTTGTAGCGCTGCTTGGGCGGCGGCGATTACTGCTCCATCGGCGGAGACATCAATACAATCTACACCCGCAAGCGCATAAGCTAAAGTTAAATTTCTTACGGAGGGTAGATGTTGAAAACTAGCTCCGCAAATCAGCTTGAGCCAGTTACCTTGTTCTAGAGAGCGTAAGGGGTAGTACGAATTAGTCACTTCTATATGCTAGTGTGCTACGTAAAAAAATAGCAGCAATTTTTAGCAAAGTTTGGATAAATCTTTGTTCAATCATCCACTCCTCGCTAGATAAACAGTATTTAGGCGATCGCACTTCTATTCCCTTCCCCGATATTTAAAACTTTGCTGACTGCAAAAATCAGTAACAAATATAACTGTCTACAGAGAAAAGGCGATCGCATTTCCTTGTTGCTGGCTGCCGCATAATTGACGCGTTAGATTATAACCTATTAAATATTTTGTTATTTACAAAATTATATAAATAAACATACTTTGTTCTCACCTTAGAGGGAGTTAGAGCAAAGAGCCAGCAACGCATATAGAAAATGGAACTACAAATAAGTAGTCAAACAGTAATTAGCAATTGACGTTTATAAAACAGTTTTATAAATGCCAAACGCTTAGTACGCAAATTGTTGTGTAACAAGAACCGAGCATAATTTAACAAAGAAGGAAACTTATGAACTTAAGTACAATTATTCCGTTATCTAGTCAATGCTTAGGAGTAGCCAAAGTAGTTGAAACGCAGGTAAGCGAGATACCGCAAACTTTAGCTTTATTTTCAGCACCGCAATTTTTGGTCGCACTAATTGCCGGGGTATTGATGGCTTTTGCCTTTCAATTACTATTAACAAACTTCTCTGTTGCTTTTGGTATTTCGGCTTTAGGCGGTTCGTCTAATTCTGATGAAACAGAAAGCTTGGGTAGCACTATTCGCAAAATAGAAACGGCGGTAGGTCTTTGGACTTTAATCACTGTTAGTATTGCTTTATTTATTGCTTGTTTTTTAGCAGTAAAACTTAGCTTAGTTAGCAGTGCAGTTTTAGGCGCAATTACAGCTATTGTGATTTGGTCTACTTACTTTTCGCTGTTAGTTTGGGTAGGTTCAACTACCGTCGGTTCGTTGATTGGCTCGGTGGTTAGCACTGCTACATCTGGCTTTCAAGGATTGATGGGAACTGCTGCTACCGCTATGGGTGCAAGCGCCGCTTCGTCGCAATTAGTCTCGACAGCTGAATCTATTACCGCCGCAGTTCGCCGCGAATTGACTTCGGGAATTGACCCCAATAGCATCCGCGACACTTTGCAAAGTTCTTTAAGCAATCTGCAATTGCCTAAGCTAGATGTAGAGGAAATTGGTAGCCAATTTGAGAAAATACTTAGTAGCTCAAATTTGCAAAGCCTAGCAGGAAATGAAGGCTTGAATATTGACCGTCAAACGTTGGTAGACTTAGTTAGCAGCCGTACAGACTTTTCTAAACAAGACATTAATAAAGTTGTCGATAAATTAGAAGGTGCTTGGAAAAATGTAGTTGGTCAGCCGCAAGTAGACCCACAAATGCAGATTCAGAACTTTTTACAGTCTGCGACTCCCGAAGAATTGACTTCCTCTGATTTAGCTGGACAACTCCAGAAGTTAGCCACCAATGGTCAAAGTAACGGAAACAAAAACGGCGGGATGATGAACCAAGCAATGCAACTAGGAGTAAGTGCATTGCTAGGAACAGTTTTAAAAAGAACAGATTTGTCCGACTTGGATGTAGAAAAAATTTCTGGTCAATTGCAGCAGTTGACAGGGAAAGCCACAGAACAAGTTAGTAAAGTTGGTACTGCGATCGCTGAGAAAGCACCAGCTTTCAACACTATTAAAGCCGATGTAGATAACTATTTGCTAAATTCCTACGGTTGGCACTTAAACCGCGAAACTATCAAAAACGAGTTTAAAGATGTTATCTACGACCCTGAAGCCGATCCAGCAACCGTTAAGAGACAATTAGAGCAAATAGATAAAGAGTATTTTACTCAACAATTAACTGCTCGTGGCGACTTGTTACCTGCAAAAATTACCGAAGTAGCCGAACAATTAGAGAGTATTCGCACTGAAGTTTTGGGTAGTCTTGGCGATGTACCCCAGGGAGAAACTAAAGATATCCGCGCATCGGTGGAAAATTATCTGAGTAACACAGGGAAAGAAGAACTAAATCCTGAAGGAATTAAACAAAACTTCCAGAAGTTATTAGAAGATCCCCAAGCCGGATTTGAGGCGCTACGCGATCGCCTGAGTCAATTTGACCGCGATACCTTTGTCCAACTTCTCAGCCAGCGTCAAGACATCAGCAGCGAAGAAGCAGAAGGGATTGTTAGCCAGTTGGAAACCTCCCGCGATGGGGTTGTTAATAAAGCTAAAGAAGTCCAAGAACAAGCGCAAGCTAAAGCTACAGAAGTACGGACTAAAGTTGAAGAATACCTCCGCAATACCAACAAGGAAGAACTAAACCCTGAAGGAATAAAGCGCGATTTTCAAACTCTTTTTGCCGATCCGCAAGCTGGAATTAGCGTACTAAAAGAGAGATTGAGCCAGTTTGACCGCGATACTTTGGTACAACTGCTCAGTCAGCGTCAAGACTTGAATGAGGAGCAAATTAACCAAACCCTCGATCAAATAGAATCAGTACGCAGTAACATTTTGCAAGCGCCGCAGAAACTAGCCGGAATTGCTCAAGAGCAGTACGAGCAAACTACAACAAAAATTGCTGAATATCTCCGCAATACCAACTTAGAAGAACTCGATCCTGAAGGAATCAAGCGAGATTTGAGTAAATTACTTGAAGATCCCAAACTTGGCGCGATCGCACTACGGGAAAGATTATCGCACGTAGACAGGGAAACCTTAGTAAAACTTCTCAGCCAGCGCCAAGACTTGAGCGAGGAACAAGTAAACAAAGCCATCGACCAATTGCAAGCCGGAATTAACAGTATTGTTAAAGCACCGCGTCGGTTAGCTAGTCGCGCTACTCAGCAAGTTGTTGATTTTGAAGCTACTCTCGAAAACTATTTGCGAAACACTAACAAAGACGAACTTAATCCAGATGGGATTAAGCGCGATCTACAGTTACTACTTAACGATCCGCGTTCTGGTTTGGGAAATATAGGAAGTCGCGTTTCTAAGTTCGATCGTTCTACCCTGGTATCGCTACTATCTCAACGAGAAGATATTAGCACTGAAGAAGCAAACCGCATCGCCGATCAAGTAGAATCAGTCCGCAACTCCATTGTGGAACAAGCGCAAAAAATCCAGCAAACCGTAACTTCCGCCATTGAAGGAGTATTTGGCAAAGTCCGCAATTACCTAAACTCCTTAGAACGTCCAGAGTTGAATTACGAAGGAATCCAGCAAGATTTCAGCAAAGTATTTGACGATCCGCAAGCTGGATTTAGCGCCTTACGCGAAAGGTTATCGCAATTTGACCGTGAAACCTTAGTAGCTGTCCTTAGTTCCCGCGAAGACATTTCCGAAGCCGATGCGAACCGGATTATTGCTCAAATTGAAGGAACTAGAGACAAAGTATTGCAACAAGGCGATCGCATTCAAAAAGAAACTCAAAGACGCTTAGAGTCCATTAAACAGCAAGCACAAAAACAAGCAGTAGAAACTAAAAAAGCCGCTTCTGGTGCAGCTTGGTGGTTATTTAGTACCGCACTGACATCATTAGTAGCTAGTGCGATCGCTGGAATCTTAGCCGTAAGAAATCTGATTGGCTAAAATCTCTATGCTTTAAAAACTTTTAAGCCTCCCTAACCGGAGGCTTTTTTTGTGGTTCAAAACCTAAACTATAACTATGGAAGATTCTCGCCAAAATGCCTTTATTGCTCTAAGTGCTGTCCACAAAGGAGCTTATGCTGATGTCGCCTTGGAGCGGGTATTAAGCAAAAATGACCTAGATCCAAGAAGTCGCGGTTTAGTAACCGAGCTTGTTTACGGTAGCGTCCGCCAAATGCGACTTCTTGATACTCTCATCGATCAATTAGCCAGTAAAAAAGCCGATAAACAACCCCCACTACTCCGCACAATTTTACATTTAGGCTTGTATCAACTGCGATATTTGAGCCATATTCCCCCCTCGGCGGCGGTGAATACTACGGTAGAATTAGCTAAAAAAAACGGACTTTCAGGACTTTCAGGCTTTGTAAATGGTGTATTGCGCCAATACCTCCGCATCGCCGAAACAGGAATCGATCCGCTTCAGTTGCCAGAAAATCCTACAGAACGACTAGGTATTCTGCACAGTTATCCAGATTGGATAATCGATGTTTGGTTAGAGCAATTTGGCTTCACCGCTACAGAGCAACTTTGTCAGTGGTTAAACCAACCACCAAAGCTAGATTTACGAGTAAATCCGCTCCTAAGTTCTATTGAAAAAGTTGAAACCGCCTTACAAGAAACGGGTATAGATGTAAGTCGCGTTCCTTATTTACCCCAAGCTTTAAGGATAAATGGAAGTACCGGAGCAATTCAAAACTTACCGGGTTTTAACGATGGTTGGTGGACGGTGCAGGATAGTAGCGCTCAATTAGTTAGCCATTTACTCGATCCTCAAAGCGGTGAATTTATCATCGATGCTTGTGCAGCACCAGGGGGAAAAACTACCCATATTGCCGAATTGATGGGAGATCAAGGGACAATTTGGGCGTGCGATCGCACAGCTTCCCGTTTGCGAAAACTCCAACAAAATACCAAGCGCCTGCAACTAAAATCAATTCAAATTCAAGTAGGGGATAGCCGCCATTTTGAGCAATTTATCGATAAATGCGATCGCCTATTACTAGATGTTCCTTGTTCTGGCTTAGGAACATTAAACCGCCACGCTGATGCACGTTGGCGACAAACTCCCCAAAGTATCCAAGAACTTTCATTACTGCAAGCCGAGTTAATTTCTCAAGGGGCGTTGTTTGTCAAACCAGGGGGCGTAATGGTTTACTCTACCTGCACCTTACACCCCCAAGAAAACGAAAACATAATTGCGAATTTTTTGGCTCAAAATACTAATTGGCAAATTGAACCCCCAGCACCCAATTCACCTTGTTTTACCTTTGCAAAACCCGCAGGTTGGATTAAAGTTTTACCATATCAAGATTTGATGGATGGCTTTTTTATGGTGCGATTGCGAAAAAGCCAGTAAATTCCTAGTTATTAGAGAAAAACAATGTTAAATCAAGAAAATAATGTTAAACAGCTAGTCAAAATATTAATTGGCGTGGCTTGGCTTGACGGCAAAATTCAGCCAGAAGAACGCACTTATTTAAACCGAGTAGCGCAAGAAAAAGGTGTAGCTCAAGACCCAGAAATTTATCCCTTACTTCAGGAATTACGGCAAGTAGAAACAGCAGAATGTTACCAATGGGTGCAGGATTATTTAGGCAACTCTCCCACTACCGCCGACTATCAAAAACTGCTGGAATCCATTAGCGGTATAATCTATAGTGATAGTGATGTAGATACTGAAGAAGCAAAACTTTTGACTCAATTACAGTCTTTAGAGCCAGGAAATAATGCACCTCAACCCGCCCATAATGCAGTAATCAAAGAAATTCAAAAGCTTTACCGCCGTTGGGTTGAGGGTCAAAAGTAAAAATTAGGCGACTTATTTAAGCTTTAGGTTCGCCAATACCAGGAGTTACTTCTTTTTTGACTTCGGGGACAACATCAGGACGTTCTTTATCTTCCCAACCTACGGGACGCTTAGAGTTGTACCAAGCAATAGATCCAATTGATACCGCCGCAATAAATCCAACTACATATACTAAGGTGAAAGATACAGGAAAATGAGGGCCATTTTCTGCGGCTTGGGCGGCGGTTTGCATTAATAAATTAATCATTTTATGCTCCTAATATTAGGCAATACTGATTTTAAGAGCATACAAAAATCTGTATTGTTTTGCTATCTCCCCCAAGGATGAAGGCAATAGCTAAAACAAATTTTAACCATCGCTACCAAAGCCCGGAGTAGGGTTAGGAGCGGGTGCTACAGGAGACTTGTTGTAGCGAGGGCTTTCCACAGGTCTAAGCCGCTCTCGCCAAGACCTAGTTGGTGTTTGGGGAGGAGTTTTGGTTGGGGTATTTTGAGGAATAGACCTAATCCTGACTTTAGGTTGCGATCGCTCTTTTGGTGGTGTGGATTCAGGGGGCTTGCGTAGTCGTCTGGGGGAGGCGTTATTAGTTGGGTCGCTTCTATAATTACGATTGCGTGGTACTGTAGTTTCTGGATTTTGCTTCTCGTAACGCCGATTGCGTCTTCGTTGCCGATTAGATTCAGGAATTGCTTGTAAATTATTTTGCTCTCTGTTCTCGTTTAGACGTTTAGAACGAATGCGTCTAGAAATTACGCGTTTGGGTTTAAGTTTCTGCGCCTTGATGCTCCCTTTGCGTCCTTCTAACTTTGGTCTTGAGGGAAATGCGACTATAGGCATTTTTTCCACAGCTTGAGCCATAAATTGATGCCAAGTGTAAGCCGCCGTACTACTGCTACCCCAGGTAGGAGAATTATTATCATTACCCAACCATACCCCCGTTACTACTTGGGGAATGTAGCCAATAAACCATAAATCGCGGGCTTCGTCGGAAGTCCCCGTTTTCCCAGCCACTGGGCGATGCAACTGCGCTGCGCGACCTGTACCCGACTGCACAACGCTTTTGAGCATCCAAGTCATAATTGCGGCGCTACCGGGGTCTAGCACCTGTTTAGACTGGTATTTTGAGCTATAAATCACCTCGCCACTACGATTGAGAATGCGGCGAATCCCGTGGGTTTCAATATGCTTTCCCTGGGTTGCCAAAGTACCGTAAGCGCTAGTTAGTTCGAGTAAATTTACTTCATTAGAGCCTAAAGCTAGAGAATAGGTAGGTTTAAGCTCGGATTTGATACCCATACTGTGAGCAAGTTTGATTGTGGGTTCAAAACCGACATCAATTAAAACTTTGACAGCAATAGTATTAATAGATGAAATTAGGGCGCTACTTGCAGTCATCCAACCTCGGTAACTGCGATCGTAGTTTAAGGGTTCGTAGCCTTCCACTATATAAGGTGCGTCGATGTAAGATTTGTAGGGAGACATTCCAGAAGCGATCGCGGCGGCATAGACAAAGCCCTTAAAAGTAGAGCCTGGCTGGCGTTGAGCCTGAGTTACACGATTAAACTGATTGACCTTAAAATCCTTACCTCCCACCATTGCTTTAATTTCGCCATTGCGGGGGTCAATACTAACTAAGGAAGCTTCCTCAAAGTGCTGCCAACGTCCATTTTGAGCTACCGTGTTTTTTACCGCCGTTTCTGCGGCTTTTTGCCACTGGGGGTTTAAAGTAGTTTCAACGGTCAATCCGCCAGCTTCTATAAGTTCTGGGGAAATATATTTAGGTAATTCTTGCTGAATATAAGTAGTAAAGTAAGGTGCTTCTACTTGCAGTCTTTTGGGCAAACTTGGTTTAAGCGCCGTGGGCGTACTTGTGGCGGTTTTGGCAATTTGCGGCGTGATTACTCCATCTTCCTGCATTCTTTGCAATACTAAATCCCGTCGCCGTCTCGCCGCCGTTGGGTTGACAACTGGGGAATAAAGGCTAGGTGCGGGAGCTAACCCAGCAATAGTTGCCATTTCTGCTAGGGTTAATTTATTTGCAGGTTTACTAAAATACACCCAAGAAGCATCGGCAACACCGTAAGCACCTGATCCCAAATACACCAAATTTAAGTAACGCTCTAAAATTTCCTCTTTGGTGAGTTTTTGCTCGATTTTTTGGGATAAGCTTATTTCTCTAAATTTACGGACCAACGTGCGTTCTTGATTGAGAAACAAAATTCGCGCCAACTGTTGGGTAATGGTGCTACCACCTTCGCCCAAATTACGCGATCGCATATTATTTACAAAGGCTCTAACAATGCCTTGATAATCTACCCCGTGATGATTGTAAAAGCGGCGATCTTCGGAAGCAATAAAAGCTTGTATCAGTGGCTTAGGTATTTGGCTAAGTTTTAACTGTTCTCTTGTCGCTGGACCCCGTTGTTGCAAGATACCACCATCGCCAGCCTTTATAGTTAAGGTATCATCGCGGACAAAAGTGTATAGTTCGGTCGCTTCAGGCAAACTGCGTTCAATCGCCAACCAAAAGACTGTCCAAGCAACAGTTCCACCAGTAGCTACAAGTATCAGCCAAAACCAATAGTAACGATATAGAGGTTTATCCTTGGGAATTTTGGCATAAACGAGCTTTGGTAAATTTTTGATTCTCTCTACCAAAGTTAGTTTTTCGGTGCGGACTTCTTCCCTTGGCGCAGAGTCACTAATCTTATTTGTTCGATCTTTGAGCCAGGGGATTAATTTGGACACTTTTATACAGTTCCTCAATAACGCTACAAGTCGAACAATGGTTTTGTTTATTCTACTTGGTTGGGATCGCTAGTAACTAAGAGAAAATTATAAAGTTTTAGCTTATAGTTTGGGCAACTTATAAAATAGATAAATTTTTATTGGAGCTAAGAAAGCTTTGCAAATTAGTGAAATTAAACAATGTGCGATCGCTCTTGGTAGTAATCTAGGCGATTCAATCGGTATTTTAACCGCCGCCTTGCAAGTATTAGCCGCAACTCCAGGTATTGCAGTACAGAAAGTTTCTAGTTGGTATATAACAAAGCCTGTAGGCGGAATCCCTCAGCCAGATTACCTAAATGGTTGCGCCTTGTTAGAAGTCCAATTACTACCCCAGCAATTACTCAAAACCTTACTAGGAGTAGAAGCCAAGTTTGGACGAGTGCGAAAAGAAAGATGGGGAGCAAGATCCATCGATCTTGATTTATTACTCTACGAAGATTTAATTTTAGATACTCCTCAATTACAATTACCGCATCCGCACATGAACGAACGTGCTTTTGTTCTCGTACCATTAGCAGAAATTGCTCCTAATTGGATTGAACCAGTTTCAGGACTTGCGATCGCTCAATTGGTGCAAGCGGTAAACTGTTCAGGAGTTATCAAAATTTAACCCTATGGCAATCGGCAACGAACCCCCCCAACTATTAAAGCAACACCTGCAATACCGAGGGCGCAAATTTGATTTTGAAGTCAATCGTCTGCGTTTACCCAACCAATCGGAAGGCGAATGGGAATGTATTAGGCATCCTGGAGGTGCTTTAGCCGTGCCAGTAACTCCCGAAGGTAAACTTGTTTTAGTCAAACAATATCGTTTTGCAGTCCAAGGTAGATTGTTAGAATTTCCGGCGGGTACGGTGGAACTAAACGAATCTCCCGCCGAGACAATCCGCCGTGAAATTGAGGAAGAAACAGGATATCGCGCTCATAAATGGCAAAAACTGGGTGAATTTTTCCTAGCGCCGGGTTACTCCGATGAGATTATTTATGCTTTTCTCGCTCAAGAGTTGGAACTTTTAGAGAAACCGCTATCTCAAGACGATGACGAAGATATAGAGACAGTTTTGCTCACTCCTCAAGAATTAGAACAAGCTATTTTAGAAGGTGAGCCAGTAGATGCTAAATCGATTTCTAGCTTTTTCTTAGCCAAACCGTTTTTAACTTAATTTATGACTCCCTCAAAGATCCAAACAGCTACTCAAATCCTTCCTCTAGAAAATGGCGATCGCTTGTCTCGCATTGAATTTGAGCGCCGCTATACAACGATGCCAAAGTTAAAAAAAGCTGAACTAATTGAAGGAATAGCATATATGGGTTCGCCAGTAAGAGTTAGAAGTCACGGCGAACCTCACGCGGTAATTATGGCGCTGCTTTCGGTTTATTGGATTGCAACGCCAGGAGTTTCTTTGCTTGATAACGCTACCGTGCGCCTAGATTTAGATAACGAACCCCAACCCGATGCTTTACTAAGAATCAAATCCGGTGGACAAAGTATTGTTAGCGATGATGACTATCTAGAAGGAGCGCCGGAATTAGTTGTAGAAATAGCTGCTAGTAGCGCCGCTTACGATTTGTACGCTAAAAAACAGGTATATCGCCGCAATGGTGTTCAAGAATATATTGTTTGGCAGGTTTTTGATCGCAAACTAGATTGGTTTAGCCTTACTGAAGGGGAATATGTGCTTCTACAGCCCGATGACAATGGAGTAGTGCGAAGTCTTGTTTTTCCCGGTTTGTGGTTAGCTGTGCCTCTATTACTAGCAGGAGAAATGCTAAACGCGATCGCCATCTTACAGTTAGGATTAAATTCCCCAGAACACGCCCAATTTATCGAGCTTTTGGCTAATCAACTATCGTAAACTATTAGTACACTTGTACTAAATTAATTATAAATGTCTGACTTAATTTTATTTTGGCATCGCCGCGACTTGCGCCTTAGTGATAATACGGGACTTGCGATCGCACGGGAGCATAGTCAAAAGGTAGTAGGGGTATTTTGCCTCGATCCCAACATTTTAGAACGGGATGATGTTGCGCCCGTGCGCGTTACTTATATGATGGGCTGTTTGCAGCACTTACAACAGCGTTACACCGAAGTAGGTAGCGAGTTATTGATTATTAAAGGCAATCCCACACAAGCAATACCCGCTTTAGCAGAGATTTTAAACGCTCGTGGGGTGTTTTGGAACTGGGATGTTGAACCTTATTCGCAAACGCGCGATCGCGCAGTAATTGACGCACTGCAAGCAAAAGGTATCGAATTTATCGAAAAAAACTGGGATCAACTGCTCCATTCTCCTGAAGATATCCGCACGGGTTCTAATACGCCCTACACCGTCTACAGCCCCTTTTGGCGCAATTGGCTAAGTAAACCCAAAGCCGAACCTGTAGCCGCTTTAAAAGACCTTACAGGACTGACAGCCGCCGAAAAAAATCTTGCTATTAAGGCAGGAGTTATAGCTTTACCTACTGCTAAAGATTTAGGCTTTAATTGGGAAAATGAATTAGTAATTGCCCCAGGAGAAACCGCCGCCACCCAAAAGCTAGAAGAATTTACTTATCTAGCAATTAACGAATACAAAGAGCAACGCAATTTTCCGGCAGTAAATGGTACATCTCAACTGAGCGCAGCGCTAAAGTTTGGTGTAATTGGGATTCGTACAGTATGGGCAGCAACTAAGGAGGCGTTAGAAAATAGCCGCAGCGATGAAACGAACACTAGCATTGTTGGTTGGCAACAAGAACTAGCCTGGCGAGAATTTTATCAACACGCTATGTACAATTTCCCAGAATTAGAAACCGGGGCGTATCGAGAAGTTTTTAAAAATTTTCCCTACGACAATAACGAAAAATATTTTCAAGCTTGGTGTGAGGGGAAAACAGGCTACCCAATTGTAGATGCGGCGATGCGACAAATGAACGAACTCGGTTGGATGCACAATCGCTGTCGGATGATTGTAGCTAGTTTTCTAACAAAAGACTTAATAATTAATCCCCAATTAGGGGAAAAATACTTTTATCAACATTTAATAGATGGCGATCTTTCAGCCAATAACGGCGGCTGGCAATGGAGCGCTTCTAGTGGTATGGATCCTAAACCAATTAGAATATTTAACCCCGCAAGTCAAGCGCAAAAATTTGACCCCGAAGGTGACTATATTAGAGAATGGCTACCGGAATTAAGGTCTGTAGATACAGAATTTTTGATTAGTGGTAATATTCCCGCCGACGAATGCGACGCGCTGGGTTATCCATTGCCAATTGTCGATCATAAGCTTCAGCAGCGTTTATTTAAAGAGTTGTATAAACAGCAAACAAATTAACGGTTAGCGTATTTTCAACTATAAAAAGGCTGCTCAACTAACCTTTAATGGTTGAGCAGCCGACGATCTAAAATTCAGGCTCTATTTATCTTCGGTTTCACGTAATAGCTTTAGTTAAAAGGACTAAAA
Organism: Synechocystis sp. PCC 7509; assembly: GCF_000332075.2. Classification (NCBI taxonomy): domain Bacteria; kingdom Bacillati; phylum Cyanobacteriota; class Cyanophyceae; order Synechococcales; family Merismopediaceae; genus Synechocystis; species Synechocystis sp. PCC 7509. The sequence continues at coordinate 2,126,315 of NZ_ALVU02000001.1, read as the reverse complement.
AGCTCTTTGCTAAAGCGTTGTTTTAAATTTTGCCTGTACCTGCGGGTGGTAATGGGCCTAGATTGCCGCTAGGTTTTGGAGCATTTTCAGCACTTGCGCCAAAACTGGGTACTGTTGCACCACTACAGTTGGGGTTAGCCGAATTATAACGTCCATAGGCTAATTGAAAATCGGATCTAGCTTGTAAGCCAGAATAGCCGGATATTTGCAGTGTATACCAACCTCGAACAGATGGAGTGATAGCTTTGATTAGGGGGCGAAGACTACCGCCTCCATCATCATTGCGCCAAACTTGACCATTAGGAGCAACAAGTACAGCTTCTAAGTCAACTGCTTGAGCCAACCCGTGAATACGCACGCATTCATTACCACTACTAAAGACTTGAACAGTAAAGGGTTCAGCGTTATTAGCCTGATCTCGTTGATAAGTTCCAAAAATTACACTCGCATTGCAGTTTAGACCCGTACAGGTGTCAGCACCAGGATCGTAGATCAATGAACCAGCCCATGCCTCTTGTGCCAATAGAGATAACCCTAATACAGGGGCTACTACCAAAACTGTTTTAAGAGCAGATATAAATCGTTTCATTGTAATTCTCCGTAAATTATTTTTAAGTGATCTATTACACCTGTATCAAGTGCAAGTTACTTTTTTATTTGGTAACAAACACTACTACAATTTGACTTGGCATAATTACAGATTTTATTTGTAAAGCTAAATTAAGCTTTGTCAGACGTAAATTTACTTTTAAACTAAAGTACGTAGTAAAGTATAAAAAATAACAATATTTATCTGTAATTATTTTGTAGTTTAAGTATATTTTTTAACAAAATAAACGTAGACGTACTAAGATAAACTATCTCCGCAGTGAAGACAGCACTATAGTTAGCAAGGGTTTTACTGTTTTGGATCTAATCTTGAATTAAGAAAAAACAACAATATCTCAAATCTTGCAGACTAAGAATTAGGTTGCTAAAAAAGGCTTGAAGTTAAGCTTATTGACTATGAAAGGCAACCTAAACAAAATGATTAGACCGCTAAAAATATTCGTTAAGTTGTGTTTGTTTACAAAAACTCTTTAACAGGCTGGCAATTACGTTTTAACAAGCAATTTAAGATAGGCAGTGTTTTAGGTCGATCCGCTATAGGATTGAAGATACAAAGCTAAAAGTTAAGTTATTTAGCAAGACTTACAGCAGCATAGAAATTGGGTTTGAGAGCGAGGGTAGTAGAGGTGAAGGTTTTAGTTGTTGGTAATGGTGGTAGAGAACACGCGATCGCATTAAAGCTACTGCAATCGAGCCAAGTTAAACAAGTTTTCTGCGCTCCTGGCAATGGCGGTACGGCAACTTTAACACGCTGTCAAAACTTGCCAATAAGTGTAGATGACTTTAAGGGAATAGGTCAATTTTGCCAAGATAATAATATTGATTTAGTTGTCGTGGGGCCGGAAATACCTTTAGCAATGGGTATTACCGACTACTTACAAAATTTAGGAATTAAAGTTTTTGGGCCAACTCGTGCTGGCGCTCAAATTGAAGCTAGTAAGGCGTGGGCAAAAGCATTAATGGCAGAATCGGGCATTCCCACCGCCAAAGCTGCTGTATTTACCGATGCCGCCGCCGCCAAGGGCTATGTAAATTCTGGATCTATACCGATTGTGATTAAAGCTGATGGTTTAGCGGCAGGGAAGGGCGTTATTGTTGCATCCACTGTTGAGGCAGCCCATAGAGCAATTGATAGTATCTTTGAGGGACAGTTTGGCAGCGCGGGTAAATTTGTCCTCGTAGAAGAATGTTTGGTAGGGCAGGAAGTCTCGGTATTGGCTTTAACCGATGGGATCGTGATTCGCCCTTTATTACCCGCCCAAGACCATAAACGCATCGGTGACGGTGATACGGGAGATAATACCGGCGGCATGGGAGCTTATGCACCTGCGCCTTTAGTTACTCCCGAATTGATGGCAAAAATAGAAGTAGAGGTATTGCAAAGTGCGATCGCAACACTCCGCAAACGCAACATAGACTATCGAGGCGTACTTTATGCTGGCTTAATGGTGTCACCAGAGGGCAAATTTAAAGTTTTGGAATTTAACTGTCGATTTGGCGATCCTGAAACCCAAGCAATTTTACCTTTACTCGAAACACCTCTAGAAGACTTGTTACTTGCTTGCGTAGAAAAAAGATTAGGGGAAATGCCACCTATTGCTTGGAAATCTGGCGCAGCTTGTTGTGTAGTTGCTTCTGCTTCTGGTTATCCGGGAGATTATCGCAAAGGCGAAGCAATTTCTGGGATCAAAAGCGCTGAAGGTTTAACAAATACCTATGTATTCCAAGCTGGTACAAAGCAGTTAAACACGCAAATAGTTACTGATGGCGGTAGAGTTTTGGGAGTAACAGGAATTGGCGAAAATTTTGCCCAAGCTATTGCTCGTGCTTATGCTGGAATTAGCGGCATCCATTTTGAAGGGATGCACTATCGACGCGATATTGGCTATCGGGTGCAAAAATAAAGTAAAAAATAAATTTTGAGTCTAATTGCCAACCTATTTACCAATTAACTGTTAGTTTTTAATTGTAAGGATTTATTACAAAAGCTAATATAAATAAAAAATGGTTATTTGGTTAAAAACACTTAGAGAAGCGATCGCCAGTTGGTGGGCAGATTTTACCCTCCAGACAAAGCTACTGGCGGCGGCAACTTTAGTTGTTTCCTTAATTATGAGCGGGCTTACCTTTTGGGCAGTCAATACTATTCAACAAGATGCGCGGATAAATGACACCCGTTTTGGTAGCGATTTAGGTTTGCTTCTAGCTTCCAACGTTGCGCCATTAGTTGCCGAAAATAATCTCACAGAAGTTGCTCAGTTTTCCCAACGCTTTTATAGCAACACTTCTAGCGTCCGCTATATGCTATACGCCGACGAAGCGGGAAAAATCTTTTTTGGTATTCCTTTTTGGCAACCAGAAGTGCAAACTTCTTTAAGTATTGCTCGCCGCATTAATTTACCCGAAAATTATGCCGCCAATTCCGAAATTCCGATGGTACGTCAACACGTTTCACCCGATGGCGAAGTTACGGATGTATTTATTCCTTTGTTGCACGAAGGTAGGTACTTAGGAGTTTTAGCGATCGGTACTAATCCTAATCCTACGGTGGTAACGTCTTCAAATCTAACGCGGGATGTGACGATCGCAGTTTTTGTCTCGATTTGGGTAATGGTAATACTGGGAGCGGTTTCTAACGCTTTAATGATTACTCAACCAATTAAAGAGCTATCAACGGGAGTTAAAAATATTGCGGCGGGAAACTTTAAGCAACGCATAGATTTACCTTTGAGTGGGGAATTGGGAGAATTGATTTTTAGCTTCAATGAAATGGCAGAAAAGCTAGAAAGTTACGACGAGCAAAATATTGACGAATTGACGGCGGAAAAAGCCAAGTTAGAGACATTGGTTTCAACTATTGCCGATGGTGCGGTGCTATTAGATGCCGATTTGCGGGTGATTTTAGTTAACCCTACCGCTAGGCGAATTTTTGGCTGGGAAACCTCGGAAGTAGTGGGAGTAAATGTACTCGATCAGTTACCCTCCGAGGTGCGAGGAGAATTATCGCGTCCCTTATATCAAATAGCCTCTGGAGAGCGCGATAGTGCGGAGTTTCGGCTAACTCTTAGCGATCCAAGCGATCGTACGGTACGCATTCTTTTAACGACAGTAGTTAATCAGCAACGGGAAAGTATCAAAGGTATTGCTGTTACTGTTCAAGATATTACCCGCGAAGTAGAGCTAAATGAAGCAAAAAGTCAGTTTATTAGCAATGTTTCCCACGAACTAAGAACTCCTTTATTTAATATCAAAACTCACATCGAAACTCTGCACGATTACGGGGAAGAATTGACAGAAGCCGAGCGTCGGGAGTTTTTGGAAACCGCCAACCACGAAACCGATAGGCTGGCGCGTTTAGTCAACGATGTTTTAGACTTATCACGCTTGGAATCATGCCGAATCTATCATTTTGATGGTGTAGACTTGGCGCAAGCAGTGGAGCAAACCTTACGCACCTATCAACTAAATGCGAGGGATAAAGGGATTGAGCTAGTGCAGGAAATCTCTAGGGATTTGCCTGCTGTATTAGGGAATTACGATTTACTCCTGCAAGTTTTTACAAATTTAGTTGGTAATGCACTTAAATTTACTCAGCAAGGGGGAACTGTTGCAATTCGCGCTTATTTGCTTCCCGAAACTATCAACGAACATTCTCATACTGTCGCCGAGCGAGTCCGCATTGAAGTTTCGGATACGGGGATTGGTATAGACACCGAAGATCAACAAGCAATCTTCGAGCGCTTTTTCCGAGTAGAAAACCGCGTCCATACTTTAGAAGGTACAGGTTTAGGACTGTCAATTGTCCGCAATATTGTTGACAAGCATCACAGCGCGGTACATCTGGTTAGCGAGGTTGGTGTAGGGACAACTTTTTGGTTTGATTTAGCTGTATTTGTAGAACAACCATTGTCAACGGCTAATCTCTCGCTTATGGATGCCATCAGCAAGACCTAAAAATTGCCGCGATCGCCTAAACTGATCGAGATTGTCATGTAGGTAGTTATTAATTAACCAAAACAATAACTTTTAGTGTAAAAAGGTGAAAGCTTTAACAAACTAAATGCTCAATCGCCGTCAATTTCTCCAGATCGCTGCTACTACTTGCGCCTTAGCAACACCCCTAAAAATAGCCACAGCAAAAAGTCGCCCGCTATTAAAACCCCCTCGCCTAAAACCTGGGGCGATTGTAGGGATTATTAGCCCTGCCAGCGCTACTTTTGTCCGGGAAGAACTAAATATAGTTTTAGATGCCGTGCGGGGTCTGGGACTTGTGCCTAAACTTGCCCCTCATGTTGGCGATCGCTATGGTTATTTAGCAGGTAGCGACAAAGATCGCGCCGCAGACATCAACCAATTTTTTCAAGAGGCGCAAGTGAGCGCTTTGTTACCTATTCGCGGTGGTTGGGGATGCAGCCGCATTTTGCCTTATTTAGATTATGAAATTATCCGCCAAAACCCTAAAATTATTATTGGTTTTAGCGATATTACCGCCCTAATTTTAGCAATTAACGCCCGTACTCAATTAGTAACTTTTCACGGGCCTAATGGTCTAACTTCGTGGCGAACCTCTCAAACTGAGTCTTTCCGCCGCGTGTTATTTGCGGGAGAAGCTGTAACGATCGCAAATCCTAAAGATGGCGACGATGGAGATCGTTTAATGCAGGTAAAAAATCGCATTCAAACTATTACCCCAGGCAAGGCTCAAGGTAAACTTATTGGCGGAAACTTGTCTGTGTTATCGGGAATTGTGGGTTCTTTGTACTTGCCTGATATGGCTGGGGCAATTTTATTTTTAGAAGATACAGGCGAAAATATTTACCGTTTAGATCGCTTGATGACTCACCTCAAAATTGCTGGAGTATTTGACAAACTAGCAGGGTTTATTTTTGGGCAATGTCCGGGCTGTACGCCAGATGCTGACTATGGTTCGTTGACTTTAGAAGAAGTGGTTTGGGGTCATATTCAACCATTAAAAATCCCTGCTTATTACGGCGCTGCGATTGGTCACTTAGAAAACATCGTTACCCTACCCATTGGTTTAGAGGTTGAAATTGATGCTGTAGCCGGAAGTATTAAGATGCTAGAATCTGCGGTTATTTAGACAAGTTTTTAGATATTTTTATGCTGTTTCTAGATAATTTTTTATAAAGCGCGATCGCACTATCGCAGAAAAATATTACTTAGGAGGCGATCGCATTTCACAAACAGCCTGTAATCTTCACAAAACTCGCTCTAATAGTAAAGTCGAGCCGCCGCTACTCAGCTTGGTTGAGTTTTGCTCTCAGGATAGCTTCTACTTCGCGTGTAGGGTCGTCAAGGTCAAAGGGGTAAGGCTATTGAACTGCTACGCGATCGCGCGGTTGTTAAAAAACTCAAAGAATATAAGCGATCGCTCCTTATTGCTGCGGTTATAGATAAACTAGAGATTAAGAAATGTAGTGTAAGACTATGCCTGCTAAAGATGTCTTTCACAAAGCCGTGCGCCACGCTCTAGAAAAAGATGGTTGGACAATTACTCACGATCCTCTTTTATTACGCTATGAGTTAGGCAAACTATATATTGACCTGGGAGCCGAGAAAGTGTTAGCCGCAGAACAAGCAGGTAAAAAGATTGCCGTAGAAATCAAAAGCTTTGTTCAAAACTCTGCTATTTCAGAATTTTATACTGCCCTCGGTCAATTTATTAGTTATCGGACACTTTTACTAGAGCAATACTCAGAACACATCCTCTATCTTGCTGTACCTGTTGATACCTATACTTCCTTTTTTACTACTCAACTTGCCCAAAGTATTATTAGCAGCCAACAATTAAAACTGATTGTCTATCAACCACAACAGGAGGTTATCGAGCGATGGCTAAACTAGAGCAATACCGCGAAAGTGTACAGAAACTTTTACAAGAATATGCCGATCTTAGTCGTGACGATCGCACGGTTGAAACTGAACTTATTTTTGACACGATTAGAGATCATTATCAAATAGTCCATGTCGGCTGGCAGGATGAAAGGCGAATTTATGGCTGTATTCTGCACTTAGATATCAAGGATGGAAAAATCTGGCTTCAGCACAACGGGACAGAGAGTGATATTGCTAAAGAGCTTGTAGAAATGGGAGTACCAAAAACTGATATTGTTATTGGCTTTCATTCTGCCTTCAAACGTCAATTTACCGAATATGCTGTTAGTTAACATTTTTTACATTGCTTTGATAGCGCGATCGCGCTTTGCCGTAGAAAAATATTACTTGGGATGCGATCGCTAAACTGTAATCTAACAGAATTATTAGATGTACTCAGCCCACAGCGAAGCAAAACGTTCCGCCGTCCATCCAACTAAATCTGACACTTGACCGTCGCCAATTTCTACAACTCGTTTGCAACCATCTTGGCGCTCTATCACGTCTACCGAAAAGAACTTACTATTAATTCGTTTAGCGCACTCCTCAACAATCTCTGGAATTTCTTTATCTGGCAATGGAGCAAAGGATTTACCATCTATAACAAAGTAACGTTTCTCTGTTTCTAAAATAAAGTCTTCAACTTGTCGAATGCAAAGACCACCCTCAATATTGTTCCTAAACTTTTGCAAAAGATATCATCACCCGCTACCAGTTACTTAAGGGACGCAAAGCTCGTTATGTGCCGGGTTGGGATTGTCACGGGTTGCCGATTGAACTTAAAGTTTTGCAGAATATGAAGCAAAGCGATCGCCAAGTTGATATTTCCCACAAGGACTTTGGCATCGACCACAACCGTTGTATCTCTGCAATCGTTGCGTTCAAGTCTGCGATGAAATTGAAGGGGCGCATACTTGGGATATGGCGGGGAGAGGAACAAATTCTCATGTAATTACTGACTTAAATCAACCTTGGGGAACGTCCCAAAGTTGTACTTCCTGCGGCAAATGTGTCAATGCTTGCCCAACGGGAGCGCTTTTTTATCAAGGTTTTAGCGTCCGGGAAATGAAACGCGTGCAGCGAAGCTATCCCGAAGGGAATCGCGCTAAACTAGACTTTCTCATTACCGCACGAGAGAAAAAGCAATGGAATTTCTGAAAAAATCAATCTCTCTGTTTCCCCTCATCGCACTGACATTGTTTAGCACAGTGGAAATAGCAAGAGGTCAAAAAACCTCTCCACCCGTTAATACTTACACTCAATCTGTAACTCGTGAAGTTTTAGCTAGTGGTTATCCCAGCGATGCCGAGGGTCGGATTTTGGAGTTGGTGCGTTATACAATCCCATCGGGCGCTAATCTCCCGCCTCATACCCATCCAGGAATGCAGATTGAGCGCGTTGAATTTGGGACGCTCACTTATACCGTTGTTAAGGGATCAGCCAAAATTATTAGAGTCAATCGCACCGAAGAAATTCTTAAAGCTGGACAAACAACCCTTCTCAAAGTTGGCGATTCATTGATTGAACCAGCGAAAATGGTACATTATGGCAAAAATGAGAGTGCCAGTATTGTTATTCTGCTTTCTGCCTCTTTATTTGATGCCAAGCAACCCAAAGCAATTTTGACTAATCCCTAGATAGCAACACAGCTATAAGCGATCGCCCTTTTCCTCACAAGTTCCTCAAGTTATTTCCCTACAACCATTACTAGAGGCGTAATGCTGATACCAAGTTGCGATCAGAGGTAGTAGAGTAGTAAAACAGAGAAACTTGGAAAAGGGAAATGGATATGTGGGTCAAGTAACGAAAGCCTGTTCTCACTTAGAAAAGGAGACAATCAAGCAAAAAATAAAGTTAGCGTCCTCTCATTGGGATAGACAAAAATGGCTTGTGATCTACAATGCACTAGCAGACCCTAGACTATCGGCTCAGATTGCGCGTCATTGTGGGGTGTCCCAAGGATTTGTCAGAAAAGTAATTCAGCAATATAACCGCACTGGAGAAATTGGATTATCTACTCCAGGCAAAGGAGGTAGACGTAATTGCTATTTAAGTTGGGATGAGGAAAAACAACTAATAGATGGGTTTAAAGAAAAAGCCCGTCGTGGTCAAATAGCCACCGCAATTCAAATTAAACTTGCTTAGGAACTTAAGTGTGGTTTTCCAGTACCTAAGACGACAATTTATCGCTGATTAGAGAGGCATCAATGGCGCAAAATTGTGCCAAGGTCTTCTCATCCAAAAAAAGACCCTAGTGCCATTGATGAATTTAAAAAAACTTCTCGTCTTTAGTTAGGCAAATAAATCAAACCAGGAATCCATCTGATACTAGACCAATAGTATTAATGGCGGGAGATGAGGGTAGGTTTGGGCGTATAGGAGAAGTCAGAGCTTGCTGGTGTCCAAAAGGTATGCGTCCAATTGTACCTAAGCAACAAGTTAGACAATAGGTTTACGCTTATGCCGCCGTTGCACCCCAGTTAGGTTTGTAGATAAATTTAGTTCGCGCTTTGCCAGTCCCTCTAATGCCGATTTTGTAATCCGGCGAAAGCGATCGCTATCCACTTGATCGACAATCCGATCTTTAATCACCTCTTCTGTTAAATTACGCGCGTACATATCCCGCAGCATTTTTTCAATTTGATTGGCGGGAAAGACATCGCCCAAGACGTTAAAAACTTTCCCCGTCCGTTCGGGGTCGAGGTCTGCTTCAATTTTTTGGATGCGCTCGAATAGCTTCCAAAACACGCTACCTTCGCGGGTATTAGTAGAGACAAAGTTAAAAATTAAGCAATCCTTTTCCTGTCCGTAACGGTGGATTCTCCCCATCCGTTGCTCTAAGCGCACGGGATCCCTAGGAATGTCGTAGTTAATCATCAGCCAACAAAACTGAAGGTTGATGCCCTCTCCGGCGGCTTCGGTTGCTACGAGAATTTGACAGCTTTCTTTAAATTCGCGCTCGGCATAAATGCGACTATTAGGAGTATTGCGATCGCCTACTTTCATGCCCCCATGAATCTGGGTCACGCTTAGTCCCCACTGTTTGAGCAAGCCTAAAGGACGCTCGTGTTTACCATCACCAGCAAGAAAATCAAGGGTATCTTTATGCTCGGTGAAGATCAGCAATTTCATTTTGGGATCATTAAAGAAACCCTCTTTTACCAATAATTGCTTTAAACGCTGTAACTTGGACTCTATTTCACGGTTTTCTAGGTCTTTGGCTAGTTTAACTAGCTTATTTAGCGTTCTAATTTCATCTTGTAGGGCAATGGGATCGACAGACGCTACAACGTTTTCTAGGTCATACTAAGTTGTGATCAGAGGTAGTAGAGTAATAAGAGCAAGAAAATTGTGAAAGATAAATGTATATATGGGTCAAGTAACGCAAGCTTATCCTCATTTAGACTTAGAAATGGTCAGGCAGAAAGTAAAGTTAGCATCATCCCATTGGAATAAACAAAAATGGCTGGTGATCTACAATGCCCTAGTAGACCCTAGAACCTCCGCCGAGATAGCGCGTCATTGTGGAGTGTCTGAAGGATTTGTGAGAAAAGTAATTCAGCAATATAATCGCACTGGAGAAATTGGATTATCTACTCCCGGCAAAGGAGGTAGGCGTAATTGTTATTTAAGTTGGGACGAGGAAAAACAACTAATAGATGGGTTCAAAGAAAAAGCCCGTTGTGGTCAAATAGCCACTGCAATTCAAATCAAACTTGCTTAGGAACTAAAATGTGGTTTTCTAGTGCATAAGACGACAATTTATCGATTGTTAGAACGACATCAATGGCGTAAGATTGTGCCAAGGTCTTGTCACCCGAAAAAAGATCCTAGTGCCATTGATGAATTTAAAAAAACTTCTCCAGCTTGGTAGAGCAGATAAATCAAACCAGGAACCCATCTGATACTAGACCAATAGTATTGATGGCAGGAGATGAAGGGAGGTTTGGGCGGATCGGAGAAGTCAGAGCTTGCTGGTGTCCACTAGGTGTACGTCCAATTGTACCTAAGCAACAAGTCAGACAATATGTTTATGCTTACGCCGCCGTAGCGCCTCAATTAGGCTTAATGACTTGCTTAATTTTACCCTACGCTAATACTAAGATGATGAATTTATTTTTGGCGCAAGTTTCTAAAGAATTTGACGATTATTTTGTGATTTTACAACTGGATAAAGCTTCTTGGCATCGTTCTAACTGTTTAACAGTTCCCGAAAACATCCGGTTGATTTTTCAACCCGCCTATAGCCCAGAGTTAATGCCTGTTGAACATATCTGGGAGGACATTCGCGAAAATCATTTTTATAATCAAGCCTTTTCATCTCTAGCACAAGTAGAAGATGTTCTGTGTCAAGGCTTGCTTGAACTTTCTTCTAGTTGTGAGCGCCTGCGTTCAATGACTTACTTTTCTCATCTTAAAATACTACCTCAGACTGCAACTTAGTATGACGAGCGTTTTCAAAATTTTATCCCTTGTTAAGCAATATTTCGCCAACAGTGTCTACACTGTATCTGCCTCTATTACGTCAGGAGTGTCTCGTCGCTAATGCTTTTTCTTCACTTAGTGTTATTCGGTCATAGCTCTGAAAAAATCAACGAAATTTTGTAACAAAATCCAGCTACAGTTCTATCTGTGCAAATCTTTTGGTATAGTACAGTTTCTGTTTGAGTTGGTAACCTATCGTCAAATCTTTGCATTTCCTAAACTTTTTATTTACCTATTAATACTTTTCAGAAATCATTTAGGACTTTTATATTGTGCTTTTGTTGTTAACCTCATAGTCGGGAATAACAAGTTCAATATTTCGCAATTTACTCCGGGTGTATCCGCTTAAACCCAGCAGTACACCACAGAAAGCAAAGAGGGTGTATTGCAAGGCGATCCCAGAACTGTAATCATTACCAAGTAAGCCGCCAAATGTATTTGCTAGAATCCCTCCAGGCAGCATAGCAGGCTGGAAAAATTTGTCAGCCAATGGTCCAGCGATCGCAAGTCCCATTGGTGCAGCAAGCTGGGTAAGCAAATAACGATTAGCAAAGACTCGTCCTTGTACTTCTGGTGGGACTTTAGATAACCAGATTGCTTGCTCTGAACTACTAATAGATGACCAAAATACGGCGGTGAAAAAACCAGCTAATATCCAAGTTGCGGGTAAATTTCCTAATCCAAACACTACCATACAGCCATAACTTAATACTGTTCCTAGCAACATCCCATGAATGCGGCGTTTAAACCCACCCCACACACTCAGCGATACCGCACCAATTACACCACCCAGACCGATCGCAGATTGGACGCTGGCAAATACTGCGGTGTTGTTATGACTGCGGGACAAAATTAATGAGGCGTGGATACCAGAAATTGCGTAATCAAGGAAGTTGAAAATAAGGAGAAATATTAGTAGCGATCGCAAGCTAGGATTTTTTAAAATGTAGCGCCAACCGAAAGTTAGATTTTGCCAAAGTTTTTGTTGTTCTGGTTCTCGCTTAACGACAGGTTGGGGGATTTGGACAAAATATATTGTGCAGATAGCGATCGCAAAAGTAGAAATATCAATAGTCAAAATACCTTGCAGACCAATCTGATAATAAAGCGCTCCGGCTAGTCCTGGGGCAATGATATTTGAACCAAATTGTCCCACATGATTGCACAAAGCCGCCGCTCGCGTGTAATGTTGTTTGGGTACAAGCGCCGATATAGAAGCGGAGTATGCTAAATGCTGAAAATAACCAAATAGTCCGCTAAAAGCTGCGGTAATGTAGAGATGCCAAATTTCTAGGCGATTGGTTGTCAGGAGGATAAATATAGCAATAGTTGATATCCCGGCGGCGGTATCTCCTAAGATCATTAGTAATTTGCGATCACACCGATCAACTAATATGCCTGCAAACATTGCTGCTATTAATCTAGAAATTTGGGTAAAGAGGATAATCAAAGATAATGATGTAGCTTTACCTGTAATATTCCACGCCCAAATAGTTATAGCAAAATTAGTCATTTCTGAGCCAAGTATAGAGGCTACTTGACTTGCCCAAATAATTACAAAGGTGCGGAGATTAGTTTTTTGAATATCTGCGGCATTCAAAATTTATATCCTGTACTTACAGCTTTGCTAAAGGCAGGATGTTCTTGCCAAGTTTTACAAATATTTTCAGTAAAAACCCACATATTGAGATTAATTGCCGTTGTAATTGTTCGTGCTTGATGCCACCAAAAAGCCGGGATAAAAAGTATATCTCCTGCCTGTAATTCAGCTTCTAATCCACTAATTTCCTTGAAACTAGGAAATTTATCTAAATCTGGTTTTTGGGGATCAATGGGACTTGACCATAATTCGTCATCAATCTTGACAATCGATAACTTTTCATACTCCTCTGGTGGAAAAAGTAAAAATGTTTTTTTTCCAAATATTTGAGCATTAAAGTTGTGATAGTTATCATTATGAATTGTTGACTTTTGATTAGTAGCACCAATCCATAAACGTATTTCATTGCCGCTATTTTCCGGCAAGTAGTTAGGAAAACTAAAATGAGATTTAATTTTGTCAAAATACTGTTGAGTTAGCGGTGAATTGAGGGGAATATTACCTAGATAGGCTGGGCGCTGTCCATTTATATCGGTTGAATTAATGCTATCTATATATTCAGCGATTGATATTACTTTTGATTCTTTCGATTGCCCAAAGAAAACATCAATTTCATTATCACTAGCTCTTAGAGGTGCAGCTACATCACCAAACATATCTTTAAACATTTCGGGTTGCCATAAAGAAGATGCTGACCACTCATTAGCAACACCAGAAATAATTACTGGTTTACTTTGTAAGCCAAACTTTGTTTGGAATTCAAGAACTGATGGGTTTTCAATACGCTGGATAGGTTGAATATTCATAACTCTTTTCTGGGTATTACTTTTACAACAAGCCGCCCAATTGCAAGTCACTAATACTGTCTTGAACAGCCCGAACTATACAATTGATATCTTCATCTGTATGGGCTGTAGATAAGAATCCGCTACCACCTCTACTTAATATGCCTTTGTGAATTAAATGATAAGATAATAGGCTTAATCCCAAAGATGATGAATCGCTAGAATTGCTACTTGATGTCGAATTAGCAGCCCCAAACACCGAACCAAAACTGATCAGTTTAATAGGTATTTCTCCAGATTCAAAATAAGTATTTAAGGTTTGAATAAACTGGGTTGTACGCTGATTTAGCTGGGTTTGTAAAACTGCTCCCTGATCTTTAAGGTGTTGTAGTACAACTTTTGCGGCGGCTAAGGATAGAGGATGTTTGCAATGCGTACCTGCAAAAAAAGTTTGCTTAACTTGAGGATAAGAAGAATCGCCATAACTCCACATTCCGCCATCAATTTTATCCATATATTTAGCTTTACCAGCAATAACGCCAATGGGCATTCCGCCACCGATAATTTTGCCGTAGGTAGCTATATCGGCGGTAATATTAAACCAATCTTGCGCGCCGCCAGGATGAATGCGAAAGCCTGAAACCATTTCATCAAAAATTAAAGCAATGTCTAATTGAGTTGTTAATTGCCTTAATTGATGGAGAAATTCACGCGGTTGAAAATCAATCCGGCTACTTTGGACTGGTTCAACTAAAATAGCTGCTAATTCATTTTTGTTTGCTTTGATAATATCGAGCGATCGCCAATTGCCATAATCTAAAACTAAAACATCTTCTGCAAAATTCGGTGGTGTACCTGAATCTACGGGAACGGTAGTGAAATTACCATTTATTTCTTTGGTTTCAACTAACGTGCCATCAAAATGACCGTGATAAGAACCGGAAAATATAGCAATTTTGTGACGATTTGTAGTAGCTCTAGCAATACGAATTGCGGTCATAATTGCTTCTGTACCTGTATTACTAAAAGCAACTCTTTCCATACCTGTCATTTCAGTAATTAACTGTGCTACTTCGCCCGCTAATTCTGTTTGTACTCCTAAGTGAGTGCCTTTATCTAATTGTTCTAAGAGTGCGGCTTTGATAAAAGGGGGATTGTGACCAAATAGGTTGATACCAAACCCCATAACAACATCAATATATTCGTTGCCGTCTGCGTCCCAAATTTTAGAACCAAGAGATTTTTTAGCAACTATGGGATAGCATATTTCTTTAAGTGCTAGGTTAAAACCTGCGGAAACTCGGTTATCGGCTAAGGTAGCACGGTGAATTTGAGCAAGTTGTTTAGATGTTTTGGTGCGATCGCTATATTGAGCGATAAACTCTGATAAATAGTTGCTTTGGACGTTTGGCGATACAGGAGAAATACTTTTTTGCATGAGATTGGATTAATAAAGGACGCGAAGTGGAAGGAAAAATTATTTGTGAATAATATCTTTTTGGGTTAGAGAGTCTAAGTTGTTGCGAATTATATGAGATAGGTAGAGACTAAGTAATTTTTCATCGGTGGATGGACAAATAATTGAGCTATTGTTGAGGCTTTGCAGGGTATTTTCACAGTCAAAGTTTAGTGTTGTCGGCGGTGATTTTTTGTTTGCGTGCAGTAGCGGAATCAAAGGATACAAGGGATGTTCGGGGGAACGATCGCCAATTAAAGCTAATTCGGCTTGCCAGGAATCGCTAGAAATCTGTTTTAATGGGTAGCCAAAGGAATGAATAACCTTGAACAGCATTTGTAATTCAAACGGCTGAGGATTTAATAGGTGAAATGCTTTGCCTAAAGATGCTGGTTGTTGTGATAAATAGACAATAGATTTACTAACATAATCTACGGGTGCTAGTCCTTCTAGACGTTCTTCTTCTGGGAAACTGCCCAAGTGTAGGCAACCTACGAGTAACCTAGATAAAAGGTCATTGGGATTGAATGCACCAGTTTGGCTATGTCCAGAAATTCGTCCTGGTCTATAAATAGAAATGGGTAAACCACGATCGCCTGCAATCTTAATTAACTTTTCTGCTACCCATTTAGTTTGTGCATAGCCGCCCTCTGGAACGGAAATCTCGTCTAGGCTAGAATCTTCTGAAACTACGTTTAAGCCTGCTTCTCCAGCCGCCGAGAAGACGCTAATAGTAGAAATAAAATGTACTGGCTTGATTTTAATTTGGCTGGCTAATCGTAAAATTTCTTGAGTTCCTAAGACGTTCGCCGCCTTGAGAGTAGAGTAGGGGGAAGCATGATGAACCCACGCGCCATTGTGGTAAATAACATCGATTTTTTCTGCTAAGGCTACAAACTGTAACTCGCTAAGTCCTAATAGCGGCTGCGATAAGTCTCCCACAACAGGAATAATTCTCGAACTTTGCCCAACATCATTGAGGGAGTAAAAGGTAAAAGTGTCTTGAATCTTGTGTTTAGCAGCTTCCCCATTGGCTGCACGTACTAAGCAATAAATATCTGCTCTAGTTTGTTGCAGTAGTTCAGCAAGTAAGAATGCACCTAAAAATCCAGTAGCTCCTGTTAAGAAAATACTTGCAGGTTTGGCGACGGGAATATATTTTTTTGAGCAAGCAATTTCTAAATCGAGGACGGCTTCAGCTTGAAGATCGAAAACTGGCGATGTAGGAGTATCTGATAACAGTTTTTGAGCAAATTCAGCTACCGTAGGGGCTGTAAATATAGTTTGAATTGGGATATCCACCGCAAACGTTTGCCTAATTCGTGCAAATAGCCGCACGATCGCCAAGGAATGACCGCCCAGGGCAAAAAAGTCATCGTGAATCCCTACCCGTTCTAAGCCTAAAATCTCTGCCCAGATATGTGCCAGTTGAGTTTCTTGGGTGGTACGTGGTAATACATAGGTCTGCTTTTGTGATAAATGCAACTGTGGCGCTGGTAATAGTCGGCGATCAACCTTGCCATTAACATTTAGTGGTAGGGCTGTCAGAGGTATAAAGACTGATGGCAGCATATATTTAGGTAGTTTCAATTGCAACCAGCCGCGCAAGTCGTCAATTAAGGATGGTTCTATAACAACATAGGCGACTAATTGCTCGTTATTTGCTGTTACTACTGCTTGCTTTACCTGGGGATATTGGGAAATTGCCGCTTCGATTTCTCCTAACTCAATGCGGAAGCCTCTAACTTTTACTTGGCGATCGCTTCTTCCCAAAAATTCGATATTGCCATCCTCCCGATAGCGTCCTAAATCCCCCGTTTTATAAAGTCGCGCCCCAGGAGTTTTACTAAAAGGATGGGGAATAAAGCTACTAGCGGTTAATTCTGGGCGACGGTGATAGTGTCTGGCTAAACCATCGCCACCAACGTAGATTTCGCCGCTAACACCGATCGGAAGCAGGTGCAGATAGCGATCTAAGATATAAACTTGGGTGTTGGCGATCGCACGACCAATAGGGATATTTTCTAAATAGCGCGCGTCTGTAACTGGATAACAACAGCTAAATGTAGTATTTTCGGTAGGCCCGTAGCCGTTAATTAGCTGACAATTTTGAGATTGCAGTAATTTTTGAACGTGGGAAACAGATAGCACATCGCCACCCGCCAAAATTTGTTTTACTGTCTGTAAATCTTCTAGTTGCTCGTCTACCATGAGGTGAAACAAGCTTGCTGTCAGCCACAGTGTTGTAATTTGATGTTGGCGAATTACTTGCCCTAGAGTCAATAAAGAGGCGATGTCACCGGGAAACAATACTAATTTTGCGCCATTTAACAAACAGCCCCAAATCTCAAAAGTCGCTGCATCAAAGGAAATCGGCGCAGCTTGCAAAAATACTTCTTGAGCGTTTAATTGAGCGTAATTCGTTGCTTTAACTAACCGCACTACACCCTTATGTAAGACGCTTACACCTTTGGGGATGCCTGTAGAACCAGAGGTGTACATAATGTAGGCTAGGTTGTCAGGAGTGACAGCAACGGATAGATTTTTCTCGCTTTCTAAGCGGATATTCTGCCAATCTGCATCTAAGCAAATAACTTTAGTATTGATGGGTGCAAGTTTGGTTAATAACTGTTTTTGAGTTAAAAATACTGGCGCTTGGACATCTGCTAATACCGCCGTTAATCGTTCCTGAGGAGAAGCTGGATCGATTGGTACATAAGTTCCCCCAGCTTTGAGAATGGCTAGAATACCGATAACCATCTCTAAAGAACGCTCTAAGCAAATAGCAACCGGAACCTCTAACCCCACATTGAGTTTTTGCAGATGGTGCGCCAATTGGTTAGCACGGCTGTTTAGTTGTTGATAAGTCAAATATTGGTCTGCAAATACTACGGCGACGGCTTCTGGGGTTTGCGCTGCTTGGGTTTCAAATAATTGCTGAATGCACTTGTCTTGAGAGTAATCAGTTTGGGTATTGTTCCACTCTAGTAGTTGCTTTTGTTCGGCGGTGGTTAGTAATGGTAAAGAAGCGATCGCACTTTGGGGATTTTCTACCACACCCTCTAATAATGTTTGCAAATGACCTAACATTCGTTTGATTGTAGTGGAGGCGCGATCGCTTAAAATTTCTAAAGATAGCTCGTTACTAACTCCAGCTTTTAGAGCGATCGCATAATTGGTTGATTCTACAGATTGAATTTGGTGAACTTGCATTTCTGTTGCCCATTGTTGCAAGCCAGCGTCTACAGGGTAATTCTCGAATACTAAAATGCTTTCAAATAAAGGCACATCGCGCGGTACATCGCTCCAAGTTTGTACTTGTACGAGGGGGCTATATTCGTACTGTTGTGCCTCTACTTGTCGCGCTTGGAGTTGTTGCAACCAGGGTATTAGTAAGGCTTTGCCCGACACCTGTACTCGTACTGGCAAGGTGTTGATAAATAACCCTACCATTGATTCTGAGCCAACTAAGGTAGGTGGACGACCGGAAGATGTTGCCCCAAAGACAACATCTTCCTCACCACTATAACGAGCTAGAAGGATAGCCCAAGCGCCTTGTAAGAGAGTGTTTAAGGTTAATCTGTGCTGTCGTGCTATTGATTGCAGCGCGGCGGTGGTGACTGCGGATAATTTGAGCGACTGGTTACTATAACCTGTTGATTTCCCTAACTTTAGCGCAGTAGGTGCAGTAAATCCTTGGAGTGTCTTGCGCCAAAAGGTTTCGGCTTGGGACAAGTCTTGTTGTTGCAACCAGTTAATATAGTCTGCGTAGGGGCGCGTTGCACAGGAGCGATCGCTTATTCCTGCATAAGAAAGAAATACTTGCTGGAGAACTAAGGCTGTCGACCATCCATCTAAAATTAAATGGTGGCTACTCCAAACAAAATGATAAGTATTTTCGGCTATTTGGATTAGAGTTAAACGCAATAGCGGCGGGTGAGTAAGATCGAATCCCTGCTTGCAGTCTGCTTGTAAAAAAGCTGCTAATTGCTGCTCAATTTCTGAGGAGTTTTGCCAGTCGTAATATTGCCAAGGTATAGTTACGGACTTATGAACTACCTGAAACGGCTCTTTATATTGTTGCCAATGAAAAGAAGTTCGTAAAATTGGATGTCGGTTAATAACTTGTTGCCAAGCTTGTTGAAAAGCTACTATGTCAAGAGTTTGGCTAAACGTATAGCAACTTTGCACAACATAAACTCCTGACTCTGGCGCGTGGAGAGTATGAAATAGTATGCCTTGCTGCGTAGGCGAAAGCGGGTAGATATTTTCGATATTTTTTTTATTCATTAGTTTAGTTCAGCAATTAAGCTGTCTAGTTCTTGTTGCGAAAATTGCATTTGGGGAAAATCTGTAGGCGTGTAACCGCCAGCATTGGGAGATTTACAGTGAGCAATTAGCGATCGCAATGCACTAATAAAGCTCTCAGCTAACTTAGTAACGGTGGTGTGTTGATGTACGGCTTGGCTGTAAGTCCAATTTAGGCGCAACTGATTTTCGATAATTAATCCATTGATCTCTAATAAACAGTTACGCTTTCCGCGTGGGCTTTGAGTTAAACCGCTAGATTCGGACGCGCTTTGAAATATAGACAATACTCGGTCGAACTGACCTAAGTAATTAAACTTCACTTCCGCTTGGGGCAGTGCTTGCAGCCCCTCGTCTCGGCAAAGATAGCGCAATACACCATAATTAATTCCTCGGTGCGGGATGCTACGCAATTGCTCTTTGATCGTCTTTAATGCCGTTTCTGGGGCGCTATTTGATTCTAGGTGCAAATATACGGGGAAAATAGTAGTAAACCAGCCAATTGTCCGCGATAAGTCAATATTAGGAATAATATCTTCTCGTCCGTGACCTTCTAAGTCAATTAAGAGGGAATTTACCCCCGTCCACTGCGAAAAAGCTTGGACTAATGCCGTTAGTAATACATCATTAATTTGAGTTTGATAGGCGGCGGGTATTTCCTGTAACAAAGCTTGGGTTTCTTGCTGGCTAAGGGAAACCGATACAGTAGCCGCCGTAGCTTCAATATTTTCACCATTGGTAAAATCTACGGGTAGAGGCTGTAAATAAGCTTGACTAAGCCAGTAATCTCGCTCGGATTCTACGGCGCTAGATTGAGCGTATATTCTTAGTTGTTCCGCCCACTGTTTGAAAGAGGTTGTTTTTGCTGGTAGTTCAATTATTTGACCGTGACTAAGCTGCTGATAAGCTGTTTGCAAGTCTTCTAGTAATATGCGCCAAGAAACACCATCGATAATTAGATGATGAGCGATCGCTAATAATCGGCTAGGCTGTTCCCTTCCTAGTTGAAATAAGACAACTTTTACTAATTGCCCAGATAAGTTTAAGCTTGCTTGCAAAGTGGCGGCGGTAGTCTCAATTGCCTGCTTTTGCTGACTTACAGGCAAAGCTGATAAATCAACAACGGTAAAAGGTGGTGTATTAGCGGGAGAAGGACAAATAGATGCCGTTTGGGTAAAGTGCGATCGCAGAACATCATGATGTTCGAGCAGTTTTTGAACTACTTGCTCCCAAATTTGGCGATCGCTTGTTTGAGGCACTTCTAGCATAACTGCCTGATTCCAATGGTGCAGATCGGTAAGTTCCTGCTCAAAAAACCAGTGTTGAATAGGTGTTAAAGGTAGAGAACCCGTAACAAGTCCTTGTTCTGCCTGCAATACTGTTGTTGTACTAGCAACTTTGGCTAATTGAGCGATCGTTTGCTCCTCAAATATTTGCTTAGGCGATAGTTGCAAACCTGCTTGATTGGCTTTGGCGATTACCTGCAAGCTGAGAATTGAGTCACCACCCAATTCAAAAAAGTTATCATCTACGCCAATATTTTCTATTTGTAAAACTTGGCTCCAAATTTGAACTAAGGTTGCTTCAATAGAGTTACGGGGCGCGGTAAACTCTAAATTCGATCTCTGAAGATCGGGTAATGGTAAAGAATTTCGGTCTATCTTGCCATTGGGTAAAAGTGGCAAAACATCTAAGAAAATAAAGATAGCTGGAATTGTATAGTCGGGTAGTCTCTGTTTTAAAAAACTCCGCAGTTCGCTAACGGTGGGGGACGGCTGACGAGCAATAATATAAGCTACTAAGCGCTGTTGACTTGGTACGTCTTCCCGGATGATCGCAACGTTTTGTTTTACATTGGGGTGTTGGCCCAGTTGCGCTTCGATTTCTCCTAACTCAATGCGAAAACCTCTTAACTTTACTTGGCTATCAATACGACCGAGAAATTCGAGCGCGCCATCGGTTCGATAACGCCCCAAATCTCCAGTTTTATATAGGCGCTTCCCCGTAGCAAAAGGATGAGGAATAAACTTTTGGGCGGTCAAATCTGGGAAATTGCCATAACAGCGCGCTAAACTATCACCACCAATATAAATTTCGCCAGCTACACCTACAGGAACTAACTGGAGGTAGGAGTCTAAGACATAAACTTGCACATTGGCGATCGCATTGCCAATCGGTACTACTCTATATTCATCCTCAAACTGACATCGCCAAAAGGTAGTATCAATCGTTGCTTCAGTCGGGCCATAAAGATTGTACAGTTCTACCTTTGGTAAACAGCTAAAAAATCGCTGTTGCAAGTCAGTAGTTAATACTTCCCCGCCACAAAATACCCGCCGCAAACTTTGACAGTGGGCGATTCTTGGATCTTCTAATAGCGATCCTAGTTGCGTGGGTACTAATTGCAAAATAGTTACTTGTTGGGCGGCAATTAGGTCAACTAAATAAGTATTGTCTTGATGTCCGCCAGGTTGGGCTAACAGTAATTTACCACCAGCCAATAGAGGGGCGTAAAATTCCCAAACAGACGCATCGAAGCTAAAGGGGGTTTTCTGAAGTACGCAATCTGCGGGTGTTAAAGGAAATTCCCCTTGCATCCATAACATATGATTGCAAATTGCCCTATGGGGAATCATTACAGCTTTAGGAACGCCTGTAGAACCAGATGTATAAATGGCATAGGCGATGTTTTCCGGTTGTACAGTGCTATTGAGGTTGTCCTGACTTGCTTGGGCGATTTCTTCCCAGTCACTATCTAAACAAATGACTTGTGCTTGTTCGGGCAGCAAATTAGCTAATCTTTCCTGAGTCAGTAATATTGATATACCCGCATCTTCTAACATAAATGCCAACCGTTCTTGGGGGTAATCGGGATCTAGAGGTAAATAAGCGCCTCCAGCTTTGAGAATGCCTAAAAGTCCTACCACCATTTCTAAGGAACGTTCGACACAAATACCTACCAAAGAATCGGGACGAACACCTAGTTTTTGCAGGTAATGCGCTAACTGATTTGCCTGAGTATTTAGCTGCTTGTAAGTTAATTGTTTGTCAGCAAATACAACGGCGACGGCTTCGGGTGTTTGGGCGGCGCGATCGCTAAATAACTCATGAATGCAGCGATCTAAAACATATTCAGCTTTAGTAAAATTCCAATCTAGCTGCGGGGTTAGAGGGATTTGGGAGACGGACTGACTAGGATTTGCAACAATACCCTCAAGAACAATCTGTAAATGTTCTACCATTCGGCTAATAGTTGTCGCCTCAAACAAATCGGTGTTATATTCCAATGCACCCCTTAGCCCTAACTCGGTTTCGTCCATTAATAAAGTCAAATCAAACTTAGCTGTTTTGCTATCAGTCTCTACAGTTTCCCAAGTCAAACCAGATAGTTCTACTTGGGACATTGACGTATTTTGCCAGACAAACATTACTTGAAACAAAGGCGTATGACTCAAATCTCGCTGCGGATTTAAAGCTTCTACCAATAAATCGAAAGGCAAATCTTGATGATCGTAAGCACCTAAAGTTGTCTCCCGTACCCGCTTTAATAGTTCTCGAAAGCTAGGATTATCTGACAAATCAGTCCGCAATACTAAAGTATTGACAAAAAAGCCAATTAACCTTTCGGTTTCCGTGCGATCGCGGTTGGCAATTGGCGTACCGATAACAATATCCCTCATTCCCGCATAACGAGAAAGTAACACTTGAAAAGCTGCCAAAAAAGTCATAAACAAAGTACAACTTTCCTGCTGGCTGAGGCTTTTAAGCGCAATAACTAAGTTTTGAGGGAGGTAAAAAGATTGACTTGCACCGCGAAAAGATTGGCTATGCGATCGCGATCGATCTGTAGGCAACTCTAAAACTGGTAAATTGCTTCCTAGTTGCTGCTTCCAGTAATCAAGCTGACGTTCTAAAACTTCCCCTTGTAAATACTGTCGTTGCCAAACTGCATAGTCGGCGTACTGAATAGTTAAATCTGGTAAAGGGGATGGTTTGCCGTTACAGTAACATTCGTATAACGTTGCTACCTCCTGCACCAACACATCTATTGACCAACCATCGCTAACAATGTGGTGCATAGCAAACACTAATATATGTTCTGACTCGCCCAGACGTAACAATGTACTTCTAACCAAAAGCCCAGATCCTAAGTTGAAAGGTTGCCCAACTTCTTGAACCGCTAGTTTTTGTACCTCAACTTCACGTTCTACAATTGATAAATTAGTAAGATCGATTAATTTAATAGTTAACTTTTGGCAGGGAGTAACAACTTGAATCGGTTGCCCATCAACAACAGTAAATGCCGTTCGCAAAACTTCGTGTCGCCGGATAATTTCGTTAAAACTATTTTCTAAGGCGGTAATATTGAGTACGCCTTTCAAGCGCAAAGCCGCAGAAATATTGTAAAAAGGACTGTTTGGTTTTAACTGATTGAGAAACCATAAACGTTGTTGAGCAAAAGATAAGGGCAAATTCTCAGAACTTGAGCGCGGCGCAATTGTTGGTTGAGAAGATGTAATTTCTGCTTCTGCTAATAAGTAATCCAACAGTTCCAGTTTTTCAGCTTGTAAATATAAGTTTTCCATCGTATTTCCTAATTAATTAACAGATTTAACCGCTTTCTTACTTTGCAACGCAGTTTTCGCATCTTCTGCGGACATTCCCTCAATCTGTTGCAATATTTGGGCGATTTTCTTAGTCATTCCTGGCTTTAACTCGTAAGTAATTAAGCTTTGCGCTAAAGTCGCAACGGTTGGCGATTCAAATAACGCCCGTAAAGGTAGCTGAACTTTAAAAGCTTCGCGGAGGCGAGAAACAACTTGAGTTGCAAGTAAAGAATGTCCCCCCAACTCAAAGAAATTGTTGTGAATGCCTACTTTTTCAACACGGAGAATTTTTGCCCAAATGCCTGCTAATACTTCCTCTATAGGGGTGCGAGGGGGCATAAAGGTATCGAGATTCGCTGCTAGATCGATTTGGGGTAGCGATCGCCGATCAACCTTACCATTAGCTAAAAGTGGCAGCGCGCGAAGCAATACAAACGCTGAAGGAATGGCGTATTGCGGTAACTTTGATTGCAGAAAATCGCGCAATTGCAAAATAACATCTTGACACTGAATGTAAGCTACTAAGCGTTTTCCGAGTTCATCTTCTCTAGCTACAACTACAACTTTTTCTACGGCTGGGTGTTGGCTGAGGATGGCTTCAATTTCCCCTAATTCAAGCCGAAAACCGCGAATTTTGACTTGATAATCAACTCTACCTATAAAAGCAATGTTGCCATCTGGGAGATAACGGGCTAAATCGCCAGTTTTGTACATCCGGCTACCTGGATCGCTAAAACCATCGGGAATAAATCTTTCGGCGGTCAATTCTGGGCGGTGATGATAACCTCTAGCCAAACTTGAACCGCCAATATAAAGTTCGCCACATACTCCAATCGGGACTGGTTGTAGATAAGGATCTAAGATGTAAAGTTGAGTATTAGCGAAAGGTCTACCAATGGGGACTAATTGCTCTATTGATAAGTTACCTGTAACTGTTTCAAAGTAGGAACTGTCAATAGTAGTTTCAGTTAAACCATAGGAATTAATTAGACGCGCGCGATCGCCTAACACTGCTTGAATTTTTTGATATTCTGCGCCATACCAACTATCAGAACCACAAATTACTAGCCGCATAAAATCAAGGCGCTGTTGACTTTTGGCTAAATACTGAACGAGATTAGTTAAAACTGCGGGGACAAATTCGGCGCAGTCTACTTGATGCTGGCGCAGCAAAGAGTACAGCGCGGCGGGTTCTAAAAGATAGTCGCGGGGACATAAAACTAATTTGCCTCCAGAACACAAAGCCCGAACTAAATCGCCTACAAAAACATCAAAGCAGAAATTCGCCATTTGCAGATGACAGCTAATATTTTGCAGTTGATAAGCTGCTTCCCAACCAAAATAGGCATTAGTCAAGCTGCTATGAGTCACCATTACCCCTTTAGCAAGTCCTGTAGAACCAGAGGTATAAATGAGGTATGCCAGGTTTTCCGGTGCAACTGTACTGTGAGGTTGTAATTGTGATTCTTGAGAAATTATTCCCCGATCTGCATCTAAATAAATTATTTGTCCTGACTCAAAATCGGCGGCTAAATGTTTGTGAGTTAGTAAAATCTGACAACCCGCATCCTGCAACATAAAAGTTAGTTGCTGCAAAGGTCGATCGGGATCTAGGGGGACGTAAGCACCGCCAGCTTTGAAGACAGCTAAAACTGCGATCGCCATATCTAAGCTGCGTTCTAGACAAATCCCTACTAAGACCTCTGCGCCGACTCCTAACTTCTGCAAGTAATGCGCTAATTGATTCGCCTGTAGGTTTAATTGTTGATAAGTTAGGCTTTGACCTTCAAACACTACGGCTACTGCATCTGGTGTTTTTTCTACCTGTTGGGCAAATAACTGATGAATGCACTGGTGCGGATAGTTAGTAGTTGTTTTATTCCAATCTACTAATAACTGTTTCTCGGCGGCGGTTAATAGCGGTAACTCGTGCAAGCGTACTTCGGAATTGAAAACCATTGCTGTTAGTAACGTTTGCAAGTGTCCCAACATTCGAGAAATAGTCGAAGTATCGAAACGGTGGCGATCGCACTCAATTCTTAGTTCTAA
Source organism: Synechocystis sp. PCC 7509 (assembly GCF_000332075.2). Taxonomy (NCBI): domain Bacteria; kingdom Bacillati; phylum Cyanobacteriota; class Cyanophyceae; order Synechococcales; family Merismopediaceae; genus Synechocystis; species Synechocystis sp. PCC 7509. The sequence goes on along the minus strand of NZ_ALVU02000001.1, from coordinate 2,100,521 downwards.
CTCAATCCCAGGTATAGCGCTAATTGTGAGCGGATAATTGGTGTTATCGACAGCGCTAAGATTGCGAATTTCTAAATCTGCTTGCCAATTTTGCAGCGCCTGATCGACGGGGTAGTTTTCAAATACTAATATGCTCTCAAATAACGGCACTCCTCGCGGTATTTCGCTCCAACCTTGAATCTCAACTAAAGGGCTGTACTCATACTGACGGATTTCTAGTAATTGATGCTGGAGTTGCTCAAGCCAAGGTAGCAAAAACATTTGGGCATCTACTCGAACCCGCAAAGGTAGAGTATTAATAAACATTCCTACCATCGATTCAGCATTTGGCAGGTCAACGGGACGACCGGAAACGGTTACGCCGTAAACTATATCATTTTGACCGCTATAGCGACTCAGGAGTAAAGCCCACGCTCCTTGTACTAAGGTGTTTAAGGTTAGTTGATGTTGTTTTGCCCAAGTTTTGAGCTTATCTGTAGTTGCAACCGATAGTTTAATCCGTTGTTCGTCATATTTTTCTACTTGAAGAGATAGGTTATTGACTTCAAGATTGGTTAGGGGTGTAGGTGCTTGTACTCCTTTAAGAAGTCGCCGCCAAAAAGTTTCTGCTTGGTTTAAGTCTTGCTGTTGCAACCACGCAATATAATCAGCGAAGCAACTGCTAGAAGGTAAAGTTATATCTTTACCTTGACAAAAAGCTTGGTAGAGCAAAACAAAGTCTTTGAATACTAAAGCTGTTGACCAACCATCTAAGATGATGTGGTGAGAACTCCAAACAAATTGATAAGCGCGATCGCCTAAACGAATCAATGTTAGACGCAACAAAGATTCCGTAGATAAATTAAACCCTCGTTGGCGATCGCTCAACAACAAATCCTGAAATTTAATTTGTTGTTCCTCTGGGGCTATTTCCCGCCAATCTAATTGTTTGAGGGGCAAATCTACCTGTTTGTTGACAACTTGCAAAGGTTTATCAATCCCTTCCCAATAAAAACTTGTACGCAAGGGTTCGTGGCGCTCTAAAACTTTTTGCCAAGCTTGCGTAAAGGCGACAATATCTAATAATCCATCAAAGCTATAGCTCAACTGGACAAAATAAGCGCCGTCAGATTCATACAGGCTGTGAAAAAGTAAACCTTGTTGTACGGGGGAAAGTTCGTAAATGTTTTCAATATTGGCTGTATTCATTAGTTTGTCTCCTCCGATGAGCGGTTGAACTTTGCCAAAAACTTATTTAAGTCTTGAGAGTTGAGTTTGGCTTGGGGAAAGTCTGAAGGCGTGTAGCCTGCGTCTGGGGGTGCTTGGCAATAGGCAATTAGCGATCGCAACTTGGCTATAAAATCTGCTGCCAAATTCTCAATCGTGGTGCGGTGATGGATTTGTTGGCTGTAAGTCCAATTAACTTGTAAGCGATCGCCTACCACAACGGCGGTAATTTCTAGCAAATAATTCCGCCTTCCTCGTAGGCTGCGGTTTCCCCCAATCGACTCTGCGGCGGGTGCAAACAGCGATGATGACAATATTTGGTCGGTTTGACCTAAATAGTTAAACAAGACTTCAGCTTGAGGTACTAGCAATTTTTCCCTTGCATTACTGAGATAGCGCAGTACACCATAATCAAATCCGCGATCGGGCAACGACCGCAATTGCTCTTTAACAGCCTTCAAGCTATTGCCTAAATCGCTTCCTTGCCATTCCAGCCGTACAGGAAAATGAGTAGTAAACCAGCCAATTGTCCGCGACAAATCTACATCAGCAAACATTTCCTCGCGCCCGTGTCCTTCCAATTCCACAAAGAGCGAACTTTCTCCTGTCCACTGAGTAAAAACTTGTAATAGCGCCGTCAGCAACACATCATTAATTTGGGTGCGATAAGCCTGATGTACTTCTTGCAATAAAGCTTGGGTTTCTTGCTGGCTCAGATATACAGATACAGTATTAGCCTCTGCTACAGTATTTTTGCCCCCCGCATCATCCACAGGTAAAGCTGTCACGGGTTTTTGCAATTGTGTTGACCAGTAATTTAGTTGTGGCAAAGACTGGGAATACTCTTGTAAATGCAACGCCCATGTTTGCCACGACGTTGTTTTATCAGGCAAAGCAATCCCCTCACCTTGGCTAAGTTGCTGATAGGCAGTTTGCAAGTCTTCAATTAAAATCCGCCAAGAAACGCCATCTATAGCTAAGTGATGAACGATAATTAATAAACGACTAGGCGATCGCCCCAAGTCAAACCACACAAACCTTACTAGCGATTCTGCTAAATTCAAACTAGCTTGCAATTTGGTGGCGGTAGCTTCTATTGCTATTTTTTGCTCACTTTCTGGCAATGCTGATAAATCTACTGTTGTAAATACTTCCCTTTGCTGAGAGCCAATAGTTTGTTGCCAGCCAGATTCTTGTTGCTGAAAAATCAAGCGCAGTGCATCGTGATGGTTAAGTAAATGCTGTACTATCTGTTCCCACAAATCGGGGTTACTTCCGGGCGCAACTTCTAATAATAGTGACTGATTCCAGTGGTACGCGTCGGGTTGATTTTGTGCCAAAAACCAGTGCTGAATCGGTGTAAGGGGTACTGCACCTGTAACTAATCCTTGATCTATTAGAGTCGTTGGAGTTAAAAGTGCGATCGCACCTAATTGAGCAATCGTTGGTTGCTCGAATATCTGTCTGGGAGTAAGCTTTAACCCTGCTTGATTGGCTTTGCTGACCATCTGAATGCTGACAATAGAATCTCCGCCTAACTCAAAAAAATTATCATGGATGCCTACTTGTTCCAGGCGTAAAACTTGTTGCCAAATAGTGGTTAAAGTCTTTTCTGTAATAGTACGCGGAGCAACAAAAGTTCTAGATAATTCCGGCTCTGGTAATGCTTTGAGATCAATTTTGCCATTGGGAAGCCGAGGAATTGAGATAATACCCACGAGCGCTGAGGGCATCATGTACTCTGGTAGCTGCGGTTGGAGGAATTGATGTATTTGGGTAAGAGTAGGCGCTATTTTTCCTGATTCAGGGATGATATAGGCTATTAGACGCTGGAAGTCGCTTACATCATTTCGAGCAACAACGATACTGGTGCGGATACTGGGATGTTGCATTATTGCGGTTTCAATTTCGCCTAATTCAATGCGGAAGCCGCGAATTTTTACTTGTTGGTCAATTCGTCCCAAAAATTCAATATTTCCATCTGCCAAATAGCGAGCTAGATCACCTGTTTTGTAAAGCCGCAATCCTTGCACGTCACTAAAAGGATGAGGAATAAAGCGTTCGGCGGTCAAATCAGGACGATTGTGGTAGCCTCTTGCTATACCATCGCCACTAATATACACTTCACCAGCCATGCCCAAGGGAACGGGATGGAGACAGGAGTTGAGTAGATAAATTTGCGTATTTGCGATCGGACGACCGATAGATACTGGTACTGTCAGTTTGGTTGCGCTACTCCAAACAGTCCCTTCAGTAGGGCCATATTCGTTATATAAGGATGTTTGAGGAAGTAGTTGCTGATGATGGTTGACTAACGCAGGTAAACAAGACTCACCAGCGACAATAACGTTTTGTAGTGAGGCTAACTGTGCTGGTTTTGCCTGTTCTAAAACAATTGCATACAAGGAAGACAGGGTTAAGACGTGGGATATTTGATGTTGGGTAATTAGATCGAGGAGATAAGGAATGTCTTGTTCTCCTTTTGCTTGCGGAAGTATGAGAGCGCCACCAGAGCATAAAGTCCAGAAAATACCAGCTACAGAACTATCAAAAGCGAAGGATGAAAGTAATAAGAAATTCCTAGCAGGTTCAGAGTAGTAATTAATCCGCGCTTGAGTGGAATGGACTAAATTTTGATGGCTGATTTGTACGCCTTTAGGTTTGCCTGTAGAGCCGGAGGTGTAGATTATGTAAGCTAAATTGGTTGAAGTTACAGCATAACTAGATTGGCTTGCAGCTTCAGTATCTTGCAAATCTGCATCTAAGCAAAGAACTTTTGCTAGATGTGTGGGTAAATTTTGGACGAGTTTTTGCTGAGTTAAGACTATCGGTGCTTGGGTATCTTGAAGAATAAAAGCTAACCGCTCTTGAGGGTAGGCTGGATCTAATGGTAGGTAAGCACCGCCTGCTTTGAGAATGGCAAGAATCCCAATTATCATTTCTAGCGACTTCTCTACACAAATTCCGACTACGGTTTCTGGTTTAACGCCTAGTTGTTGCAGGTAGTTGGCTAATTGGTCGGCACGTTTATTAAGTTCGTCGTAGGTTAATTTTTGCTCTTGAAATATTACCGCAATATTATCTGGAGTACGTGCTACTTGTGCTGCAAATAATTGGTGAATTAATTGGTAACTGGGGAGAGTAGTTTGGGTATTATTAAATTCAGTTAGTAATTGATGCTTTTCGCGATCGCCTAGTATTTCTAGTTCGCTGATTAATGTTTGTGGATTATTGGTAGCACTCGTCAATAGCTGTTGAAATTGCTCTGTTAATCTACAAATATCTTGAGCTTGGTATATAAGAGAATCGTAGTGCAACTCTAATACTAAATTGTCGTTTTGATGCCAGCACGATAGTTTTAATTTGCATCTACCAATACAAGCGTACTGCTGGGATATTGCAAAAAAGATTTCACCTGCTGTATATTGTGGCGATCGCTCTATAAAATCAAAAGCTATTGGTAAATCAGTAAAATCCTGGTCGTTTTGTTGCCCAACAAAATAATCCTGCCATTGATATGCTTCATTCACAGATGATTGAACTTGTTGCCATACTTGGCTAAAAGATAAATCTGGCTTCAAAGAACATACTAAAGGTAAATATTTAGCAAATAGTCCGATTGCCGATCTCAATTCTTCGTGCTTGCGTCCGTCGTATAAGCTATTTATAGTTATTTCCGTAACGTCAGTATTTCGCCACAATAAAACTATCCAGCAAGTTAACAGCCAGCTTGCATAATTTGCAGGTAAGTTGTCATTTTTTTGCTTGACAATATCGACCTTCAATAATTGATATTGAATATCTTGCTTAAGGTGCTGTTCAAAAGGTAGCTTAATAGGTGAACACAAAATGTTTTTGTTTTCCCAATAAGCTTTTCCTTCTGCTTCTAGTAGTAATTCGTGTTGCCATTCGGCTATATCTGCATACTGGAGTATGTCGTTATCTACTTCTTGATTGTTGATAGCCGCAGTGTAAAAAATGCTAATTTCTTGAACGAAGTTTTGCAAGCTAATTACATCAGCGATCGCCGTAGGTAAAGTTACTAATAATACGTGTTTGTTTGCGGAAAGTTTAACTAAGGTTAGTTGTAATAACGATCCTGTTTCTGAATTGACATTTTTATAGCTTTGTTGTTGAAATAGTTCGGCTATTTTTAGATTTTGGGTGGGGATTGGCAAGGTATCCCACTCATGATAATCGAGAGAAATTGATTGGCGATCGCGTATGATTTGTACGGGAACTTTTGTTTGTGGTAAACAATCAAAGTTGGTGCGGAAAATTTCATACTGGCTGACAATATTTTGGATGGCAGATTTTAATATTTCTGGGTTAAGGTTGCCTTGGATTGTAATGCTACATTGGCTGTTAGCAGTAGGATTAAATTGCCATAAATGTTCTTGCTGAGGAGAGAGTCTGTAGCCTGTAAGAGTTGTTGATTGCATAATTGAAAATATTTTTGATTAACTACAATTATTTTTTAAACTTTTATTTTTTAACTGGATCTGTCATTGCTACTACTACTTTGCGCTTACCTATAAATGGGGTGCGGCTGTGAGCTACAGAAAGATTATCTAACATTAATAAATCTCCTTGTTCCCAGGGAAACATTATTTTTTCTTGTTGATAAGCTGTTCTAATTTCTGCTAATATTTCTGGCTCAATTTGCGAACCATTGCCGTAATAAGTATTATTTGGTAAATCTTCTTGTTTAAATTCTGCTAGTAAAGCTTCTTGCAAACTAGGTTCGAGGGTGGAGACATGGAAAAAAGCAGCATGATTAAACCACGATAATTCGCCTGTAATTGGATGCTTGGCAATCGCTTGGCGATAGGAACGAGTACGCAGGCGATCGCCTGTTTTCCATTCATATTCAATAGCGTTTTTATTACAGTATTCTTCTACTACGGCTTTGTCTTCTGTCTGAAATACTGTTTGCCAAGTTAGTCCAAATCCATCGTTATAGTTGCGAACATACAAAATGTTTTTGTCTATAAATTTTTGCCTAGTTTGAGGGCTAATCCTTTCAAAGACTTGGCGACAATCTGCTATTGGTGTTTCCCCGCCTTGTTCTGCTACAACAAGACAACAAAAGTAAATTTTCAAGGGATAAGTTAACCAGTATGTACCTTCGTTGTGGAGATAAATACTTTGATCGGCGGGGTAGTCTGTGGAAGTATAAATTTTGTTGCTAATTTCGTGACGGGGAGAGGAGCGATCGCGGTATTCTAATAGTTGTCCGCTAGAGGTAGTGCTAACAAATTGGTTAAATAAATCGCTGGTGTTTATATTAAAACCGCGAAATAGCAATGCTCGATGTTGGAGCAAGTTTTTTTCAATAAAATCTTGGTTATCTTGCGCCCATTTTACTAAGTTCAAGCCTTCAACAGCAGGTTGAATAACTAAGGGAATTTTCCTGGATGGAAGCAAGCCTACTTTAACTAATTGTGTTGGCGATAAATTGATAGATTTACGGCGGATATTGCCTAGCTTAATGTTAGATGTTGGCGATGTTGATTCCATAATAATTCCTATTTAGAAATAGCCTTTCTTTTCGCTGTTTTTAACTTTTCCAAGCTGGCGGTTGACAATTGTTGGTTTTGAGATTTTTCTACTGCTGCCAGCGTTGCTAATAAATCGCTTAGTTTGCTGTTAGACTGGGTAACTATTTGATTTAGTAGCGTTTCCAATTGGTGAAAAATCTTGGTAATTGTGGCAGATTCAAAGCGATCGCAATTATAAAGAAGTTGCATCACCCAAGCAGTATTTGCCCGGACTCTAAGGGTTAACGGGTAGTTGTTGCGAGAAACCGCCGCCCGGACATCAGTTAGTTGTAAATCTGTACTTTCTCGCTCTAAGGCTGGCGCTACAGGGTAGTTTTGAAACACAACAATACTTTCAAATAGTGGCAAATGTTGAGGTAATTCGCTCCATTTGTGGATTGCAGCCAGGGGACTGTGTTCGTATTGACGTGCTTCGGCTTGCAAGGAGTGCAACTGATGCAACCAACTCCAAAGCAAAGCATCGGGAACAATGCGGACTCGGACAGGTAAGGTATTAATAAATAGCCCTACGAGCGATTCTGCACCTGCTAAAGTGGCTGGACGACCGGATACTGTAGCCCCAAAAACTACATCTAGTTCACCGCTATAGTAGCTAAGGAGTAATGCCCAAGTTCCTTGTATTAGGGCGTTTAAAGCAATTTGATGTTGGCTTGCTAAGGCTTGGAGAGTGGCGGAAGTAGTTGGCGAAAGCTGAATTTCTTGTAATTTGTAGCTATTATCTGGGTTAGATGTTTGATATTGAGGGAATACAGGTGTTGTAGTAGTAAATCCCTGTAAAGCTTGCCTCCAGAAGGTTTCTGCTGCTTGCATATTTTGCTGTTGCAACCAGTTAATATAGTTGCGATAGCTGCAAGCTGGGGCTAAAGCTAGTTGTTCGCCGCGATTTGCGGCTTGATACAGGGCAAACACTTCTTTGAGTAGTAAAGCTGCTGCCCATCCATCCATTAAGATGTGATGGTGACTCCAGATAAAGTAACTTTTATCGTCGGCAACTTGAATTAAGGCAATCTGCATTAATGGTGCAGAGGAAAGTTGCAGTTGACAAGAAGCTAAAAACTGTTCTAATTGCTGGTTTTGCTGTGTAGGCGACAATTCCCGCCAGTCGTACTGTTGCCAAGGTAGTTCTACTTGTTTGCGAACAACTTGTACGGGTTCGTCTAGGTTTTCCCAGTAAAAAGCTGTCCGCAGCACGCTATGGCGCTCGATTACTTGCTGCCACGCGCTCTTTAAAGCTGGTAGATTTAATTTGCCTTGCAAGCTGCAACTCCACTGTTCGACATACATTTGCGACTCTGGAGCGTACAGGGTATGAAATAGCAAGCCTTGTTGAAGAGGTGAGAGAGGATAAATATCTTCAATTTGGCGGTAATTGCTGCCAATTAATCGATCTAGAGTGGCGCTATTGAGTTTTACAAGGGGAAAATCTGAAGGGGTATAACCTCCTGTAGTAGGTGACTGACAGTGAACGATCAGCGATCGCAATCTTCCTAAAAATCCCTGTGCTAAGTTCTCTATAGTAGAAGCTTGATGAATAGCATTGCTATACGTCCAACTTAGTTGTAATTTACCTTCGCTAACGAAACCATTAATTGTTAATAAATGACTGCGCTTTCCTTGCAAGCTGCGGGTTATACCCTCGGTTTCTAGTGCTAGTTCAAAAAGGGATAATTGCGATCGCGTGGCATCAAATTGACCTAAATAATTAAACGATATCTGCGGAGAAACAGCAATTTCTAAGTTTTTAGCAAGGTAGCGCTGTACGCCGTAATCAATGCCATTGTTGGGTATTTGCCGCAATTGCTCTTTAATTGACTTTAATGCTGCCCCTGGTTCGAGTGTTTCTAAATCTAAGCGCACTGGAAATATTGAGGTAAACCAGCCAACAGTCCGGGAAATGTCCACGTCGGCAAATAACATCTCCCGCCCGTGTCCTTCTAAGTCGATTAATACGGCAGATTCTCCCGTCCATTGTGTAAAAGCTTGGACTAATGCAGTTAGCAACACATCGTTAATTTGCGTGTTGTAAGCTTTGGGTACTTCCTGCAATAAAGCTTGAGTTTCGGCGGTAGTCAGGGAAATATTAATAGTCTGCGCCGATGCAACGGTATTTGTGCCGTTTGGGTAATCTACGGGTAGCGGAGTTGATTGTTGTATTGTTGGCTTGAATAATTGCGATCGCGCGTATTCCTGCAAGCGGTAAGCCCAAGCTTGGAAAGAAGTAGTTTTTGGTGGTAAAGCTAGTTGTTGATACGCTGTTTGCAAGTCTGCAAGTAGAATCCGCCAAGATACTCCATCAATAGCTAAATGGTGAACAATGACGAGCAAGCGCTGGGGTTGTTCTCTACCCAAATTAAATAAGGCGACGCGCAGCAGCGAACCTTGAGATAAATCGATACTGGCTTGCAGTTGATTAATCTTTGTTTCCATTGCCAAAAGGCGATCGCTTTCTGGTAGCGTAGATAAATCTATATGGGAAAATGGCACAACTTCATCGGGTGGGGCGTTAACTTGCTGCCAACCTGTTGTAGTAGGAGTAAAGCGCAGGCGCAAAGCATCGTGATGGTGAATTAGTTGTTTGACGGCGGCGGCTAACAACTCCGGTTCTAGTTTTTGCTTTGCTTGTAACAATACCGCTTGATTCCAGTGGTGCGGATCGATTATTTCTTGCTCAAAAAACCAGTGTTGAATCGGTGTAAGCGGGACTGAACCTGTTACTAGCCCTTGTTGGGCGTTTATTGTTGGTGTAGTTGTAGCAACGGTGGCTAGTTCGGCAATTGTGGGATGAGAAAATAATAGTTTGGGCGTTAGTTGGATATCTGTTTGTTTAGCTTTAGCGATCGCTTGAATGCTTAAAATTGAATCGCCACCCAATTCAAAGAAATTGTCATGAATCCCCACTTGTTCTAAATGCAGGACTTCCGCCCAAATTGCGGCTAATTTGGCTTCTAGGGGAGTACGGGCAGATACAAATTTAGTTAATTCTGGTCTAACTGCATCTGGTGCTGGTAAACCTCGCCTGTCTATTTTGCCATTAGCTGTTAATGGTATAGCTGGCAATTGCACAAAAACCGCCGGAATTGTATGTTCTGGCAACTTGTCGCTAAGTAACTGGCGAAAATTGCCGATCTCATCTGCTACTACATAGGCAACTAAACGCTGTTCGCCAGGGATATCTTCTCGGAGTAATACAACTGTTTCGCGCACGGTGGAAAGTTGGCGAAGCGCAACTTCAATTTCTCCCAGTTCAATCCGAAAGCCACGCAGCTTAACTTGATTGTCGCTTCTGCCTAAATATTCAATGCTACCGTCTGCATGGTAACGGGCAATATCGCCAGTTTTATACAAGCGCATTCCTGGTTTTAAACTCCAAGGATGGGGAATAAATTTCTCTGCTGTTAAATCTGGGAAGTCGCAATAACCCCGTGCTAAACCGACACCACCTATATATAATTCGCCTGGAACACCTACGGGAACTAAGTTGAACTCGGCATTTAAAATATATATTTGAATATTGGAAATCGCATAACCAATTGGTACAACTACTTCGGTACTATGGTTTTGACAAGTCCAAGCAGTGACATCAATCGCCGCTTCGGTGGGGCCATAAAGATTGTACAGTTGGGCGTTTAAATGCTGGAAAAAACTTTGTTGCAAGTCAAAGGGGAGTGCTTCACCGCTACAAAATACTCGCCGTAAGGAAATACATTTTTCTAACTCTGCTTCCTGCAAGAAAATTCTCAGCATAGAGGGGACAAAATGCACTGTAGTAATTTGTTCTTGGGCGATGAGATTGACTAAATAGTTGCTATCTTTATGCCCTCCAGGTTGGGCAATTACTAGACAAGCACCTGCAAGCAAAGGTAAGAACAATTCCCATACAGAGACATCGAAGCTAAAAGGAGTTTTTTGAATTAGGCGATCGGCGGCGCTAATTTGATAGGTTTCTTGCATCCACAACAAACGATTGCAGACAGCAATATGAGTATTCATCGCCCCTTTGGGTTTGCCCGTAGAACCGGAAGTATAGATAGTGTAGGCTAAGTTTTCTGGGGTGACGCTAGTAGTTAAGTTGTAGGTGGGTTGTTGGGCGAAGTCTTCCCAGTCTGTATCTAAACAAATAACTTGCAGAGAGTCCGATAAGGTTGCTGTAAATTTCTCTTGAGTTAACAGCACTGTTGTTTTACAGTCTTGCAGCATAAAAAGCTGTCGCTGCGAGGGATATTCTGGATCTATTGGTACGTAAGCACCGCCAGCTTTAAGAATGCCCAAAATTCCTACGATCATTTCTAAAGATCGCTCGACGCAAATGCCGACTTGGATCTCTGGTTTGACCCCTAACTTTTGCAAGTAATGAGCTAGTTGGTTGGCGCGGCTATTGAGTTGTTGATAAGTTAGCTTCTGGTTATTAAATACTAAAGCGATCGCATTGGGCGTTTTTTCTACTTGGTGTTCTATTAACTGATGCAGGCATTGGAACGAATATTTAGTATGGGTACTATTCCACTTATTTATGCTTTGGCGCTCAGTTTGCGTTAGTAGTGGTAAGTCTTGTAGCTGTTGTTGGGGATTAGCAACCATCCCGACTAACAAAGTCTGTAAATGTCCTAGCAGCCTAGAAATTGCCTCGTCATCAAAATACTGGCGATCGTAGATAGTTTGTAGGTGCAGTTGTTCGCCAGGAGCGACGATTAAAGTTAACGGATAGTTGTTACGATTAATCGCATCTACAGCCCCAATTTCTAAGCCTCCCTGACTTTGGCGCAAACTAGCATCTACTGGGTAATTTTCAAAAGCAATGAAACTATGAAATAAAGGTACGCCCTTGGGTATTTCGCTCCATCCTTGCACCTGCACTAACGGGCTGTATTCGTACTGACGGGCTTGGGCTTGTTCTGCTTGGAGGTTTTTCAGCCAGGGAATTAGGCGATCTCTACCATTCACTTTTACGCGCACAGGTAAAGTATTAACAAACAAACCAATGGCTGCATCTACTCCTAATAAGTTTGCTGGACGACCAGAAGTATTAGCCCCAAAGACAACATCATTTTCGTTGCTGTAGCGGCTCAATAACAACGCCCAAGCACCTTGTATTAGAGTGTTGAGGGTAAGTTGATGTTGCTTTGCTAAAGCTTTGAGTTGCTCGGTATCTGCGGGTGATAGCTCAAGAAGGCGATCGCTAAATTCACTAGATGAACCGACAATAAACTTATCGACTACTAAAGGAGTTGGTGCAGTTACGCCTTTAAGAGTTTGTCGCCAGTATGTCTCGGCTTGACCTAAATCTTGTTGTCTTAGCCAAGCGATATATTTGCGATAGGGAAAAGCAGGTTTCAAATACAAGTTTTGGTTGTTGCACAGTGCTTGATAAAGTTCCAAAACCTCTTTAAATAGTACAAACCGCGACCACCCATCTAAAAGCAAGTGGTGGTTAATCCAAACAAATTGATAAACATTTTCCGTCATCTGAATAACGTCTAAACGCATTAGCGGCGGGGTTGCCAGTTCAAAACCACGTTTTTGCTCTGCATTTAAAAATGCGGCTAGTTTTTGTTGCTGTTCATCTATTCCCCGCCAGTCATGTTGTGTAAAAGGCAGCGTTACTTGACGATGGACTACTTGGATAGGTTCGTCTACTTCTTCCCAAAAGAAAGATGTCCGCAACACCGCATGACGCTGGACTACTTGCTGCCAAGCTTGCTTAAAAGCGGAAACCTTCAAGCCTTTGAGGGTAATATTGTAGCGATCGCAATACACGCCAGAATCAGGAGCGTAGAGGGTATGAAACAATAAACCCTGCTGTGTGGGGGAAAGTTTGTAAATATCTTCAATATTCTCTGTTTTCATAGCTTACCTATTTTGCCTAGTAGGTTGTCTAGTTCTGTTTGGCTCAATTGAGCTTCAGGGAAGTCTGAAGGGGTGTAGCCGCCAACATCCGGGGACTGACAGTGAGTGATGAGCGATCGCAATGTATCAATAAATTTTTCTGCTAAACTTTCAATCGTGGCGGCGCAATGAATATTTTGGCTGTAAGTCCAATTGAATTGCAGTTGTTTACTAGCAACCATTCCATCGATTTCTATTAAATGGCTGCGCCTTCCGTGCGGGCTGCGAGATGCGCCTACAGACCGAGAAGCAAGTTTAAATAAGGAATTATCAGTAAATAGCTGGTCAAACTGTCCTAAATAGTTAAATTTAACCTGCGATATTCCTGGTAGTTGTTCCCCACTTAAGTATTTCAAAATGCCGTAACTAATGCCGTGCTGAGGAATGTATCGCAATTGTTCTTTGATACTTTTGAGAGTATTTCCTAAAGTTGAATCGTTATCTAAGCTCAATTGCACGGGGAAATGGCTAGTAAACCAACCGACAGTACGCGACAAATTGATTTGCGGAAAAATATCTTCGCGCCCGTGACTTTCAAGCGTTAACAACAGCGAATTTTCTCCCGTCCACTGAGCAAAGGTCAAAGTTAAAGCAGCAAGTAGCACATCATTAACTTGAGTATGGTAGACACTGGGGACTTCTTGTAATAAGGCTTGAGTTTCCATCGGGCTAAGGGTAACGGAAATAGTTTGAGCCGAGGCGACAGTATTTGTTGCTAAATTATTGGGGAAATCAACAGGTAATTTAAAGCTAGAGCGTTCTACTTGTTGCCAATAGTCAAATTGCGATCGCACTTCTGTAGTTTGAGCGTATTCTATTAATTGTTCTGCCCATTGCTTGTAAGCAGTAGTTTTTGCAGGTAGTTGGATTGTTTCGCCTTTGCTAAGTTGTTGATAGGCTGTCTGCAAATCTTCTAGGAATACGCGCCAAGATACGCCATCAATGACTAAATGATGAATGATAATTAACAACCGTCCTAGTTTTTCATTCCCTAAGTTAAAATAGGCAACCTGCATTAGAGAAGTAGATAAATCAAGACTAGCTTGCAGTTCTGTGGCAGTATCTACAATTATTCGCTCTTGTTCAGTCTCTGATAGTGACGACAAATCTAAGCGCGTAACTGGCACAATGTCGTTAGGTTCAGTACAAATTTGTTGCCAACCGTCTTGTCTGGGGTGAAAGCGCAACCGCAGCGCATCGTGATGTTGCAAAAGCTGCCCGGTAACTCGTTCTAATCTTTGAATATCTAAAGGTTGTATAACTTCTAGCAATACTGCTTGATTCCAGTGATAAGGCTGGGGTAAATTTTGAGCAAAAAACCAGTGTTGAATCGGGGTAAGGGGTACTAATCCTGTTACTAATCCGGTTTCTGACGTAACATTAGCTGTAATTGCGATCGCTGCTAATTGGGCAATTGTCTGATGTTCAAATAAATGCTTGGGTGTAAGCTGCAAACCTGCTTGATTTGCTTTGGCTACTACCTGAATGCTGAGGATAGAATCGCCACCCAATTCAAAAAAGTTACTATTAATTCCTACTTGTGGCAATTTGAGAACTTCTGCCCAAATGTTTGCTAATTGTTGTTCTTGGGGAGTGCGCGGGACAATATAGGTTGTTGCTAGTTCTACGGTATCTGGTGCAGGTAGCGATTTAAAGTCTACTTTCCCATTCGGCGTAAGGGGAATAGCATCAAGAAATACAAAGGCTGAAGGTAACATATATTCGGGTAGCAACTCTAGCCCAAAGTGCCGCAATTCTTTCGCAGTTGGTGCAGGATGGGCAACTATGTAAGCAATTAAACGCTCGTTTTCGCAGATTACCACCGCCTGTTTAATAGCTGGGTGCTGGCTAAAAATAGCTTCTACTTCTTCTAGTTCTATGCGGAAACCGTGAATTTTTACTTGGCGATCGCTCCGCCCCAAAAATTCGATGCTACCATCTGGATAAAACCGGGCTTTATCACCTGTTTTGTACAACTTGCCTGTATCGCTAAAGGGATTATTAATAAACTTTTGGGCTGTTAATTCAGGACTATTAAGATAACCCCGCGCTAAGTTTGCGCCGCCAATGTATAGTTCTCCAGGTACAAATATCGGGACAGGTTGCAAGCGATCGTCTAGGATGTAAGCCTGAGTATTAGCAAGAGGGCGACCAATTGGCAGGGTTTTAGCTTGGTTAATTGGTTTGACTTTATAAGTCAGTACGCCGACAGTAGTTTCTGTAGGTCCATAATGATTCAAAATTTTGCAATCTGGTTTTAGCTGCTGAACCTTATCCACTAACTCCCAATTAGCAGTTTCACCGCCAAGGATAAGTAGTTTTGATGGCAAGATATCTTCAGCATTGACAGTTAATAGGGCATTCAGGTGAGAAGGAACAATTTTGAGACAATCGATAGCATGACGGCGAAAATAGCCAGCTAAGGCTACAGGATTAGTAGCCCTTTCTTGAGAAATAATATGCAGACATCCACCTGTAAGCAAAGCGGCGAAGATAACTGTATTGCCTAAATCTGCCGCGAAGGTGGAAACCATCGCAAAACTTGCCCCATAAGGTAAATCTATCTGTTCTAATGCGCCCTTGGTATAGTTGCATAGTTGCCGATGTTCAACTGCAACGCCTTTCGGCTTACCCGTAGAACCCGATGTATAGATGATATAGGCTAAATTGTGAGAAGCAAGGCTAACAGGAAGGCGAAGCCCTGCGTGCGCGCTTGCGCTATCGCAACTTCGATCCCAATCATCTAAGCATAGCTGGATACAATCGGGCAAATTAGCTAATTTTTTTTGAGTCAATAGCACCGCTACTTGAGCATCTTCTAAGATATAGCTGATGCGATCGCACTGTGAAGTTGCTTCTATAGGCAAATAAGCGCCCCCAGCTTTGAGAATGCCCAACATTGCCACTAGCATTAAATTAGAGCGTTCTAAATAAATGCCAACTACGGTTTCTGGTTTGACTCCTAACTGTTGTAAGTGGCAAGCCAATCTATCGGCGCGGTTATTGAGTTCGCTGTAAGTTAGTTGTTCGTTTTCATAAATAACTGCGATCGCATTTGGTGTTAATTTAGCTTGTTCCTCAATTAGCTGATGAATACATTTGTCTTGAGGATAATCAACTTGAGTTTGATTGAAATCAATTAATATTTGCTGTAACTGCTGGGGAGGTAAAATATTTAATTGACTAATTGACTCACTAAGGTTATTAATCGCACTGGTTATCAGAGTTTGAAACTGTGCGGCTAATAAGGTGATGGCTTGCGCCTCAAAAAGGTTTTGATTGTAATCAATCCGAATACCTATAGATTCGCCACGTAGAAATACAGAAAGTTTAATAGTGAATTTATCAGTACAAACAAATTGATTGTCAATAGCAAAAGTCACATCGTTTAAGCAACGTTTTTCTGGGAGATATATCAGTTCAAACAAAACTAATAAATTATCAACTTCTTTAGTAAAATATTCCTGATATTCACAAGCATTCTGGCTAGTTGCTGTAACTTGTCTTACTACTTCCTCAAATTGTAAGTCTGGAGTAAAACGTTTACAAATTGGTAAGGATTTGGCAATTAATCCTAAAGTAGCTTGTAATTCTTCGTATTCTCTACCATTAAAAAGTTGACCTACAATTATTTCGGATTGGTTTGTGATGCGATACAGTAAAATTTGCCAGCAGGCGAGTAAGAAGTTAGATAGATCAAAGTCTTTTCGCCGCAACCAATTTTTAATACCAGCAACTAGATAATTGTCAAGAGCTAACTTATAAGAATTAATCTTAAATTCTGCTTGCTTGTCTGCTTGAAAAGGAAGTATTAACGGCAATGTAGATAAATCTTGTTGTTGCCAGTAATCTTGATGATTCTCTATTAATAATTGATTTTGCCATTCGCAAAACTGAGTATACTGGACAATTTCTTGACTTGAATTTGGCGAATTATAAG
This sequence comes from Synechocystis sp. PCC 7509, assembly GCF_000332075.2. Taxonomy (NCBI): domain Bacteria; kingdom Bacillati; phylum Cyanobacteriota; class Cyanophyceae; order Synechococcales; family Merismopediaceae; genus Synechocystis; species Synechocystis sp. PCC 7509. Next base: position 2,083,931 of record NZ_ALVU02000001.1, on the reverse strand, counting down.
CATAGCGATCGCAAATTTCTATAAATAAGTTATTCAACGTCTCGCTATCAGCACACAAAGAGGGCATAGTAATCAATAAAATATGCTTACTTGCTAATACTTTAACTAGAGATGCGAATAACAATGGCACTTGCTCTAAATCAAAGCTTTTTTCCCTTTCTTGCTGACAAATTAACTCAATACTGCTACTTTGTAAATCAAATTCTTGCCAGGAAATAAGACAGTTATCTTCTACTACCATAATCGGCGTTTTCATCCCGGCAATCTGACGAAAAGCAGTGCGGAGAATTTCATGATTTATGGTAACTTCTTGGATGGTAGCTTGCAAAGCTTGTGAATTTAGGTTTCCTGTTATTTCAATAACAACTTGAGCCACATAAGCATTACTTTCTTTTTGCCAAAACCACAATTGTTTTTGTTGAGGAGAAAGGCGAAAGCCTCTTAAATCAGTTAGCATTAGTTTCTCCACCCTTTAAAAAAATTACTCATTTCTCCCATTGCTACAACAATTTTGCGCTCTCCTATATAGGGCAATCTTCCGTGTGCAGCCAACATATTATCTAGCATTAAAATATCTCCCTTTTGCCAAACAAAGCTAGTTTGAGACTGTTGATAAACGCGATTTATTTCTTTTATCGCTTCATTTTTAATTGAACTACCGTCACCATAATAAACATTACGCGGTAACTTATCCTCAGCAAATAATGATAACAAAGATGTGCGAGTTTCTGGCTCTAAATAAGCAATATGATGTAACTGAATTTGATTGAAAAATACAGGTTCTTTAGTTTTAGGATGTATAGCGATCGCCGGACGAATTTGGCGAGTTATTAACCCATCTTTTCCATACCATTCAAAACTAATTCCGGCTTGACGGCAGTGTTTTTCTACTACACTTTTATCAGAAGTGTGAAAAAAGTTTTGCCAGCTAACGTCTAAATCATTTGTGTAGTTGCGAACGTACATTAATTGTTCTTTAGCTAATTTTTCTCGCAGTTGAGGACAAAGAATTTTGTAAGCTTTGCGACAATCTACAATTGGTGTTTCTCCGCCTTTTTGTGCTGGCTGTAAACAGAAAAACCAAATTTTTAAAGGATAGGAATGTAAATGAGAACTTTCATTGTGAAATAAAATCGCTTTGTCTGCGGGATAAGGTGTAGAACCATACACTTTATTACCTATTCCCACACGAGGTAAATCGCCATATTCACCAAATAACTGCGGACAAATAGCTGTAGCAAAGTTTTCAAAGCCAGCTACAGAATTAACTGGAAATCCTCTAAATAGAATAGCGCCGTGCTTGATTAACTCACCTTCTATAAAGTCTCGATTACTTTTAACCCAATCAACTAAATCGATCTCGTTATTCACAGGCTGAATAACTAAAGGAAATGTTCGATCTTGTTGTAAATAAGTTGTTGTAACTAAGTTGTTTGCCGATAGATTAATAGCTGTAGGCGCAGCTTTAAATAATTGCTCTCGATTAAAAGCTTTACGCTTGTTTTTTTGCATAGCTTGCTGTTTAAGTTCGTCTTCCGTCAACATTTCTAAAGCATCGATTCGCGCATGAGGCTGGCTGACAATATTGGTAAGTAAAGTTTCAAAATGACTTGCCATCTTTGCGATCGCATTTTCGGTAAATAGTTCGGTACTATAGCGCCAAGTGCTGATAATTCCTTGGGGTGTTTTCGTCAGAAAAATAGCCAAATCAAACCTAGCGGTATCGTTGCGCCAAAACCATTCTTTCAACTGCACTCCTGGCAAATCTAAGGCAGGCATCGGTGTATTCTGAAGAACAAACAATACCTGAAATAGGGGTGAGGTATTGCTTAAATTGCGTTCTGGTTGCAGCGCCTTGACTAATTCCTCAAAAGGCAAATCTTGATGGGCGTAGGCTGATAGCGTTACTTGACGCACCCGTGCGAGTAGTTCTTTAAAACTAGGATTTCCGCTTAAATCTGTCCGCAATACCAACAGATTCATGAAAAAACCAATCAATGATTCCGTCTCTGCATGGCTGCGATTGGCGATATCTGTACCAATAACTATGTCTTCTTGATTGGTATAGCGCCACAGAAGCACCTGAAAAGCTGACAACAGTGTCATAAACAAACTAACATTCTCTTGCTGGCTGAGAGCTTGGATTGCCTCAGTAAGATTAGAGGGTAGTAAAAAAGATTGACTTGCACCACGATTAGTTTTGACTTCTGCACGAGGGCGAATTGTCGGTAGTTGCAAAACGGGAAGGTTGTTACCTAGTTGGGCTTGCCAATAAGCTAGTTTTTCAGCTAATACCTTGCCTTGCAAGCGGTTTCTCTGCCATACAGCGAAGTCTGCATACTGAATAGTTAATTTTGGTAGCGGCGAAGGTTGATTGCTGCTGAAGGCGCGATACAGGGCGCTTAATTCCCGAATTAACACCCCTATAGACCAACCATCCCAGACAATATGATGTACGGTGAGCAATAAAATGTTTTCTAAGTCGCCAAGTTTGAGCAAAGTTAGCCGAATTAAGGGTAACTTTGTCAAATCAAAAGGTAACTTAGCTTCGGTATCGGCTAATTCTTGCACCTCCGGTTTTGATAAATTGCTGACATCTATAACTGTTACTTTTACTTGCAAACTGGGAGAGATGACTTGTGTAGGTTGTCCGGCGATCGCTATAAATGTAGTACGCAATATCTCATGACGGCGGATAATTTCGTTGATACTCTCCTCTAATACGGCGGTGTCGAGATTGCCCACTAAATGCAATGCAACGGGTTCGTTGTAGGTGCAGGTATGCGGCTGGAGTTGTTCTACAAACCAGAGTCGTTGTTGGGCAAAAGATAGAGGTAAATTGTCTTTCTTTGCTGGGTGAATGGCGCTATCTTGACTCAGTAATTGAATAATCTCGGCTTTGCGTTCCCGCATCTGAGTTAGTAAAGTTGGGGTAATTTTGCCTTGAGGGGCGCTGTAACGTAACTTTTCTCCCTCTACCCACAACTGGACATCTAGGTTAGCAATCTCAGAGATAAATTGACTGGTAGCGCTCATACTTCGCCCTCCTCGCGATTACTTTTGCTAGCTAAGACAGGGGTGAGAGATTTTTGAGGAAAGTGTGCAACCAGTTCGGCGATAGTTGGTGCTTCAAATAACGCAGCGATTGGAATGTTGTAACTTAGTTGTTGAAATTTGTTGATAATCGTTATTCCAGTTAGAGAATCACCGCCCAATTTAAAGAAATTGTCGTGAATACCTATTTGACTAATGCCTAGTACCTCTTGCCAGATGTCTGCAATATCTTGTTCTAAGCGATCGCGGGGAGCAATATAATTAGTCTGCAACTTGGGCCCGGAATGCCCAGAGGAGTTAGTTGGCGCTTGATTAGTCCAGGTGTCTATCCTAGTTTGCAGGTTGCGAGTAGATACTACTATCTGTCCATCTTCTCCAGTTAAGACGCGCTTAAATACTTCGATGTCATCTTGTGGTGTCATCGTTAGTTCGGGATTAACGTTCAATCCGGGCAAAAATGGTATTCGTCCATCCCAGTTGACACTTGTCCAAGGTACGGGATTAGTTTGATTGTGCTGACAAACAAAAGCATCTAAAAACAAGTTAGCCGCCGAGTAAGCCGCGTGTCCAACTCCACCAAATATTGAGGCTAAAGAAGATACAACCAAACAAAAATCTAACTGTTTACTTTGTAAAACTTGCTGTAAAACTAAAATGCCATAGACTTTTGCTTGAAATTCACGATTGCATTCAGCTTGACTAAGTTGTTCTATCCGGCGCATTCGTTCGGTAATGTTAGTTGCAACGGAGTGAATAACACCATCAAGTCGCCCAAACCTGGTTTCTGCTAAAGCGATCGCACTTTGCATTTGTTCTAAGTTGGCGGTATCGGCGCTAAAAGTTATAACTTCAGCCCCCAAAGCTTCCAATTCCAGCAATTTTTTATGTTTGCAATCCTCTGGCGAGAGTACAGCAGAACGCCCAACCAAAATTAGTTTCGCTTGGTAGGTTTTTGCTAAATATTCCGCCAACACTAACCCTAGGCTACCTAGTCCACCGATAATTAGATAAACTCCCCCTTGCTTGAGTTTTTGTACTGTCGATGCTGGCAAAGACACGGGAAGAAAGTTTTGTAGCCAACGATAACCGCCTCTGTAGGCAACTACTTTATCGGTAGAAGTTGCTGTAAGTTCTGCTAATAACTTGTTTGTAAGTTTCTCTGCTTGCCAACTATCCGGCGCGGGGAGAGTAACATCAATGCTACAACAGCGAATATGTGGGTATTCTTGAGCAATAACTTTAACAAGTCCAACTACCGTAGCTTTTTGAGGGCAAAGACTTTCATTTACATTCACCGCCTGCATATTGTTGGAGATTACTTTTATTTGCAAAGAATCGCAGTTTTGGGCGACAAGCGCTTGAGTAAGAAAAAGTAGGCTATAGAATCCTCTCGTTTGCGCGTGGCTGACTTCAGCAGTTGTTAGTTCGCAAATATCTGTAATGTTCCATAAATGAGCGATCGCTCTGGGAAGCAAATTTTTGGCAGCAAGTGCTTGAATTAGAGTGTTGTAGTCTGGTTTGTGTTGAGGATTGAGAGTGTAAGAGCGATCGCCTATAGAACTAAATTCTGTCCCTAATTTCACGGTAACAATATCGTGTCCTTGCAACTGCAATCGTTGTACTAAGCGATCGCCTAAACCGCGATCATCTAAAAATATTAGCCAGCGTTGTTTTTGGTTATCTGTATCTAAAGGTTGTAAAGAACGCTGCCAAGAAGGAATGTAAAACCAGTCTGCGATATCTTTTTTCTGCGTCAAGGAAGCTTGAGCGATAAAAATATGTTGCCCAAAGTCTACATCTCCGTAAGCTACTACTTTATTAAAAGCGCGATCGCCTAGTAATTCTTGCCACTGTTCTTTAGATAAAAATGGATTGCCTTGGCTACGTTGAACGTCCTCTAGAGGGTGCATCAGCAAACCATCGGTAATATCAAATTCTAATTGCGGTTGGGTAATTTCCTGCATCAGCAACAAGCCGTCAGGAGCGAGTATAGAATGCACACGAGCGAGGGTATCTGTTAAGTTTTGGGTAACGTGCAGAACATTAACAGCAATAACTACATCAAAGTGCTGCGAAAAACCTTGCTCTGTCAGAGGTTTTTCAATATCTAAAGTGCGATATTCCACAAAAGGATAATTACTAAACCTCTGCTTGGCAGCATCTAGGAAAAAACTCCCAACATCGGTAAAAGTATATTTAGTCCTTTCTGGTGGCAACAAGGGTAATATTTCTGTAGTAGCAATACCCGTACCGCCACCAATTTCTAAAATTCTCAAGTTTGCTTCTGGTGGCAATGACTTTATAACCTGCTCTAAACTCGATCGCAAAATACTGTTGTAATAATCATCAGCAGGTAAATTAGCTCTAGAAATTGCTCCATTTTTAACTAATGTGGCAAAATGCAACTCTAAAGGTTCTTTTGTACCAACCAGTACGGCGGCTAAGTTCTCTCCGCAAGTTTGGATAAGTTCTAACTGTTGTTGATAGCCTGAATGTTGAGTTATTGCTTCATCTACTAAATCATTGATAGCTGTAGGAGATAAAGATAAAAGGTTGCTGTATAAGTTACCATCTTGCTGTAAATGCCCTCGTTCGACTAAAACCTCCAGCCAGCGATCCAATAATTGCCGATAACGGGGTACAACTTGGGCTAACAATTCTTCTTTTGTAAATGGATCTTTGCATCTACCCAAATGGCTTAAAGCTAGATTCATATATGCCGTGCAGAGATATTCCAAACGGGTTTTATGCTGTATATGGGTTTGGCGATCGCCTATTGCAATTTCTCTTTGACTAGCTTCTACTACCGCTTGCCCAAGACTTTTTACCGCCGGGCGATCGCGCCAATAACGTTGGCGTTCAAAAGGGTAAGTAGGTAAAGGAAGACGTTGAGGGCGATTTTCACCATAAAACCCAGTCCAATTAATCGCCACTCCCGATAGCCAAAGACTACCTAAGCTATGCAGTAAGCAAGCAATATCAGATTGTTTTTCTTGAGGATGAGGTAAAGAAGATAAAATAATTCGTTGTTCTGAGTGCTGTTTGGCAAAGGTAAATAATGTGCGCCCCGCGCCTACTTCCAACAAAATTCGATTGGGCGATTGGAGTAATTCAGCAATTCCACTACTAAAGCAAACTGTATGACGCAAATGTTTTACCCAATAATTAGGATCTGTCGCTTCTTGGGCTGTAATCCAAGTTCCCGTAACGTTAGAAATAAAGGGAATTTTAGGCGGATGCAGTTTAACGAGGGATACTTCTTGCCTAAATGATTCTAAGATTTCGTCCATCAGTGGCGAATGAAAAGCATGGGAAACGTGCAAGCGACGACAACTTATCCCTTGGGTTTGCAAGCAAAGTTGCAAACTATCAATAGCATCATCTGTTCCCGCCACTACGCAAGATGAGGGCGCATTAATAGCCGCTAAAGATAGGCGATCGCTAAGTAAAGCTGTAACTTCTGTTTCAGGTAACGACACCGCCAACATAGAACCCGTAGGGCATTGTTGCATCAACTGTCCGCGCACCGCCACCAACCTCAAAGCATCTTCTAGGGAAAATACACCAGCCAAACAAGCCGCCACATATTCGCCAATACTATGACCGATTGCCGATTCTGGATTTACCCCCCAAGACATCCACAACGCCGCTAAAGCATATTCAACAACAAATAATGCAGTTTGAGCTATAGGAGTTTGTTTTAGTTGTTCTGTGGAATTAAACAGCGATCGCAAATCTAACCCCAAATAAGGCTCTAATATCTCGCAGCAACGATCTACGCATTGACGAAATACAGGTTCGCTAACATACAATTCTTTGCCCATGTCTGCATACTGAGAACCTTGTCCGGGAAACATAAAGGTAATTGAGCGATCGCCCGTTACTTGGTGATGCGTTAACTTTGAACTTAGCTGACTTACAGCATCATCAATATCTCGACACACCAAAGCGCAGCGATAATCAAACTCCCTGCGTCCCACTTGCAAGGTATAAGCCACTTCCGCTAGGTTTGCTTGGGGATGTTGCTGTAAATAATTACCAAGATTTCTAGTTGCATTATCTAGCGCCGACGTAGTTTTGGCAGAAAGAACCAATAAATGATATTTCTTCTCTACCTTTTGCACCTGTATCGGCGCTTCTTCTAGTAAAACATGAGCATTAGTCCCACCCATCCCCAAAGAACTAACACCCGCACGGCGCGGACTTGTTTGCCATTCCTTCAGCTTAGTATTGACATAAAAAGGACTATTCGCAAAATCAATCTGCGGATTGGGTTGCTGAAAATTTAAGCTTGGTGGTATCAGCTTATATTTAAGCGCCAAAGCCGTTTTAATTAGCCCTGTAACGCCCGAAGCAGCATCCAAATGACCAATATTAGTTTTAACTGAACCGATCGCACAGAAACCTGTTTTATCAGTCCGAAAAGCTTGGGAAAGTGCGGCAATTTCAATCGGATCGCCTAAAGCCGTACCCGTACCGTGCGCCTCTACATAGCTAATTGTTTCCGGGTTCACACCCGCCAACATCATCGCTTCGGTGATTACTTCCCCTTGACCATCTACACTAGGTGCTGTGTAGCCAACCTTACCCGCACCATCATTATTAATCGCCGTACCGCTAATCGTGGCATAAATATGATCTCCATCGGCGATCGCCTCTTGCAACCGCTTAAGAACCACCACACCCACCCCATTACCAACCACCGTACCCTTTGCACTAGCATCAAAAGCACAGCAACGACCATCCGGCGATAAAGTCCCTCCAGATTCAGAGAAATAGCCTGTTTTTTGGGGAGTACGAATAGAAACACCACCCGCCAAAGCCATGTCACACTGATAACTCAGCAGACTTTGACAAGCCAAAGCCACCGCCACCAACGAAGTAGAACAAGCAGTTTGAACGGTGATACAAGGACCTTTAAGATTTAGCTTATAAGCAACGCGAGTAGTCAAAAAATCTTTATCATTACCAATCAAAGCTTGATAAGATGTTGCCGAACCAAAGCGATCGCAATTCAAAGCCAGATAATTACTTAAACTAGCCCCAGCATATACACCAACGCGACTTGTACACCTTTGCAAATCGTAGCCAGCATCCTCAATCGCCACGTAAGCCGATTCTAAAAACAAACGATGTTGAGGATCGGTAATTTCTGCCTCTTTGGGACTAAATTCAAAAAAAGCTGCGTCAAATAAATCGATATCTTCCAGTACACCGCCAGCTTTGACATAACTCGGCAAATCAAGCCAAGTTGGATCGACACCTACTGCTAACAACTCTTGATCGGAAAACGTCGAAATTGAATCAACCCCATCTTGTAAATTTTGCCAAAAGGTTTCTATATTTTCCGCCCCAGGAAAACGCCCCGCCATGCCAATAACAGCAACCTTTTCCAGTGATTCATCTATTTCTGTACTCATCATCAACCACTACAAATTACTAACAACAAAAAATGCAATATCAAAATTCAGCAAACTTTCTCGCCAACTGCTTTCTTTTCTTCGCAGCATCCATTTGTTTTTGAGTTCGTTCTTTTAGCGATCGCCAAACCAAATCTTTCTGTTCATCTCGGCTTAAATACTGTGCTAAAGAGCGAATAGTAGGATATTGAAACAAATCGATAATCCCTACCTTTTGTTCTAATACCGAGCCTAATTTTTGTTGAACTCGTACCATCAATAAAGAATGACCACCCATATCAAAAAAGTTATCATTGACACTGACATTCTCTAGCTGTAATACCTCTTGCCAAATTTTAGCGATCGTTTCTTCTATTTCCGATTGCGGAGCTTCATAAGCCTTGGTTTGATTAATTTTTATTCCATTTAAAGCACTACGATCAACTTTTCCATTTAGCAATAGCGGTATACTATCTACTAATACAAATGCCGCAGGAATCATAAAATCGGGCAACAATTGTTTTAAATAACTCCGCCAATTTTCTGTAGTAGGAGTTAAATTTTGACAAGGAACAAAATAAGCTAATAATTGTTGTTCAACTGCTAAAACTACAACCTTACTTACTGCTGGATGTTCGCTTAAAACCTTTTCAACTTCACCTAATTCAATCCTAAAACCTCTAACTTTTACTTGGTTATCTATTCGCCATAAATACTCTAAGTCACCATCTGGCAAGTAACGCGCGATATCACCAGTTTTATATAACCGTGATTTTAATTCGCTACTAAACGGATTAGTAATAAACTTTTCTTTAGTTACTTCTGGGCTATGCAAATAGTTTCTAGCCAGCCCTGCTCCACCTATGTAAATTTCTCCTGTTACACCAATTGGAACTGGTTGTAAACAAGAATCAAGAAGATAAATTTGTGTATTACTGATTGGGCGACCGATGGATACAATTCTATCATCTTTTCTCACTAAAGTAAATGTTGAATAAGTTGTATCTTCCGACGGCCCGTAAAGATTAAAAACTTTTTCAATTGCTTGATTTTGATAAATTTGCTGCACAAGTTGATAGGACAGAGGTTCGCCAGCTAAGTTAATAGTGCGAACAGAAGTAGGCATATTTCCGTTTAATAATTCGGAAATTATACTAGGAACTGTATTAATTAAAGTTACTTCATCCGTTACACTAGAAAGATGCAAGGCATTTTCTACCAAAATTACTTTCCCACCCCAACTTAGCGGGACAAATATTTCAAATACCGACAGATCGAAGCAAATAGAAGTTGATGCTAAAACTCCTTTAAGTTCATCATCGCTAAAAACTGTTCGCGCCCAAGTTAGTAAAGCAACGCAACTAGAATGAGCGATCGCAACGCCTTTAGGAATACCTGTAGAACCAGAGGTATATATAGCATAGGCTAAGTTTTTCGCCGTTACTTCACTGTCTAAATTTTCTATACTTTGTCGTGTAACCTCTATATCTTCAAAACAGACAGTATGCACCTTACTAAAAAGTTCAACTAAATGCTTCTGTGTAACTAATATCTGCGATTGACTATCTGCCAGCATAAAATTCAAGCGTTCTTGAGGATACTTAGGATCGAGGGGCAAATATGCGCCGCCAACTTTGAGAATTGCTAAAAGCCCTACAATCATCTCAATCGAACGTTCCACGCAGATACCAACAATAACCTCCGGCTTGACTCCAAGAGTTTGCAAGTAGTGCGCTAATTGATTAGCTTGGTTATTTAACTGGCGATAAGTAAGTCTTTGTTGCCCAAATACCAAAGCCACAGCATCCGGCGTGAGTTCTACTTGTTGCTCAAATAGTTGATGAATGCAAACGCGGGGATAATCTTGGTGAGTATTATTCCATTCAACTAGAATTTGATGCTGTTCGGCGGCGGTTAGTAAAGGCAATTCGGCAATAGAGCGATCGCTATTAGCAACAATACCTCCAAGTAAAGTCTCCAAATGTCCCAACATCCGCGCGATCGCATCTGCGTCAAATAAATCTGTGTTGTACTCTATAGTTGCGACTAATTCTTGTCCTTGCTCGTGCATAAATAAAGTTAGATCGAACTTAGAGGTGCTAGTGTATCCCTCTTGCCAATCAATAGATATTTCCGCTAACGTTGGCGTTGCCATCGGCATATTTTGGAAAACAAACATCACCTGAAACAACGGATTGTAGCTAAGGCTGCGTTCTGGTTGTAATTGCTGGACTAATTGCTCAAAAGGTAAGTCTTGATGCTCGTAAGCGGCTAAAGCAGTAGACTTTACTTGTGCCAGCAGTTGTTTAAAACTAAGTTCATTACTTAAATGGCTACGTAACACCAACACATTAACAAAGCAGCCAATTAACAAGTCTATTTCCGTGTGGTTACGATTGGCAACGGGAGAACCTACCAAAATATCTGTTTGCCCTGTATAACGATAAAGTAAGGTTTTGAAGGCTGCCAGCAGAATCATGTATAAAGTTGCGCCCTCTTGCTGGCTAAGGTGTTTGAGAGCTTGGGTAAGGTCTTTTGGTATGGTTAAGCTAGTGCGATCACCTGCAAAAGTTGGTACTGGAGGACGCGATCGCATTGGCAAATTCAATACAGGTAAATTCCCACCCAATTGCTGCCGCCAATATGCCAGTAGTTTGTTGTCTGTTTGTAAATATTGCCTTTGCCAATAGGCAAAATCTACATACTGTAAAGGTAGCTCTGACGAGGGTTTCAACGATCCATAACGTTCTATCAATTCTCCCATTAATATACCTACAGACCAACCATCAGCAACGATATGGTGCAAAGTCAGCAATAGTTTGTATTCTTCATTAGCTAGACGTAGCAGCAAACCCCGGATAAGTAGTTGCGTAGATAAGTTAAATGGCTGATGAGCTAAATTTGTTGTTTGCCTTTGCACCCTCTCAGCACGTTCGCTATCTGACAATTCCCGCAAGTCCACAACAGGCAAATCGATAGTTGCAGTAGGATGAATAACTTGCATCGGGCGATCGCCTACTACGGTAAAGTTAGTTCTTAAAACTGCATGACAGTTAATAATTGCATTCAAGCTTTGTTCCATCAGTCCAACGTTTAGCCGTCCTTTAAAATCCACCACTAGGGGAATGTTGTAAGCAGAACTTTCCGGCGCTAGTTGATGCACGAACCATAGTTGTTGTTGGGCAAAGGATAAAGGATGAAACTGATTATCTGTTTTAATTTGAGTTAAATTCAGTGCAGTATCAACGGTGAGATCCGATAGCTTTATTGCTAATTGAGCGATCGCATTCTCAAATAAGTCTGCAACAGCTACCGTAATTTCTAAATCATGCTCAATCTGATTTTTTAACTCAAATACTTTTAACGAATCAAGTCCTAATCTATTTAAAGGTTGCTCTTGTTCAATTGCTGTCGGTAAAACTGCCAACACCCTCGCTACTTGGGCAATTAGGTAGGATGTTAATATAGGTTGACGTTCCGCCGGAGTTAGAGTTAGCAAGCGATCGCGTTTTAAAATACTTACTTCATTAACAAAAATACTTTCTTGAATACTGCTGTGTAATATTTCTAGTTGCCCATTATCAAAATCTGCACGAGTTGCGCGGCGCTGAATCTTGCCACTAGAGGTTTTAGGAATAGTCCCGCCTTTAATTAGCACTACTGCATAGACTTGAATTTCATGTTCGACAGTTACAGCCTGACGAATAGCACTTGCAACTTCATCAAGATTTGGTTTGGCACGAAATTCTAATTCTTGGACTATTAATAAACGTTCTTCGCTATTACTTTCAATGGTAAAGGCAGCATTACTACCCAGACGTAGAGCAGAATGACAGCGTTCGGCGGTCAATTCTATATCTTGCGGATAGAGGTTGCGACCGCGAATAATAATTAAATCCTTGAGTCTACCTGTAACAAATAATTGGCGATCGTCCAAAAAGCCCAAGTCCCCAGTCCGCAAAAAACTACCTTCCCCCGTATCTGATAAATAAGCATGGAAAGTTTCTAGAGTTTCTGTAGGACGCTGCCAGTAACCTTGACCAACACTAGCACCGGATACCCAAATTTCGCCTACTTCCCCAGCTTGACAACAAGTTAAAGTGTCAGGATTGACAATAATTATCTGTTGTGTTGGGATGCTTTGACCGCAACTAACAAGATGGCATTCATCGTTAGCAGCAATTATTTGATTAACTTCTAAACCTGATTTTTGAACTGTTTTAACAACCGGGATTGCTAATTTTTGACCGCCAGCAACTATTAACGTTGCTTCTGCCATCCCGTAACAGGGATAAAATGCTTCCGGGCGAAAGCCACAATCTGCAAAAGCTGTAGCAAAACGCTCTAAGGTATCGCTGCGGATTGGTTCAGCACCATTAAAAGCAACACTCCAACTACTTAAATCTAGAGTTTGTTTTTGTTCTGGGGTAATTTTTTGCGTGCATAACTCATAGGCAAAGTTGGGAGCGCCACTTGTAGTCCCTTTGTAGTGGGAAATAGTTTGCAACCAGCGATAAGGACGTTGCAAAAACGATGCTGGGGGCAGGAGAATACAAGGAAAACCGCCATATACAGGCTGCAATATGCCGCCGATTAATCCCATATCGTGATAAGTCGGCAGCCACGAAATAAACCTACTAGCGGGGGAATGTTCCATTACTTGGTAAGTTGCTGCCGCATTGTGTAGCAAGTTGCCGTGAGTTAGCATCACTCCTTTAGGCGTACCTGTAGAACCAGAGGTATATTGCAAAAACGCTAAGGTATCTGTGTCTATACAAGGCTGTTGCCAAGCATCTTCTATACCCGGTTCTAGGTTGTCAGTAGTTAGCCACTCTAAGGAATCTGAATCTATTAGCAACTGGACTGTAGAATAAATAGCCGTTGTTGTTAAAGCAATCTGTGCCTGGGCATCGGCAACAATTGCTTTAATTCTGGGCGTGTTGCGTTGATTGCGAGGTGGGTAGGCGGGGACAGCCACGACTCCCGCATACAAACAGCCGAAAAATGCTGCCAAATAATCTAAACCTGGTGGATATAGTAATAATGCGCGTAGGCGCAGCCTGTCGTAGACATCGCCTGCTGCTCCTTTTGCCTGCAATTGAGATGCGATCGCCCGCGCCTGGCTATCCAACTGCTGATAAGTCAAGCTTGCTTTTACATTCTCCCCATCAAGCAAAAATGTAAAAGCCTGTACATCCGATTGGGTAACGCTTCTATGGCGGAGAAGTTCTACAAAGGTCGAAAAATCCCCAGTAATTTTTTTGTCGCCGTTATTGAATAGTGCAAGTCCGCTATCAAACATTAAAATCCACCCTTAAAAATCTTTAGTAGGACAAAACCCTGTCCGTTCTCCTCGGCAATGTGCTAGATGCCCTCGTGGCGATCGCATCTAGTTTGCCCTCTTGGTCAGAAATATTTATTCAAGCATTACTTTAGGTTTTGTTGCTAGTCTTTCTCAATTACACAAAATCACTCTAGGGCTTTAATCGCATTTAGCCTCTGTATATTTACAAATATTCGCAATAAAGTAAAGCCCCGTTTAAAACTTTTTTTTCTATCTTTAGATAGATGCAAAGATTTTTAAGCTTTATAGAGTCAATAATTTTATTCATGCTCAGATGAATTTTAACTTGATTGCAATTGAAATTTACGCCCTAAAAGCACTGATAGGTATAGATTATTCAATCATCTCTACTCAATTTCTCAAGGTAATTTTGAATCTAATTTTGGCTAACTACTTTCAAAAATGCAAATAGTTTGCAATAATCTGGTTTGACCGTAATAAGTATTATTTGCAATAAGCTCAGAGTCTACTAGCCTAAGTAGTGCTAAGAATATTCAATAAGTACCGATTGACTACGGCTAAGAAAGGACAGTTAAGTTTGGGGTTTAAAAGTGGAGCTACAGAAGTTACTTCCGATGCTATTGGTTTCAGGTTTAGCTGGGGTATTGGCGATTGATGCCGCCCTTGCCGAGGAGGTAAAAACAAAGCTAGTACAGGGACAAGATCGACAAAAAGTAATCGCAACTCCTACTCAGTTAGCACAAACACCAGCAGTAGTACAAATTACTGGAGTTGAAGTTAACTCTACCGATCTTGGAATTGAGCTAATATTGCAGTCTGCTAACAGCGAAAAACTGGAAGTTGTCGAGGGGAGTGAGGGAAATAGTTTTATTGCCGATGTCAAAAATGCTCAACTGCGCTTACCATCTGGGGCTACCTTTAACCAAGATAAACCTGTTAGCGGAATTGCTAATATAACGGTTACTAATTCTGATGCTAATACTATCCGCGTCACCGTAAACGGAGAAAATACCCCACCCCAAATTGAGTTATTTGATGGCGAGGAAGGTTTAATTTTTGGAGTTGTACCAACGACAAATACAGCCCAAACTCCTCCTACTACCCCATCAGAACCAAATACAGAATCAGAGGAAGCGCAAACACCCCCCGCAAAACCAAATACAGAATTAGAGGAAGCGCAAATACCCCCCACAGAACCAGAGGAAATACCGGAAATTCTGGTTACGGGAAGGCAAGATGATGGCTATAATATTCCCGATGCGTCCACAGCGACTAGAACAGATACGCCAATCCGCGATATCCCGCAATCTATTCAAGTAGTACCGCAACAGGTTTTAGAAGATCGCCAAATAACTCGGTTAGAAGCAGCGTTGCAAAATGTGAGCGGCGTATTTTCGGGAAACAACTTCGGCGGTACTGTTGATAACTTCAATATTCGAGGTTTTGCAGATGCAACGACATTGAGAGATGGATTTAAAGACAGCTTTACAGAAAGCGGTTTAATTTTGCGAGATCCCGCCAATATTGAGCAAGTTGAGGTACTAAAAGGGCCTGCTTCCGTTCTCTACGGCAATGTTGAGCCGGGGGGTATAGTCAATGTTGTAACTAAAAAACCGTTGGCAGATCCTTTTTATAATCTCAATTTAGCCATTGGTACTTATAACTTTTATCGCCCTAGCATTGACTTATCCGGGTCATTGACTCCAGACAAAGAGTTGCTGTATCGACTGAATGTTGCTTATGAAAATGCTGGTAGCTTCCGAGATTTTGTCAACAGCGAACGAGTTTTTGTTGCTCCGGTATTTAGTTGGCAGATTGGGGAGCAGACTAATTTATCAATCGATACTAGCTATTTGTACGACAGGCGAACCTTTGACCGGGGTATAGTTGCGATTGGGGAAGGAGTGGCGGATATTCCCCGCGAGTACTTTTTGGGCGAACCTGGAGACTTTCGCCAGAGCGAACAAACAAATATTAGTTATAACTTAGAGCATCGATTTAACGACAATCTCAAAATCCGCAATGCTTTTCAATACTTACAAAATAACGAAACCGTTAAAAATACCAACGCCCTAGAATTAAACGAAGAAACTGGAGAGTTATCGCGCGATTACTTTGATAACGCCAACGCCTTTAAAATCTATGCAATGCAGACTGAGCTAACTAACAAATTTAATACAGGCTCCGTCGAGCATCAGTTATTAGTTGGATTCGATTTGCAAAGAAGTACCCTAGAAGGTTTTTTTAAAACACCTTCAGATGCTTTCGATACTTCAATAGAGGATCGTTTTACACCTAGCATCAACATCTACGATCCCATCTACAACCAGCGTCCGCGACCAGATCGTTCAGAGCTAATCTTTTTGCGAGATGACAAAACCACTGTCAATTTATTAGGTATTTTCCTCCAAGATCAAATTGCCATAACTGACAATCTCAAATTTTTAATTAGCGGTCGATTTGATAGCGTTACTCAAGAAGTGGACGACAAATTGAACGAGAGCGAAACTAGCCAATCAAATGATGCTTTTAGTCCGCGTATCGGTATTGTCTACCAACCCATTGAACCAGTTTCACTTTATGCCAGCTACAGCCGTTCGTTTGCTCCCAATAGTGGTATTCGTGCTGACGGCTCCTTATTAGAACCGACACGCGGAACTCAATACGAAGTAGGAGTTAGAACTCAGTTAAATGAAAGGTTCACTGCTACCTTGGCGGCTTATCAAATTACCAAAACTAATATTTCAACTACCGATCCAGTAGAAGAAGCCTTTAGTATCGCAATCGGCGAACAGCGCAGTCAGGGAATTGAATTAGATGTTGCGGGGGAAATTTTACCAGGATTAAATGTTATTGCAGCTTATAGCAATACTAATGCTGAAATTACTGAAAGTAATGATTTTCCAGTGGGCAATAAGATTCCCAATGTGCCGCGAAATCAAGCTAGTTTGTGGACTACTTACGAGCTACAAAATGGGGATTTGCACGGGTTAGGGTTTGGTTTGGGCTTTTATTATGTAGACTCTAGACTAGGAGATTTGGATAATAGCTTCCAGTTACCAAGCTATGTGCGTACCGATGCAGCGATTTTTTACCGCCGAGATAATTGGCGCACGGCAATCAACGTCCAAAACTTATTTGATGTTGGCTATTTTGCTACTAGCGAGATTGGTAGAAACACTGTTGTACCTGGTGCGCCTTTAACCGTTGTTGGTTCATTTTCTATTGAGTTTTAGTATGATCCGCCGCACTGCTTTCAAATTACATCGCTATCTTGGATTAGTTGCCGGACTAATTATAGTAATTGTTGGTTTGACGGGTAGCTTGCTAGTATTTAGGCATGAAATCAATCATTTTCTGCTGCAATCTCAGTTTGGGCAAATAGTTCCTCAGCAGCAACAAGTGTCGATTTTGTCGGTTATTGATACAGTCAAGGCAGCTTATCCAGAACCTAAGTTTACATTGAGTTTTTTTGAGCTACCAACTCAAGCAAATGCGCCAATTAGAGTTGAATTAGAATCGGAAAATCAACCGACAACGGAAGTAATTGTTAATCCTTATACAGGCAAGATATTAGGCGATCGCATTTCTCAGTATGCCATTATGGACATTGTTTATAATTTGCATAATGCTTTGTTAACTGGGGAAACTGGGACAATCATTGTGGGAATTGCCGCTTTTTTCTTGTTTGTACTGAGTATTACGGGTATTATCCTTTGGTCTGGTTGGCGCAAGTTGATTAATGGCTTCAAGATTAAAACTAATGCTTCGATCAAAAGACTTAACTTTGATATTCATAAAGTAGTCGGAATTATTGCAGCTATTTTTCTAGCAATCACTGGTTTTACTGGCTTTTGCTGGAACTTTTACGCTTACACTCAACCGATAATTTATGCAGCTACATTTACGCCTATCCCCACAAAACCAGTATCTAAACCAGCAAAAGGAAAATCAACTATAGCGATCGCGCAAATGCTAAAACGTGCCGAGGAAGCTTTACCCAGTGCTAAAACTACTTATATCAGTTTTCCTACTACGCCGGAATCGGTATTTATGGTAGGTAAACAATTTCCTGAAGAAAAAGAAGTCTGGCGCAGTCGAGTTTATTTAGATCGATATACCGGGGAGGTGTTGCAACTTAGAAATTCGCGATCGCTTTCTTTAGGCGATGAGGTAGTAGATGCTTTTAATCCTTTACATTTTGGAACGTTTGGCGGTTTACCAACCCGGATTCTTTACTTTTTTGTAGGACTTACACCATTGATTTTATTTATTACTGGTTTAGTGATGTGGTGGTATCAACCTAATAATTCGTTAGCCCAAAAAAGGAGAAAGTTAGAAAAGTTAAATTGCAAATGAGATTCTTTGACGAACAGTGTTAGAAAACAGGAGTAAGAATATGTATCAAGACGAAACAATAGATAACACAATTTATAAAGTTGTAGTCAATCATGAAGAACAATATTCAATTTGGCTTGTGGATAAAGAAAATCCCCTTGGCTGGAAAGATGCGGGTAAAAGCGGTTTAAAACATGAATGCTTAGAATATATTAAAGAAGTTTGGACAGATATGCGACCTTTAAGTTTAAGGAAGAAGATGGAAGATTCTGCCTGTTAAAGTGGTATACGTCTTGGCTAGGTATATATAGCCAAGACTAAAAACTTAATTATCAACTTTAGGAGATTAAAATACCTCTTTTTTAGCTAAGTGCGCCTGAATATTTTTGAAATCCCGCCATACTGGACGTAACTTTTTTTGAGCAAATAACGGCAATTGGTCGCTAATATGTGGTGAACCTGGTTGAGTTGCATTACCGTAGCTAGTCAGTGCCATTGCTTTTACAGGTTGGGAAAACTCAATAGCTGCAACAAAAGAATCTCCAGCTACAGGTTGAAAGACTTCGCCTTTTGCCGCAATAAAATCTACTACCCGAAAAATCCCTAAGTCTCCAGAACCACCATTAGCAGGCAAATCTACATTGCCATACTTGAGGCGAAAAACATCTCCCCAAGGCACATTCAACGCCCCATAAGTCTTTTCAACCTTTTCTGCTACAGCTTCTAAGGTAGCAACCGCAGCTTGAGGATTAGCTAATCCATCAGGTGTTGTACGCGGCGATTTTTCGCTCCAAGGTTGACTAAATGCTGTATCTAAGTCCATTGCTTGCACCCACAAGGCAAACAAGACCGCACCGCGACTATCAGCATTAGTTTGTCTGTCCCAAGTTTGCAGTACCTTAGCTGCGTGTTTGGCTATTTTATTTCCGTACTTGTTTGCGGCAGGAATAAGATTGTCTAGTAAGCGATCGCCTAATTCCATCCGTGTAGAATGCTTGTAAGCAACCATCTCATCAAAGGAAATTTTTTTATCCTCAAATAGCATCTTGGCGGAACGTTGCGCCCGAAAAGACATAGAACGCGGTGCTATATAAGCTGGATAATTATTAGCATCAATAGCTGGTGGGAAGGTAGTAGTCCAAGGCGGATCGTTGGCATTTTGCAACCAGCCGCTAGCGGGGTCAACAATGCGCGGTAAGTCACGGTAGGAATGAATTTTAGTCCACAAAGTTTTTGAGGTTTCCCCCGGAATTAGCTTTTCCCAATCAGCAAAGTTTCCTTGCTGGCGTACTGGTACTTGAGCATTAAATAGGTGCATAATATGCCCAGCGCGATCGGCATACATAATTGTAAACATTGGTAGTTGCAAGCGTTGCAGTACGGCTTGAAACTGGTGGAAATTTTGCGATCGCGCCATATCCCACCACTGTTCTAACGTACCTGGTCGATCTAAACCGACAACGCGCAAAGCTACAGTTTTATCGGCGGCAAATACAGCACCGTGAACCGAACGCCTAACTATAAGCTCTTTGTTACTAAGCGATCCATCTTTTTGCTTTACCTTTAGAGCAATAGTTTCACTCTCAAAAAGGCGAACTTTCCCATCAAAAATATAGCCACCATTAGCAAGCTTGAGTTCGTAGGCATCCCAACCATCAAAAGTATTGACGGTATGCGTCCAGCCCAAATTATTATTAAAAGCGATCGCTAAAACTGGAATCCCAACCAGTGTTGCCCCATAAGCATCAATTCCAGGGGCGGTTATCTGCGCTTCGTACCACAAAAATAAATCTGACCAAGGTAGATGAGGATTTGCAAGTAACATCGCATTGCCACTTGCTGAACGTTGGGGAGAAATCGCCCAGCCATTAGAGCCAGCTTTGGGCTGTTTGTGACTCAAACTTTCAACTTGAGTAGGATCGACAATAAAAGTAAAGTTGAGGACTCGTTGCAAGTGAGCTAATATATCTTCTCCCTTAACTGGTAGTACCACCTCCACTGAGTCATCAATTAGATCGGCGTGTGCTTGGGCATAAGCATTGATACCGGAAGCAAAAGCATCTAAATAGCTGCGAAAAGCTGGGCTTTGGGCAGCATACCAAGCACGGGCGCGATCGGGTACGCCCATAGTTAAAACCCACTGGTCTGATTCTACATACTCCTCTCCCCAATACTCCGCCGCCCTTCCCCTAGCTTGACCGTAAAGACTCAAAAGTAAGTTGCCATGACTTTGCGTTTGCGCCCAGCCAAATTCTTTGAACGCACTAGGGATAGTTTGACCGTAGATGTGCGGTACGCCATAAGTATCCCAAAGTATCTGATTAGATAAAGAAGTAGAGCTAAAACTTTGGCTGCCGACAATTAAGACAAAAATAAGACTGAATGTAAACGCTAAAGTTTTAAATAAATAGCGCTTGTACCAAGCAAGTAAAAAAGACAGCATTTTATTTAGCTTTTTGACCTATTGATTACTTCGGCTGTGTAGCAATGCCTAACTTCACTCCTGGTACTGTGCGTAATTCATCCATTACTGTAATTACCTGACCATGTACCACCGCTCGATCTGCATTGACGATCGCTAGTAATTCTGGTTTATTGCCTTTCAATGCTTTAACTCGCGTCGCTAGTTCGCTGACTTCAACTCTTTGGCGATCGAGGGATACTTTGCCTTGCTCGTCAATGGTCACTGTCAACTTAGTTGGGGTTTGATTTTGCTGTGTTGCCGTCTTCGCACTGGGGAGATTTACTGGTAGACCCTCCGAACGAGTTAAAAGCAGGCTGGCTAAAATAAAAAATGTCAAAATCGCAAAAACAACATCAATCATCGGAGTAAGGTTAATCTCTGGCAGAGAATCGTTATCGTCATTAGGCACGTTCATTACTTTCTTCCCTGTCCCAAACTTTTTATTCCTATATCCGTTTGTCGTTCTTCGTACCGAAACAAGTGCAATACCTCTAGCTGGTTGCCATACTCGTGAATCAGAGCTAACTGTCGCTTATACAATCCGCGAAATGCACCGTAAAAAAGGAGGGTTATAAAAGCAACTACCATGCCCGAAGCTGTAGAAACCAAGGCTTCGGAGATACCCGCCGTTACTTGTCCAACTCCTTTACCACCTGTATTACCAATACTGAGGTTAGCAAAGGTGCGAATTAAACCCAAAACCGTACCTAATAAGCCAAGGAGAGGAGATCCAGTAATAATTGTGGAAAAAACTGTGTTAAATCGCTGTAGTATTGGCAATTCTGCCTGCGTTGCACCTTCTAAGGCAAGGCGAAAAGCTTGCGGTGGGGCGTAATCTAACTCTAAAGCTTCTAAAAAGATGCGGACAATAGGCAAATCGCCATTTTGTCGCAACTTGGACAAAACAATCTCTGAACCATCGCGGTAGGCAGCTAATACATCGCGCACTACACGGCGTTGCTTTTGGTTGATTTTGTACCAAAACAAACAGCGTTCAATAATTAGCGCGATCGCTGTCAACGAAAATGCCAACAAGGGATACATGACAATCCCTCCGGCAACAAATATTTCATTTATGCCCATAACCTATCTCTAGCCCTATTCTTAACCAACCGTCAGCCTGTTGAATGACTCTACAAGCTGATAATACTTCTCAAGTGAGATTAAGTTAAATGAGAATTAATGTCAAGCAATTTAATTACTTGTAGGGGCGCAATGCACTGCTCCTCTACGGTTGATGTTTATGGATCGTTCAGACAATGGCGAAAGCGCACGTAGAGTGATCGCTATCCATCTTAATTTCTCGCTTGACTTTTGCTCTATTACGTTTTAATCTTTAGCTCAATTAGTGCAAAAGAATGGCAATAAAGTATGGGCTTTTCTAACATAGCTGCCCAACAGAGAGAAAAAGCCGCCGAGACTCTCAAGTCTTTTCTGGCTCTCGGTCTGATTGGCTCAGTAGGGTTACATATTGCGATATTAGGGTTTGGGATTGGCAATTTCTTGGACAAAGTACCCCCCTTGAAAGATGAGCCAATGGAATTGACGCTAATCGAACCACCCACTTTAGAAGAAAAACCCGTTGCAGAAACTCAAGAAAAATCGCCCCCTAGCGCTAGCCGTAACGAAACTCCAAAAGTGGTGTCTGCACCTTCATCTATAGCGATCGCACCATCTTCACCATCAGTTGTTACTCAAAAACCGCCTAAACCCTTAACAAACATTCCAAAGAAACAAGTTGTTGAGAACTCAAAGACACCACTTCCACAACAAAAACTAATCCAAACTCCCAAAGAAATCACTAAACCCCAGCCAGCACCAGTTGCCAAGATAACAGCACCCGCAAAAGTTCCCACAGCGCCAGAAGTTGTAGCCGCAAGCCCAACAGTACCAAGTTCCGTAACTCCGCGATCGCCAAATAATCAAAAATTAAGAGATTTACTTGCAACTACTAGAAATACAGATCAAAAACCAAATAATATCAGTGCAAGTAGTCAACCTAATGCTTTAGGACTTCGCCAACCAAGCAACACTAATAACTTACCGATTCAAAGTGGTAATTGGGTTGTAAATAGTACGAATAGCGGCTCTAGAGTTACAGGTAACGCCCCATCTGGTAATAGCACGGGCAATTCCACTGTTGGAACAAGCAGAGCTAATAGTTCTGCAAGTGGCTCTAGAACTGGGATAGGAAATAAACCCAGTTCTAGTACGAATAGCGGCTCTAGAATTGGTACGAATAACAGAAGTGGCTCAAATGTAGCTACAGAAGCGCAGAATGTTAGATCAAGAAATGCCCAGCCAGAATCTAGTAGCAATGCAAATGCTAGTTCCGGTAGTTTAGCTTGTCGCACTTGTAGCAAACCAAAGTACCCAGCTAAAGCGCGGCGACGAGGATTGGAAGGCAAAACAGAAATTAACGTTGATGTTGATGGCAAAGGAAATGTAACTAAAGTACGCCTAGCACGTTCTAGCGGTCACTCCGAGCTAGATAAAGCCGCTTTAGAAGAAGCAAGACGTTGGAAATTTAAAGCTCCAAGTGGGGGAAAACGGAGCGTTTCTGCCAAAGTAGACTTTGCAATTGAGGGGTCAGAGCGATCGCGCAAACTCCGAGAACGCCGCAAACGCCGACCCGCCCAGTCAAGACGCGCACCGATAGAAAACGCCCGCTCCAATCCAGCTACGGAGACAACAAACACACCTACACCAACTCGCAGAATTAGACAGAGACAGCAAAACTCAAGTCCATCGCCTCGTCGCCCTCAAACTGCCGCCACTCGCCGTGTAGATACCTTACCACCACGTCGAGCAGAAGATGCCGCCCTACCTCGTCGGCGCGCTAGAGCATCAAGGCGATCGCCCCAGCCAGCTCTAATTACTAATCAAAGGGCGCTAGGTCAATCTCTGCGCCGTCAGCGCCAAAGCTCTAACCAGACTAAACTGCGGCAGTCCTTACGCCAACTACAACAGTCTCAACTAACAGATAATCCTAACGATTAGTGGCGTTGCTGAAATTGTAAAAAATGTTTGCATCCCGACTAGCAGCATCAAAACTTTTTTGACCCAACCAAAGCAGGGATGACATCATGTCCGCGTAAAGGATTACGATAAAGGTGAAAGGCAAAAGATGATTTAGGGTAGTGATAATCATCGGAACAGGAAACCGGAATAAGCCTGGAATACATACTAGGTATGCGTTTTAATTTTAAACTTTTAAATGTTTAAAGCTAATTTTTTGCGATCGCCTGTAAGAAGTATGCAACAGACTCGCCGCCTTGCAAGCCGCTTCTCTCCATCTATCGTACCGTACTCTAGTCAAGGGATTAGAACGATCGCAGGCTTTTTAAATTTCGATTGTAGACTGCTATGAATCCAAGTACAGACTAGAACTATCGGTTGGTCGTGCATGAAGATAGCGCCCAGTAGTGGCAATGTTGGCATGACCCAAAGTTTCTTTGACCAAATGTACAAGAGCGCCGCGATCCGTTGCATGACTCGCAGGAGCATGACGCAGCCAGTGCGGCGATACATTCTCAGCTACAGCCTCCTCTAATCCTGGAACTCTTTTTGCCGCAGCTTTAACAATGCGATTGACCTGCATTTCCTTCAAATGCCCCTTTTTCTTACGGCTGGTAAATACTGGTTTCCTAATTGCCGCATCACCCCGCAATAATTGCAATTCTTGCCACAGTGAAGCAGGCAGCTTAATTGCCCGTGTTTTACCACCTTTACCGTAGACTAATACCTGTCCCCCGACATCTCTTGGTTGCAGCGAGAACCACTGCAACTACGTCACTTCTGACACCCGCAAACCTGCAACATACAGCAGCTTCAGCAACGCTCGGTTGCGCTGAAGTGGTTCTAACCCAATCATCGTCTAAACTACCCATTCCGGTAAAATCCGCTCTGCCAAAGAATCTTTCACTTTGGGCAGAGTTACCGCTCCTGCTGGGTTGGCTTTCAGCAGTCCCGTTTTTTGATGAGCGAAAGTAAACAGAGATTTGATGGCCGCGATCGCCCTACCAACAGAAGAAACAGCCAAAGAGCTTTGATTGAGGGCAGTTGCATATCCTTGGACATCAGCTAAAGTTATCGACTTCAGGGGGCGACAAGCGCTCCAGAAACCATGCAGTAAGAAGCTTATAGCCTTGAAACTCTCTGGACAAATCGCCGAACTATTGACAACAGTCTCTGCACAAAGAAAAATAGTCAGGATTTATGGTAAAAATAAACGGTCTTCTCAATAAAGATAGACCGTAGTCAAAAATGTTGCCATCATTCTATCAAACTTTTCTCGAAAAATACTTGACTCCATCACAACAAATTACTCTGAAAATGTTGGTATGGTTACTCCAGAATCAAAAACAAGTAAAAATAGAAAGACTAGCTGCTACTCTCCCATTACCAATTCAACACAATAGTTGCCGACGACACTTACAACGATTTTTAACTCTGAAGGCAATAAGTGTAGTTTTAATCTGGTTTCCTCTCATCCAAGAAATACTTCATTGCCAAATTAAACCAGGTTCATACTAAGTTGCAGTCAGAGGTAGTACTTTAAGATGAGGAAAGTAAGTCATTGAACGTAGGCGCTCACAGTTAGAAGAAAGTTCAAACAACCCTTGGCACAGGACATCTTCTACTTGTTCAATTGATGAAAACACCTGATTATAGAAGTAGTTTTCTCGCACAGCCTCCCAGATATGTTCTACAGGCATTAACTCTGGACTATAGGCAGGTTGAAAAATTAACCGGATATTTTCTGGAATTGTTAAACAGCTAGAACGATGCCAAGAGGCTTTGTCTAATTGTAAAATCACAAAATAATCGCTAAACTCTTGAGCAACTTGCGCCAAAAATAAATTCATCATCTGAGTATTAGCGTAGGGTAAAATTAAGCAAGTCATTAAACCTAACTGGGGTGCAACGGCGGCATAAGCGTAAACCTATTGTCTAACTTGTTGCTTAGGTACAATTGGACGCATACCTTTTGGACACCAGCAAGCTCTGACTTCTCCTATACGCCCAAACCTACCCTCATCTCCCGCNATTAATACTATTGGTCTAGTATCAGATGGATTCCTGGTTTGATTTATTTGCCTAACTAAAGACGAGAAGTTTTTTTAAATTCATCAATGGCACTAGGGTCTTTTTTTGGATGAGAAGACCTTGGCACAATTTTGCGCCATTGATGCCTCTCTAATCAGCGATAAATTGTCGTCTTAGGTACTGGAAAACCACACTTAAGTTCCTAAGCAAGTTTAATTTGAATTGCGGTGGCTATTTGACCACGACGGGCTTTTTCTTTAAACCCATCTATTAGTTGTTTTTCCTCATCCCAACTTAAATAGCAATTACGTCTACCTCCTTTGCCTGGAGTAGATAATCCAATTTCTCCAGTGCGGTTATATTGCTGAATTACTTTTCTGACAAATCCTTGGGACACCCCACAATGACGCGCAATCTGAGCCGATAGTCTAGGGTCTGCTAGTGCATTGTAGATCACAAGCCATTTTTGTCTATCCCAATGAGAGGACGCTAACTTTATTTTTTGCTTGATTGTCTCCTTTTCTAAGTGAGAACAGGCTTTCGTTACTTGACCCACATATCCATTTCCCTTTTCCAAGTTTCTCTGTTTTACTACTCTACTACCTCTGATCGCAACTTAGTATCAAAGCAATTGACTGGCGAACGATGCCTTGAATGCTCTATCTGGGAAATATTCTTCAATTGGTCAATAATAGTTTCGATCACAGCACGTTTACGTAAAGCTCTCCGGGGGAATCTTCCCCCGGAAGACTTTACGTAATAGCAATCGATCAACCTGGGGCATCAAACGCTGCTTCATGTTGCGCTTGAGCTTAGTTATAAGTTGTACGCCAACACTGTCCAATAAATCTTTTGTAAGTTTTAGAGAAATGTAACCCTTGTCTGCAAACACTTTACCGAAAAGGTATTGTAGTAATCTAGGAACAGGTTTACGATCATCAATATTGCCTGGAGTCACCTGAAAGTTAAGCCGCCTTACCTTTGTCATTGACAACCAGATGGAGTTTAAAACCAAAAAACCAATCTACCGAAGTCTTACCACGAGCCGCTAGATTCTTAAATACTTTATGCTGACTGATACGCTTATTGTGACAGACCCGGAGGCTAGTGGAGTCCATGAAACTAATGCCACTACAAGAGCCAAAACGAGAACGTACATAGGCGCACAAGGGTATTAAAGTGCTAGGTATCCACTCTAAAAAACGGTTATAGCTCACAAGTCTGGGAAAATAAGCCTGCCAATCTTCTTGCACTTTTTCGCTCGTAATAGGTTTTAAAATTCCGGTAACAAGACTGATGAAAGCCAATCATAATCGTCATGATTTCGCTCAAACATAAAGTGCGCCTACGTTTGCGCCGTTGTAAATTGTGACCAAGCAATTGATTTTCCCACAATGGTTCAAAGATTTGGCAAAAATCATCGACGGAGCAGAATAGTTCTTCTAAACTGAGCATAAGGCAGCCAGGTGGATTGATTAGTTGGTACTTTCAGACTACCTGTTTTGCCCCTTTTTTGCTTTTTCCTTATCCCGAACTGACGTTAAATTAGATCCTCAATACATCAGTGCGTATATAGAGAGAGGATATATTCGCAATGACAAAGGAGAAAAAAAAGAAGCAATTACGGACTTACAAAAAGCAATAAGTCTTTTGTATAAAGAATATATGTTAAATGAAATCAGAGAGCTGAAAGCAGAGATCAAAAATATTCGGGATGAAATCAAAAATACTTCCTGGTGGCAGACACGAATATTTTAGTAAGCAGTCCTCGTATTTTAATCATTTAACATAAACAAATTTTAATCATTTAACATAAACAAAGCAGCCTCAATAAACTGAGGCTGCTTTGTTTATGTTAAATGATAGACCTGGCACTGAGCTATTGTCCCGTGGGGCAACCCCCAAAGTATCGTCGCCGCAGCAGCGTTTCACTTCCGAGTTCGGGATGGAGTCGGAGTGGTTCCACCGCGCCATAAGCACCAGGAAACTTGTTGAGTGTGTAATGGTCACAGCACCCTGAAGACTGCATAGAGAAGCAAATAGTTTTATTGATTTATTAGGTCAAGCCCTCGGTCTATTAGTACACTTCGGCTACATTCATTGCTGAACTTCCACCTTGCGCCTATTAACAGGTAATCTTCCTGTGACCTTACCTACTTATGTAGTGAGAGCACTCATCTTGAGGTGGGCTTCCCACTTAGATGCTTTCAGCGGTTATCCGCGCCGCACTTGGCTACCCAGCGTTTACCGTTGGCACGATAACTGGTACACCAGCGGTGCGTCCCTCCCGGTCCTCTCGTACTAAGGAGGGATCCTCTCAATGCTCTTACGCCTGCACCGGATATGGACCGAACTGTCTCACGACGTTCTGAACCCAGCTCACGTACCGCTTTAATGGGCGAACAGCCCAACCCTTGGGACGTACTTCCGCCCCAGGTTGCGATGAGCCGACATCGAGGTGCCAAACCTCCCCGTCGATGTGAACTCTTGGGGGAGATCAGCCTGTTATCCCTAGAGTAACTTTTATCCGTTGAGCGACGGCCCTTCCACTCAGTGCCGTCGGATCACTAAGGCCGACTTTCGTCCCTGCTTGAGTTGTAACTCTTGCAGTCAAGCTCCCTTTATGCCTTTACACTCTATGCACGGTTTCCAAGCGTGCTGAGGGAACCTTTGCGCGCCTCCGTTACCATTTAGGAGGCGACCGCCCCAGTCAAACTGCCCACCTGCAACGGTTCTTGTGCCGGCTAACGGCTCCAAGTTAGAATCCTAGCTGCGCCAGAGTGGTATCTCACCGTTGGCTCCATTACCCCCACAAGGGCAACTTCAACGCCTCCCACCTATCCTGCGCAAGCTCAGCCCGGATTCAATTACAGGCTACAGTAAAGCTTCATAGGGTCTTTCTGTCCAGGTGCAGGCAGTCCGTATCTTCACAGACATTCCTATTTCGCCGAGTCTCTCTCTGAGACACCATCCAGATCGTTACGCCTTTCGTGCGGGTCGGAACTTACCCGACAAGGAATTTCGCTACCTTAGGACCGTTATAGTTACGGCCGCCGTTCACCGGGGCTTCAGTCGCCAGCTTTAAGCTTGCGCCCTGACCGACTTCCTTAACCTTCCGGCACTGGGCAGGCGTCAGCCCCCATACGTCGTCATTTGACTTAGCGGAGACCTGTGTTTTTGGTAAACAGTCGCCTGGATCTCTTCACTGCGACCCACGTCTTAGGTGGGCACCCCTTCTCCCGAAGTTACGGGGCCATTTTGCCGAGTTCCTTAGAGAGAGTTATCTCGCGCCCCTTGGTATTCTCAACCTCCCTACCTGTGTCGGTTTCGGGTACAGGTAATATGGACTTAACGTGCTTGGAGCTTTTCTTGGAAGCTTGACTGCTACCACTTCAGTGACGTATCACCTCGGACTCACGCCTTAGCTCAGAATGTTTTCTCCACTCCTCAACGCCTTGAACGCTTGCACCGGTAACCAACATCCGGCTGGCTCATGCCTTCTCCGTCCCTCTGCACAAATCCATATCAGTACGGGATTAATTACCCGTTGTCCATCGACTACGCCGTTTGGCCTCGCCTTAGGTCCTGACTAACCCTCCGCGGACGAACCTGCCGGAGGAACCCTTAGGGTTTCGGGGCATTGGATTCTCACCAATGTTTTCGCTACTCAAGCCGACATTCTCACTTCTGCTTCGTCCACACCTGCTTGCCGCTAGTGCTTCACCCAAAGCAGAACGCTCCCCTACCGATAGATTTAACCTATCCCACAGCTTCGGTATGTCACTTAGCCCCGTTCATTTTCGGCGCAGGAGCGCTTGACCAGTGAGCTATTACGCACTCTTTTAAGGATGGCTGCTTCTAGGCAAACCTCCTGGTTGTCTTTGCACTCCCACCTCCTTTATCACTTAGTGACAATTTGGGGACCTTAGCTGGTGGTCTGGGCTGTTTCCCTCTTGACGATGAAGCTTATCCCCCACCGTCTATCTGGTTGTGTGTGCATCTGGTATTCTGAGTTTGTCTCGATTTGGTACAGCTTTCGCCGCCCGCACCGAAACAGTGCTTTACCCCCAGACTATAATCACAACCGCTGCGCCTAAACACATTTCGGGGAGAACCAGCTAGCTCCGGGTTCGATTGGTATTTCACCCCTAACCACACCTCATCCGCTGATTTTTCAACATCAGTCGGTGCGGACCTCCACTTGGTGTTACCCAAGCTTCATCCTGGACATGGTTAGATCACCCGGGTTCGGGTCTATAACCAGTGACATCTATTTC
Source organism: Synechocystis sp. PCC 7509 (assembly GCF_000332075.2). Classification (NCBI taxonomy): domain Bacteria; kingdom Bacillati; phylum Cyanobacteriota; class Cyanophyceae; order Synechococcales; family Merismopediaceae; genus Synechocystis; species Synechocystis sp. PCC 7509. The sequence continues at coordinate 2,054,045 of NZ_ALVU02000001.1, read as the reverse complement.
GCCCTATTCAGACTCGCTTTCGCTTTGGCTTCAGCAATTCTTGCTTTAACCTGCCACTACTTATAACTCGCCGGCTCATTCTTCAACAGGCACGCGGTCAGACGTTAAATCGTCCTTCCACTGCTTGTAGGCTAATGGTTTCATGTTCTATTTCACTCCCCTTCCGGGGTTCTTTTCACCTTTCCCTCGCGGTACTGTTTCACTATCGGTCACGCAGTAGTATTTAGCCTTACGAGGTGGTCCTCGCTGATTCACACGGGATTTCTCGTGCCCCGTGCTACTCGGGATTAAGCTAGTATCTTTCCACTTTCGACTACAGGACTATCACCTTCTTTGGTGCAGTTTTTGGCTGCTTCGTCTAGCTTCCAGCTTCCATGTCGCTTTCCCACTACCCCAAAAATAAAAATTTCTGGTTTAGGCTCTTTCCTTTTCGCTCACCACTACTTGGGAAATCGATTTTTCTTTCTCTTCCTCTAGCTACTAAGATGTTTCAGTTCGCTAGGTTCGCTCATGCCTGTCTATATATTCAACAGGCTGTTTCTGGGTTGCCCCATTCGGATATCTCCGGCTCAATGCTTGCTTCCAGCTCCCCGGAGCTTTTCGTCGGTCGCCACGTCCTTCTTCGCCTCTGCGTGCCTAGGTATCCACCATTAGCCCTTTGTAGCTTGACCAGTTTTCTATTTGTCAGATACATTAGGTTTTACCCTTTTGGATCTGCCTGCTATTTGCTTTCTCTATGCAGTTTTCAAGGTTCTGACTGAGTTGAGACTCAGCATTCTAACTACTACTAATAGTCACGGTGCTGAATAAACTTTTGGTTGCTTGGCTTCAGGTGGAGGTTAGCGGACTCGAACCGCTGACATCCTGCTTGCAAAGCAGGCGCTCTACCAACTGAGCTAAACCCCCCAATGATTGGCTACAAGTTTTATGTCTTGTTGCTTTTTCAAGGTGGGCCATCCTGGACTCGAACCAGGGACCTCACCCTTATCAGGGGTGCGCTCTAACCACCTGAGCTAATAGCCCCCAAACCTTAATTATAATTGAAAAGACCCACTTTCTTCGCCACGACCTAGGTTGACCTCATCTAAACCTATTTTGATTTTCGGTGTCAATGGGTTTGGTCTCCCTTAAAGGAGGTGATCCAGCCACACCTTCCGGTACGGCTACCTTGTTACGACTTCACCCCAGTCACCAGCCCTGCCTTCGGCATCCCCCTCCTTACGGTTAGGGTAACGACTTCGGGCTAAGCCAGCTTCCATGGTGTGACGGGCGGTGTGTACAAGGCCCGGGAACGTATTCACCGCAGTAGTGCTGACCTGCGATTACTAGCGATTCCGCCTTCATGCAGGCGAGTTGCAGCCTGCAATCTGAACTGAGCCACGGTTTATGGGATTGGCTTGCATTCGCATGCTTGCTACCCTTTGTCCGTAGCATTGTAGTACGTGTGTAGCCCAGAACGTAAGGGGCATGCTGACTTGACGTCATCCCCACCTTCCTCCGGTTTGTCACCGGCAGTCTCTCTAGAGTGCCCAACTTAATGATGGCAACTAAAAACGAGGGTTGCGCTCGTTGCGGGACTTAACCCAACATCTCACGACACGAGCTGACGACAGCCATGCACCACCTGTGTTCGCGCTCCCTAAGGCACTCCTACCTTTCAGTAAGATTCGCGACATGTCAAGTCCTGGTAAGGTTCTTCGCGTTGCATCGAATTAAACCACATACTCCACCGCTTGTGCGGGCCCCCGTCAATTCCTTTGAGTTTCACGCTTGCGCGCGTACTCCCCAGGCGGGATACTTAACGCGTTAGCTACGGCACAGCTTGGGTCGATACAAGCTACACCTAGTATCCATCGTTTACGGCTAGGACTACTGGGGTATCTAATCCCATTCGCTCCCCTAGCTTTCGTCCCTCAGTGTCAGTTTTGGCCTAGCAGAGCGCTTTCGCCACCGGTGTTCTTCCCAATCTCTACGCATTTCACCGCTACACTGGGAATTCCCTCTGCCCCTACCATACTCTAGCTATTCAGTTTTCACGGCCTGTCTCTGGTTGAGCCAGAACCTTTAACCGCAAACTTGAATTGCCACCTGCGGACGCTTTACGCCCAATCATTCCGGATAACGCTTGCATCCTCCGTATTACCGCGGCTGCTGGCACGGAGTTAGCCGATGCTGATTCCTGAGGTACCGTCATTTTTTTCTTCCCTCAGAAAAGAGGTTTACAACCCAAGAGCCTTCTTCCCTCACGCGGTATTGCTCCGTCAGGCTTTCGCCCATTGCGGAAAATTCCCCACTGCTGCCTCCCGTAGGAGTCTGGGCCGTGTCTCAGTCCCAGTGTGGCTGATCGTCCTCTCAGACCAGCTACCGATCGTCGCCTTGGTAAGCTTTTACCCCACCAACTAGCTAATCAGACGCGAGCTCTTCTTCAGGCAATAAATCTTTCACCTTTCGGCACATTCGGTATTAGCAGTCGTTTCCAACTGTTGTCCCCAACCTGAAGCTAGATTCTCACGCGTTACTCACCCGTCCGCCACTAATGTCCGAAAACATCCGTTCGACTTGCATGTGTTAAGCATACCGCCAGCGTTCATCCTGAGCCAGGATCAAACTCTCCGTTTTGTTTAAAAAAGGAGGCTATTTGTTAGCTCTTTTTTGACTCACCCGAAGTGAGTCTCTTTTCTTATAGTTTTTCTGACGAAGACTATAGTGCTTTTTTTTGGCTTTTCAATTATAATTTTTTCATGGTTCGGCGTGCCTTCTGGTTCGCTCCGCTTTCGCTTCCCTCTCCAGCGCTTTATTAATCTATCAACTACATCGGTAGTTGTCAAGGGTTTTTATAAAAGAATTTTGGAGAAAGCCTCAAGGCTAGATTTAGCAGTGGTTTTAGGCAACAATGATTGATAACATTGTCCTGACGAGTAAAGGAAGTTATGAATTTTCAATCGGTAATTGCAGCACTGCACAGATTTTGGGGCGATCGCGGTTGTTTAATTGCCCAGTCTTACGATATAGAAAAGGGGGCTGGTACAAAAAACCCTCAGACTTTTTTAAGAGCGTTGGGCCCAGAGCCTTGGTCGGTTGCCTATGTTGAACCTTGTCGTCGCCCTACTGATGGGCGTTATGGGGAAAATCCTAATCGCTTTCAATACTATTATCAGTATCAAGTTTTGATTAAGCCGTCGCCGGAGAATATTCAAGGAATTTATCTTGATTCTTTACGGGCTTTGGGTATTGCGCCGGAAGAACATGATGTGCGGTTTGTAGAAGATAATTGGGAAGATGCGACTGTGGGAGCTTGGGGTACAGGCTGGGAAGTTTGGCTTGATGGGATGGAAGTTACTCAATTTACTTACTTTCAACAATGCGGTGGTATTGATTGTCGTCCTGTTTCTATTGAGATTACCTATGGTTTAGAAAGATTGGCTATGTATCTCCAAGGGGTAGAGGCGATTTCTAAAATTCAATGGACGGATAGCCTTACTTATGGAGATATTTACTTGCAAGGTGAGATAGAGCAGTGTGTGTACAATTTTGAGGCTGCTAATCCAGAGATGCTGATAAAGCTATTTGGTTTGTATGAGCAAGAAGCAGAGCAACTTACTCAAAGAGGGCTTGTTTTACCAAGCTTGGACTATGTTTTGAAGTGTTCTCATACGTTTAATCTTTTGGATGCTAGAGGAGTTATTGCTGTAACAGAACGAACTCGCTATATAGGTAGAATTCGTAATTTAGCAAGGAAAATAGCTAATCTGTATTTGCAGCAACGAGAAAAGTTAGGGTTTCCTCTTTTAAAAAACCTATAGCTGCTGTATGTTTTTATGAGGTTATAAGTTAAATAAAGATGCAGTAGAAGTATGAAAAGCGATACTCAATTAAAATCAGATAGACTTGCGGTTTTAATTGATGCTGATAATGCTACTGCAACTATGATTGAGCCTTTACTCAAAGAGGTTGCTAAATATGGTACTGCTCATGTCAAACGAGTTTATGGCGATTGGACAAGTACCCACCTAAGTAGCTGGAAAGATAAGTTAAATAGATTTGCCATCCAACCAATTCAACAGTTTAGTTACACTTCTGGTAAAAATTCTACTGATAGCGCTTTAATTATTGATGCGATGGATTTGCTGTACACGAACAATTTTAATGGTTTTTGTATTGTTTCCAGTGACAGTGACTTTACTAGATTGGCGTGTAGAATCCGAGAGTCTGGATTGATTGTGTATGGATTTGGTGAGAAAAAAACTCCCGAACCTTTCCAAAAAGCCTGTGATAAGTTTACTTATACAGAAAATTTAGAGGAAACGGAAGAGCAAGGGGGTGTAGAAGTAGCCAAAGCTAAAAAAGACCCTCAAAATAATAATTCAAAAAGTAGCTCTGAACTAAAAGCAAACTTAACCCTCTTTTGTCAGACTCCGGTTTCTTCTCTTATTAATACTTTCTGAACACAAGGTATACTAGGCAATACGGCGTTTGCTAATATAATTTTAGTAAGTTCCACGCTTTCATGAATTGGTATTAAGAAAAAAAGCTGCTATCGCTTACTATATAAGAACTTTAGAATTTAAAAATAATAAATCTTTTCGGAGAGTGACAGAAGAGGGTTAAAATTGATTAAACTTGTTAAAAATGCCTACGAAGCGATCGCCGAAGAAGATGGTTGGGCTAGTCTGGGCGAGTTAGGAGGTCAAATTAATAAGCTATCTTCGTCTTTTGATTCCAGAACCTATGGCTATAAAAAATTAGGAGAATTGATTAAAGCTATTGATATATTTGAGATTAAAGCTATACCACATGAAAAAAATCAAGCTACTAAAGTCTTATATATCAAGTTAAAAAATTAATGCTTAAACTTTGATGCGTCAGATAAACGCTGTAGTTTTATGTCTTGCTTATATTATAGGTCTGCTATCTACATCTGTTAGCTGGGGCGGTTATGGGATAATTGCGCTAGGAATTTTACTAACCTATGCAGTAAATAAAAACTACGGAAAGGGTTTGTTTAATAAATGGAGAGACGTTAAACCAAAACTGTTTCTAGCAGCCGGGTTAGTAGGATTTTTAGCAACGCTATATTTTCAGATAAGAACACCACAACCAAGGGTTAATGATGTTAGCCAATTTATCAATAATAAGCAAGTTGTTACAGTTCAAGGCGAAGTTGATAGTTTACCGCGTTTAACTCGGAGTCAAAAGGGACAATTTTGGTTAACAGCAAAGGAAATTAATCAAACAGGGAAGGTAGTTGAAGTTACAGGTAATTTGTATGTAACTGTACCTTTGTTGCAATCTACGGGTTTATATCCAGGACAAGCGATCGCAATTAAGGGAATTTTATATAAACCAAAACCTGCAACTAATCCAGGTGGTTTTGATTTTAAAAGATTTTTGCAGCAACAAAATACCTTTGCTGGTATGAATGGAATGCAAGTAAGTTTTAATGATAGAGAGCAGCCTGTATGGGGATTGTGGCAAGTTAGCAAGCGCATTGTGCGATCGCAAGTTCGTTGGCTAGGAAGTCCAGAAGGACAACTTGTTAGTTCAATGGTTTTAGGTAGCAAAGCTGTTGATTTACCTTATGATATCCGCGACTTATTTGTTCAAGTTGGATTAGCTCATGCTTTGGCGGCTTCAGGGTTCCAAACTGCTTTAATTCTGGGCTTGGTTATGTCTTTAAGTAAAGGGTTGTCTCCAAGATGGCAATTTGGCTGTGGTGCAGTAGCGTTGATAGGTTTCGTTGGGTTGACTGGTTTGCAACCTTCGGTACTAAGAGCAGTAATTATGGGTTTTGGGGCGTTGATTGGTATAGCTACAAGTAGAAAAATCAAGACTTTAGGCTCGTTATTGGTAGCTGCGACTCTTTTACTATTATGGAATCCGGTATGGATTTGGGATTTGGGGTTTGAATTAAGCTTTTTGGCAACTTTAGGATTAGTTGTTACTGTACCTCCACTCGTTGCTAAGTTAGATTGGATGCCAAGTGCGATCGCAACGTTAATTGCTGTCCCTCTAGCAGCAACATTGTGGACTTTACCACTGCAACTTTATATTTTTGGTGTCATACCGCCTTATAGCTTGGTAGTAAATGTTCTGACAATACCTTTGATATCAATTATTAGTATTGGCGGAATTTTTAGTGCGATCGCGGCTTTGATTTGGTCTACGGCGGGAAGTGCGATCGCATGGCTATTGTATTACCCTACTCATATTTTAATTTGGCTAGTACAATTTTTTTCTCAGTTGCCAGGAAACTCTATAGCAGTAGGCAAAATAGCTCTTTGGCAACTACTGGCGGTATATGGATTAATGAGTTTAATTTGGTTTCTACCTTGGTTGCATAAACGCTGGTGGCTAGTTGGGGTGATAGTAGTTAGTTTGGTATTAGTTCCAATTTGGCATTCATCTACAGATTTTCGCGTAACGATCCTAGCAGACAAGGTAGAGCCTATTATAGTCATTCAAGATCGGGGTAAGGTTTTGCTAGTTAATAGTGGAAACTCTACCAGCGCCCGTTTTACAGTTTTACCTTTTTTGCAGCAGCAAGGCATTAATCAGATTGATTGGGCGATTTCTACAAATCCCCTTAATGATCAAAATGGTTGGATGGAGATTTTGGCGCGACTACCTGTTAAAAGTTTTTATAGCCTTATCGAAGATAAGAAGATTAAAGAGCAAGTGCGTGGAAGCTACAAGTTATTAGTTGCTGGAGAATCAGTAGTAGCAGGTAGTACACAAATTAAGATAGTTAGCGATCGCATACCTGTATGGCAATTGCAAGTTCAAAATCAAAAATGGCTGCTGGTAGGAAATACAAAGCCAAATAAACAGGAGATTCAGGCTTTGAGCAAAAATACATCTTCTATTCAACTAATATTGTTTGCCAAAGCCTTTGATGCAGATTTAGTTGAGGCAATTAAGCCAGAAAATGCGATCGCTTATACTCAAAATATTGTACTGAGAGCGGATAACTTAAAAAAAATCAAAACAAAAATATTTTTAACTGGGCGTGACGGCGCTATTCAATGGACACCCAATCATAAATTTGAGTCAATTATAGAAACTGCCGAAAATAATGCTTCTTTACTGTAGAAATGCTATACTAATTAGCTGCAACAGTTTTGTTGTCTTGTGGAGAGGTGGCAGAGTGGTTGAATGCGACTGACTCGAAATCAGTTTTGGGGTCAAACCCAACGGAGGTTCGAATCCTCTCCTCTCCGTTGAATATTAAGCAAAAACTAAAACAGTAAATTTTATCAACGAATGACGGTTGATAAAATGTCCTCAACTGGTTGAACGGGTAAAGTATCAGCAACTAATTCTTTGCGGGAAAGTGATAAGTAACCGGATTGAGCTAAATTAAGTGCAGCTTGTTTCCATTCAATCCCAATATTATTAAATTCTACATTGTTAGTTTCTCTCAGGTAATAGCCTTCAGTTGCTCCTTTGGATAGTACATGGCTTTTATCATGAGTCCATTTCATACCACCGCAATTGCTTGGTGACAAAATCATAGTACGCCCATCAGCCGTTTTGTAGAAAGTGTCATTTCGCAACTTAGCTACGGTTACTTTGATATCCATGCGAGGTGAAGATTTGTCAAAACCTGATATTGTCATTGTTATATTTCTAACTCTTTGATTTCAGCACTGTGCCAAGAACTTTAACGTCTTGACAAGCGAGTAATACCTTTAGCATACCTTGGTTAGATTTTTAGCGCTCTACGAGGGCGATAGAAAATCACTGAAAGTCGCTCAAGCTATGCACTAAATTGTTGGCTGTAATAATGAGCGTATTGGCGAGATAGGGTTAATAACTCCTCATGAGTACCAGATTCGACAACTACTCCTTTTTCAATTACTAAAATGCGATCGCATCTGCGTACTGTAGTTAAACGGTGAGCAATAATAAACACTGTCCGATGCTGCATAATTCGCTCTAAGGCTTCTTGTACTAAAGCTTCAGATTCCGAATCTAATGCCGATGTCGCTTCATCTAAAATTAAGATGCGAGGATTGAGCAATACCGCCCGTGCGATCGCAATTCTCTGTCTTTGTCCACCAGATAAATTGACACCCCTTTCTCCCACCCAAGTATAATATCCGTCGGGTAATTGACTAATAAATTGGTGAGCATTGGCTACTTTGGCGGCGGTTTGCACGGCTTCCATATCAAAACTTGTTTGACCAAAAGCAATATTTTGGGCAATTGTCCCGGAAAATAATATAGTTTCTTGAGGAACAATTCCAATTTGCTGTCGCAAGCTGTTAATTGTCACGTCTTGAATATTGATGCCATCAATGAGAATATCCCCAGACAAAGGATTGTAGAAGCGAGGAAGTAAGTTAACTAAAGTTGTTTTTCCTGCCCCTGAAGCCCCTACAAGAGCGATGGTTTCTCCCGGCAAAGCTAGTAAGCTTAAGTTGTTTAGTACGCTTTGGTCACGCTTATAGGCAAAGCTAACGCGACGATATTCTACTTTACCTGTAACTTTTGGCAATGCGATCGCATTTGGTTTTTCAACTACTGTTGGCTGAATTGCCAGAATCTCAAAAACTCTGTCAACCGATGCCTCTCCCTGCTTGAATTCGTTATAGTTGCTCGTAACATGACTAATGGGATCGAGTAGGGTTACTCCTGCCGTCAAGAAGCTCAAAAACTCAGCTACATTCAAATTCCTTTGGGAAATTTGCCAACCACCAATACACAACAATAAAAGTATACTCAAAGCTTCTAAAAACCCGATAATGGGGATTTGAATCGCTTTCAATCGCTCCGTTGAATACTTTGCTTGACGGCTGGCTTCGGCTTCGTGAGTAAACCTGGCAATTTCATAGTCTTCGGCTGCAAAAGCCTGTACTAATCGTATTCCACTAAAAACTTCAGTGAGAATTGCCGATAAATTGGAGACACGGTTTTGGCTTTTACGGGAAAATTTGCTTAGTCTTTCGCCAAACCAACCTATCAATATTCCCATTAATGGCGCAACTATCAACGTGGCTAGGGTTAATTGCCAATTGAGATAAATCATGTAAATGGGAATTGCTACCAGTTGGAAAACACAAGGTACAAAATCATGAAATAGCTTGTTAACTACTTCCCCAACTCTGTCTACATCTTCGGTAAGGCGATAAGATAAGTCTCCGGCTTGAGTTGTTTCAAAGTAACTGAGGTTAAGTTTGTGCATATGGGTATAAACTTGCTTACGCAAATTTAAGGCAACTTTTAAAGCTGCTTTAGCCATAAATATATCTTGACCAGACTGAGAGATTCCCCGTACTAAAAATATACCTAGTGCGATCGCAGATATTTTAGCAATTTCTTGGACGTTACCCTCTGCAAAGGGTGCAGGCAATTTTCCTGCTAAATAAATCAGGAGTAAAGTAGAAATTACATAGCCGAGGATGCAGATAAATCCTTTAGCAATAGGTTTCCACTGCGATCGAATATAAGGTTGTAACTGCCAGTAATTAGAGCGATTTTTCAAGCTGCAATATTGATAAAGTATTTAGTGCCTCGATTTTGAGGCTATCAGTTTTGGACTGTACAAGTACAAAACAATTATTAAGTAGTACGACGCATAATTCTTCTAATTACCCAAATAGCAAAGGCTGCAAGGATAATAGCTAAAACGATTTTGGAGACGGGACCAAGATAGTCTTCTACCAGTTGGTAGTTATTGCCCAAAGCATAACCTGCGTAAGTTAGCAAACCTACCCATAAGATAGTACCAAGGGTTGAATAAAGTAAAAATGGTATTAGAGGCATATTACTAATACCTGCGGGTAAGGAAATTAGGGTGCGGACTCCAGGGACGAGACGACACAAAAATACTGCTTTACCGCCATGATTATCAAACCATCCCGTAGCCTTTGTAATATCTTTACTTGAAACTGTCAACCATTTGCCATAGCGATCGGCTAGACTTTTTAAGCGTTGTTCTCCAAGTATTTTACCTGCGTAGTACCAAGGTAACGCCCCGATTACTGTACCAAAAACCCCTGCAAATACTACCGGGGCAAATTCTAATTTTCCTTGAGCTACAGTAAAACCCGCCAGAGGCATAATTAACTCTGAAGGAATGGGGGGAAATAGATTTTCTAAAAACATCAATAGTCCAATTCCCCAGTATCCCAGGGAATTCATAGTTTCAGTAATCCATTCAACCATTAACTGATTTCCTACCAACTTATAAGCAAAAGGAGACATAGATAACTATGCCTCCTTTTTTTAACCAATTTACACCGTTTTAAGTTCCCGCAGTCCAGGAATTGATATATTCGGTTTGTTCTGCGGTGAGAGTATCAATGTTGATACCCATTGCTTGCAACTTTAACTTGGCAATATTTGCATCAACTTCTACAGGGATAGAGTGCAAACCTGGTTCTAATTTGCCTTTGTTTTTGACTAAATATTCGCAAGCCAAAGCTTGGTTAGCAAAACTCATATCCATTACGGCGCTGGGGTGTCCTTCGGCGGCGGCTAGATTAATCAATCTACCTTCACCTAGGACGACAACAGCTTTACCATTGGGCATTTGGTACTCTTGAGTGAAGTTACGTACTTCCTTAACTTGTGTGGCTTTAGCGCCCAAAGATTTGAGGTCAATTTCAATATCAAAGTGACCGGAATTACAAACGATCGCACCGTCTTTCATGACTTCAAAATGCTCGGCGCGAATTACGTGCTTGTTGCCTGTAACAGTGATAAAAATATCGCCTTGAGTAGCCGCTTCTGCCATTGGTAGCACTCTAAAACCATCCATAACCGCCTCAATTGCCCGGATTGGATCGATCTCAGTAACAATTATATTGCCACCAAGTCCCCGCGCCCGCAGTGCTGTACCTTTACCGCACCAGCCGTAACCAGCGACTACAATATTTTTACCTGCTAGTAAAACATTGGTAGCGCGAATAATTCCGTCTAGAGTTGATTGTCCTGTACCGTAACGATTATCAAAGAAATGCTTAGTATCAGCGTCATTAACATTCATTGCTGGAAATGTCAATACACCGTCTTTAAACATGGCTTTGAGGCGTACAATTCCTGTAGTAGTTTCTTCGGTTGTACCGATTAAATCCGCTACTTGGTGTTGACGCTCTTGAATTAGAGTTGCAACGACATCGCTACCATCATCAATAATGATATTGGGACGGTGATCTAGAGCAATTTGCACGTGGCGGTGATAAGTGTCGTTATCTTCGCCCTTCATGGCGTAAACAGGAATTTCGTGATCGGCAACTAAACTAGCTGCTACGTCATCTTGAGTAGAAAGAGGATTACTAGCAATTAGAATTGCGTCTGCACCGCCAGCTTTGAGAGCGATCGCCAAATGAGCCGTTTCTGTAGTAACGTGACAGCAAGCAATCAAACGAATACCAGCAAAAGGCTTTTCCGTTGCAAAGCGATCGCGTATTTGCTTAAGAACGGGCATTTCTCGCCCCGCCCATTCGATCCTTTGTCTACCAGAAGCGGCTAGATTAATATCTTTGATTTCGTACTTTATACGAGCAGTAGTTGCGGTCATTAAGAATATTCCTTAAATATTTGCACTAAGTAGTCTCACCTAGCTTAACCGCATTTTTCTCAATTGTGAATATTTAGCTTTAATTAAGAGTTAGTTATAGAGGAGTAAAAAATGCGATCTAAATTTTGGGCGATCGCGCTGTCAATTATCCTAATAGTTACAGTGGTTTTTCCAGCTATTGCCCAGTTTCCTTTACCTAACTTACTTTTGCCAACTTCTTCCGGGCAGGTAAGATCGCAACAAGAAGTAGTTACTACTTGGGTTTCCTTAGATGGTCGCCGTCTATTTCAAATCGCTGAAACTAGAAGCAATTTAGCCAAGCGGGTTGATGACATTCAGCAACGCTTGCACAGTATTAGCCAAAATTACTTTCAAAGCAACTCTACCGAACTCCAAGTACAAATTAGGAAAGAAAATAATTTACCTGTAATCTACGTTAATGGTGAATATTTATTTACCATTACTGGCGCAGATGCCAAACTACAAGCAGAAGAACCCTTTAGTCTAGCTGACAAACTGAGATTATCTTTAGAGCAAGACTTAAGACGAGCAAAACTTGAGCGACAACCAGAATTTTTGACTCGTTCGGGGGCGATCGCATCCGGAATATTTCTCAGTATAGTTTTAATTAGCTGGGGAATCCGGTGCTGGCAATGGCAAATAACTCAGCGCCCAAAGGCTACGCCCACAAGCGATCCTGTTACAACTCAACTTAGCAAACAGCAGCATAATAACATTCAAGAAGTGAGGCGGAGATTATTTCAGTTAGCACACAGTTTGATTTGGGGTAGTGGAGCGCTACTAATTTTAAGTTTGTTTCCCTATACGCGGGTGATTCCATCTTGGATTTTGACGGTGCTAAGGATTCCTTTTACTCTTGGCATTGTGGCTTTAGCAACTTATGTAACGGTGCGTTTGAGTTATGTATTAATCGATCGCTTCACTTCCGCACTAGCGATTAATACTTTACTTACCCCAGAAGATTCTTTGCGCCTACATTTAAGGGTTTCGACTATTTCTGGTGTTACCAAAAGCCTCGCTACTTTAAGCGGGGTAGCAATCGGTACTCTGATCGCTCTAACTACGGTGGGAGTAAATATCGCGCCTTTACTTGCTGGGGCTGGTTTATTGGGGGTTGTCATTTCTTTGGCTTCTCAAAATATTATTAAAGATGCGATCAATGGTTTTTTTATTATTTTGGAAGACCAGTATGCGCTAGGTGATGTAATCAATGTGGGAAATGTTGGCGGTTTGGTGGAAAATCTCAATCTCCGCATCACTCAACTAAGAGACTCTGAAGGACGCTTGATTACGATCCCCAATAGTGAAATCAAAATTGTTGCTAATCTCTCCAGTCGCTGGTCAAGAGCCGATCTTAGTATTCCTGTTGCTTATCACGCAGACATCGATCATGCTTTAGAACTGATTAATAATGTGGGTATACAAATGGATGAAGATCCTAAATGGATCGAGCAAATTATCGAAACGCCACAAGTGCTAGGAGTTGAAAATTTTGGCGATCGCGGTGTGATGATTCGTGTTTGGATCAAAACCCAACCCCTCAAACAGTGGGAGGTAGCAAGAGAGTATCGTCGTCGAGTCAAAATTGCTTTCGATCAAGCTGGTATTGCTATCCCCTTACCTCAACAGGCTGTTTGGCTAAATGAAATTGTCCCACCCTCTAAAGCCGACTATGACGGTAAAAGTCCGCGATCGCAGGATTCTTAATATAGCTGCTAAGGCGATCGCTGTTTTCCCACATTTTTAGTACATACGTACTATAATAGAAAAGAGTAGAGTTATCCAGCTAATAGCTCTATCAGGTTGTTATTCGAGACTTTAACCTATGACTAAGCACTATATTCTCAACCTAAATCCAACGGCAAAACACGATTGGGATCGTTGTAGTTTAAGAGATCCAATCACCGCCAAGCGCCCAGAACTTGCAAAATTAATCGCCGAAGCTATTGGCGCAGAACCTGGTAGCTACTTAGTGTCTGTAAATATCGAAGTCAAAGTATTAGAACAAGTAGGAATGCCGCAAACCGAGCAGTTGCCTTTAACAACAGTGCATCAATTCCAAGAATTGGTGGCGTAAAACCAATAATTCCATTTTAGCTTGCCAGTAAGAGAATTATGTTGACCTCCTCCCCGACCTTAAGGTACGGGGATTCCTAAGACTCACGACTTAGGTTTCTGTTTCTTTCCCTTTCGGGTTTTTTGCAACTGCCTTTTAGACTCTTGCCTATCGGGTCTTATGTTCGCTCCACAGACTGACACCGCAAGCCCTGCGGCAAGTATATTCCTACTCGCGTTGATATCACGGTCATGGTTAGTTTGACACTTAGGACAATCCCACTCACGTACATTCAACGGCATTTTGTCTACTATATGCCCACAGTTTCCGCACCTTTTGGAGGAAGGAAACCATCGGTCAATTTTAATCAGTTCTCGCCCGTGCCACTCGCACTTGTAAGCAAGCTGGCGGACAAATTCACCCCAACTAGCATCGCTAATCGAGAGCGCCAATTTATGGTTTTTGACCATGTTTTTGATTGCCAAATCCTCAACCACGATGGTTTGGTTTTCGTTCACCAGTTGAGTAGTTAGCTTATGCAAAAAGTCTTTGCGACTATCAGTTATTTGTCCATGTACTTTGGCTACTTTGAGCCTTTGCTTATGTCGATTGTTCGACCCCTTCTGCTTACGAGACAAAGATTTCTGGACTCGTCTAAGCTTTGCGATTCTGCGTTTAAAGTGCTTGGGATTAGCGATTTTGTCCCCATTACTGGTAGCAATCAAGCTAGTTATCCCCATATCCAAACCAATAGATTTATTGGATTTTGGCAATGGTTCAATCACTGTGTCTACGAGCAAAGAAACGTGGAATCGCCCACTCGCATCCAACTTGACCGTGATGGTAGACGGTTCGCATCCCTTGGGCAGTTGCCTACTCCAACGAATCGGCAGCGCTTCAGTACACTTGGCAAGCCATACTTGCCCATCCTTCCACTTAAAAGCGGACTTAGTGAACTCAGCAGAGCCACCATTATGCTTCTTTTTAAAGTTGGGATACTTAGCGTGTCCCGCCCAAAAGTTTGCAAAGGCTTTTTGCAAGTGTCTAAGTCCTTGCTGCAAAGGTACGCAGCTAACCTCGTTCAGAAATTGCAAGTCTTCTTGCTTTTTCCATTGGGTAAGCATGGCAGAAGTTTTGATGTAGTCAACCTTTTCTTGCCTTTCGTACCAACCTTCCGTCCGGGAAGCCAACGCTCGGTTGTAAACCAAACGCGCACAACCCATAGTTCTCCGCAACAAGGTTTCTTGTTCGGAAGTTGGGTAAACGCGGTAACGGTAAGCTTTTTGCATACCTCACATTATAACACAAAATATGTGGGAATCTCCGGGGTGTTGAACCCCATCGATTCCCCTCCTATCCCTCCCCGTGCTGAAGCAACGGGGTTTCCCGGAGAATTATGATGACCATGGAACTAAGTCATTATCCAGAAGCGATCGCCAAAGCTGCTCAACGGGTAAATGAACTTGATGCAGAAATTATGGCAGTACAGCAACTTCTCTATCGAGTAGAAGGTCACGCGGATACTCGTTCGGCTTTTGACATGGATTTGAAAAATGATACTCAACGCAAGGCGCGGAGGTTTGAAGTTCTGCTGATAGACAAAGAATATCAAACCGCTACAAATACGTTAATGCGGCTATCGGCAGAAAAAGCCAACGCTTTAGCTCATTTAGAATGCCTGCGCAACCAGTTTAGCGTAGCCAAGTTAGAGACAAGATACGCGATCGCCCAACAACTGACAGATTTTGAATCGCGCGAATTAGTAGGAGTGTAATTTACGTAACTTATTAATAACAGCCAAGCAGTGGGTTTACTTCACTGCTTTTTTATTTGGCAATAACTGCTCGCGTCCGTCAAAATTAGAAAAGCCCAATTGTTGTTTATCTAAAATAGTTGTAATGACTCAAGTTACAAGCGCAGAAATTGCTAAATTTCGTACTCAATTAGCAGATTACCCCGATGCTATAAATGCACTACAAGTAATAGAGGACTGCGAGGGCAATTTGGAAGATGCGGCAATGGTACTAGCAATTCGAGCCGGACAGCAACCAGAGATAGCTAACTTTGATTGGTTAGATAGTTTAGCCAAAAAATGCCGCGCGGTTATTTGCAAGGAAGAATTTAGAAGCAGTTTAATCGCTGAAGATTTTGCGATCGTCGCCGGACACTTGGCGGCAACGAAACTTTGTCCAGCGCTATTAGTGACTCCAGTTTTGATGTATGCGGTGCAAGATGGGATTAATATTTTTTGCGAACCATTAGACGCAGTATCGGTAATTTAAGTAACCAAGCACCAGCTAGTAATGCTCTTTACATTAACAATTGGCAATTAATTTAGGGCGATCATCGCCTGACAAACATTTTATGGCAATGTCTCTAAAACCTGATACTCCAGCGATTCAACGATTTTATAGTGAGTATTACCCATTTGTGAGCCAAACTGGCATTCAATGTCCTCTAATAGCTGCGGGGAGATTGATTTCCATTCTTGGCGGCTACGCCAACGAATAACTAAAATAACTTCTGTAGGTATATAAGGATTAAGCCAAACTTCCTTATTTATAAACCCAGAAAACTGCGCGATCGCCTTTGTTCAAATTTGCCGATCTAGGTGTAGATATTTGTCCCGATCTTCCGCCCCAACTTCAACGATGAGTAACTCAATAACCACAATTATTAAGCGCCGTGCGCCCGGACAACTTCTGTATCGTAAGTACCATCAGAAAAAAGGTTTATCAATCTAAATCCTGGTTGAGCTTGCTTATCGATAGTAAACTCTTTACTTTGGGGTTGAAACTGCACGCAGGTAGAGGGAGAACCTAGATAACGTACTCCCTGACGCTGACTATCAAACTCTTGGTGAATGTGACCGAATATAACCAGTTTTATCTGTAAATAGTGATCGATTAGCGCCAAAAACTCCTGATAATTGCGTAAGTTAATGTTATCCATCCACTCAGAGTTAATTAAGCAAGGTGGATGATGTATAGCAACCAAAGTAGGAAGCGTACATTTTTTAAGTTGCGATTCTAGCCAATCCAAACTTTGCTTAGAAATCTCTCCCTGTACGCACCCTGGGATTAAAGAGCTTAAAAGTACAAAGTTCCAGCCGCCAGACTGGAAAGCCTTGGTTGCATCAATTGGAGACTGTTGTAATACTTGCTCCATAATTGGCAAATTGTCATGATTTCCGGGAAGCCAGTAAGTAGGAATATTTAGCGGGGCGATAAAATTATATAAGCGATCGTAAGATTGGCGGCTTTCATCTTGAGAAATATCGCCTGTTAGTAACAAAATATCTGGAGGCGATTGCAATGCTCTCAATCGCTCTATAACTGCTTGCAATGAGTTATGAGTTGCTACGCCAAAAACCTTCGGCTCAACTTCTGCAAATAAATGAGTGTCGGTGATTTGAGCCACTAGCAACGAAGACAAGTTATTCATAGCAAAAGGTTTAGTTTTTGAGTCAATTATTATAAACAGGTATTAATAACGAGGTTTAGAAAAATTTGGGGGAAATACGCCCCTTCTGGTAATGTTTTCCCTTGATAGAATTGTAGCAAGGCGCGATCGCACATAACTGTAACAGTTTAATTGCAAAGTTTATTAAAAAAGGTACAAAAAAGTGGAAAATAATAACTGGCTTCAGCAATTGGTAATGCTTGGTGTAGGGACAACGTCTTTAGTCGCGGAAAAATTACGCGAAGCAAGCGACGAATTAGTCAAAGATGGCAAACTAAACCCAGAGCAAGCTAAGGTTTTTGTCGATGATATGATGCACAAATTAAAATCGGAACAGGGAAACTGGGAAACCCAAATGCAAAAGCAAGTAAAAAATGTGATGCAGGATTTGGGCGTACCTCGTCAGTCAGAAACCGATGAATTGCGGGGAAGAATTGACAGGTTGGAGCGTCAAGTGCGAGATTTGGAAAATAAACTCTGGCGTTAATTTGCATTTCTCCAGCCAATTGAACTAAAATCTGTTGTGTTTGTAACACTTTCTACTATTCCTTGGTTTTAAGGAGGAAGAATTTTGAGAGAAATTATCATCAGTTTTGGTGTCATAGTAGTTTGTGTTGTAGTTTTGGTTGTTAGTCAGTTTACAAACCAGCCTAATGCTAGTGCAGATAGACTTACATCAAACCAACCCCAGATTGCTCAAGTAACCGAAAATAAACAACCAACTCCTAGTAATACTATGTCTGACGACGATAACAAAGTTGTAAGTACGGCTTCAGGATTGAAGTACGTTGTACTCAATGAAGGAACTGGCGCGACTCCTAAAACTGGTCAAACCGTTGTGGTGCATTACACCGGAACTCTAGAAGATGGGACAAAATTTGATAGTTCCCGCGATCGCGGTCAGCCTTTTTCTTTTAAATTAGGCGTAGGACAAGTGATTAAAGGCTGGGATGAAGGACTTAGCACAATGAAAGTAGGCGATCGCCGTCAGCTTACTATTCCCCCAGAATTAGGTTATGGCGCTCGTGGTGCGGGGGGCGTAATTCCCCCCAATGCAACGCTAATTTTTGACGTAGAATTACTAAAAATTAGTTAGTAACTACTCCCTGGGCGCATTTAGATATGCGCCCTAACTTTTTTAAGGCTCTTAGCCATCTTCAAAGCGGGATTTACAGGCGGGTAAAAATTTTATTGGCTCAAAACGGATCGCTACATACCAATTAAAACGGCAAAAATAACTTAACCGCCGCCGAGCCTAATAGTCCCAATATATTCATAAAGTTTCCTTTACTTTTTGGCTTTGATGCGCTTGGTGGTGGCGCTCCTAACTCTGTAATAAATGCCTGCGCTGTTTGGGTTCCGGTAATGTTTCCTTGAGCTAAAAACAATTGGTCTGCAACTACCGCATCTTCCATAGCTCCTTTACGGTCTAATAATTGGTAACGAGCAACACTACGTCCCATATAAGCCAAAGCAAACTCTGGGTCAATAGTTAAAGCTTGGTTAAAATAATCAATTGCCCCTTGGGAGTCCCCTTTTTGACCTTGCAACATTCCCCATCTATAAAAATCTCCAGCCTTAGCTGCCTCTGTGGGTATACCGATCGCACCTTGCAAGTGAGCGACATTGACATCAGCATCCCCAAAGCTGACATTGTACAAATAGGCATCTCTAAAATCTGCTCCAGCTATTTGCGCTCCCTGTAACTTTACCCCTGTTAAATTGGCTCCAAATAAAGAAGCGCCAATTAAATTTGCTCCCGTCAAATCGGCTCCACTCAAGTTTGCACGGCTCAAATTTGCCCCGCTTAAGTTGGCTCCCGATAAATTAGCTCCCGATAAATTCGTCAAAACCAAGCCTGCACCACTTAAATCGCAACTTTGACATTGTTTAGTCGAGAGCAATTGTCTGGTATGAGCGATGTTTTCTGAAAAAGCTGGATAAGCAAGGCTAAAAGTTGTAAGTACCGTAGTAGCTAAAATAAAAAGTTTCATAAACGGGAGACTTGGCAAAGTACAAGGCGCTAATTTTTGTAGATTAACATTTAATATTTCAACATAGAGGATTTTTGAGTTTTTCCGCCATAAAAAGGCGATCGCTAAATTTTTTTAAAAAATGTTGACACTAAAAAACCTCTCCTACTTTTGAGAGGTCTATAGAAAACGAGCGTTACTTTTTGTTTAGACTAAAGAACGACAAGTTAAAATCTCGTAGCCGTCATCGGTGACTAAAACAGTATGCTCAAACTGTGCTGATAAAGAATTATCAACAGTAACTGCTGTCCAGCGATCGGATAGTATGCGTGTTAATTTTGAACCAGCATTTAAAATTGGTTCAATAGCTAAAGTCATGCCTTTTTTGAGCTTGACATTGGGCATTTCACGAGTGCGATAGTTAAATACGGATGGTTCTTCGTGTAAGTTGCGCCCGACACCATGCCCAGTAAAGCTTTCAACTATTTTAAATTTGTTTGCTTTAACATGGTCTTCAATTGCTCCCGCGATATCCATTAGATAGTTTCCGGCTTTTACTTGCTCAATACCTTTATAAAGGGCTTCTTCGGCTACTTTAATTAATCTCGCAGCTTCGGGAGTTACTGCGCCCACGGCGATCGTAATACAAGAGTCGCCATGAAAGCCTTGATAAAATGCTCCGGTATCTACCTTTAAAACATCTCCAGCGCGAATAACTTTTTTAGGGTTGGGAATGCCGTGTACGACTTCGTTATTAATACTGGCACAAATAGAAGCGGGGAAGCCATGATAGCCTTTAAAGCTAGGAGTTGCGCCCATTTCCCGAATACGCTTTTCGGCATGAGCGTCTAAGTCTAGGGTAGTCATTCCGGGTTCTACCAGTTGGGATATTTCTTTTAATACAGTGGCGACAATCTTGGCTGACTGGCGCATAATTTCAATTTCCCGCTCGGATTTTATCTCAATTCCTTTAACTTGTTTTTTAGGACGGGGAGTTTGAACAGTTTGAGAAAGCAAGTTGCTAAAAATATTCATCGATTAAATCGTATAAAAGCGCATAAATATATCGTACTTAGCGATCGCTCTTTGATAACAAACTTCGCCTATTATTATTTCTTTAGTGTGATACAGGCGTTTTTACCCATACCACACCAAAAAAGCGGTTATTTAGCGGAATTTCCTCCCGCCGTTACAATCGCAAATTTATCACTTTGGAGTAATTCTTTAGCGGCTTTATTTACGTCTTCTAAGCTCACAGCTTCGATTTTGGTAGAAAAAGAACTTAATTCGTCCTGTCCTAAACCATAAACTTCATTGAGTCTAATGGTGTTGGCTAGTTCGTCAGGATTTGCCAAACCAACATTGTAACCACGAGTTAGAGAGCGTTTAGCGGCGGTTACTTCCTCCTTAGTGACACCCTTGTCGTGAATTTGGCTTAAAAGGGCGCGGACGCTAGAAATAGCTTTATTAGCATCTTCGGGGTCGGTTTGCATGGAGACAACAAAGGGTCCTGCTTGTCTTCCGGCGCTAAAGTAGCTATAAATGCCGTAAGTCAAACCTTGGCGATCGCGCAATTCTGTACCTAATCTACTAGATAAAGTATCACCGCCAACAATCTGATTTAGTACCAAAGCTGCGTAATAACGGGGATCTTTGCGATTAATTCCGCGATCGCCTATATAGGTAACAGCTTGAGTTTTTCCGGGTAATGATGGGTTAAGTTGCACTACTTTTTCGGAGTTAGGCACATTAGGATAATTAACTACAGGCGCTTTCCCTTCTGCTTTCCAGTCATTTAGGGATGTTTCCAATAAACTCCGCACTTGTTTGGGGTCAAAATCTCCCACTAAAGTTAATACCATTTGGTCAGGACGATATTGTTTTTGGTAGAAACTAGCAACATCTTCACGGCTTAGGCTTTTTAGAGTTTCTGCGGTGGGGAAAGTATGGAAAGGATGATTAGCGGGATAAATCGCTTGCTGAAATACTCGTCGTGCTACACGAGCAGGATCGTCTAATTCCAAATCGAGGCTAGTTAAAGCTCTTTGGCGACTAAGTTCAATTTCATCGCTAGGAAATGTAGAGTTTTGCACTACATCCGCTAAGGTTTCCAAAACAACGGGTAAATCGGTCTTTAAGCTGTAGCCGTTAATGTCTACACCTTCACGATTCGCTCTAAAATTCAAACTTGCACCGCGATCTTCTAAAGCTTTAGCAAGAGCGAGATCGTCTTTAGTTTTCGTTCCACTTAGTAAGTTTTCCGCCGTCAAAGCCGCAAGTCCTGCTTTTGGTTGCGTGTCAAATTCTGCGCCAGCCTTGATAAAACCGCTTAAAGTCACCGTTGGCGTACTAGCATCTGGGAGCAACAACACTTTTACACCATTAGTTAGCGTAAATTCCTCTGGTAAAGCTTTAGGAGTGGGTGTTGCTGGATCTACTGTTGGTAAATATTTCGCTACTTCGGCGGGGTCTACAGGCGCGCCAGGACTAAAGTTTTCGGTCATTTGGGTAGGATTTCCCCCGGTGCTGGCTTCTCCGTCCTGCTTAGTTGGTTCAAATAATCCTACTGTCCGTTTAGCGGGTGCGAGGTAATTTGCGGCTACTCGCTGCACATCTTCAACGCTAACTTTATCAATGGCGGCTAAGTAACGGTCTGTAAAACGATAATCTCCGGCGGTTGTTTGGTCGTAGCCAATTTGCATTGCTTGGGAAACAATATCGCGGTTGTTGAGTAATACCGAGGCTTGTAATTGAGTTTTGGCGCGGTTTAGTTCGTCAGTGGTTACGCCTTTTTCGGTGAGGAGGGCGATCGCATTTAACAAAACCGAATCAATTTTTGCTAATTCTTGTCCCGGTGCGGCGGTTATTTCCAAGTTGTACCATCCACCACCAGCCAAAGTAGCCGCGTAGCCATTCATACCACTAGCTAAACCCGACTCAATCAAAGCTTGATAAAGTCTAGAATTGCGACCTTCGGTCAAAATCCCATTTAGCACATCCAAAACCGGCGCATCGGGATGATTGATATCAACTAAAGGATATACAGATTGCAACAGTGAAGCTGCACCAGGCTCTTTTAAAATAATTGGCTGTTTAGTCGGGGTTTGCGGCTTAGTTGCAGTAGCTTGGGGTTTAACAACTTCTTCTTGAGCATTAGGTACTTTGCCAAAAATCTCTTTAACCTTTGCCAAAGTAGCCTCTGGCTCAAAATCTCCCACAACAATTAAAGTGGCATTTTTAGGGCTGTAGTAGTTGCGGTAATAGCTTTTGACTTGTTCAACCGTAAACTTTTCTACATCTGCCTTAGTGCCGCCGATAGTCAATCCATAGGGACTATTTGGTAAGGCGGCACGCATAACGGCTCTACCCAAACGATAGTCGGGGCTATTTTCGTATCCCTGCAACTCAGAAATTACTACCCGCTTTTCGCTGGTCAATTGCTCGGCATTTATTAGAGCATTCTGCATTCTGTCAGCTTCTAGCTCTAAAAGACTATCCATTAAGCCGCGCTCGACTGTACCAAAATAAGCGGTTTGATCGTAGCTAGTAAAAGCATTAGAATCGCTACCCAAAGCACTAAACAAGCGTCCAAACTGAATCGGGCGGCTACTCGTACCTTTAAACAACATATGTTCTAATTGGTGAGCAATGCCGTTTACACCGGGAGCTTCATCGCGCGAACCAATTTGATACCATACTTGAACGCTAACAACGGGAGCAGTTTTAACTTGTTTAGTCAGGACAGTAAGCCCATTTTCGAGGACAGTTTTGCGGACATTTTCAGTTACAGAAAGCGACATTGGTTTTTTAGTAGTTAATGGTGCAGATATAGCAAAAGAGTTATTAAACAACAGCGTTGCACTCAAGCAAGCGCTAAATAGGATAAATAACAAACGATGTCGCCTGGATGGAAATAACATACACTAATGCTTTTTAAATTTCGGTACTTTAGCAGTGGGCTTAAGCCGATCTTAGCTATAAGCAGGGAGTTTCGACCCAAAGCGGCGACAAATCCTGTTGAATATCTGAGTGAATTGTCCAAAATAATATACAGAGAAATTCCGTGTAATACCCCCATTTAAGCTAGATATACGGAAAAATTCTATTTAATCACCCCTATTGGGTGATATACAGAAAAATTCCGTATATCACACTCAAAAATGAACGCAATGCTTATGTATGTTGTTAAAAGTAGAAGATTATACGGAAAATTTCAGTACACTAAATAGTTATGCGTCTTTAAGGTAAGCCCATATTAATGGAGGATGAACGGAAATGAGTGAAATGATTGCGGCAGAGACTCAGGTTCGCGCGGTTCTCGAAGACTGGGCTAATGCGACGCAGCAGAACCGTAAAGACGAAATTCTCAAAAATCATGTCCCTGATCTTGTGATCTTTGACGTTCTACCACCAATGAAATATGAAAGCGCTGAATCTTATCGCCGAAGTTGGAATGATTGGCAGCCTGAAACCCAGAGCGAAGGGCAGTTTGATCTGGAGAATTTATCTATAACAGCCAGTACCGATCTTGCTTTTGCACATTGCTTTATTTATTGCGGTGGCACAATGCCAGATGGACTCACCTTTCAAGATTGGGTGCGAGCTACTTTCTGTCTTAAGAAAATAGACGGAATGTGGAAAATTTTACATCAGCACATATCTAAGCCAATTCAAAAATCTAGTGGCTAACAGCACAAAATCCACGCATAACAACCATGTTGAAGCGGATTGAAGAAAGTTTTTGGTGTGGTTTCAGACGTTAATGGCAATAGCTCAACACGAACGTTAAAAGGCACAATAATGGAAGCTGTTATTTTCGATATAGACGGTACGCTTCTGCAATCCGACGCGAATGACGATGCGTTGTACTTGGCAGCCGTCCGTGATGTACTTGGAAATGTCAACTTGCGTCCGTCCTGGGCGATGTATACCCAATTCACCGCTACTGGCATTTTGGCTGAGATACTGAATGACAATGCCATTGATGCAACACTAGAGACAGTAGCTGCGGTGCGAGATCACTTTGTTGCCAGTGTTCGTCTCCATGTTTCTGAGTACGGCCCTTTCGCGGAGATACCGGGCGCACGGGAGTTTGTTCAGAGCCTGCACAACTCGGCTAGACATCGAATCGCTTACGCTACAGGGGGTTGGCAAGAATCGGCGCTACTAAAACTATCTATCTCTGGCTTTCCTGTACAAGGTGTCCCGCTATCTACGTCCGATGACCATTTCGAGAGGCAGGAAATAATGCTTTACGCGCTGCGACAACTGGATGGTGTCTATGACAGAGTTACCTACTATGGAGATGGACACTGGGATGCCGTAGCTGCGAAATCACTTGGTTGGAATTTTGTTCCCGTTGGAAGAAAGCTCGATGGGCTTACCAGCTATGAATCGAGTGCTGCCTAACCCATCGCTCAAGCGCAAGCCAACGTTGGGCTGCACTATATTTCGGTGGGGCGGTGGTTTAAAGTTCCCGGTAGTAAAAAAAGATTAAACGAGTGCTAGGTTGAATTCTGCGGAGTATTGACACTTATAGAAATCCCAATGGTTGAGATTAGACCAATTCAAGAGCATCAGATTGAACAAGCCAAGCAGGTTGTTACCTCCGTATGTCTGGATGTTTGGCAAGATATTCTGACTGAAGAAGATGTGAAGTGTTATGATTCAATGTCTGATATTGAGCAGATGCGATCGCACTATTTTGGCAACGGTGGGATGTTTTTGGTGCTAGTGGACAACGAGCGGGTTGTTGGTACTGGGGGAATCCGAAAACTCAATGACGAAATCTGTGAACTTAAACGGATGTGGTTTCTCAAAGCGTATCGAGGACAGGGCTGGGGCTGGAAAATGGCTCAAATGCTCTTCGATTTTGCAAGACAGGTCGGTTATCAAAAAGTGAGGCTTGACCTCGTAAATGAGGAGCGGCAACCCCAAGCACTCAAACTTTACAGAAGGCTTAGTTTTTATCCGATTGAGAGGTACAACGATAGTCCATGCAATATTTTTATGGAGAAGTTTTTAGAGTCTGTGCAAGAGTAGCAGCCAAGCCGCCCAACACTGTGTTGGAGCGGACAAACAAAAGATTTACGCTTCGTTTAGTGTTATCTGCTGCCGCTCAACTATGCCGTTATACATAAATCAAACAGTCCATTAAGATTGTCTGTTTTTAGCTGAGATTAGGCAAGTAAAAATAGTTGGCGGCGTTGGTAAGTCCAGAGATGTTAGGGACGATCGCACTTCGCCAAAGTCTAGAGAAGTTATTGCGCGATCGCACTGTATTAAGTTCAGAAAAGCTAAAGCGCGATCGCACTGTGTCAAAGTCCAGAGAAGTTAAGGCGCGATCTGCTTGCATCAGCGCTTCGCTATCGCACTGTATTAAGTTCAAAAAGTTAATTGCGCGATCGCACTATGCCATAGTTTATAAAAGTTGTAGCACTGCTTCCCTTGAAGAACTTATTGCCAGTAGTTACAATGTAATTACTTTTTGCTTTTAAAATCATCCAACTATGGGCGCATCTATTAGAACCCGAATTGTTAAAATTGGCAACTCTCAAGGTGTTCGTATTCCTAAGCTCCTCTTGGAACAAAGCGGTATTCATACAGAAGTTGAAATCGAAGTGCAGGGCGACTTTTTAACTATTCGCACAGCTTCGCCACGAACTGGATGGGAAGAAGCCTTTGCTGCGATGGCTAACAAACAGGATGATGTTCTTCTAGATGAAGTTAACACCACCGATTGGGATCGAGTTGAATGGGAATGGTAGTCAATCGTTTCGATGTTTTTCTAGTTAATCTTGACCCCACTGTTGGCAGTGAAATTCAGAAGACACGACCCTGGGTTGTGATTTCACCAGACGAGATGAACCGTTATATTGGGACGGTGATAATTGCTCCAATGACGACAAAAGGAAAGATATACCCTACTCGTGTTGTTTGTCAGTTTCAGGGTAAGGATGGGCAAATTGTTCTAGATCAAATCCGCACAATAGATAAAACCCGACTGATTGAAAAGCTCGGACAGATTAGTCAAGAGGAGCAAAAAGCGGTTCTTGACACCTTGGCTGAGATATTTGCTGAGTAAGCTACCTTACAAAGGCTTGCAGC
This sequence comes from Synechocystis sp. PCC 7509, assembly GCF_000332075.2. NCBI lineage: Bacteria > Bacillati > Cyanobacteriota > Cyanophyceae > Synechococcales > Merismopediaceae > Synechocystis > Synechocystis sp. PCC 7509. The sequence goes on along the minus strand of NZ_ALVU02000001.1, from coordinate 2,027,902 downwards.
GAAACGAAGGCATATATTATCGTCAGTGATGCAAAGCGTATCACTAACTGTTGAAGCCCAATTCGTCAGACTAAACTGATCGCGCCGTTGAGATTATCTGCTTTTGGACGAGATTAGGCAAGTAAAGATGGTTGGCTTGGTTGTTAGCCCTGAGAAGTTATTGGGCGATAGCGCAAGCGCGCTCGCAGAGCATCGCACTACGCCAAAGTTCAAAAAGTTATAGGCGATCTGCTTGCAGCAGCGCTTCGCTATCGCACTGTGTTAAGCCCTAAGAAGTTATTGGCGATCGTCTCTTGGTCTTGAATAGGTGGACGATTGGGTAGCTTTAGACTATTTCAGGTGCTGCTAACTCCTGCGCACTGATGACCGAGTAGTATCTGTAGGTAGCAAGATTTCCCGGTAAAATATAGTCAGATATTTCTTCCTCCTGCCACTTTATGAACTACCAACACATCATTACAATTGAGCCTGGAAAGCGCAGTGGCAAGCCGTGTATTCGGGGAATGAGAATTACTGTGTATGACATCTTAGAATATTTAGCAGGTGGCATGACCGAAGCAGAAATTCTGGAAGATTTTTCGGAACTCACTTCAGAAGACATCAAGGCTTGTCTTGCTTTTGCGGCTGACCGTGAGAAAAAGTTATTTGTGGCATCACTGTGAAGCTTCTATTGGATGAAAACTTGTCAGACCGAATTATTCACAAGATTGTCGATTTGTATCCTGATTCCGATCATGTCAAAACGTTAGCTCTGACCAATACTGACGATGCACTGATTTGGGAATATGCAAAGGCGAATGGTTTTGTGATTGTTTCCAAAGATTCTGACTTTCATCAGCGCAGTTTACTCTACGGCTATCCACCTAAGTTTATTTATCTTGGCATCGGCAACAATCCAACATCAAAAATTGTTCAGATTTTGAGAGATACCTTTGACACAATCTCTCAATTTGAAAGTAGTGAAACGGAAAGTATTTTGGTTTTGACCTAGTGTGGAGTTGCCATAGAACAAACCTAATGAACATCACATCCCAAAATAACAATTAAGACTATTGTAATATTTATAGGTTCAGTTGGCGGGCGATAGCGCAAGCGCGCTCGCAGAGCATCGCACTTCGCCAGAGTTTAGAGAAGTTTAGGGCGCGATCGCACTGGGTTAAGTTTCAAAAAGTTATTGCGCGATCTGCTTGCAGCAGCGCTTCGCTATCGCACTGTGTATCACATACCACTCAATTTAAACGTTACACCTAACCAAACTCAATCATCTAGTACAGAGATTGTTTTTGTACATATAATATATGTATGGAAGTTTAATAGAATCCGAACAAAGCGGCTGTTAATCTGCAAAAGCACGGTGTGCGCTTTTCTGACGCTGAGGCGATTTTATTTGACCCGAATGCACTTTCTTTTGAAGATACAACGGCTCAAGGAGAACAAAGATTTGTTGTGATTGGAATGGATCATCTCTGGCGCTTGCTAGTCGTGGTTTATACAGATCGAGGGAATCGAGTTCGCCTGATTTGGGCCCGTTCAGCAACACGTTTGGAGAGACAGAAGTATGAAAGCGGAATATGATTTTAACCAAGCCAAACGGGGTGCTATCATTCCCCAAACAGGTAAAACTCGCATCACAATTTATATTGATGACGATGTGTTAGAAACTTTCCGAGAACGGAGTGACTCTGCTGGTAAAGGCTATCAAACTATGATGAATGAGGCTTTGCGGCAGTATCTAGAAAAAGTAAAACAGCCCCTAGACGAAGAAACACTACGCCGAGTTATTCAAGAGGAACTGCGCGCAGCGAGATAAGTGAGTTTTCATTGCATTCTCCGAGACACCCGTGACTTTTAGTCATGGGAGGGATAGGAGGGTGACGAGGATTCCATCTCTGATGATGTTGGACGTAGTACAACGGGAGAAGGGATGGATGACGAATCACCAATCTATGTGCTAGAATATACATGGTCATTGACCCACCCGCGACGCATGGATCAGACAGCCTAACGAGCGAAGTCCAGTACAACTGGCGGCGCAGAAAAATCGGTAGACCGGGAAAAGAGGATAGGGCAATGTTAGTTCAACCCTAAACTTACGGAAGTAAATAAACATTTGTTTGTTCTCAAGTTGCTGCGGGACACGCAGTCGTAAAGTCTGTGGAGCGAACATAAGACCAAATCTCCTTTGGGAGTGGAGGCAGTTGCTATGAAACAGAAACCTAAGTCGTGAGTCTTAGGAATCCCCGTGCTTTCAAGCCGGGGAGGATGTCAAAGAAGTTAATGGCGATAGCGCAAGCGCGCTCGCAGAGCATCGCACTACGCCAAAGTTCAAAAAGTTAGGGCGCGATCGCATTGTACCGAGAGAAAGCGGTTATTAATCAAACAAAACACAGTTTGCCGCAAACATCTGCCCATGTAAAGGTTTTTGGGTGCTTTCATGTTTTCTTATACTGGCGACTGTCCATAAAAAGGCAACGCATCTATCCAATGTGGACGCTCACCTTTAAGCCATTCTAGATTAGCAATTTCTAAAACACTTATAACTGTTGCTCCTAAACCATCTTCTGCTTTAATTAGTTGATACGGAGTTTGCCAAGTTTCTAAAGTATTTGCCCAAGCTTCCACCGTCATTAAACTATCCGGTAATAGCGTTGTTGCACCTGAATAAATAGCTGTATATACAAGATTTGTTTGGGCGGGGATTTGAACGGCGATCGCCTTCATCCCTTTTTCTGCCTGTGCGATCGCTTCTAAACTAGATATGGCAAACAAAGGTATATCTAACTGTTGGGCAATTGTCCGCGCTGTAACTACCCCAATTCGAGTGCTAGTGAAGCTCCCTGGCCCTTTAGCGACGGCGATAAATCCTAAATCCGTCCAAGTTTGCGGCTTGATATATTCCGCTAAATGATAATGTAAATGAGTAGAAAGATTCCGCCCTAAAGCCCACACATAAGAGCGCGAGTCACCTTTAAAGTTACTTAGAGCTAATCCAAGTTCTGAACTTGTAGTATGAATTGCTAAACCGTATTTCACGTTGGTACTAATTCGCCTGGTCGTAATTTAGCCCATTTGCCCGTTTCTTGCTTAAAGCTTAAGCAACCGACAACATCCCACTCCATTTGAATTTCCTCGTCAGTAGTGCGAATGTTCACATTTATAGAGGGTTCATTTGGTTCAAAATCGGGGAATTCTGTTAAATGCGGCTGTTGGTGTTGATGTTCTACAGCATTATAGGTAATGCAACGATCTACATAATGGCAATTTATACAAATACACATAATCCAACTCCAGAGGATTTTTCTGTTAATCTGTTTCCAGCCCTAACCGAGATTTTAACGTAACCAAAACCCCGCTTGACTTGGATCTTAGCATTTCAGTTGTAGAGTGTTGGATTTTATAAAATTCCTAATTCCCAATTACCCATGTCTTCTGCATTGTCTCCCGAATCTTGGTGTTTTGACTTAGCATGGATACCTCAAAATGCTTATTTAGTAGGCGGTGCGGTACGAGATGCTTTACTAAAAAGAGAATCTGAATATCTAGATTTAGATTTTGTCCTGCTAGACGCAGTAAAAATAGCGCGAAAAATGGCGAGTCACTACAAAGCTGGGTTTGTGTTACTTGACGGAGATCGCCAAATTGCTAGAGTTGTATTTACTCAAGCTACTGTAGACTTTGCCCAGCAACAAGGAGAGACGCTAGAAGAAGACTTATATCGGCGTGATTTTACGGTAAATGCGATCGCTTATAATCCCTATACTCAAGAAATCATCGATCCTTTAAATGGCTACAAAGATTTGCAAAACCGCGTCATGCGGATGGTATCAATAGCTAATTTACAAGACGATCCATTACGACTATTACGAGCATACCGCCAAGCTGCTCAACTAGGTTTTGCGATCGCACCGGAAACTCAAGTAGCTATTCGCACTCTATCGCCGCTACTAAGTAGAATTGCTCCAGAGAGAGTACGAGTAGAACTAAACTATCTTCTAAATAATTCTCTGGGTACTCCCTGGCTAAAAAGTGCTTGGGAAGATGGATTAATTAGTCTTTGGTTTCCTCACACTACTCAAAAAAGTTATGAAACTCTAGCGCTAGTAGATTCCGCCGCTTTCTATTTCCCGCAACTCCCTTTATTTCAAGCTTTAAGCGATACAGTTAAAACGAATTGGTTGGGAATTGCAAAATTAGCTTGTTTAGTTAGTAGTCTTGAATCCGCAGAAAATGAACTTCAACAATTAACTTATAGTCGTGCAGAAATTCGCGCAGTAACAACAGCACTTAAAGTATTGCCACAATTGCCAGCAAAAACCGACACTCTCAGCTTAAAAGAGCAGTATTTATTGTTTCGTCAGGCGGGAGTAGTTTTTCCAGTCTTAGCGGTTCTGGCGATGGCAAAGGGGACGCAAAAAGACACCCTTGCCTCTTTAATTAATCGCTATCTTACGCCCAACGATCCGGTTGCTCATCCACAATTATTGATTAATGGCAAAGATTTAATGCAAGCTTTAGACATACCGCCAAGTCCGATTATTGGGGAGTTATTAAATGAAATTGCGATCGCCCAAATTGAGGGCCAAATCTCCACCCCCGCCCAAGCTATAGAGTTAGCGGCAATTTTACTTACCCATTTATAGATTTTGTCTTAAACCTTGGTTAAATCGAATTTGACTAGCTAATACTATTTAAGTAGACCGCAAATAGCTAACAGCTTATAAAATAAGAATACTAATTACTGGAAATAACCACCATGGATACCCAAACCCTGATTGAAAGAGTTGCTTTAGTTAAAACTAAGCGCGAACAATTGCTAACTTTATTAGAACAGCCAAATTTGGGCAGCCTAAGAATTGATGTTAATCAAGCTTTAGAAGAAATGGACGATCTGCTTGATGAATTTAAGCGGACTTTTCCTAAAGAAGCTAATTAAATTAGTTTTATTTTTCACCTGTTGAGTTGCACGCTGATGGCTAAAAGGATTAACTATCAGCGTGAATTCTTTGGTTGCTGCACTTTATTAAAAATTTACTATTTTTTCGCCTAGCTCTCTAACTAGCTTAATTAGCTCATTAGTAGGAGTGTCTTTTTTACAAAAAGCATCCAAACAGTTGATGTTAGTTGTTTCTAAAAACTTAGGATTTTCTAGAGAGGAATAAGCAATAATTTGAGCAGATGGATCTATGATTTTGATTCGACTAGATGCGCTCCATCCATCCATCACGGGCATTTGTAGATCGAGAACAATTACGTTAGGGTGGTAGCGTTCTACCATTTCTATTGCCTCTTGTCCGTTACTGGCAACACCTACTAATTCAATATCTTTCTGTCCGCTCAGGGCGAGCTTCAGGCTAAAACGGGTTAGCTCATGATCGTCAACTACAAGAACGCGCAAGGTACGGGGGCGACAAGACAATATTAACATCCAGATAAGTCAAAATTGATTAATTACTTATTATTTCCATAGTCTAAATCACTCTTGGCTCAATCGTATCTATCCAGTGGTTGAACAAACTCTAGCTGTCATTTAAAATTATGTACTTTAGGTTATATAACTTAAGAAAAATTAATTTAAACAGCTTTGAAGCGATCGCACTTTATTAATATAAAGCAAAAACTTTGAATAATCGTCCTATTTATCTAGATTGTCACGCTACGACCCCTGTTGACGAACGGGTATTAGCCGCAATGCTGCCTTACTTTACAGAATATTTTGGCAATCCATCAAGTAGCGGTCACATTTACGGTTGGGAAGCGGAAGCTGGTGTCAAACAGGCAAGAAATACTTTAGCTGAAGCTATTGGCGCGTCTCCAGAAGAAATAGTATTTACAAGTGGAGCAACCGAAGCAAATAATTTAGCAATTAAGGGAATTGCCGAAGCTTATTTTAGTAAAGGGCGGCATATTATTACCCTCCAAACCGAGCATAGCGCCGTTTTAGATCCTTGTAATTATTTGCGAAGTCTTGGGTTTGAAATTACTATTTTGCCTGTCCAGCCAGACGGATTAATCGACTTAAATATTTTGCAGCAAGCTTTGCGTCCAGAAACGATTTTAGTATCGGTAATGGCGGCTAATAATGAGATTGGGGTTTTGCAGCCGTTGGCAGAAATTGGTGCAATCTGTCGCGCGGCGGGGGTTTTGTTTCATACCGATGCCGCGCAAGCGATTGGTAAAATTCCTTTGAATGTAGAGGAAATGAACATTGACTTGCTATCAATGACGGCGCATAAGGTTTATGGTGCTAAAGGTATAGGTGCTTTGTACGTCCGTAGGCGCAACCCTAGAGTTCAACTATCGGCGCAGTTACACGGAGGCGGACACGAGCGTTCTAGGCGTTCGGGGACTTTGTATCCACCGCAGATTGTTGGTTTTGCCAAAGCTGTAGAAATTGCTTTAGCAGAAATGGAAATGGAGGCACAACGTTTAATTAATTTGCGCCAACAATTATGGCAACAGCTAAGTAAATTAGAGGGAATACATCTTAACGGTCATCCTACCAAGCGATTACCAGGCAACTTAAATATTAGTGTAGAAGGTGTAGATGGAGCAGCTTTGCTGTTGGGGTTGCAGCCGATTGTAGCTGTTTCTTCGGGTTCTGCGTGTTCCAGTGCAACTATTGCTCCGTCTCATGTTTTGACAGCTTTGGGACACTCGGAAAAACTAGCTTATGCTTCGGTGAGGTTTGGGATTGGGCGATTTAATACAGCTTCAGAAATTGAACTTGTAGCACTTTGCGCCACCTCTACTATTGCTAGTTTGCGGCGGCAAACTTCCTTTGTCTAGCTGTTACCAAACAGTTTGAGCTTTTTCTTGTACTACGCGATCGTAAACGCTAACGGTTTGCTGTGCCAAGTCTTCCCACCTAAAACGCCGCGCCAAATCTTGGTAGGCGTTATCCACTAACCATTGCCTGTAACCGGGATTTTTTAATACTTCCAAAATTCCCCAAGCCAAAGAGTCCGCATTGCCTGTATAAGTGACTACACCTGTTTTTGTATGCTGTACAACCTCCGGTAAACCTCCCGTATCAGAAACCACTACCGGGACGCGGGCGGCAAAACTTTCTAGAGCTACAATCCCAAAAGGTTCGTACAAACTAGGGAAAACTGCGCAATCGGCTACAGTTTGAAACTTGTCTAGCGTTTCGTCAGACATGAAGCCTGTGAAATAAAACTTCTCCCAAATCCCTAAATCCCAAGCTTGACGTTTTAAGTTGTCCGTATTGCCACCACCAATAATGACAAATTTGACATAGCCACCCATAGCGGCGGCAACTTTGGGGGTGGCATTAATTAAGACTGAAACACCTTTTTCATGGCTCATGCGCCCGACATAGTAAACTATTTTTTCGCGATCGTTGGCAAAGTGGCGACGAAAATTCCAGAAGTCAAAATCTGTTTGATGGTGTTTCTTCTCGGCTCTAATGCCGTTGTAAATCACATCTACTTTATCCCAAGGACTGTGAAGCGCTCTTTCTACTTCCCGGCGCATATAGTCAGTACACACAATTACCCGCCAAGCATTGTAAGCCAGTAACCTTTCTTTGCCACAAATATAATAATGGTCGGCATTGTACAGCCCATTATAGCGACCAAATTCTGTAGCGTGAATAGTGGCAATTAGAGGAACTTTAAAGTTTTGCTTGAGAGAAATTGCCGCATCTCCCACTAGCCAGTCGTGAGCGTGGATTAAATCAAAACCGCCCTCTTCTAACATCAATTTAGCGCCATGACTGCCCATGCTGTCGTTTAAATTGACTATCCAGTGGAAAAAATCATTACTGAAAGCAACATCAACGCGATGCACCTTCACGCCGTCTACTACTTCGTACATTGGCGCAGAGCCAAATTCTACGGTAATGAGGTGAACTTCATGCCCTAATTTAACAATTTCTGGGTATAACTCGGCTACGTGGCGAGCAATTCCGCCTACAATTCGCGGTGGAAACTCCCACGTCAGTACCAAAATCTTCATCGACCACAAACCTGTAAATATTTCTAAATATATATTGATTTAAAGCTATACGAACAGCGAATACGGCAAGTGTAATTACTGAACTTTTTTTTGGATTTAATTAATACTTAGGATTAGAATCGGGCAAGTTTTTTGAGTTGGTTTTGATAAGCAAACCATGCCGCCGTTGCTTGATTGGAGGATAAAGCAGCTTTTTGGAGCAATACTATACCCTCGGTATAATCGATAATCCCGTACTGGCGATCGCCCACGATTTGATTAATTAGCTTAACACTGTCTATCAGTAACTGGCGATCGCCCTTAAAAGCTGCTTGATACTGTTGCAATTGCCACAAGTCGGCGATCGCATACTCACAACTTACAACTTCCCTGGCATCATTACGCAATTGCAACATCGGAAATCTGACAATTTCGCGGCGGCTAGAAAGCGGAGGGACAAGATAGGTAGTTGCAGATACACTAGCACCAGAGGGAATTTGCGCTAGGAGTTTCCGTGCTTGGCGAACATGATGCCATTGTTGCGGTAAGGAAATATGTACCCAAGGTTGAATTGAGTCGGGAATCAGAAAATAAAAAGTCCGACTAGGGTTTGAAGTCAGCGTAAATACTAACGATAAACAAATGCAAGCACACCAAAAGCGTTGAAAGGATGGCTTAAACTGTTTAGGGTGATGAGCGTACCAAAGTATTGCACCATAAAATAACCCCGGAACTACCGTTAAAGCATAGCGAATTGTAATGGCTAACCTTGATTCGCCTTGCTGTAAAAATATTTGCAGTAAAGGAAACCCTGTCACTACCCAAGCTGCGCCCGAAATAGCTGGGATAAAAGCTAAAGGCAACCAATGACCGAGTAAATACTTTATTTTGTCGTCCCAAGGGGAAAATAACTGCATCAACAATTGCCACGGTTTACTGACAATTGCCCAAATAATATCTAAAGTAGTGGCTTCCTCTTGGTCGGTAAAGTGTCCAAAGCGTTCGATCATAAACCGCCGCGAAATATCATCAGAGAATAACGGCATGATCGCATTAGTCAATACCAACATATAACTCAAACTGAGAGTACAAACCATTAACCCAATTTGGGGATAGCGTTTGCTGACAATTAAGTAAAAACCAAGGCTAAATAGCACTACACCGCTATCTTCACGCACGGCTAAGGTTAAGACTATGAGCAGCCAAAATAGCCACCACTTGCGTTTTTCCATTGCCCAAAGCAAGCTAAACACAAATAAGGGAATTTGACTTAGGTCGTGAAAATTGGACAGTGTAGGCCCAATTACCGCATTAGCTCCATAAAAGCTAATAGCAATCATCGCCGCAAGCGGCGGTTCTAAATAGTGTCTTGCCAAAGCATAGAGAACAAAACCCGCCGCCGTAATTAAAATTACTTGCAAAACTGATAAAGTAGCAGGAGAAGGAATTAAGGCGTAAAGCGGTAGCCAAAGCAACAAAGCGGGGGTAAAGTGTTGCCCCAAACGGTGATAAAACACCTCTGGAACTTCGCTATTATGGACGACATTGGTAGAAAGGCTAGAAGAAAGCGAACTTTGAAACATTCGCCCGTGAGTGCCGTTCCAAAATACTTGATTAAAAATGCCTTGATCGAAAGAAGCGTAAAAAGTGTAGTAGCGATGCAGAATAAATATTAGACAAAAGACAAAAAAAATACTTGCTACTTTGGTAACTAGCCATAAACTCGGCTGTTGCCGCAATTTCCCTAACATTAATTACTCCTAGCCCCGATGAAAGTAGAAAGCAAGTTTAATTTTATCAGCCTAGGAGAATGAGCCGAAAATTACAACACCTGAATTTTTAATAGTAACTGCGACCAGATTCATTGCAAAATAGAGGCAGTTTATCAGTTTTTATATGCCGAACGCGGTTGTTGATGCCCAAAACTTGCTTGCCGACTTAATCGCCCGCTATCGCTCTAAAGTAGATTATTTAGCTATTCGTTTAGAGGAAGCCGAGGGAATAGATATTTTACGGCGTGGCGACAAAATAGAAACCCTCAGCGAAGGTTTATCTATTGGCGGACAAATTCGAGCTTGCTATAAAGGCGGCTGGGGTTTGAGTAGTTTTAATGAACTATCCACCATAGAATCTCGAATTGAGGAAGCTGTCACTGCTGCTCGAATTGTTGGAGATACGGAAACAATACTTGCCCAAATTGAACCCTGTCAAGATATTTGTTTTGTCCCGTTAACAGGAACCGATCCGCGCCATGTTTCTTTGGCGGCAAAAAAACAACTATGCGACTTCTATAGTGAAATTCTCAAAAGTTGCGGTTTAATTACTACTACTTCTGTCCGCTATGGCGACACCGTGCAAAGAGTCGTTTTAGCCACTTCCGAAGGCACATTAATCGAGCAATCGTGGGTAGATATGGAGATGCGTTTTGCAGCTACCGCTCGAAATGGCGATACCGTCCAAACGGGGCGGGAAACTATTGGTTCTCGCAAGGCTTACGAAGACTTGACTAATTTAGAATCGCAAGTTTTGAGTGCGGCAACTAGAGCCGTAGCAGCACTATCTTTGCCTCCGGTTAAAGGCAATACCTATACTGTAGTTATCGATCCAATTTTGTCGGGCTTATTTGTCCATGAGGCTTTTGGTCATCTTTCGGAGGCTGATATGGCTTACGAAAACCCCGATTTGCTCGAAGTTATGAGCTTAGGGCGGCGCTTTGGGCCTAAAGAACTGCAAATATTTGATGGCGCGGCTCCTCCAGGGCATCGCGGTAGTTATTATTATGATGATGAAGGTACGCCTGCAACTACAACGCAATTAATCAAAGACGGTGTATTAGTTGGTAGACTGCATTCGCGGGAGACGGCGGGGAAGTTGGGAGAAGCACCTACAGGGAATGCTCGGTGTCTCAATTACCACTATGCGCCCATTGTCCGCATGACCAATACTTGGATTGAGCGGGGCAAAACTCCTGTTGTTGACTTATTTAGTGATATTGAAGAAGGAGTTTATGCCAGTAATTGGTTAGGAGGGATGACTAATGGTGAAATGTTTACCTTCAGCGCTGGGGAAGCTTGGATGATCCGCAACGGACAGATAGCAGAGCCTGTAAGAGACGTTACTTTGTCGGGGAATGTATTTCAAACGCTGGCAGATATTGAAGACATAGGAGATGATTTTTATTGGGATGAATCCGGCGGCTGTGGCAAAGGCGGACAAAATGGGCTTCCGGTAGGTTGTGGCAGCCCTAGTTTGCGGATTCGGGATGTAGTCATTGGCGGGGAAGCGGAGGAGGATTAAGCATTGCTATGTCTACTTGCTTAAATAGAGATTCGAGGCTAGAGGAGTTGTCTAAAATTAGGTCAGCGCGATCGCATTTTTCCTTTAGGGGCATTTGGCTGTTAATCCTAGATTGAGCGGCTTCTGGCGTTAAACTTTCGCGCTCCATTAATCTTGCTAGTTGTTGATGGGGGTTGCAATACACTACCCAAATTTCTGTAACCAAATCGGTCATCCCCGCCTCAAAGAGTAACGGTACAACGATTACAATGTCTGGGTTAGAATTATCGATTTCCTTTTCAAAAGCATTACGCACGTAAGGATGAATTTGTTTTTCCAACCACTGACGCTCGGAAGCATCTTTGAAAAGAATACTTCCCAACTGCTGCCGATTTAAACTACCATCGGCTAACAATATACTTTCACCATAACGAGAGGCGATCGCCTTTATTGCCGGAGAGCCAATTTTAACCGCGTCTCTAGCGTATATATCCGCATCCAAAATCTGTAATTTGTACTTTGTCTCTAAATACTTACTGACGGTGCTTTTACCCGTGCTAATGCCCCCAGTTAAGCCAATTAAACGGCGATTATTTTTACTGTTCATCTGCCCAGTAGACAATTGCCTTAGTTAATCCTTCTAGCGTATATTCTGTCGCTTCTATATCTACTTTTTCTAGCAATTGCTGACAGGTTTTTGAAGTTTGGGGTCCAATAGACGCAATACAAACTCTGTCTAAATTAGCCCCTCCAGCCGCCGTTAAGAGTTGATGAAAGTATTTGACAGTTTTTGAACTAGCAAAGGTTATTACATCTACCGCGCCCTTTTGCAAGGCTTCTAACGCAATAGGATCGAAGTTTTCTGGACACTTTGATTGATAAGCCGCTACTTCGACGACTTCCGCACCCTTGGCGCTCAATTGTTGAACTAACACTTCCCGTCCCCCACTTTCTACCCTGGGAAACAGCACTTTTTTAGCTTTTAGGGATTCTGGGAAATGACGTGCGATCGCATCGGCGACAAATTCCGGTGGGATAAAGTCAGGTTTTAAACCGTATTGCTTTAAACTTTGGGCAGTTTTTTCGCCAACTACAGCAATTTTTACCCCAGCTATTGCTCGCGCATCTTTATTTTGATTTGCTAACCGCTCGAAAAAATACTCCACAGCATTAGCCGAAGTGAGAATCAGCCAATCGTATTCTAGCAAATTGGCGATCGCCCGATCTAAAGCTTCCCAATTTGTTGGCGGAACAATTGCTATTGCTGGCATTTCAATTACCGTTGCGCCTTGTTGCTGTAATAAGTTGCTAAAGCCGCTTGATTGTCCCATCGCGCGGGTGATTAAAATTGTTTTTCCAGCTAAGGGAAGCGGTGAAGGTTGGAGATAGGTGCGTAACTTAACTACTTCCCCAATAATCATCACCACAGGAGTTAAAGAAATTTCTTTAGTTTGGGCGACTATATGGGCTAAATCGCTTGTCCATACTCTTTGCTTGGGAGAACTTACCCACCTAGCGATCGCAATTGGTGTATTCAACGATTTTCCGTGGCGTTCTAATTGAGCGACAATTTCTGCTAAATGTTGCCCTCCCATTAACACTACCAAAGTATCAATTCGTGCCAAGGATTCCCAGTCTAATTCGTCGGGTTCGTGTGCCGTAAATACCGCAAAACAGCGACTCAAAACCGGATCGGTTAGCGGAATGCCTAATAATAAAGGAGCAGCCAAAGCCGAGGATATCCCTGGTACTACTTCAAAATTGCAATTAGCGGCTTTCAGCGCGGTTATTTCGGCAGTGCAACGACCAAAAATAAATGGATCGCCACTTTTGAGCCGGACTACCTGTTTGCCTAGCTGACAATGCTCTACCAATAACTGATTAATCTCTATTTGCGGCGTACTACTTTTCCCACCACGTTTACCGACATCAATTTTGTGACATTCTGGCGGTACAAGTTGCAACAATTGACTATCCACTAAGGCATCGTAGATTAGCACTTGAGCTTGTTGCAATAGCTGGTGCGATCGCACTGTCAGATAATCAACATTTCCAGGCCCCGCACCAACTAAATAAACTTTACCCTCCGTCATAGCCAATAACCTAAAATCCCATCGCTTTAGCAACGGTGTGAATTTCTGGCTCAATCCCTTGCTGAAAAGAGTTTTGACTGTGTTTAATTGCTGTATCGGGATCTTTTAAGCCATTTCCCGTCAACACGCAGACAACCTTTGCTCCGGTAGGAATTTTGCCCTTAACCTTCAACAATCCTGCTACCGATGCGGCGCTGGCGGGTTCGCAAAATATGCCTTCTTCCGAAGCCAATAACCTGTAAGCGTCTAAAATCTCCTCGTCTGTAACTGCGTTAAATTCTCCTTGACTTGCTTCCTTAACTGCGATCGCTTTTTGCCAATTAGCGGGATTACCAATTCTAATTGCTGTGGCTAAGGTATCGGGATTTGCTACAGGTTTTCCGGTAATTAATGGCGATGCGCCCGCCGCTTGAAAGCCCATCATACGAGGTAAGCGAGTAGATTTTCCCACTGAATGATATTCACAAAATCCCATCCAGTAGGCAGTAATATTTCCGGCATTTCCCACCGGAATACACAGCCAATCGGGAGCATCCCCTAGAACTTCCACCACCTCAAAAGCGGCGGTTTTTTGCCCTTCCAAGCGGTAAGGATTAACCGAATTTACTAGCGTTACCGGGTAATTGGTTGCCATATCTCGGACTATTTCTAGCGCTCGATCAAAGTTTCCTTTAATTGCCAATACTTCTGCTCCGTATAGCAATGCTTGCGCCAACTTCCCCAAAGCAACATAACCTTCAGGAATCAGCACAAAAGCCCGCATTCCCCCTCGTTTGGCATAGGCGGCGGCGGCGGCGGAGGTGTTTCCGGTACTCGCACAAATTACGGCAGTGGCTCCAGCTTCTTTTGCTTTGGAAATTGCCATAGTCATGCCCCGATCTTTGAAGCTTCCGGTCGGGTTCAAACCATCATACTTTGCCCAAACTCGCACCTGTCTACCGATGCGATCTTGGAGGGCGGGAAGGGGAATTAAGGGCGTGTTTCCTTCTAATAAGGTAATAACAGGGGTTTTATCGGTTACGGGTAGGTATGGACGGTAAGTTTCAATCAGTCCAGACCAGGATTGAGGAGAAGATGTTAGGGGCAGGCTCAAAGTCGTCATTCGATCGGGGGAATTGATAAGCAATAGGGCAAAAGCCTAATGTCTTTTACTGTTTTTAGTGTACAGCGAATCCCCAGGGAAATTAGCCGATTACCGAGGATGCGATCGCATAATAGTTTTTGCGATCGGCAAGTCCGTTATAGCCACCGTTGACGCGACGAGTTACTTTCTCAACTTTTGCGACAAGAGCGCACAAGCTATTTATAGAGTTTCGCATCCACCAATAACCCGAAGCTGTGAAGGGTAAAACGGCTGCAACTACTTAAACAACCCTCCATAACGCGCGGATTGTTTAAGTAGTTGCACAATGCTTGATAGTTGTGTCTCCCAGTTACTTGCCGCGCCCCACCGCCTTTGTAGCGCCTACCATCCCCAGTTTTTATATTCCCCAAGTCAAGTCTTCCTTCGTACTGGTCGTCAGAGGCAAACTCTTTTAAATACTTCAGCCCGCCGCTTTCGTGAGCAATTCGAGCCATAAAATGGCGCATACTTGGCAGCGTGTTGATATGAAATTGCTCTAAGCAACTATTGAGATCGTTTAATCATGCTTTTAAGAAAAAGCATGAAACGTTAGTATTGTTTGCACGCCACAAATACTATCAGCCTTGATACTCAAGCATTCCTGGACGGCGATCTCATTTCCCTTGAGGAAATGAGATCGCCCTTTTAAAGCTGCTGCAACATCTTATGAGTTTGCGGTACAACCCGGACTTGCTTTATCAACTTTTTCATTAAGGCTTGCCAACTCAAAACTTGCTCAGGAGTTGGCGCAAACATCTGTTTTTTACTCACTTCTAAAGGCGTTACTGGTTGCAGATATATAATTATTTCTGGGTTAACTTCCACGACTAAATTTGCCGCTTTTTCTAACTCCTCTACCTGCGTTTGACTTGAAATAATTATCTTGACAAACACCTCAGTTTGTGAGTCATAACAATACTGCAAGAATTGGGCGTGTGATTGCCAATGACTTTCACCGCTTACACTAGGCAATTTTAAATCCATCCCCACCGCATCCAAGTAAGGCAAGATTGTTAATAGTTGTTCTGGGCGGTGTCCGCCAGTTTCTAAGTAAATTGGTAAATTAGTTAGGCTTCGCACTTCTGGTAGAAACTCTTTCAAAAACGGTGCGTGTAAAAGTGGTTCGCCCCCAGTCAAACTAATGCTATCGTGCAATAGTGGAACATTTTGCCGTTTAACAAACTCTAGCAAAGTCGTTAGTTGTACAGGATTGGAATATACTTCAAAGTCTCGCAATCCAGGATGCGCCTCTATTCGATACTCTGAAGGTGCTACCCAAGTATGGGCGCTATCGCAGTAATTGCATCGCAAATCACAAATTGCGAACCTGATAAATATCTGACGAGTACCAACATTTAGTCCTTCCCCTTGAATAGCGGAAAAAACTTCGATTAGTCTAGCTGTTTTATTACTCATTTAGAATAAAAATAAATCTTACAAAAACTTTTATAGTGTTACCTCTCAACCATAGCTTGGAGTCTAGTACCATTGACCGCGAACAAGTTTTAAATTGGTTAGCCGATAACGTTCCCCCGTCACGCATCAAGCATATTTTAGCCGTAGAACAAATGGCTATTGACTTGGCAACTTATTACCAAGTAGATAAACAAAAAGCTGCCCTAGCTGGCTTGCTGCACGACTTGGCTAAATACTTTAAGCCGCGAAAGCTTTTAGAAATAGCTCAAATAGCCGGATTAGAAATCGACCCTGTAAGCGCTGCTACTCCTCACTTACTACACGCAGATGTCAGCGCAATTGTGGCTAGAGATACCTTTAAAGTAACTGATAACGATGTGTTAAATGCGATCGTAAATCATACTTTAGGTCAACCTGGGATGAACGAACTTAGTTGTATTGTATTTTTGGCAGATACCTTAGAACCAGGTCGCGGTAACACTCCAGAATTAGAGCATTTGCGAAAGATTTGTTACCAAAATTTAGATAAAGCGCTATTCCAAACCTGCGACTATTCGCTCAAATTTCTCCTTGAAACTCATTGTTTAATCCATCCCCGAACCATTGCAACTCGTAATTGGTTTTTGCAAAAAGCCCAAAAAAAGCAACTGGCTACACCGCCAACAACTGCATAAACGCCTAATTTTTGTTAGGATGCAGAAAAAACTTTTCGTTATTTTGACTTAAAAACTATCAGCCTTTGAGGTTTAATGACAGATCATTCCCAAATTAATTTACAATCTCAGTCTACACTTGTTGCTACAAATACCCGCCCTGCTGCCCAAAGCCCCGCAGAAAGCCGAGAATTAGCGTTAATAGCTGCTGCCGCCGCCGCCGATCGCAAAGCGGCAGATATGATAGTGTTAGGGGTCGCTGAAGTCTCTTTTTTAGCTGATTATTTTGTTTTAGTTACAGGCTATTCTAAAGCCCAAGTAAGAGCGATATCCCAATCCATCGAAGACCAAGTAGAAGAACAATTAAACCGCCTCCCCATCCGCACCGAAGGACAAGCTGAGGGAAGTTGGGTACTAAAAGACTACGGCGATGTCATGGTGCATATCATGATGCCCAAAGAAAGAGAATATTACAATTTAGAAGCATTTTGGGGTCACGCACGGAGAGTTGACTTGCCCGATAACATTGAAAATCCTCCCAGGGAGTTAGAAGAATGATTGAGTCTTCGCCTTATATTTGCCCTGTACCTACCGAACAACAGCCATTAAATGAGTACGAGGAATTGAAAGCGGCAGGTTTTTTTAAAACTTGTACTCTAAGTTGGCAGCAGTATATTACAAAACTTGTTTGGATTTGGGGTCTGTCATGGATAATCGCCGGCCCAGTGGCGGCGGCTAGCTTTGCCCCTCACAAACAGATAATACAATTTATTCTGTGCGGTAGTGCGGGGGCAAGCGTAGGCGTATTGCTTGTATTGGTGCGAATGTATTTGGGATGGTCGTATATAAAAAGTCGCCTTACCACCACCACAATATTTTATGAAGAATCCGGCTGGTACGATGGGCAAACTTGGACTAAACCAGAAGAAGTTAAATCCCGTGACTTATTAATTGCCACTTACCAAATTCAGCCAATTTTACAAAGAATCGCGCAAAGTTTTATAAGTTTAGTCTTATTGCTATTGGTTGGAACTGTAGTTTGGAATTTTTTATAAAAATTTAGCCCAAATGTCTCTGGTAAATGGTACATTTTACCCATGACAAGGGGAAAAAGAACACAAGCGGCGGAACTTGAAGTCAGGTTACTGCGCGAAGGCATTATTGAATCAAGGCATCAAGTCCAAGCGGTCGTCTGTGATGACCGGGGAAGGGTTTTGTCAGTAGCAGGAAATTCGGAAACTGCTACTTTTGTGCGTTCAGCGCTCAAACCATTTCAGGCTTTAAGCGTCATAGCAACCGGAACTTTGGAGCGATACGAATTGAGCGATCGCGATTTAGCAATTATTTGTAGTTCCCACCAAGGTACAATCGAGCAGGTGCGCCAAGTCTTTAATATTTTGTGGCGCTCAGATATTGATGCTTCGATTCTGCAATGTCCCATACCCGAAGGTAAAAGCAGCCGCTTACAATACAACTGCTCTGGCAAACACGCCGGAATGCTGGCAGTATGTCAACAACGGCATTGGCCTTTAAATACTTATTTACAGCACAATCATCCGGTACAGCAACTAATTTTTGGTAAAGTTGCCGAGTTACTAAAAATGCCCGCCGCCGAGTTTATTCACGCTCACGATGATTGTGGAGCGCCAACCTATTTGTTGCAGTTGGGGCAAATGGCAGCTTTGTACGCGCAATTGGCTTCGGGGCAAAATTTAGATATGGAGCGAATTGTCCGCGCGATGACTCATCACCCAACAATGGTAGCGGGAACAGGGGAATTTGACACCGAACTGATGCGTTTAACGGAGGGAGAACTTGTCAGTAAAGCTGGAGCCGAGGGAGTGCAGTGTATTGGTAGAACTGGCGAAGGAATGGGAATAGCAATTAAAGTCATGGATGGGGCAAAACGGGCTAAGTACGCTGTTGCTATTCATGTATTACAACAAATGGGCTGGATCGATCCTAGTGTGGCAGAAATTTTGACAGAAAGCTTTATGACTCTGGGAAAATTCAAGCGTTTGGAAGTAATTGGCGAATTATCTATTCTTTAGTTGCCATTATTAAAAATAGTGTTATAGTAAGAAAGGCGACGCGGGATAGAGCAGCCTGGTAGCTCGTCGGGCTCATAACCCGAAGGTCAGTGGTTCAAATCCACTTCCCGCCATTAGAACAAATAAACCCTGCAACTAATTTATAGTTGCAGGGTTTTGTTTTAAGGAGATTAATATTATTAATAAGATTGAAACGTTGATTTTACAACGTGTCTCATTTTGCCGTTATCTTGGCGGTCAGCTTAAAAGTCGCTGCAATTCTGCGAATAACTCCTTATTGTCCTTCCAAAGGGTGACGCGGTTATCGCTATGGACTTTGGCAATAAATGGAGCGGAATGCTCCCAAACAAATTCTTGCATTGGTACAATCGCTTTGAGAAAAATTTCAGCCATGTCCTGTCCTGATAAGCTTTGGGAGGCAAGGGTAAACATCTTAATCTGAGTGCGGACAACAGCAATTTTTTCTAATGAACCTATCCCACTAACAGAATTCTGTTAATCCAGATGTGAATTGTTGCAAGAGTAACAAAGGCATTGAAACAGGCAGAGATTCTCTCCCATCGAACAACGAGCCTACGGTATTTCCGTTGAAACCATGCGAAACAACGCTCGATTTGAAAGCGAGGGACTGAGATTTTAATTGGTCTACCCCGATTTTTCTTTGTTTTGCGAGTTCGTTTTGGCAACTGTGGTCTAATACCACGCTTACGCAAAGCCTTTCTCAAATCTTTTGAATCATAGCCTTTGTCCGCCGCCAGCACTTTGACTCGTTTACGGGGTCTACCAGGTTGATTATTTTTGACTGGCGTTGCGGTCAATTAGCGTCATTACTTGCTGGCGTTCACTACCATTAGCTGGTGTAGTCGTATTAGACAACGGCATCCCGTTACCGTCAGTGAGAGTATGAATTAAAATCCCTTTGCCCTTATAACCATAAGCAACATCCTCACCACCGCCTTTGCCAGGGGGAAAAAGACCCGTCCACCGCGCCATAGTTCCAGTTAATTAATCCTTTCTCTGATGCGATTCCTAGTATCCGTGCTTGTAATTGTGCCAACGTTCCATCCGTTTGCCAACGCATTAGCCATCGATGTGCTGAACTTTTCGATGCCCAAATTTCTCCCTTCGGCACATCACACCATCGGCAACCCGTAATCAATACATACATTAAGGTGTTCAGTACATGACGAAAAGGCGCATGGGGCATTCCTCGTTCCCGCTTTTCTCCTTTCTCTGTCATCACATCCTCAAACAGTTTCCATTCTAAATCGCTCAATCCCTCAAATTTTCCAGCCATATCCCATGTAGCTTAATCAATCTGAGAACTACATTATCACATTTTTAACCTTAGTGGGATAGGTTCAATGAATTTCTTCCAATCCTCGCATCCTTCGTCAAAACAACCCAACCTTTTTTACCCACTTCTGGAATCCAGTCTACGTCTTGAGCATCTGGGGCAAAGTGGTCATCATGAATTTCGATGCTGATGCCTGCACTCTTGAGCCTTTCTACAATGAATTTTTTACCTAGACATCGCGATCGATGAAAAAGGTAATTGACTGAGGTTGTGTCATGCAGCAGCACGCAGTTCGCAGCGAATAGCTTCCTCAATTTTGAGGCTATCGCAGTCGTAGTCATAAGACAGTTCGTTTATTGACTCTCCTGCTTGATGACGCTCTGCTAAAACACTGGTAGAAATTCCTGTCCCAGCAATAACAAGACGACCAAAGGCAATTCGGGGATCGATAGCGACTATGCGAGGATTATCTTCTTCGTGAGAGCGAGTAAAGGGATAAAGTCTAATGGCAAGCCCACTATCATCTAACTCAATTCTTTGCAAATGAGCATTAAGAACATTTTTTAACTCCGTTTGTCCGCGCTTAGAAGCGTTGATAAGAGAACCATATTTTTCAATAAACAGGTCAACGCCATTAGTCTGAAACTTTTCAGTAGCTAGAGGGTGAGGTACTGGAAATTGCTCATCGATGTAATCTAAGGCGGCTCGTACCTTGTCTAATTGAATTTTATGGTGTTTGCGAATTCCTCTAAGAATATGAATTTCAATTAAGTTGGTAAAGGAAAGAAGACTTGGTTTAAGCTCTTTAATTGCGATTATTGGCTTGGAGAAATTGAAACCGCTTGAAGTTGGATAGCGCCGTCCAACTGTCCAAGATCGAATTGTGACTGCTGGAATGCGTAAATAACGGGCAGCATCACTAAAGGAGTAGGTGGGGATGTTTCTAGGGTCAGTTTCTCCGTAAAGTTTGACCATAAGTGTGCCTGCCAGAGATAGTCATTTTCATTATTGACTATATTCACAGGACATTTAGATATATTTATTGGGTATGGTAGCGAGATTCATTTGGTAGAAGCTCAGAAGCGACAAATAAAGCCTCGTTCTGCAAATTATCGTGATGCTTGGGAATTAATATTGCAGTGGGCTATACAAAAGAAAGATTGCGATCGCTCGCACTTTTCAGGCAAAGGAAACTGTATATTGAATGCTACTTATGGTGACTAAGATAAAAAAATATCATCTAGGAATACTTTTGCTTCTTTGGTTAGTGATCGCCATTGTAGATATATTATGGCTGAAATGCGATCGCTCTATCCCTAGTTGGGATCAGGCAGATTACTTAACAGGAACATTAAACTATCACCAAGCCTTACAAAATCCTCAATGGTTCGATAGTCGGTGGTGGCGGAGTTTTTGGCTGCTTTCAAGTAAAATCCCCCCCTTTACTTATATGGCGGCGGCAACTATTCAACAGATTTTTGGTACGGGGCAAGACCAAGCTATGCTTGTCAACGTGCTATTTAATGGCATTCTCATCGTTGCGGTGTATGGGTTAGGAGTGGAGCTATTTTCGGTGGAAGTTGGCTTAGGGGCGGCGCTATTGTGTCAAATATTCCCGGCTTTTTATCAACTGCGATTAGATTTTTTGCTTGATTTTCCGCTAACGGCGGCGGTGACGTTGAGCTATTGGTGTTTGACAGTTTGGCGTGGTAGAAAAACTCAAAATTGGTGGTGGGCTGCTTTTGGGGTTGCTTTGGGTGTGGCGCTGCTAGTAAAACAGACAGCAATATTTTTTTTGCTGATCCCAATAATTTGGGTGGGAGTAGAGACAATTAAAAGCCGCCTTTGGGGTAGATTATTGCAGCTAGTTGGAGCGTTGCTAGTTTCGTTTCTAGTTTGTGGCGCTTGGTATCGAGTCAATTGGCTATTTGTGCTGACCACAGGTAAACGGGCAACAATTGATAGTGCGATCGCCGAAAATGACCCGGCTTTAAATACAATTGGCGCATGGACTTATTACTGGCAAGTTTTACCCATTCAAGTTTCGTGGCTATTGTTAATCGTGCCAATAGTGGGTTTGCTGATGGGATGGCGATTTAGAAAAACCCCCCAAGATAGTTTTAAATGGTTGGCGGTTTTTTGGGTAGGCGCTTATTTTCTGTGGTCAGTAAATGTAAACAAAGATAGTCGCTATGTTTTGCCTTATTTGCCTGTAGTGGCGCTGTTTTTGGCTTATGGATTGACGAGCTGGCGCGGGCGTTGGCAAAAGCCGATTCGTGTGGTTACAGTGGGCTTGGCGGCGCTATTAATGATTTTTAATTTGTTTCCGCTAGGGGGAAAATGGATAGAGGTATTGAGTCCCTACGGGCAGCATTACGCTGATTTTAAGACTAATTTACCTCATCGTCAGGTAATTGCTGAAATCAGGCAAACAGAACCTTATTTACGCTCTACAGTGGGCGTTTTGCCTTCTACTGCCCAAATCAATCAACATAACTTTAATTATTTTGGGGCTTTAGAGCATTTTCAAGTTTACGCTCGTCAAGTAGGAACTAGAAAAAACCAAGTTAGACAAGATGGGCGCTCTATTGACTGGTTTTTGACCAAAACTGGCGATCAAGGTTCAATTTCCGATACTCAAACCCTAATAGCAAAAGAAGTGGAGACTTCGCCAGAGTTGCAATTACAAAAAAGCTGGCGTTTACCTGATAACAGTAGTTTGCAGCTTTATCATCGCCGCTTACCAAAAGTAAAAGTAGAACCGATGGGAGCAAAAATAGATAAAGTAGAGTTGCAAGTCACTGTACCTAGTAGTGCGCCGCCTGGTGTAACGATTCCAGTAACTTATCAGTGGAGTGGTGACTGGAAAAAGTTAAAATCGGGGCTAGTATTGCTCAATTGGCATCAAATCAATACTAATCAAATAAGCTGGCTAAATGATCGCGCCATTGGTTTGGGTAACTTATATAGCCTGATCGACAGTGATAACAGTTTTAAAGTAACTGAAACTAGCGCTATGTTACCGCCAAAAAATACGCCCCCAGGAATCTATACTTTAACTGCCACTTATTTAAACAAGGATTCAGGCGAAAGTTATCTTTTGCCTTCTTTACCAGTAAGCTTAGAAATCAACCCCCTAAGCGCCCCTACAGCAGCCCCAGAATTAGATTTAATTACTCAATTACAGGTCTTGGCGGCGACATTATCTCAAGGAACTCCGGCGCTAGAACATCTGTTTGCAGAAGTTGCGCGAATTAATCAGTACGATCCTACTCAAGACTACTTGCAGCAAATAATATTAGCTATGCAATATCGCTTAAAATCACCCCAGAAAGATCCCCATTGGGCTTATGCTTTAGCTTTAGCAGCAGCCTTGAAAAGAGATGTAAATGGGGCAATTGCAGCTTTTGAGCAAGTAACAAATTTAGACTCCCAAAATCCCTACGCCTACGCTTATCTGGCGTTTGTCCGTCTCTACAACTTTCAACCCTATTTAGCGGAAAAAGCTGTACTTAAAGCAATTTCTCTCAATTCCAAATTGCCCGAACTTCATGCCCTTCATACTATTGCGGCGCTGATGCAAGGAAAACTTTTTCCCGCTTGGGACTATTTTCAACAATACAAAGCCAACACTGCTAATTTAGGTAGCGCATTAAAATAGATTCTAGTTGAGGAATGCCAAAAGGCTTACTAAGATAGTCATTTGCGCCCGCTTCTAAACACAAATCGCGATCGCCTACCATCGCCATTGCAGTTACCATTACGACAGGTATTGCTTGCAAAGCTGAAGAACTCCGTAAATAACTAAGCAATTCTAATCCTGTCACATCATCTCGTAGTTGGACATCTAATAATATTAAATGAGGTTGAAAGTGTTGAACTCGCTCTAAAAAGTTGGCGGTTTCTGCGGTGTACTCAACTTCATAACCAATTGCTTCCAGATAATCTTGCAGCAACATTGCGGTACATTCGTCGTCTTCTACAATTAAAATCCGCTTGGGTTCTTGGACTAGAGGTTGCTGTTGTTCTTTAAATAAATCGTTGACAAGTAATACTGAATCTGTAACTTTATTCGGCAAAAATAAGGTGAATTGACTACCTTTTCCTAAAGTTGACTGTACCTTTACATCACCACCGTGCAACTGGGCTAATTTGCGGGTCAATGCTAACCCTAAACCTGTCCCTTCGTACTGTCGATTCAAACGGCTGTCGAGTTGTTTAAATGGTTCAAACAAAAACTTGAGTTGGGCTTCATCAATTCCAATCCCTGTATCTGCGATCGTAAAAGTTATACCTGAGCGGACTTTTTGTACTCGTAGAGATACTGTACCTATAGATGTAAATTTAACGGCATTAGACAGTAGATTTAGCAACATTTGTTTGATGCGCCGCTCGTCACCAACCCAATTTGATATTTGGGGATCGATTTGATAAATTATTTGTAGTTCTTTAGCTGTGGCGCGATCGCGAATTAAGGACAAACAAGCCTCACTCAACTCTTTAATATCTAATGGTAGGTGCGCTAATTCTTCTCTCCCTGCTTCTACTTTAGATAAATCGAGGATATCATTAATTAAGGCTAAAAGGTGTTCGCCACTGCTATGTATACAGTCTATATATTCTTTTTGTTTGGGATTGACTTTCCCAAAAATTTCTTGCTGTAGTAGTTGCGATAATCCCAAAATAGCATTGAGGGGTGTCCGCAATTCGTGACTCATCGTTGCTAAAAATTCGCTTTTTGCACGACTTCCGGCAACGGCTGCTTCTTTACTTTCTAGCAAGGCGCTTTCTATTTGTTTGCGGTCGGTAATATCTCGGACAATGCTAATAACTTCTTCATCGCCAATAGCAACAATCCGGGCTTCATAATCGCACGTTTTACCCTTAATTAGTAATTGATACTCAATCGCTTGGATTTCTCCGGTAATGATAGCTGTTTCTATACAAAATATGGTTTCTTGAGCTAATTGTATAGGCAATACTGACCGAATATTCTTGCCGATAAATTCACCAGTTTGGGCATATAAATTCATATCTTTAGATGCTTTAAAATCTATTATCGTACCGTCACTGCTAAACCTAAATATTACGTCAGGAATTGCATCTAATAAAGCGCGATTTTTTGCTTCACTTTTGCTTAAAGCAACTTCTGCGGATGTTTGCTCGGTAATATTATTCAGCGTACCTGTGATCCCAATAATGTTACCTTCCATATCAATTATGGAGCGGGCATAAATTTCTACCCAACAATAACTGCTATCAATAGTTAAATAACGAAGTTGACAACGGCAATGACTTTGTTGGAGTTCAATTAACGAATTAATTAAATTTAAACTAATTTGGCGATCGCTAGGATAAACGTAGCTAACAAAGTTTTTGCCAATACTTTCTTCTACTCCAAAACCTGTAATTGCTGTCCAAGCTGGATTTAAAAATGTCCAACAACCTGCTACGTCTGTAGTAAAAATTACTTCTTTGAGGTTATCTACTAAGGAGCGATAATTTTGTTCGCTTTGATGTAATGCGTCTATTGCCCGTTGGCGAACAATTACATTGCCAATACTAGCTGCGGCTGTAGATAATATTGATTGTTCGTTTGCTGTCCACAATCTTTCTCTATGACAGTCGTCAAACCCAATAAATCCCCACAATTCATCGGCAATCAAAATTGGGATTAGTAGTATAGAAACAATATTTTGTGTTGCTAATATTTCGCTTACGCAGGGCGAAAAGTTTTGAACTAAGCTATTAATCGGCTTACCGCTTGCTAGAGTTTCATACCACTGGGGAAATAAGCTGGCGTGGGGTAAGTTTTTACTTTCAATGTGATTAATTTGCGATTCCACCGAAAACTGACACCACTCAAAACTTCGGTTAATTGAGTTTTGGTTAGAAAGGCGATCGCCATCACTCTCAAAAATATACACGCGATCGATACCGCAAGCTTTACCCAAAGTTGCCAAAGCTTGGTTAATAGCTGTCGGAAAATCTGCAATCGTCAGTAAATGATTGGTTGCTGCGGCTACTCCCCCTAATAAGCGATCGCAACTTCTCTGGATTGCTTCAGGGCGCTTGCGATCGCTTATATCTCTGACAATTATTACGTGACACAATAGTTGATTTGTACTATCACGCACGGAAAAAACTGATAAATCAATGTCTACTAATAGCCCATTTTTGGCAATACTACAGGTTTCGGCTCGATAGGTATCGCCTTTTTCTAGCGCCGCCATTATCAGCGTAAACTCTACTTCTCCTAAATGAATTATGGGGTTTTTACCTTTAAGTTCTTCGTCAGAATAACCCAACAGTAAGCGATGAGCCGGATTTTGTTCTAAGTAATACCCTTGTGGATCGACGATCGCAATTCCATCGTCGTCATTGGTAATAATTTGTTTGTATAGCTTGAGCTTTTCTTCTATTTGCGGTTGAAGGGCGATGTCTTGTATTGTCACTTTCTATACCTTTCACCTTTGTTAAATAAAGTTCGCGCTGGAGTTCAATATACTTGCTAGTTTTCACAATATTTTTAGATTAGCCTTAAATTATCTAGCTCAAGTTTTTTGAAATTTAGCTAAAACTAGCTTCTTGGCTCTTTTTTATTATTAAGCTTTTACTGTATTTTTTAATTAAACATCAAATTTATAACAAAAATTTTATATTCTCTTGACTAAAAATAACAATGCTTAAGTAACTTTTCTTCAATAGATATATTTTATTTGAAGTTACTAAACTTTGGTCTGCTAAAACAGTCTACTAAATCGCATTATTTTATTAGCAATAATGTATTTTTCTTAAAGTTATGAAAAATTATTTAGAATAAAAACAAAGCAAACTAAATAGATAAGTTAATACTAAAGAGTGATTAATATTATTTAAAAAACTCACTAATATGATAATTAACATTTAATCCTATCACAAAAACTAATTAGGCAAGCTCAAGCAAGTTTTCTAAGAAAAAGGTAAAAAATATGCATAACCAACACCTAAAAATTGTTTCTCTACTTCCCAGCGCTACGGAGATTGTGGCAGCACTGGGATTAACCGAGGCAATTGTTGGACGCAGTCACGAATGTGACTATCCTACAGAAATTCAAAATCGACCAGTGTGTACCAAAGCACGTTTGGACTCAAAAAAACCTAGTGGTAAAATTCACGAAGACGTTACAAATATCGTGCAATCTGCTCTGAGCATTTATCAAATAAATATGGACGTGTTGCAACAATTGCAACCAACTCACATAATAACTCAAGACCAATGCGACGTATGTGCTGTTAGCCTAGCAGAAGTAGAAAAAGCTGTGGCAAATTTAACAGCCAATCACCCGAAAGTTATTTCTTTGCAACCAAATATAATTACCGATCTTTGGGCTGATATTGAGCGAGTAGCAGATGAATTAGGAGTTGAATCTCGGCGATTGGTAGAAGACTTGGAAGCCCGCGTAAATATTTGCACTCAAAAAACGCAACAACTTTCAATAATGGAGCGTCCCACGGTTGCTTGTATTGAGTGGATAGATCCGCTAATGATTGCGGCTAACTGGGTTCCTGAATTAGTAACGTTTGCTGGAGGACAATGTTTATTTAGTGTTGCTGGTAAAAATGCACCCCAGGTAACGTGGGAAACTTTGGTCGCAACAAATCCAGATGTATTTATATTTATGCCTTGTGGGTTTGATTTAGAGCGGACTAGAGCAGAAGCGATGCTATTAAAAAATCGCCCCGAATGGCAAAATCTTCATGCGGTACAAAGTGGGAGAGTGTACGTTACTGATGGTAATGCTTACTTTAACCGTCCTGGGCCAAGATTAGTAGATTCGGTGGAAATTTTGGCAGAAATTTTACACCCAGAAATTTTTGAATATGGTTATAAAAGTTCAGGATGGGATGTAATGTAGCGACAGGGGACTACTTTGGCAGAGGAGAACCAAGCAGCGTGAGATTGAGTGCATAGCCGCCCGTGACTAAGTAAACAACTTCAGAAACTGAGCCTGTGCGCCTGACTAAATTACCTAGGCGATCGCGAAATATTCTGCCGCTAGGATAAGCTGGGACTACACCCCAACCTGTTTCTTCAGCGACAATAATTATTTCTTGCGGACATTGCTGCAAAGTGATAAGTAGCTTTTGCACAATTTTCTCCCATTGAACAGCGTCTTTTTCTAACAAAGAAGCTACCCACGTACCCATAGAATCAATTAATAGGCAGCTAGAAGCGGGGGAACGGGCGATCGCATCGATTAGTTGCAATCCTTCGGCTTCCCACGTTAACCAATGTTCCGGGCGACGGTGACGGTGTTTGCTAAGGCGCTCTACCCATTCGCGATCGCACGGATCAACTAAAGCTGTGGCGATATAGATAACACAATTGCTGGAGTTAAGAGCTAAAGATTCCGCCCATTCACTTTTTCCCGATCGCGCAGGCCCTGTAACTAGAACAATGCCCATAGAATTGCTATTGCCAGTTCAAAATCTACCAATATTTTTGAATTATGCGCTGATTTTAGCTAAAATTAGCACCAACTCCGCACAGTAGAATAACTAAAACGCAGACATTCAGCCAAGACCTTAACATGAATAGCTGCTCAATTGTCAGCTTTAGCGATCGCTAGATTAAATTATGAAAGCAGATTTAAACAAAATTAAGGCAGCTTTGCAACAATTGGAACAAAATCCCAACATTTCTAAAAGTCCCACCTTAACCACCTCAAATCAAGATACCACTGCAAGCCCTTTAGAGCCGACTTGCGAAGCTGCACCAGATATTTCAAAGCCAATTCCACCTCTACAACCCAATCGTAAAGCTCCCACTTTGCCTACATTTAATTCTAGTAGCGAAGAAAAGGCTGTAGAAAAAGTACCTAGTTTAGAGATATCTTTGCCGCCTACATTAATGCAGGAGTTGCAGCAAGTTGTTCAGCAAATTGAAAATCTTTATCGCGAAGGGCCAATTGTTGATGGTTGGCTAGAGTCCTACCCGTGTGACTCGACACCAAGTAACGATGAGTACCCAATTAATGACGCTGCAACTTCTTTAGAGTATGTAAAAGCGGCGGGTAGCTTGGAAAAAGACAAAGTAATTTGTGAAGCTCCCCGCTCTTGCTATCGTTTAAATGGTGTAAGTAAGGGTCAACAGTGGTCTTATCCTTGTCCTATTGAACAGTTGCCTAGTGTCAGTGTTGCGATCGCCCGTTACGAAAAGCTACTGCAACTAATCGGTCGCAAACAAGCCTTAGAAACCCACCTTAAATAACTATAAATATCTATTCGTTCATATTGCGATAAGTGGCGACGGCGGAAGGAGAAATTCTGTTTAAATATCGGAAGATCCAATACTTAAATATAGTGTCCAAAATTACCGGAAAGGTAGCAATAAATAAAAAGATAAAACCATGATTTTCTGGTAGCCCTAAATGATGAGAAACCCCGGATAAAATTACTTCCCAGCCGTGAGGTGAATGGAAACCAACAAACATATCCGTAAATAAAATAATAATAAATGCTTTAGCACTATCGCTTAAGCCATATACTACTTGATCGATAAAATCTTTAAGAATTGCAATCTCGCGTTTACTGGCAATAATTAGCCAAGTAAAAGCTCCTAAAGCACACAAATCTGCAAACACATTTTCTATGGCATCGGTGCTTTCGTGGCGGTACATTTGGGCAATCTCACCTACTTTTGTTTTGATTTTTTCTTCTAAAACTAGCGGCGAAACTTCGGCTGTACCAGTTAATAGTTGTTCAAATTTGAGCTTTTCCTCAAACTTGTGCATTTCTTCTAAAGCTCTTTCTTCCATCTCATAATTAATAAATATCTCCGACTGGGAGCTATTTCTTATCTGTGCAACTATAGGACTCACAATTATATGTTTTGATAATTGGAAGGTTAAGAAAGGAACTATTACTAATAGTAAAACTAATCTTATAGATACAAAAGTTCTTTTTTGTGAATAGCGAAATTTTTGGACAACTTCATCTTCAGATTTTGGATCTAATTCAACTTTTAGGCGGTTGAGAGTGCTTAAGATAGAGCGGGGCAAAACACTCATTTCTTCCGCCTTGCTTTCTGGGGGCTTATTTAACTTAACAAATGGTAATTTTTGGGCAATTTTGTTAGGGCTGACTCGTTCGATTCTCGTAAGCTGAGGAGGGACATTTATAGGTTGTTTAACCTCATCTTCTAAATATTTTCCTACTATTTGGTCAATAAATTTTAGCTTTTCCAACACATCGTTAGCATAGTTTTTAGATGGGATGTCAAAAGTATTATTGACTGCAACCACACCATTGTTTTTTGCTAATTTTAGGGTTTTTTGGCTAAAATTACTAAACCACGAACGGCTAACATTAAATTCTGTTAGACTCATGCGAACAGTTTTTAAAAACTCGTTAAGTTCAGAGTGGAGATAGTTCATTACACTGCTGCCATACAAGTCGTGTTGAGCGGGGATTGGCTCGCCGTCAAAATACTCGTCTTCTATAGCTTTAATCAAGCAAGCAGCTTCATAAGCTCTGTTAAGACTGCGCTCGGTAGTCTGTAAGTAACGTTGATAAGCAGCGTGCAAGTAGGTAGATATATGGGAAAGCAAACTAGACTTTTTCATCGCAGAAAATTATCCAGCCTTATTTGGGCAATTTTTAGGATTACATTAATGTACGAGGGATCTTAGCAAATCTACGAGGTAAGAATTGGTACGATTAGATTCTGTTTGGGTAGCAGGTTCGAGTAATACAGGTAAAACTACGCGCTTAGTGGAGCAATTCTGTCTATGGATGGAGGCGGATGGCGAAAAATCTCATCAAGGTTCTAACCGCAGACAGAAGCCAAAAGAGCTAAAAATTCCTTCAAAGTTAAACCCGCAACAAACATCCACCGTATTAGTTTTTGCGGCAAATAACGACAATCGACAGGATTTAGTAGAGCGTATTGTCGCCGCTACTGGAGGTAAGTATCCTATTCGCGCCAAGACACCATTGGGATTTTTTCAAGATGAGGTAATTTTATATTGGCCCTTGCTAATTGGGTTGTTGAATCTTAAAGCGCAATTTCCCGTAAGGCTGCGCCCAGAAACCGAGCAAGAATTAGCAACTAGACTATGGAAATTATCAGCAGAAATTATCAGCGCGGCGGGAGTAAACGAGTATCGATTGGTGCGGCGGATTCTGGACTTACTGCAATTAGCAGCTTATAGCGGTACGCCAACGGAAGAAATTGGTACAGTTTTAGCCCAAGGTTTAGAAGATGAAGATGTAAAAATAGACTATGTTCAATTCTTGCTAAATTGGCGTAGTTGGTGCTGGGAAAGGGGTTTATTAACCTACGGCATAATTACAGAATTGTATTACCAACACTTATTGCCCGATCCAAATTACCAACAGCACTTATTACGGCGCTATCGCTATGTATTAGCCGATGATGTTGATGATTATCCAGGAGTTGCGCGGCATTTATTTGACTTTTTGCTAGATCGAGGAGTTGTAGGCGCTTTTAGCTATAATCCTGACGGGGCAATTAGGTTAGGTTTAGGTTCAGATCCAGAGTATTTGGTGGGTTTAGCTTCGCGTTGCAAAAAAATAGAAACCTTAACCACAACACCAGTGAAGACTCTAACAGAAGTTGCAGCAATGATGACGCAATCAGTTAGCCAACCACTAACGCTTGTTAGCGTACCTAGTACAGTACAAACCATTGCGACTACTTCCCGCGCCGAATTGCTTAGAGAAACGGGAGAAAAAGTCGCTCTTGCCTTAGAATCGGGAGCAGTACAGCCGCAAGAAATAGCAATAATTGCTCCTGGATTGGATGCGATCGCCCGTTATAGTTTAGTTGAAATTCTGCGCAAAAAAGGCATTGCGGTAGCACCCACTAACGATCAGCGTCCTTTAAACAGTTACCCAGCAATTCGCGGCTTATTAACCTTACTAACCTTAATCTATCCAGGTTTAGGGCGATTGGTAGATAGAGATGCGATCGCCGAAATGTTAGTTGTTCTTAGTCCCGATTTAACCATTCAAAACACCTACAAAATAGACCCTGTAAGGGCTGGGTTAATTGCCGATGCCTGTTTTGAACCCCACCCCGATCGCCCTAACTTGCTGCCTCATTCAGCCTACGATCGCTGGGATAGATTGGGCTACACTGCAACTAATGCCTACGAGCAGCTATTGGAGTGGATAGAAAAACAACGCTCTCAGTACGAACTGCGGCTTTTGCCTAGTCCAATTTCTTTATTAGATAGAGCAATTCAAGACTTTTTATGGCTGGGTAGCAATCTTCCTTACGATCTGGTAGCAGCGCTTAGAGAACTATTAGAGACGGCGCAACACTATTGGGAAGTTGACATGAGGTTGAGGCAAATTGACGCGGGGGACGCGCCGGCAAATGCCACCATAGCTCAATTTATTAGCTTGCTCCGGCGGGGAACTATTACCGCCAATCCTTACCCCGTGCGTCCGATTGGTGCAGCAAGTCGCGCAATTACTTTAGCAACTATCTTTCAATATCGTTCTAGTCGTCAGTGTCATCGTTGGCAATTTTGGTTAGATGCGGGTTCGCCTTTATGGTTGAGTGGTGGAGCGGCGACTTTATTTGGTGCTAATTTATTTTTACAACATCGGTTTGCCCGTCCTTGGACAGCAGAGGAAGCAAAACAGGCTGACGATGAGCGTTTGCAAAGAATTATCCGCGATTTATTAGGGCGCGTGGAGGAGCGAGTTTACTTGTGTCACAGCGAATTAGCTGTAAACGGACAAGAGCAATTAGGGCCGTTATTAAACTTGGTTAATGCGTCCCTTCCCATTGTTTCTGAAGCGTTAACCAATCCTGAATCTCTTGAGCTAA
This sequence comes from Synechocystis sp. PCC 7509, assembly GCF_000332075.2. Lineage (NCBI taxonomy): Bacteria > Bacillati > Cyanobacteriota > Cyanophyceae > Synechococcales > Merismopediaceae > Synechocystis > Synechocystis sp. PCC 7509. Next base: position 1,995,193 of record NZ_ALVU02000001.1, on the reverse strand, counting down.
CCAAATAAGTTCAGAATTGCTCAATGTCCCACCAAAGGAATATTGAGCAATTCTAAGTTGAGAATCAGCTAAATTTATGTGGACTTTGTCATCTACTTCAGGTACAAAAGAAACTTTTTGAATATGTGATACAAGTATTGTTTGGCTAGGTAAATTTATTCAAATATTTTTCTTTCTATTTCCAGAATACTATTTTCAATATTAATCTTTAGTTCCATCGAACTATCTATCCACTTGTCGATCTGACCTGTTATGGTAAAAAACAAAAATATCATCACTAAAACAAAAGCAAATGATGGATTAAATCTGATAATAATGGTTGCAACAATAAAACTGTAAAATATTTTTTTATCAAAATTATGAACAGTTACAAGGGGTTTAATTGTGGTTGATAGTCTGTTAGGAGACTTTGTTAATTTAATACGATTAATTTGAGAAAAGTTGTCTACCAATCTAAATTTGTTAGTTAATAATATTTTTTTAATTTCATTATTATAGTTATGCAAAGCATCTAGTGTTTTGTTAACATCAGTAAATCTTCTTTCTAAACTTGGCTCTGTCAATTGTTCAATTCAAGATACGAAACTGGCGCTAATACTTACTTTGTCACTAAAGTGAATCCGTAAATCTTTTTGTGGTAAATCCGCCGGAGCAATACCTGTTAATAAATGAATTAAAGTTGCTCCCAATGCGTATAAATCTGAAGCGGTAACCGCTCTACCGCCAAACTGTTCAATTGCTGTATAGCCATAAGTTCCAACTACTGTAAACGTTCCTCCTTCTTTGACAGCGCTATCCTGTACTGCACCAAAATCTACTAAATAAACTTGCTCATCTTCACCCAAAATTAAATTACTAGGCTTAATATCTCTATGCAATACTGGCGGGTTGAGTTGATGTAAGTAACCCAAAATATTTAAGATATTGACGGCTATTTTAGTTACTTGTTTTTCTGTAAATCTGTACTTTTGATTTAGTAGTTATTTTAAGGAAGAGCCAGAAATATAGTCTTCTACTAGCGCAAACCATAAGGCGCGATCCTCTAGGCAAAAGTAATTTCTGTATTTAGGAATATGAGGATGATTTAGTTGTTTGAGTACCTGCGCTTCGCGTTCAAATAATTTGAGGTTTTCCCATTGAATTTGTCCGCCAAAAGCTAATAGTTTAATTACAACTTGGGGATTATCTGGTGATTCTGAATCTAGGGCTAACCAAGTTTGACGAGCAGGATTATCACCTAACTTTTGTTTGAGTTGATAGCGATTTTGTAATACTGTTTCTGCTTCTAGCATCTGCCAATTCCCTTTGATAAAAGAGTTAAATAACCCAAATATATTATTTGTTTATTAAATTCCTGCAAACTATATTATGTTTCCTTAAGTTGGAATCAACATAAATTAGAAAGTATCAAAATTTCACCCAAATAGATTAATTTACTAGAATATATTTTGCTGGCAATATTTGCCACAATTCCTAAAAGTCTCTAACTTAATTTGAAAGTAATAATAGAGCTTTGTATAAAATAGCACATTTAATTTAATTTAAAAACCAATCTCTATTACAAAGGCGCTAAGTCCTGATGAAAAAACTTTTGCTACTGCTGGAAGCGATCGCACAATCAAGATTTGTAATTTGCACAATGGTGAATTACTCCGCACTTTAAAGAGACACTCTGACTCGGTACGGTTTGTAGTTTTTAGTCAAGATGGCAAGCAAATTGCCAGTAGTAGTTGGGACAAAATATTTAAAGTTTGGCAGATACAAACGGGCAAAATAATTCATACTCTCCAAGGACATAAAGGCAGAGTAGTAGCGGTTGCTTTTACCTTAGACAAAAAATTGCTAGTGCGGGAGTAAATGTATCAATATTTGGTCTTTAGAAACAGGTTTATTGTTACACAAACTTTCTAGTCATACTGATTGGGTGCTGTCAATTGCTAGCAGTCGATCAGGAGATACTTTAGTTAATAGCAGTAAAGATAAGACAATTAAAATTTGGCAGCGATCGCTTGTTATGGTTCTCCGCAACTTGGGCATACTATTTGAGGCACAAGTAGCTAAAAAAGAGAGAATTGTGAATAATAGCGATCGCTTATCTGAACTGTTTACAGCAATTGGGCGCTCTGATGTTGAGCAAGTGAAGCAACGGCTAACCTCAGAAATTTCCCTCGAACAAAAAAACTCTGACGGGCAAACCCCCCTAACTTTAGCCTCTAGTATCGGTAACTCAGAGATTATTCACCTATTGATTGCCGCCGGAAGTAAAGTCAATCCTGACAAAGAACCATTGGTTTTTAATCCCCAAATTAACAGTAGTCGATTACCTAGTGGAAATAATCTGGGCGAACTTATTGCCCAAGCAACGGAAGATGCGCCGGAAGAAGCCAAAAACTTTTATAGCGGCTTGATATCAGTAGTGGATGCTTTTTCTAACACTAAACCAGAGGAAGCAGTATTAGATGAAGACGAAGACGAGGAGGAAGATGAAGACTATGAGGAAGACTCCGCAAGCACCCCACTCGGAGCGGCAGTTTTAGCAGGCGATGTTAACACGGTTAAAGCTTTACTTCAAGCGGGTGCAAGTCCAAATCCGTCCGTTTGGCACGAAACACCAGTATTAGTTATGGCGGCTCGTAAAGGTAACGTAGAAATTGTTAGACAACTAATTGCCGTCGGAGCAAATGTTAATAGAGGATTTGACGAGTTACCATTGCATACGGCGGCGGAAAAGGGACATTTAGAAGTTGTCCGCCTACTGCTGGATGCGGGTGCTGAAGTTGAAGGACACGAAGAAGACAAACAAACTGCTCTAATAGATGCTTGCAATGAGGGACACTTGGAAATTGTAAAACTTCTTATAGAACGAGGAGCAAATGCAAGTGCTTGGAGTCAGGGTGACACGCCGTTAATGCGTGCTGCACAAGCGGGTCATCGTGAAGTTTATGAGTTTCTTTATCCTCTAGTTAATAATAAAATTCGTGCCATTGGCGATCACGATGGGGAACAAGAAATAGCAAACGCAATTAGAACAAGAGCTAGGGAACAGAACAAGTCAGTTGAAAAACTTGTTGATGCTGCTCTATACGGGAAGTTGAGACAAGTGCAAGAATTAATTGCCGGGGGTGTAGATGTCAATGCCATTAGTGCTTGCGGTCGCACAGCGCTTTCGGTGGCGATTCAGGGGGGATACATACCAGTAATCGAGGCTTTATTAGATGCGGGAGCAGATCCCAATTTACCAGATGAAACAGACGACGGCTTACCTGATACATCTCCGCTAATGCAAGCTGCTAGTACGTTCTTTGCTACCAATCGGGCGGCGATGATTCATCTGTTGCTTCAAAGAGGAGCAGATGCAGACAAATAAGATGCTAAAGGTAGAACTGCTTTAACGTATGCGGTAAGATGCTCAAGTGTTGATGTTATCCAAGCACTAATCGAAGGCGGTGCAAACCTAAATTTAGCTCATTGGGACGGAAATACTGCATTAAAGCAATCCTCTGGAATATGCTGAACTGGGCAAACACTCAGAGCATGAACCAAATAAACCCTTTGACGAAGTTATTGCTCTTTTAAAGCAAGCTGGAGCTACTTCACGTTATTAGTTTTTAAGAGGCTACAGGTTTATTTCTGCTTGCCTCGTTTCTACTTTTTAAATCTACTCTACCTGAGCAGATTGGACTTTAGCTTTAGCTTTGTTGGCGCTGCGTTTCAATGCTTGCAAGCGGCGCTCGTACTTAGTGCGTTGGCTTTTACTAGAAGTTTGATCGATGAGAGTTTTTAAGGCACTACCAAGGCTTTTGTAGGCATTGGGGAGAGTATAACCAAAACGAGTAGCAAGTGCGATCGCTTTTTCATCCGCATCGGTCATTACTTTTAGCTGCTTTTCGCCGTTATTCTTCACGTACAAACGATAACCGGAGACTCCGCACAAGCTAAGTGCCAGGATTAGCAATAATATGTCTTGTACCCATAATTCGCCCACTGCACCGCCTAAACCAATGGCTAACGCTGCCATTTCCCAGCCGTCTTTGGGGATAGTGTCGTTCTGAACACGAGATATTTCGTGCCAAAATAATAAATTGCGCTGATCCATTGCCAAAGCATCCCATTTTACCAAGTCAATCTGAATTTCTACTTGGTCGCTACCAACTTCTTCAGAACGGATTAGCGGAGGATTTACTTCTGTTGTACCTTCAACGCTCACCCAACTTTGCAATTCTGGCGGCATAATTGTCTTCAATCGCCTAAGTTCGCTCATTTCAGCCTTGGCTGACGAGGTAGCATAAGATGTCATAGACCCGTTTCTCTGAAAATTTCAAATAAGCTTACATATCTTATTTTGGAGTATATCGTGCTGTTCGTTTTATGGTAAAGGGCAAAAGTTAGATCATCAGTGAAAAAATATATAAGGCGGAGCAGCTTCGCGCGATAATAAACTATTAGAATCGTTACCCTTTGGGTGATAATCTGAACAATGGCAATTTTAATTTTTCAACGCCGAAACAGCTAAATTAATAAATAGACGAAAGCATGGTTACTACAGCAGAAAAGGCAAACATCGGCTACATTACCCAAATCATCGGACCCGTTGTGGATGTAAAATTTCCTAACGGTCAAATGCCACAGATTTATAATGCCTTAACTATTAAAGGCAAAAACGAAGCTGGACAAGAGGTTTCTGTTACCTGCGAAGTACAGCAACTTCTAGGCGATACCCAAGTCCGAGCGGTTTCTATGAGTACCACCGATGGCTTAGTTCGCGGGATGGAAGTAAAAGACACCGGAGCAGCTATTACTGTACCAGTGGGTGCGGCTACTCTAGGCAGAATTTTCAACGTTTTGGGCGAACCCGTAGATAATATGGGCCCAGTTAATAATGAAGCTACTTTTCCTATTCACCGCCCAGCACCAAAGTTTACAGATTTAGAAACCAAGCCTTCAGTTTTTGAAACCGGAATTAAGGTACTAGATTTACTAGCGCCCTATCGTCGCGGTGGCAAAATTGGTCTATTTGGCGGTGCGGGTGTTGGTAAAACTGTCATTATGATGGAATTAATCAACAACATCGCTATCAATCATGGTGGCGTGTCGGTATTTGCTGGTGTGGGCGAACGCACCCGCGAAGGAAATGACCTCTACAACGAAATGAAAGAGTCTGGGGTTATTAATGAGAAAAATATCGGCGAGTCAAAAATTGCCCTAGTTTACGGTCAAATGAACGAGCCACCCGGAGCAAGAATGCGGGTTGGTTTGACTGGTCTAACAATGGCTGAATACTTCCGCGATGTAAATAAGCAAGACGTATTGCTATTTATTGATAACATCTTCCGGTTTGTACAAGCAGGTTCAGAAGTATCGGCGCTACTCGGTCGTATGCCTTCGGCAGTAGGATACCAGCCAACTTTGGCTAAAGATATGGGTGACTTGCAAGAGCGGATTACTTCTACTAAAGAAGGTTCGATTACTTCAATTCAAGCGGTATACGTTCCCGCCGACGACTTCACAGACCCCGCTCCGGCTACGACCTTTGCTCACTTAGACGGCACAACGGCACTTTCTCGCGGTTTGGCTTCTAAAGGGATCTACCCCGCCGTAGATCCTCTAGATTCTACGTCTAATATGTTGCAAGCTAGTGTAGTAGGCGAGAGGCACTACAACTTGGCGCGGAAAGTGCAATCAACTTTACAGCGTTACAAGGAATTGCAAGACATTATTGCAATTTTGGGCTTAGATGAATTGTCGGAAGACGATCGCCTAATTGTCGGTAGAGCGCGTCGCATTGAGCGTTTCTTATCGCAGCCGTTCTTTGTAGCTGAAGTATTTACAGGTTCTCCCGGCAAGTACGTGAAGCTAGAAGACACGATTAAAGGTTTTGAGATGATTTTATCCGGTCAATTAGATGACCTGCCAGAGCAAGCTTTTTACATGGTCGGCGGTATCGACGAAGCGATCGCTAAAGCTGAAAAACTTAAAGGCTAAAGGTAACAGCTAAGAGAGAAATATTCTTTCTTAGCTCCCTTTTTTTGTCTCCCTTACAACAACCTATTTTTTATGACATTAACTGTTCGTGTAGTTGCTCCAGATAAGACCGTCTGGGACGCTACGGCTGAAGAAGTAATTTTGCCTAGTACCACTGGTCAATTGGGTATTTTGAGCGGACACGCGCCGCTATTAACTGCCTTAGATACAGCAGTAATGCGGGTTCGTCCTAACTCTAATCGTGAATGGATTGCGATCGCTTTAATGGGTGGTTTTGCCGAAGTTGAAAATAATGAAGTCACAATTCTCGTCAACGGGGCAGAACGCGGCGATACTATTAATTTAGAAACTGCCCGGACTGCTTATACTCAAGCTGAGGCTAAGTTGAATCAATCAACCAATGCTAATCGCCAAGAGCAAATTCAAGCAAATCAAGCTTATAAACGCGCCCGCGCTCGGTTTCAAGCGGCGGGTGGCATGGTTTAAAATTAGTTTGTCTAAGTAAAAACCTCTAACTATCTATTGTTAGAGGTTTTTTTATTAAATAAGTAAAACTTGGCAATGCTAGTCGCCATAAAAATCCTTTGTTGCCTAAGTAAAAAGAACAAACTACACGTTAATTTTTAAACTGCTTAAAGTTTGATTTGCAATTTTTGGCGATTAGAGGCACGATTGTAGAGTACACCTGTACTGTAAATTAATTATGAGTCTTAACGTTGTACATCTGGTGGGGCGCGTCGGCAAAGATCCAGATGTTAAATATTTAACGAGTGGTAAAGTAGTTTGTAAATTGACGCTGGCAGTCAATCGTCAATCGCGCAATAGCGACGAACCCGACTGGTTTACCTTAGAAATGTGGGATAAAACGGCGGAAGTCGCGGCTAACTATGTCCGTAAAGGTAAGCAAATTGGGGTAAAAGGTTCTTTAAAGTTTGACACTTGGAGCGATCGCACTACAGGAACAAATCGTTCTTCACCAGTCATTTTAGTAGAAAGACTAGAACTATTAGGTTCTAAACGCGAAGATGAGGGTAACTCGTTTAGCGGTAGTAGCAGCGCAATGTAAACAAAAGGCAGAAAATCAAAGTTTTCTGCCTTCTGAATTAATAACTAATTTGCAATGTAACGGCAGCTTCTACCTTTTGTTCGCCGCCGATGACCGGAGTAGAAACCTTAGCAGTGGCAAGACGGTCGGCACCTTCGTACTGCACTAGAGGTTGGGGTTGAGGGGGAGAAGCATTATTAATTTGAATGCTGACAATCTCTTTAGCCGTAAAACTTAGCGCACCTAAAACAGAATTAGCTTGCTGTTGGGCGTTTTGAGTAGCTTTTCTCAATGCTGCTTGTTCGGCAGCTAAAATGGCGCTATCGGTAGCAGTAAAACTAATGCCATCAATTTTAGTCGCCCCCGCTTGGACGGATTCATCTAATAAATTACCAATACTTTCGGTAGGAATCCGAAAACTTACAGTATTAGTTGCCGTATAACCCGTCAATTTTTGCGTATTGTTGTTGTAACTGTAAACGGGATTAAGGCTAATACCCGCAGTTTCTAACTTCTCAACTTGTTGCCGAGATTTGAGTAAAGTTACTACCGCGTTAGAACGTTTAGCTGCTTCCTGTTGAGCCGCCGCCGCAGTTTTTCCCTGGACTTCTACGCCCAAACGTACCTCTGACAAGGTCGTGGGAATTGATTCAGTGCCGCGACCGTTAACGGTTAAAGTTCGCATTAACATATTTTGTACTTGTCCTCGGTCTTGAGCAAAAGAGCTATAGGTGGTTACGCTGAGTAGACCAAAAGCTAAAAATATTAATACAACACCTTGGCGTAAATTTTTGCTGATGCTTTGTTTTTTTACGGACGAGTTATTTATCAACTTAAGTTTCATGGATTGTTAGTTTACCAAAATATTCTCAATCATTCCAAATATTGTCTCTAATCCGCGCGATCGCTCGTAGCACCAATTAATCTTGATGATACGGCTTACTTGCAATCTTCTTGTACAGTAAAAAAGATGATTTTTAGATAGCTAATGGAAATAGAAGCAATTACTGGGTTTGACTTGCCACTATTAACGCTTGTTCCCACTTGGAGCAAGACGATTGTACTTACCACCACCACAGAAACTGAAAGTAGTCCCCTTATTCTTGCAGGAGTATTGCTAAGTTTAGTTGCCGTTTACCTTGCTAGCAAAATTGGCGGAGAAATATCTAATCGCTTTGGCTTGCCACCAGTCCTCGGAGAATTAGTCGGCGGCGTGGTCATCGGTGTTTCGGCTTTAGATATTTTGGTGTTCCCTGAAGGCGGCGGCGATAGTTCTAGTTCGCTGATTATGACCTTACTACAAACTACCGCAGGCTTAGAGCCAAGCGCAGTAGCCGCCACTTTTAAGGGGCAAAGTGAGGTGATTTCAGTTTTGGCAGAGTTAGGAGTAATTATCCTCCTATTTGAAATTGGCTTGGAATCAAACTTAAAGGAACTATTAGCGGTTGGTTATCAAGCGGTAGTAGTAGCCTTTGTGGGTGTAATTGTGCCGTTTGCGGCAGGAACTATCGGTTTAATGACTTTATTTCACGTTGCAGCTATACCAGCGATTTTTGCGGGCGCGGCTTTGACGGCTACAAGTATTGGTATTACCTCTAAAGTTTTATCAGAATTAGGCAAGCTGACTTCAACGGAAGGGCAAATTATTTTAGGAGCGGCGGTAATTGACGATGTGCTAGGGATTATTGTTTTAGCTGTGGTGGCTAGTTTGGCAAAAACTGGGGAAGTTGATGTTAGCAATGTCATTTATTTGATTATTAGTGCTACTAGCTTCTTGCTTGGGGCAATTTTGCTAGGAAAAGTATTTAATAAGTCCTTTGTGGCTATTTCCGAGCGTCTCAAAACTCGCGGTAGATTAACTATACCTGCCTTTATCTTTGCTTTTTTGTTGTCTTACTTAGCCGCAGCAATTCATTTAGAAGCAATTTTAGGCGCTTTTGCGGCGGGTTTAGTCCTTGATGAAACCGATGAACGCGAAGAACTCGAACATCAAGTACGTCCGATTGCTGACTTATTTGTGCCAATTTTCTTTGTTAGTGTCGGCGCTAAAACTGATTTAAGCGTACTTAATCCCTTTGAACCCAGTAACCGCGAGGGTTTAATTATTGCTAGTTTTTTAATGGCGATCGCTATAGTTGGTAAATTAGTTACGGGATTAGCCGTATTTGGTAAACCGCAAATTAATCGTTTAGCGATCGGTGTAGGTATGATTCCTAGAGGTGAAGTAGGGCTAGTATTTGCTGGGGTAGGTTCAGCTAGTGGCGCTCTTTCTAAACCTTTAGAAGCCGCAATTATTGTTATGGTAATTTTGACCACTTTTTTAGCACCGCCTTTGTTGCGAGTGGTTTTTCCTTCCAATCCCTTAGATGAGGAAATTTCTAGCTTAAAAACACCTCCCGATCCTGCCACCAAAACTTTTGGGACAAAAATCGAGTAGATTGATAGTATTTTCAGGAAACAAGCACTGGTTGATTTGCGTCCGCTTAAAAAAGTCGAGAGCTTGAATTGCTCACAATAGAGGCTGATAGGATTTATTTGATACGCGATCGCTCACGTTAGTGTACATTGACCCATTTATAAAGTCCCTATGGTAGCTGTGCCGATATTTACTACTGATACTCAGCTATACTCAATCATCGGCATCTAATCCAAAATTGCAACAAATGGTGATGTAAAAACATAGCCAATACTCAAGGTGTTACAGGGCGTAAATGGCTAGAACGAATGAGAATTAGGAGAAAACAACTGTGAGATTTCACTGGCTACTACCCAGTATTTTAAGTGTCTTTGTATTATCCTCTAGCGCAGAGGCAGCAAAGCTACGTTCTTGGCGTTTTGATACTAACCAAAATCGGTTGCACTTCAAAACCGATGGAGGAGTTCAACCTAAAGCCAAGCTAATTTTTAATCCCACCCGCTTAGTAATCGATTTGCCAGGAACAACCTTACAACGTTCTACGGACAAACAAGAATACCGAGGGGCAGTTCGCAGCGTTCGAGTCGGTCAATTTGACGAAAATACAACTCGAATTGCTATAGAACTAAGTCCAGGATACAAATTAGATCCAAATCAAGTCAAAGTTCGCGGCTCATCTCCTAGCCAGTGGACAGTCCAATTGCCCACACCGCAAAAAATAGCTGCTTCTTCGTTACCCAATCCCCGCCCATTAGCATTGCCGCCATCGGTTAGACAAAATACTTCCAACTCTAGAAAAATATTTACAGTTGTTACCACTGACCCGCAATCAAATAAAAATTCCTCTAGCAGGAGGACGGCGATTAATTCTACGGCTATTGTTCAAATTCATAACATTCAAGTAACTGCCGATGGTCTATTTGTCCGTACTCGTGGCGGTGGCACTCCTACAATTAATGTTAGCCGCAGCCGCGATCGCTCCCAAATTGATTTCGACTTGAAAGGGGCGGCTTTGTCTCCCCTAGCGGCTACCAATACCAAAATAAATCGGTTTGGGATTGGCAATATTAAGCTCTCTCAAGTCCAATCTTCTCCTCCAGTCGTCCGAATGACGATGCAGGTAAATCAATCTGCCCCCGATTGGCAAGCGGCGGTTAGTCGGTTTGGCGGTGTAACAGTGCTGCCCGTGGGTGGTATTAGTGCCGTTAGAAATAGTCCGGTTGTGGTGGCAACCACTAATTCCTCAGCCCAGCCAGCGCCGGGATTAACAACTATTGAATCGGTAGAATTTAATGGCGATGGCAGCCAACTATTAATTAAAACCAATCAAAGCCTGACCTATACCAGTGGCTGGGATCGTTCTTCGGGACTATATCGCATTACTCTTGCCGATACTCAATTGGCGCGGGAGGTAAAAGGACCCAACTTAACTACCAATAGTCCTTTGCTAAGAGTGCGCTTGCAGCAACCTACGCCTCGGACGGTATTAATTTCGGTATTGCCAGCCGCAGGAGTGCGCGTCGGAGAGCTAAATCAACCTTCTCCAGAGTTATTAGCATTGCAATTGCAACGCTCTACTGGGGCATTATTTCCCCCCTCAACGCCAACCCAATCGGAAGTAATTTCTATTCCGACTACGCCCCCGCCAAATACACCCCCGCGCTCTACTCCTCCTCGCCGTGTGGGGCAAAAACGGATAGTTGTAGTTATCGATCCAGGTCATGGAGGTAAAGATCCTGGGGCAATTGGTCTAAGAGGTTTGCAAGAAAAAAATGTAATTTTGCCTATATCAAAGAAAATAGCGGCAATTTTGGAGCAGCAAGGCATCCAAGTAGTAATGACACGAGATAGCGACTACTTTGTCGGTTTGGGTCCACGACCAGTCATTGCCGACCGGGCAAATGCTACGGTATTTGTCAGCATTCATGCTAACTCTATGCCTGCTAATCGCACGGATATCAATGGTTTGGAAACTTATTACTACGATAGCGGTCAGCGTTTGGCGCGGACAATTCATAATAGTATTCTTAAAAGTATCAATGTACGCGATCGCGGTGTCCGCAAAGCCAGATTCTATGTTTTGCGCAAAAGCTCCATGCCATCGGTGTTAGTAGAGGTTGGGTTTGTAACGGGTGTAGTGGATTCTCCCCGCTTGGGAACAACGGCTTATCAAAATCAAATGGCAGAAGCGATCGCTCGTGGCATACTTCAGTATGTTCAGCAAAACCCGTAATTACAGCTTAGTTAATTTTTTAGCCTGTGTCTCAACTTTCTCCTGCTTCTAGCATTTTGACCGCAACTCCTGGCGGCGCGCAATCTGCTTGTATCGGTATCTTTGACAGTGGCGTTGGCGGTTTAACGGTACTAAATCAAGTCGCGCGTCAGTTGCCCAATGAATCTATTGTTTATTTTGGCGATACGGCGCGAGTGCCTTATGGTACGCGCTCCAGCGATGAAATTTTACAATTTGTGCGGGAAATTATCAGTTGGATGTTACAACAGCAAGCCAAAATGGTGATTATGGCGTGTAACACCAGTTCTGCTTTAGTATTAAGGGCTGTGCAAACAGAGTTTCCGATTCCAATTGTTGGCACGATTTTACCTGGTTCAATGGCAGCAGCAAAACTCGGTCGCCGAATTGGGGTAATTGCTACTCCCGCTACTGTTGCTAGTAATGCCTATAAGCAAGCAATTCTAGCTATCGATCCTACCGTCCAAGTTTGGCAAGTTGCTTGTCCTGAATTTGTGCCTTTAATTGAACAAAACCGCGTTTTCGATCCTTATACTGCACAAATTGCTCAACAGTATTTAGCCCCATTATTAACGCAAAAAATTGATACTCTAGTTTACGGCTGTACTCATTACCCTCATTTAGAGCCTGTCCTGCGCTTGCTATTACCTCCCACGGTTAAGTTACTCGATCCAGCTATTCAGGTTGTAGCGACAGCAACGCAACAACTCGATTTATTAGGCTTGACAAATACTAATATGCCAACACTTCCCACTCGTTTTTATGTTAGTGGTTGTCCCCAAAATTTTGCTCAATCTGCTCAGTTATTATTGGGTTTTATGCCTATTGTGGAAAATATATCTTTAACTTAATTAAAAGCAGCGATTTTAGAGTAAAAGTAAGTTCTAAATTTCTGTTTGCCCTCTATTACTACCTTCTGACTTTCTTACTTGTTGTAGCAAGCTTAATAATAAACAGATACTTAGTAAATATCCTGTTGCCAAAAAAGGAATTAGTATTAGTGTATTCCCCTAATTCATATAGTCCCAAACAAGCAAAAATAGGTAGCACTTTAAACGCAAGCGTTAAAAAATAGTACCAGTGCAAAAAAGTCTTAATATTTTCAACTAAACTGATTTTAGTCACAAGTAGAAATCTTAAGTAAACTGTACTTAATCACCGTACAATTTAACTTTTGGTTGGGTTATTTCAGCTTAAATTTAAAACGTAAACAACTGTGATTTGGCAAGTATAAAAACTTAGTAATTCGAGCAAATGATAGACGTAAATGTTTAAATTTTTCTCATTTAGCCTAGTATAAAAAATTATAACTTTTTAGGGAATTTGTTTGTCAAAAGGCAGAAATATTATGAGTTTTATATAGCAATCCTAAATCAGTTGTAAATAGCTTTGAGGGTTTCGCCCCCTAGCCCCCAGAATTGGGGGAACAAGACTCTTAGCCACCTCCAATTGGGGGTTGGGGGCTATACATATTTCATAACTCAAAAAGGATCACTATAGCCCTCTTTTGTCAGACTCCGAAAACTTTAATCATTTCTGAATTACCAAATCTTTGCCTAGAGAGCGTTATGTCAATTTTTTAATAATAAAATTAAAAGCTCTAGCTCAAAAGCTGAAACTACCTCTCTGTAAGGGTTTATTTGGAAACTGACAGAAGAGGGATAGCTAAAAGTATTACCAAGGCGATCGCTCTTTTAAACCCAAAGCCTGTTTTACCTAAAAAGCGCAAATTAAGCCAATTTTCCTTGATCCTTGGGCAAGACTATGCCTTAACTAAAAATTGGTACTAAATCTAACGTCTCGTTGCCGAAGGTTAGCTTAAAATAAGTATAGAATTATGTAAATTTTCGTAACTAAACTCAGAGTCGGCTCATCTATGACCTCAGCAACTTCTCTTTTTTCTCCAGTGGAAGCAGACCTGCGTTTGCTATCAGAGAATTTAATTAAGTTAGTCGGTACTCATCACCCAGTTTTTTTTGAAGCCGCGCAACACTTATTTGCTGCTGGAGGCAAGCGGGTACGCCCAGCAATTGTATTATTGGTATCGCGGGCAACCATGCTAGACGACGAAATTACCGAGCGTCACCGCCGATTAGCTGAGATTACAGAGATGATTCATACAGCAAGCTTAGTCCACGATGATGTTGTAGATGAATCGGAGATGCGGCGCGGCGTACCGACCATTAATAGCTTGTTTGGCAATGGTGTAGCTTTGTTAGCGGGAGACTTTTTGTTTGCTCAATCGTCTTGGTATTTGGCGAATTTGGACAACTTAGAAGTAGTAAAACTACTATCGGAAGTCATTATGAATTTTGCCACCGGGGAAATTCAGCAAGGAATGTCGCAGTTTGACTGTGGAGTAACTATTGAAGCTTATTTAGAAAAAAGTTATTACAAAACCGCGTCTTTAATTGCCAATAGTTCTAAAGCGGCGGGTTTACTGAGCGATGTATCAAGAGAAACCGCCGAGCATTTGTACGGTTATGGTCGTCATTGGGGGCTGGCGTTTCAAATAGTTGATGATATTTTGGATTTTACAGGCTCAACTAGCACCTTGGGTAAACCTGCTTTAGCCGATATTAGCAGTGGTAATTTGACCGCCCCCACTTTGTACGCTTTAGAAGAAAAGCCTTATTTAGAAGAATTAATTGAGCGTCAGTTTTCTAAACCGGGAGACTTAGAAAATGCGATCGCCTTAATTAGTGATAGTAATGGGATAGAAAGAGCGCGGACTTTAGCCGCCCATCACGCCCATTTGGCAGTAGAACATTTAACCGATTTACCTGCATCCCAGTCAAAGCAAGCCTTAATCGATATGGCGGACTATGTTTTAAGTCGGATGTACTAATCTCAGGGTATTACCAATTTAGGCAATATCGGGGGGTATTTGGTTAAAACTTGGTTTAATTTGGACTTGAATTAATTTTTGGATATCTTGACGCTTAACTTCATAACCTGTACTTGCTTCCCCTGGAGTTTCTAAAAAGATAATACTATCAACAGTTTCTAAAGCGACTAGCTGAAACAAAATATGCGTGACGGGGATGGGTGCAGCAATTAATTCGGCGCTATTGGGGGCGAAACTATCTTGGAGAGTAGGAAAGGCGTAGATTACCCGCTTTTCAAGTGTGCGATTAGTAATAGTTGTTACTAACCACTCAGAGTTTAAGCTTTGAATAATATAGTATTGCTCGTGACGTAACTTTGCGGCTAACTGCTTTAATCCTGGGGCAATTTCTTTAATTAGGCGCGGCATAGTGCCATCATTGGGGGCATCATCTATTAGTAATTGAATTTGTTGGTCTAAGTTCATAACCTGTCAATGGTGTAAAAGCGGTGTTAGTGGCAAATCATTAATTGTATGCCATCATCAAAGCGCACAGCTAAGTCCTAAAAAATGCGATCGCTTGTTAATAGGAAATTTCCACCACTTACCGCCAAACCTATAGAGGTAGAGGAATCAATATTATTGCGGGTATTAGTCCAAGCCTTGGTAATAGTCGGAATTGTCGCCGTTGATATTGCTGGGGGAACTCAAAGTAGTTTATGGGCTATACCTCTAAGTATTGTGGGGGCAACCTGGAGTTGGTATCGTCGTCGAAGTCGCAATATTGGACTAAAGTTTTGTATAGCGATCGCCATGTTAGTAGCAATGGCGGTATTTTTTGGCAAACTTTTGGGTCAACTCAACGATACACGGTTAGTTTTAGCAGAATTTTTAATTCAAATTCAAGTATTTCATAGCTTTGATGTCCCCCGCCGCAAGGACTTGGGTTACTCTGTGGTGATTGGACTAATTTTATTAGGTGTAGCGGGTACAGTTAGTCAAACCTTAGCTTTTGCGCCAATTTTAGGATTATTTTTAGCGATCGCTTTACCGACTTTAGTTTTAGATTACCGTTCGCGGTTGGGAATAAAAGAGGAAAGACAAAAAATTAAGCCTGTAGCACTAACTAATATTAAAAGTAGTGGCAAGTTATTTTTAGTTATTCTCAGCTTGGGACTATTAATATTTGCTTTTTTACCCAGATTTCCCGGCTATCAGTTGCGATCGTTTCCTGTTAGTCAAACTATTAATTTTAAAGGGCAATTTGACGGTCGCAATATTGTCAATCCTGGCTACGTGAAGCAGGGAAAAGAAAGCGGGGGGACGGGGACTGGAGGAACGCAGAAGTCAGGAGGAAAAGCAGATTCTACTTTTTATTATGGCTTCAATAGTACGATTGACCAGAATTTGCGCGGAGAACTAAAATCCAAAATAGTAATGCGGGTGCGAAGTCAAGCGGAAGGGTTTTGGCGAGTGCTGGCTTTTGACAAATATACGGGGAAAGGTTGGGAAATTTCCCGTAACGATCAAGTACAAAAGATTTTACGCTCTAATTGGTCTTACCAATTATCTATACCTTTACCTCGAATCCTTGGCAAAACTCAAGAAGTGGTGCAGACTTACACCGTAGTCTCACAATTGCCGAATTTAATCCCAGCAATGGCTTATCCCAAACAGGTTTACTTTCCGACGACGGAAATTGCTGTGGATTTAGAAGGGGGTTTGCGAAGTCCTGTCGGGTTGGGGGAAGATATGAGTTATACGGTCATTTCTGAAGTACCTTACCGTGATCGCGCTGCTTTACAACTTGCTGGCGACAAGTATCCGCGAAATATTCAAGATTATTATCTGCAAATTCCCCCAGAAATTAAGGTTAAAGTGCGCGATCGCACGGAAGAAATTTTAAGTAAATATAATCAAGAAAGAGTAGCTAAATCAAACAAGCCTTTAACGTCTGCTTACGAAAAAACTCTTTATCTAGCCCAGTATCTCAAGCAACGCTACACCATTCCCAATAATCCTTTTGGTTTGCCTTTATTAGCTAAAGATGAGGACTTAGTAGAAGCATTTTTATTTAAAAATCTTGGTGGCTATCCCGATCAGTTTTCGACAACTTTAACGATGATGTTGCGATCGATTGGTATTCCATCCCGGCTGGTAGTAGGCTTTAGTCCGGGACAATTCAACCCGTTTACAGGATTGTATGTAGTTCACAATACCGACGCTTACGCAATGAGCGAGGTTTATTTCCCTGGTTATGGTTGGTTTACTTTCGATCCAATTCCCGGTCATCCTTTGATTCCCCCATCTGTTGAAGAGTCGCAGACTTTTGGGGTTTTACGCAAATTTTGGCAGTGGATAGCGGGATGGTTGCCTTCTCCTGTTACCGGATTGCTAAATAATGTATTTTTATGGTTGGGAAATGCGATCGCCTGGTTTATTGGATTATTTGCTCAAGGTTGGCTAGGGACGTTAACGGGGTTAATTATTGCTACAGGATTAGGTTTTATTGGTTGGCTGATGTTTGGACAGCTAAAAAAGTGGCTTAACCATCGTAAGTTGGCTAAATTGCCACCAATGGAAAGACTTTATCAACAAATGCTGGCTTGGACGGCTAATAAAGGAGACTTTAAGCACTCATCGCAAACACCGTTAGAATACGCTCAAAGCTCTTATCAGCGTCATGCTTCTAGTACAGCGCAAGTAATTGAGGAGATTTGTCAAGCTTACAGTGGTTGGCGTTATGGTAGTCAAGCGCCGAATTTGGCTTACTTATTGCAGAGATGGCAAACTGTTAAAGCCAAAGAATTTCGAGGTAAACGTAAGTAGGGGCGCAAAGCATTGCGCTCCCTACAGAGATCATCGTTTTAGATAATAGAGTTACTCGATCGCCTTGCTAATTTTATTTAACCGCTTACCTAAACGTTGTACCGCGCCTTTAATGCCTCTAGGAGCTTCGGCAGCCGCTTCTATAGTTTGTTCGCCTAGTTCAGCCAAAACTTCACCTAAATCGGTCTTCTTGCCTTTGCTAGGCTTGAGCGATTGCTTAAGTTTTTTGAGATTGTCGGCAATTTTTTGAGAATGCTTATCGTCGGATTTGTGCAAAATGCCGTACCAATGATCGATGGCGGCGGTTGCTGCGTCCATCTCGACCGATTTCAATTCGTCTAGAGACTCTGTTAAAGTATTGATGCTGTCGATGTTTTCTTGGTCTTCAGCTTTGCCTAAAGAGTTGCCAACTTTGGTTAGGTGTTTGCCAAGTTTTTGCAAAATTGCTTTTACTTCGTTGTCACTATCAGAGGCAATATCCATTGTGCGATCGCCTACATGAATTAAGGCTTCCCCAATTTCATGTCCTGATGCTTTACCACCTTTAAGTAATTGCTTCAATTCTTTAAGACTATCAGCAAGCTCTTTACTGTCTTTATCTTTAGACTTGTGTAAAAGGCTATACCACTCGTCCACCGCCTCTAAACCCGCCGTCGCGTCTATAGAGCTTAAATCGCCTTGTAATAGTTCAAGCAGCGAATCTAGGTTTGGAGTATCTGTCGTCTCTTGAGACTTGGTTTTAGATGTATCTTGCTTAGAGTCTGCTTTGCCAGCCATTTTCAGTTAATAGATTTATTACATTAATCAGCATAGAAAGCCTAATTGTTGCCTTCCTCATCCTTAAGGTAAATATCCACTGGTTCATAGCGAAAATAGTTCTTTTATCCCAGAGCTACCAATTTCCACCGCCAAAGCCGCTAATAAGAAACCTAGTAGTTGAGTAATGATTACTGCGCCTTCTGCACCAATAAATCTATCAATGCGGCTTGCTTGGCGGACAATAAACCATGTTACTACCATCGCCGCGACAATCCCAATTACTACACTCAGACGCGCTTCAGGCGATCGCGACATCAGCAGCATAACAGTAGTTAGTGTACCTGGCCCAGCTAGTAACGGAAAAGCCAGGGGAGTAATGGCGACATCGCGCTCTTTCTCGACAATGGGAGTATCTATTTCTCCATTGAGCATTTGCAAAGCAATTAACAGCAACAGCAAGCCTCCAGCCACTTCTAGCGATCCGATGCTGATATTCAAGTAATCTAAGATAGCTTGTCCAGCAAAGGCAAATGCAAGTAATACCGCCGTTGCAACTACACTAGCTTTATCAACTACTTTATTTCTTTGTTCTATTTCCATACCTTTAGTAAGTACAAGAAATAGGGGTGCATTTCCCAAGGCATCAGCAATCACAAATACAGCAATAAACGCTTTGAATAAGACAGTAAAATTCACTAGGCTGCGGGGAAAAAGGTCTGTAATAACCTTAGCGTGAATTTTATTTGAACTTTTAGTTTTTTACAGGTTTAAGCCAGCCAAATATTTGAGCAACAGTTAATTGCAAGTCTAGAAACTTTGGTACAGGTAGTATATCTTGTCCTGTAAGCTCTACAGGCTGCTGACTGGGGAGAAAAGCGATCGCGCTATTAGACCTAAGTACAAAAGACTTATTAGTTAACTGAAGCGTATTTTAGTCATAAGTAAGCTATTAAACAGATAACTTCACAGTGATGTTCTTAGCCCATTACTGTGAAAAATTAGCGTCAATAATATCTCTAGCTTGGTGTAGAACTCTAACAACTTCAATGCCATCCGAAATTTTTTTATAGAAAATAACGTATGGCTTAACAGGAAAACTCCTAAGTCCTACCAGTATATCTTCGCGCTGCTTGCCCATATTCGGAAATTGAGATAGCATAGGCAATTTATCCAAAATCTGGGCAATTTGCTTGTCTACTAATATTTCGTCTTGCTGTGTTAAGTAAACCCAAATATCTTCTAAGTCTCGCTCTGCCTGTCGCGATAAACGAAAGTGATTCACTCTTGATTACTCTAACTGAAGTCTTTGCTTACCACGCATTTTAATAGTTTCAAGCAAACTGGGCAGTGATGAGTCATTATACTCAACATATTCGCCATTTTTGAGTTGTTCTACTCCTATAACAATATCTTTTTGTAAAGCTTCCCGTTTTCTTTGTATTTCCTCACAGGACAACAATGGAGATTGAATTTTTTGTACTAAGACTTGCCTTTCATCGTCGGTAAGAGAAAGAATGATCTGAGCAAGGGAGTCAATCAATCTGGTGTTGATTGGAGCAGTAGTTTGGCCCACAATAAAAATTTTTAACGGATTCTATTATTGTAGACGAAGAGTAAGTTGTACTTAGTTTTATAACTCAATCAAGACTGCGGTTTGGTCCTTCAATCCAGCCTAGAGCAATGGGTAATCTTACTAATTTAACTAATTGAACACCTACCAGGCTCAGATCGCCGCTCCAGATACAATTATCTCTATCAGTTTCTGAAGCCACTGTCGAGTATTTTGTTCATCCTGAAAGTCCCGATTTGTTTTGTCACCAATCTGTTCCCATGGAAATGAAGACTCTAGTAATAAAGCTCGCCCTTGTTCAATAACCCTAGAACGTGCGAATGAAGACTCTGTAACAGCATATTGTTGTGCTACCTCCTCATCACTAGCAAAGCCATCAAGATCAGCTTCGTGGATGTAAGCTTCAAAGAAGTTTGTTAAATTAGGATACTGATCTTTAATATTCATACTCACGTATTACAGTGTGGGATAGGCAGAAGGAGATTGTTGCAGAGTAATATAATTTCCGGCACTCTATTTTCAGGCTGATACAAATTCACGAAAATTCTGATACAAGTAGAGCATTCAAAATAAAAGCCCAACCTGCCGTTTTAATTCTTTCCAACTTTAAGCCAACCAAATATTTGAGCAACAGTTAATTGCAAGTCTAGAAACTTTGGTACAGGTAGTATATCTTGTCCTGTAAGCTCTACAGGCTGCTGATTAGGGAGAAATACTATGACAATTTTTGCACTAGGATCTATAAACCATCCTAATTGAGTGCCATGTTTTAGACAGTGCAGTATATTACCAATAACTTTAGTGGCGTTTTGGTCGGGTGAAAGAATTTCTATCGTCCAATCTGGATAGATTTTAAACACATTTCCAATTTCTCCATCAGCGTCAAAGGGTATTCGTTGCCGAGAAAATACGGTTACATCGGGTACAATAGAGCGACTTGCAAAAGTACACCGCAATTTGGGAAAAGCTAGAGCAATTTGCTGTTCTTCCGTTACTTGATTTATAGCAGTGCAAAGTTTGAGTTGCAGCCTTGAATGTTTGCCTTGAGGCATAGGTTTTTGGTAAATGCGTCCGGCAATAAACTCGAACTCTGGCTTAGTTTCAGGCAATTCTAAAAACTCGTCTAAAGTAAGTAATCGATCTATTGCAGTAGTCATAGGCGATCGCGTTTTTCGTCAAGAAGACTTAAAGATTTTTGGATTCGTTTTAACTTTTGCTTACGAATCTCCTCATCAAATCTAGCTATCACTTTCTCTAGTTGCAATCCTAACTCCTCAAATTCTAAACGTGCGCGACGCAAGTTACTTAAAAGGCGTGGATCGACAGATGGACTTGGCATTAATGGTTTTGTCATATTAATTACTCACTATTTGTAAGGTAGAATCAGCCGATCGCCCAAATTCTTCTGGTGCGTATTGTAAATGTACTTCTGCGCCGGGATAAAGGAATGTACCAGGAGTAACCGAGCGGACTAAGTAATGCAGGGTATACACTCCAGCGTTGTAAGAGTTGCTATAAGCCACAATGCGATCGCTATAAATATTTTTATAGTCAATTTCCCAACTATCTTGTCCCGCTTGAAAGTAAGGAGTTGCTGTTTGAAAGCTTGTATCTACCGCCTCAAATCCTGCGGGAATGGGGTCAGTTATCACTATATTATTTACCGGATGGTCGGTAGTAATTTCTAAGCCAATATCAAACACTTGTCCGGTGCTGACTTTTAGCGGCTCTTTAGTATCGTATAGTCCAAAGCGGCGTAGTATTTGGTTATTATTAGCGGCGCGTATTTCTCGCACTACGCGCAAACCATTTAAAGCGCCGCTTTGATTTCCTTGGAGGCGATAGCGGTAAGCAACTAAGTAATGTAATAAGCCTTTACCGGATTTTTTGAGAATTAGGTCTTGTTTTCCGCGCGGTAATTTAGCTATTGGGACTTGCACGTTTAAGCTAAGGCGATCTTTTGTGAGTTGCGCTTGTCCTAATTGCTTGTTTGCTAGTTGTACCGTAGCTTTCAAGTTTTGGGGTTGGGGTTGAATTTGGCTGTATTCTACCAGTGCTGTTAGAGCCTCGGCGTTGTCGTAAGTCGTTGACCAAGTTCCCCCTCGTCGCAGGCTCAAAAGTCCCTGTAATACTCGATCTAGCACCTCTGGAGAGCTTTTTTGAGCAACAAATAGGCGTAATACTTGAGCTTGAGCGGTGGTAGGCGAATTTAGCCACTTCCAATTAGGCGGTAAATTAACGGTGGCGTTGCGTCCGGTTTGGGAAACAGTTTCTTGGAGTTGGTCAAAGAATACTTTAAATTCTTCTTGCCATTGGGGAAACTGCGAAAGATAACGTGCTAGTTTGATTTGGGTAACATAATCAAAATTGCTTCTATATTCGTAGATATCTGCTAAAAAGTCTGTGCGTTTGTTTCCTAAAGCTATCAAGGCTTCTAGACGCAACTGATTTTTACATAATTGTTGTTTGCAATAATCGTATTGACTAGGATTAGCGAGGAGTTTAGCTAAATAACTCTCTAAACGGCTAACCATTGCTGAATTTACTGGTATTCCAACTTCTATAGCTTGCGCCAAACTTTGCGCCGCGTAAGCTGAAACAAAAGGATCGGAAAGTTCTTGATTGGGAAAAGAAGCAAAACCACCGTCGGGTTTTTGGAGAGTTTGTAATCTTGCTAATGCTTGGCTTGCTTGCTGTTGGGGATTGAAGTCTGCAAGTTTTTGGTTGTAAGTTTGGCTTAAGTATGTCAAGTTAGATGCGATCGCAAGTTTACTTGCCGCAGGTTCTAAAAATGGTAACTCGTCATCACCTAAAACTTGTTTTGCGGGAGCGGTTATTTGAGCAATTAGCGTACTTGCAACCGAAATTTCTAAGCCTCCCGTGTCGTTGACAACATTTTTGGCTATGTTTAGCGGAATCTTGACTTGTTTATCGGTTACTCCAGTTTCTACAACTTGTTCTGTTACTTTTAGCTGTCTGACATCTAAAGGAACGTTAAAAGCATCAGTTTCATTATTTAGTTGCGTTGTAAATTGGACTTGAGTATTACCTGTGGTATTTGCCACCATTGGGAAACGGTAAGCGCGAGTACCTGTTTCTGATGCAATATTTTGGCTACCAGAATTGTTTGCAAATCCAACTCCCCCGGAAAGATTGCCTTTTATAGCTAGGTTTGCAGATTGTCCTGTATTGTTTGTAACTGATAAACCACCCTCAAAGCGATCTCCTGGGCGCACAAATTGCGGTAATACTGGATTAGTTAGCAAAGGTTTGGTAGTTATAAATGTTGTCTCACCGTTGCCAAAATTCAGATTTCCATCGGTAGCAACTACCATTACTCGCCAAGTGGTCAAATTATCTGGCAATTTAAAAGTTATATTAGCTTTTCCTTCTGCATCGGTTAAAACTGAGCCGTTGTAGTAAGCTAAAGCTTGAAAATTCTCTCTAATGCGTGTGCTTGCAGCACTATTCGATAAACCACCGCCATAACCCCAACCTTTTTGTAAGGGTGAAGAAAGCGGTTGTAAGACTACATCTGGGCGATTATCGGCAAATCTGGTAGAAATTGGTTGCTCTGCATATACTGTTGATACTAAATCGGGTACTCTATAGCCGCTTAGTTGCAATACAGCTTCGTTTACCACCATGACAGTAAATTGTCCTTGGATAGGTTTATTTTCCCTATCCATCATTTCTAACTGTAGGGTTTGTTCTGCGCCTGGTTGTAAGCTTTGATTAGTAGCCTTTGCTTGCACGTTTAAATATTTATCATCCAAATTAGTTTTAAACGGTGCAAACCCAACTCTAACTAATTTATCTAATTTCCCTGGTTCTACTTGCGCCAACGGTTCGCCTTGACGGACTAAAACCGCCTCCACTGCTGCATTAGGGAGCATATCTGCGGTAACTTGAAACTGAATTTGTGGTGCAGCGCCAATAACAGGAACTATACGACGCTCAATAAAATTGTGGCGAATAATGGCAAAATGCAACTCTCCTTCTGGGTAAGGAGATTGGATTAAAACTGTTGCAGTTTCTCCAGGTTTGTAGGTTTCCTTATCTAAACGCAGTTCTAAGCGATTATTGCGATATTTATTCCCCCAGTCTACCGGACTATTTCCCGCCGCCCATATCTGCGTATCTGTTGCAGTGACATCATTTTTGGCATCCGCAAAATTAGCTTGAATACGATAAGAGCCAGATTCAGAAGGCGTTAGAGAGACGGTTTGCGGGGTCTGTGCTGAGGTTATTTTGGTTTTTTCTACAGTTTTGTACTCTACTTGATTTTTAGGGGTTTGGCTGCCTTCTATAACTTGAGTCACGCTGCTATAGATAATTTGTTGCAATTCCAAACTTACAGATTTTCCAGCGATCGCATTTCCGGCGTTATCGGTGACAATTACTTGTACAGGTAATGTTTTACCCGCATCAGTGACAAAATTACTCTGCAAACCAATCAAGGCTTCGCTCGGTAATACAGTAAAAGTCTTTGAATTAGCTACCGATAGATTAGAAACATCTGTAACTTGCGCGTCTACCCTGTAACTCATCGGATAAGGTACATCTTTAGCGACGGGGACAATTTGGCTGCTTTTACCTGCGTTATCAAGTATTTGCTCTGATTGCAATACATCAGTTGTAATTTCTGGCGCTTCTTCGGGCCAAAACCACTTGCGCCCAAAAGAGAATTTATCCCACTTTTGGGGTGTAAAATCTGTTTGCTGACGAGTGACGTAATATTGAACTTTTCCTCCTTCTACGGGAGAACCAAATAAGTAACTACTACTAGCATTTGCGGTTACTTTTTCGCCAATAGCAACGAAATCTTTATCTAGAGTGAGATCAACTTTAAAATTCGGCGGTTTAAACTGAGCAATCCGAAAATCTCCGGTTATTTCCGCTCCGTTGCTGGATTTTGCTTGAATATTATAGTAACCCAAAGCTTTGTTAGGTGCGATCGCATATTCTAAAGAAAATGTCCCAAATTCGTTAGTTGTCTGACTACCCAAATCTGTCTTCTTACCTTCAGGATCTTCTAGCGTTACTTTATAAACAGTATTTTTATCTTGTCTTAGTGCGCCATTTTGTAAATGGTACGCCATCCCCGTAAACCAAGCTTTTTCGCCGGGTTGGTACAACTGTCTATCAGAAAAAACTATCCCTCTAGATTGGGGTTTACCACTATCCCAACCTGCATCTATACCAAAGTCGTAAGCACCGCTATACTCAGAAGAACGAGCAAAAGCCCAGTCATTTGATTCCCGTATGATCGCTAGTAACTTGGGCGCGTCTTCAGAACTGGTGTAACATTGCTGTAAAGCTTGGCGATTGAATAATACTGTACCTGTTATGTCGGTTTGAGCGATCGCACAAGGTTGAGGTAAAGTTCTAGATTTTGCTTCTAACTTAGATTGATAAATCTCTACACTTGCATCGCTAACTACCGCACCATCGCTAAGGTGATGTACTCGTACTATCCCAGAATCGGGAAACCACTGGGCAAAAACTCCTAAATTAGTTAACTGTACCAATCCATAATTAGTAGAGTCACGCCATTTTTGCTTACCAACATCCTGATAGCTATTAGTTCGTGCTTGCACTCCATAAGCCAACATTCCCGTAGCTGCGCTGAGTTTTTCTTTTAAAGGTACAGCAATGTCCTTATATTGATTTTTCTTACCAGATACTTTAAAACTCTGCCAATTATCAGGAGTTGGGAGTAAATCCTTACCTTCCCCTTGTGGGTAAGCAGAATCAGCATAAACTAAATCCGTAGGTTGCACTACTTGATAAGCCGCTTTGTATCTTGATTCTGGCAGATTGATTGTCGAGATATTTAGTTGTAAATCCTTACCAGAGGGAAAAATATTTAAGTCGGAGGGAATCCAGATATCTCCTGCTAAATCTCCCGTTTGATATTTTACTGTTACGGGTTTACCTAAAGTTTGCCCAAAAGTATCTTTAACATTAGCGCCAAGAGTAATTGTATAAGTAGTTTCAGGTTCTATTGCATAAGGATTAAGGTTGACAATCCGATCGTTTTCATAAACTTGTACTAATCGCGGAGTTTTCTTCGGTGCGGGAGTAACGCTAATATCTTCACTAGATGATGCTACTAAAGGATTATTAAATTGCAACTGAGCGCTACCCGTCGTAAAACGTCCAGAAGTACCGCCAGAATCCGGTTGTCCAATAAAATTAAGCTTCTCAAAAGTAAGCGGTGCGTAGGTTACAACCTTACTTGTAAAAGGCATTGTACTAGGTAAATTGCCATTTAACGGACGCAAACCCGAAGCTGCTTCCCAGCGATAAGTCGTCGCTTTAGTGAGAGTTTGGCGAGGTTTTAAGCTATAAATCCAATTGCGAGTAGAGGGATCAAATTTATTTTCTGGTTCGATATATGCAGATTTATCCTGCTCATCCAAAGTAACGTCAAAGGAAATATTTTCTTTTCCCCCTTCATTAATCAGCTTTAGACGCTCTTTGAGACTATTAATATCTAATTCTACATTTGAGGTAAGTTTTAGATTGGGTTTGATATCAATGGGTTCAACTTCGCCACTTTCCGTCATTCCCGGTAAATTAGTTAATTTAATTGCTTCTGTATTAAAAGTCCAGGCTAAATCTTGTTCTAAACGGTGATTTTTTAAGTCTGCAAGTCCCGCTTTAAGAGTTACCTGTACTCGCGTAGCTTTGGGAAGCGCCGATTCGGATTGAAAACCAACCAGCCGAGGAGTAAGAAAACGAAATTGCCCCTTTAAAGGTGGAAAAATTGCGATTTTCTCTAAAATTTGCTGCTGATTGGGACTATCAATACTTTCAACAGGAATTAAAGCATCTTTAAATCTAATGCGAATTTGACTTCGCACTTCACTTTCTCCCACCGGACTAATTTGTTCAATCCAGTCTGGTAATTGAGGCGATGGTAAAGCCGAAACCATTGGTAAAGGCTCGTTTCCAGAGAGATTAGCAACATTACAGCTTGCTACTCCTAGCAGGATAAAAACCGCTAATAAGACCTGTATCCCACGTTTAAAAATAGCTCGCATAATTCTTCTCTGTTACCACACACCTAATCGATTAAAGCCTACAAATAGACTAATTGGTGCGATCGCAAAGTTCCTTAATTAAGCATGAGAATAAAATGAAATTCTGGGAGTACAAAGTAATCCTAAATCAGCCCTTGAAAACGAGACAGTTTTGCTCCCTAACCCCCATTTTTTGGGGACAATACTTCTGCGTCACCTCCAATTGGGGGTTGGGAGCTATCCATAGTTCATAACTCAAACAGGATGGCTATACCAAAAATGTGCAGTAACGTTGTAAGCAGGACTTCTGGTGCAGAAGTTAAGCTATTTCTACTTGCTCGCTATTTACTTCTGTTGCACCATTAACCCTTTGAGCCACAGAAACCATTTTATTGAGAATTTGTTGATTGGGTGCTTTACCTTTCAAAACAACAACACTGCCAGTTTGAGCAACATAGATAGTATCAATATCGTCTAAATCTGGCTCCTCATCAAACTCCAAAGCTACACGCTTGGCTAGTCCACTTTGGTCATATTCCCCGCTAAGTCCCATGCGTTCAGGAGGAATAGATTCTGTAGGCGCAGCTTGAGCTTGAGGCGCAGATTGTTGTTGTGGAGCATAAGACGGAGCATTTTGCGGCTTTTCCATGCCAAACAAGCGTTTTAACCAACCCATAGTTATTTGTTCTCTTTTATATACACAACTTTAAATAAGCATAATTTATGCTGTTTCTACATCTATCTATCAAGAGATAAGCTTTATTTTTTCTGCTGTTTGTGGCGCAATCGAGCTAGAATAAAGTGCTAAAACGGTGCTGCTTGAACAGAAGTTAGCGGTACGCGCTCGCCCATCCATCAAGCCTTAATAGCCGTGAAACACACATTATCAGTTTTAGTAGAAGATGAATCCGGGGTTCTTTCCCGCATTGCTGGTTTATTTGCCCGTCGTGGTTTCAATATCGAAAGCCTAGCCGTAGGAGCCGCCGAACAAGGGGGAATGTCTCGAATTACAATGGTTGTACCCGGTGACGAGCAGATTATTGAGCAGTTGACAAAACAACTATACAAGCTCGTAAACGTGATAAAAGTCCAAGATATTACCGAGATTCCTTGTGTAGAGCGAGAATTGATGCTATTGAAAGTAAACGCCAGTAGCGCCAACCGTTCGGAAATTGTGGGATTAGCGCAAATATTTCGGGCGCGAGTAGTAGATGTAGCCGAAGACTCGCTAACATTGGAAGTAGTGGGCGATCCCGGTAAAATGGTAGCGATCGTGCAAGTACTAGAAAAGTTTGGGTTACAAGAAATTGCCCGGACTGGAAAAATTGCTCTTACCCGCGAATCGGGAGTAAATACAGAGTTGCTGAAGTCTTTGCAAGCTAAGGTGTAAATATAGAAAGTGCGATCGCTTTAATGGAGCTATAGAAATGCCCCAAACTTCTACTGTCAACTTAACTATAGAAAATTACCTTACCTATGATGACGGGACAGATAACCGTTACGAGCTTGTTGATGGGGCTATTGTAGTGGTTCCATTGCCAAGTGCTGACCACGCCGATAAAATTGATTTGCTTTTAGAGATATTTAGAGCCGAAATCTATAGAAATAATCTCTCGATGAAAGCATCAGATAAAGTTGGAGTCTACATCGGCAAATCGTCGGTAACAGGTAGAGACTATTCGCGTACTCCTGATATTTGCGTGACAACATCCGAAGCTTGGTTATCCCTTAAAGCGAATAGAACAACCGCAGCAGTGCTACTTATCCCACCTATTTTAGTAGTAGAAGTGGTATCAACCAACAGTGAAGATGACTATGTAACTAAGGTGGATGAGTACCAGCGTCTAGGTATTCCTGAGTATTGGATTGTAGACGGACGCGATAAATTAGTTTCAGTTTTATTATTAAATGATGGACGTTATAACTTAACTGAATATAGAAGTAGCGAACGGATTATCTCACGGGCTTTCTCAGTGCTTACCTTGACAGCAGCGCAGGTTTTGTCAGCATAGAAAGGCTTAGGAGAAAAAGCTAAGAGAGTATTTTTAAAATCTCTCTGTTAGTATCAAATAATTCATTGGGCAATCTGTAGCATAATGAAGATACAGAGTAACGGTAACAATTATGAAGGAGCTGAAAGAAATTATTAAGGGGCGAATGGAAGAATTAGAAATATCGCCCTATCATCTAGCGATCGCCTACGGAAAAATTATTGATCCTGATAATAGAAAGACTGAGCGAGACATTGGTAATAGGTATCTTAGTACCGTTAATAAGGCTATAGAGCATCCCGAAACCTGCAAGAATCACACGCTTAAAACTCTCATTCAGGCGCTAGAAGGTGAATTAGTTTTGTGTGTTGAATTTGTAGATAAAAAAGTGTATCGGCTGTAAATGCTTTCACGCGCGATCGCATTTTCTGACAGGGAAGGCGCTTGAGCTAATGAAGGGCTTTTTCCCAATGCTTCAATTACAGCTAGTTTATTTTTGGGATCTGGTAGGCGATCGCGCTTGTTGTTGGTTCAACCACACAAGGCAGTTTTCAATTAGCATTTCTGGCAAATTTTCTACAGAAACGCTTTGAGCGATCGCCAAAGTCAGCAATCAGGCTTTTATTTCTGGCTTCAATTCAATAATCCATGCTAACTAACCTTCATTACTTTCGCGCTCAATGTAATCTGTAAGGTGCGCGATATCTCTCGACTGCGCTAGTTGAATTTGAGCAATTCTGTCTATAGTGCGAATTAGCTTAGAAATGTCTGTAGTATTTTTCTCGCATATTTGTAAGATTAATCTCAAACTGGTTTCAATTTCTGTTAATTCCATTTCTCAGCTAATCTCTTTTAAACTTACGTACTATTATTATCCCGTGTCTCCAGGCAACTTGTATGTTGCATCAACTTATTTAAGATAAATCAGCAAATTTAACCCTGGAATTGTGCGCGATAAAGTCCATAGCAGCAACGTTAAATAAAGCAAACCAATCACCCATTGATACCAAGCAAGAGTCGTGACAATTCCTGGTAAATGTTCATCTCGCAAACGGATATCATTAAAACCTAATTTCAGCAAGTTATTTAAACTAAAATCGTAGTAATTTAACCAATTCCAGCGATTTTCCCACAATACAGGCATATAACGTTCTCGAAATAGCGGAAAGCGCGGCATTACTGGCAATCTACCAATTAATAATCTTAATTGCCGCATACTGCCATCTTCGACAAAATAACTGCTATTCATCAAGTCGTGATAGCGTCCTTTTTGGTAGAGTCTAGCAACTAAAACTAACGGAATTGGTAGAACGATCGCTTCTACACAGGCTAAAGTTAAAAATGGTTGGGTGGAGGTGCGAAAAATAGCAATTAATCCAAACAGCACTAATAAGCAAAAACTGCTGAGTACGCAGCTAGTTTCGTAAACTGTGGGTAAAATCTTTTGGGGTTGCAGTCGTCGCCAACGATCAATTAGCCAAAATATTAACCCAAATTGCGCGATCGCAATTGTTCCCACCCCAAACACTAACCAAAAACTCGTACCATAACGGCTAAGTAGCAGCAATAAACCTAAAGCCAACCATTGCCAAGCTAATAATATCCATTCCGCCGAGGAAATGGGAGAAGTTGCTACCAGGCGATCGCGTACTTTAATATAAGTATTGAGATCAATTTGGTCTAAGCTCAAAACTTCGCTTAGATTGCGGAAAGGTTGACTTAAACGATATTGAGAAATTGCCTGTACTTGAACAGGCGAAAACCCTAGTTTTATCAAGGTGTCAGAACTTGCTGTATTAATATTAATCCCCGACAATCTCTGCAATAATTCATCGCGGCGCAGTTTTTGAGTGGTGTAATCTAACTGATTAGCATCGCCTATTTGCTGCAATTGCCGAAAGTTTTGAATTAGATTTCGCAATACATTTTCGTTACCTTGCAATATTGGTACTTGAATCGCGCTGCCAATTTGTCCCGGATTTCCGAGGATTTTGGCGGCTTCTGCGTCAAAACTAAGATCGGATACGTTTAAATAAGCAGAAGAATTGGCAAAAGCTGCATCGCTAAAATCTGCTTGATTAAGGATACTCGCACCGCGTAAGTTTACCGCGCGATCAAATTGCGTTTCTCGAAAAGAGACAGCTTGATTAAAAGTTGCTTCAGTAAGAAACAAAGATTTATAGAAGCGATTTTTTGTAAATAAGGCTCGATTTGCAAAGCTAACTTGAGAAAAATCGGCATTTCCCCGCCACTGCATCCGGTTAAATCTAGCCTGTCCATTAAAACTTGCTTGATTGAAATTGCCCGTATCTTCAAAAGTAGCACCGCTAAAAATCGCCGTTTCTTGAAATTGAGCTTGATTAAAACCCGCCGCAGCAAAGAAAATACTCCCCCGAAAAATTCCTTGTTTGCGAAAACTCGCCCCTGCAAAGCTGACATTGCGACTAAATCGCGTTTCCGTCCAATTGGCGTTTTGGGCAAATATCGCTCCCGAAGCATCCACTGGTTGAAGAAAAAAGGTATTAGTAAAATTTGCCTCACCACTAAAACGAGTTTGTACTAGCTTCAAACCGCCACGAAATACGCTAATTTGGGCAGGTGTAGCGGTTTTTGAACCCAATAAAGACATAGAGAGTTGACTTAATTGAGCGTAACGACGGCGATCGCGTTGCAATTGTGTTTGTTCAATAGGTGTAAATATTGGCGCTAAAGCTTGTCCGTATAAGGGCGACTTTAATCCCAAATTAGTCCCCACAAAATC
Source organism: Synechocystis sp. PCC 7509 (assembly GCF_000332075.2). Taxonomy (NCBI): domain Bacteria; kingdom Bacillati; phylum Cyanobacteriota; class Cyanophyceae; order Synechococcales; family Merismopediaceae; genus Synechocystis; species Synechocystis sp. PCC 7509. The sequence goes on along the minus strand of NZ_ALVU02000001.1, from coordinate 1,963,734 downwards.
CCCTTGAATCAGAGAATAACTCAAATCTAAACCCAAAGGACTAGATCCCGCTCTTTGCAACCCTGCTTGTAAAATTTGCTCAAAATTGGCGCGAAAACCAGCATTTTCCGGGCGTAAATCGATAATAAAGTGCTGTAAATCAATGGTGAGGATACCACCGCTTAATACAGGGGTTTTTACTCGCGCACTTAGCAATTCTAAAGTTAAAACTGTTCTATCTAATTGCGCCAAAGCTGCCCATACTGGTTGAGGTAATATTAGTAATAGGATTAATAGTGCGATCGCTACTTGCTTGATTAATCGCATTGCAAGACAATTTTTCCAGTAACAGATCCCGTTTCTAACAACCGATGCGCTGCAACGGCTTGGGATAGCGGAAACACCTTGCTTACATGGATTTTGAGCTTTCCTGCATCCATCAAATCTGCACACTGACTCAAAATATCTGCTTGGTGTTGTTGCGCCGCTACTAGCCCTTGTAACATTGGTATTAGCATCAATTCGTAGCTAATTCTCAGGTTGCGCGATCGCGCTGTTTTCCAATCGGTACTAGCATCAGCGTCTAATATTGTCACCACATCCCCATAGATTTTTGTAGCGGCGAAAGTACGTCCAAAAATTTCTCCTCCCACCGTATCAAACCCAATATCTACCCCCAATCCGTCTGTCCAATCTAGAGTAGCTTGGATAAAATCGGTTTCTTTGTACAAAATAGTCTTATCTGCGCCCAATTGCTGAGTAAAACTAGCTTTTTCTTCATCTCCCACCGTCGTACATACTTTAGCTTTATGTAGCTTGGCCAATTGAATCGCTACATGACCAACACCCCCCGCACCAGCATGGATTAATACTTTTTGGTCTAATTGCAATAAAGCGCGATCGCACAAAGCTTCCCAGGCTGTAATTAATACTAAAGGAGCCGCCGCCGCTTCAGTGAAAGAAATTGACTTAGGTTTACGTGCTACAAACTTTTCATCTACTACCGTTTTTTGAGCATAATTGCCGCGTTTACCTCCCAATCCACCATCACAAAAATAAACTTCATCTCCTACTTTAAACTTGGTGACATTTGTACCAATAGCTTCGATTATTCCCGCACCATCGCAACCTAAAATAGCCTGCTGATTTTCTGGATAAAAAGTTCCTTTACTCCGCAATTTTGTATCTACAGGATTTACCCCCGCCGCTTTAAGACGCACTAACATTTCTGTAGGTTTTTCTATAACTGGTTCTGGTAATTCTCCAACTTTTAAAACTTCCGGGTTTCCTGTTGCGGTCATTAAAATTACTTTCATTTGTTTTCTAGTTTTGGTAATATTTATTTCAAATGCTTATTTACAAAAGCTTCTACACAATCCATCATTTCGTTGAAAACGGGATTACTTTTTTCTAAAACCTTATTATCAGCTTCAATGTCTTTTTCTAACACAATACTTGGATGAGAAACATTTAAGTTTTTTTCAATGCGGAAAAATTCTGTTTTTTCACCCGTACAAGGATGATTTTTAATTAATAGTTCAATTTCTGCTATACCTGCGGCTATATCTGCCTCCGAATGAGCCGCAAACACAGGCTGAATAATATCGCTGTACTTGGCTTTATCTTTATACAAATCCTCAGTTTGTTTAATTAAATCGGCTAATTGTCCCGCACCATTTAACGTCATTTCTACATAACGATAAGGATTATCGCCAATTGCCCAAATATCTTTAGATTGCCTTTGTAAGTTTGGAGGAACTTTGACTTTTTTATGCTCTTTTTTAATAGCATCTTCTTTATTAAAAGCATCTTTAAGCAAATCGATTACATCTCTATTTCTATTGACTTGAATATAAGAAGCAACCTTTAAAAACCCATCAAATCTTAAAACATTTTCAATCGGATCGTGAATATCTAAAGCGCCCGCAAACAAAAACAATGCGCCGTTTATATGTTGTGAATCTGTAATAGCTTTATAAGTAGCAAGATTTGCTCCCGCCGACAAACCACCAATAGAAATTTGCTCACCCAAACCTGTAGCACAATCAATGGCAAAATTTACTTCGTCAAGCCATTGGGAAAATGTTACTGTATCTATTTGACTATCGGGAATTTTTAAACCATGCCCAGGTAGCAAAGGTAACAGAACATTAAAGCCCATAGCATAAAACCTTTTGGCGATCGCTTTCATAAAATAAGGCGAATCGGTTAAACCATGCACCAAAACGATCGCATTTTGCTTAGGTTTCCCATGATACATAATTTCGGGATAATTCCCGGCTCGAATTGCGTCATTATCAAATAAGTCTTGATAATGGTTTGTCCAAGATTGTAATGCTTGCATAAATTAAATTAGTACCTACGTGCAATAAAATAACACTTTGACGAAGCGGAAGTTTTGCGAGACTAGAAACTTTGCGGTATATATGAGTGCAAGCCAAAAGTAAAGGTATGAGTAGTGGGCAAAAAAATTAAACTGGTAGATAGGCTAAAACTAGGGCTTGCAGTATCCATAGCCAAAACCGTAACCTTTGGCGTGCGACTTTTCCGTTTAGGCGCGGCTAGTGTATTACCAGGGGAAATCTCGCGGCGCATACAACCCAGGCTTTTACAGCTTCTAAGTTGTCAGGTAAAACAAGGCGTAATTTTAGTTGCAGGTACAAACGGCAAAACTACCACATCTTTGCTGCTAAAGACTATGTTAGAGCGCCAAGGCTGGAAAGTTACCCACAATACGGCGGGTGCAAACCTAGAAAATGGTCTAATGACGGCGCTACTAGAAGATACCAACCTCCTAGGGACTTTAAACGCAGACTTCGCAATTTTGGAAGTAGACGAAAACATATTGCGTCGAGTATTGCAGCCAATTCAACCGCGTCTAATTATGTGTTTGAATCTATTTCGAGATCAGCTAGATCGGTACGGAGAAGTAGATACAATTAGCAAACGATGGGGAGAGGCGATCGCACTTTTACCTTCACAAACCGTAATAATTGCCAATGCAGACGATCCTACTCTTGCCTCTATGGGTCAACAATTGCCCCAGAAAGTACGATATTTTGGCTTAAATGAACCAAAAGAGTATTTAGACGAAATTCCCCACGCTGTAGACTCTATATACTGCCCTAAATGCGGTCATTTACTCAACTATGCTGGAGTTTATTTGTCTCACTTAGGCGATTATCAATGCCCTAGTTGCGACTTTATCAAACCAAAATTAGATATAGATAGTAGCCAATGGCAGCAAATATTGATTGGCGTATATAACAAATACAATACCGTTGCTGCTGTTCTCGCCGCCCAGGAATTAGGGGTAGAGGAGGCAACGATCGCGGAGAGTATTACTAACTTTCAAGCCGCTTTTGGACGCGCTGAGGTGTTAGAAGTTGAGGGTAAGCGGGTATTAATTTTGTTATCCAAAAACCCCGTAGGGATGAATGAAACTATCCGCGCCGTCATCCAAGCTGGGGGAAAAACTAAGCTATTAGTCCTAAACGATCGCACTCCCGATGGTACAGACGTATCTTGGATTTGGGATGTAGACACCGAAACATTGGTTGAAAAAGGCGGTATTTTGGTAATTAGTGGCGATCGCGTTTACGATATGGCATTGCGTTTACGCTACAGTCAGCCAGAAATTGAGAACGGTAACGTACAGCTAATTATTGAGGAAGATTTAAAAGCTGCAATTGCGATCGCTTTAGAAAACACTCCCGCCGACGAAACTTTGCACATATTACCTACTTATTCCGCCATGTTAGAAGTGCGAGAAGTATTGACTGGACGAAAAATTCTTTAACACATCATCGCTAAAAGTTTAGCGATGACTCCGTTAAATCTATTCAGCTACAGGGGTGGCTTTACTTGCGCGTTCTTCCGCCTTTGCCATTACTTCATCCATTTTTTCTACCATCTCGCCGGGATAACTTTCTAATACTCTAGTAGATAAAGAAATTCGCCCTTTGGCTTCGTCAAGATCGATAATTACGGCTTTAATTATTTGTCCTGGTTGAAACAATGTTGTCAAAGACTCAATAAATTTCTGGCTAATTTGCTTGATATGCAACAAACCGCTTACCCCTTGCAAATCGACAAACATTCCAAAAGGTTTAATGCCAGTAATTTTCCCTTCTACCAATTGACCAATTTCTAGCTGACTGAAACTAGCAGAACGAGTAGCCAAGCGATTAGAAAGTACAAGTTTGTTGTTACTAAGATCGACTTCTAAAAAACTAGCGCTCAAAGTTTGACCTTTTAAGCTGTCTAAATTATCGCGCTCCAAAAGGTGCGATCGCGGAATAAACCCCCGCACTCCCTGCACATCCACCGTCACGCCGCCTTTATTTACGCCGGTTACCCGCACTTGCAAAGTTTGGCTATTTTCTTGCATATCTGTTAAACGTTGCCAAATTTGCTGAACTTCTAGCTGGCGGCGAGAAACAGTAACTTGACCGTCCGCGTCTTGCTCCTTGATAATTACAAACTCTAATTCTTCCTGCAATGGCAAAGATTCACTCAAATCTGTTACCGGGCGCAAAGAAACTTCTTCTGTAGGAATAAAAGCCGCCGACTTACCCCCAATATCTACATAAGCGCCATTATTTTCATACTGAAACACTTTGCCCTTAATAGTTTGCCCATTTTGAAACTGAAAATCCTGTTGTTCCAGGGCTTTAGCAAAATCATCCATTGAAAATGCTGATTCGTTGGCGGTCGTAGATTTTGATTTAGAATTCATAACATTAGCTCGTGGGGCAGTAAGGGCAGAAATTGATTTGCCGATCTTATATTTAAGCGCAAAAACTTAGTAGGGCAAATGCTGTTGAAACAACTCTTTGACAAGTGCTGTCAAGCATCCGCTTTTAGTATAACTAACCTGTGGGTCGCCCAAAAAAACTGTAGCAAAGGCGATCGCGCGCGAAATAATCCAATGCACTTTCACCGGTGAGAGCGATCGCCTGTAAGATAAGCAACATCAGCCTCAATCCGCAAGTTGTTCTAAAACGTTAACAAAAGCTGTAAAAATTTCTTGTTCCCTACTGATTTATCCCGATTGTGCAATCGGTTTATACCTCGATCAAAACATGGTTCAATTTCAGATTCAGCCCGATAGCGAAATTCCCTCCTCAACTCAATTGTTGAATCAAATTCGCTATGCGATCGCTTCAAGGCAATTTTCCCCTGGTCATCGCTTACCTAGTACAAGAGCTTTGGCAATGCAAACAGGTCTACATCGCAATACAATCAGCAAGGTGTATCGCCATCTTGAAGAAGATGGGTTAGTTGAAAGTGTCGCTGGTTCAGGTATTTACGTCCGCGCTCAAACTATCCAGCGCAACCCCTCCCTAATTCCTCTCCTTGAGCAATATCCCCAAGCCGATAAAATTGTGCAACTGTGTTTAGACCAACTCTTGCAGCAAGGTTGTTCTCTAAACCAAGCACGGGAACTATTTTCCGCCGAAATTGATTGGCGATTGAGATCGATTGCCCAGGTTATAGTTACAGTGCCAAGCGATGATATTGGTGCAGGTAAATTGATTGTGGAAGAATTGGAACAATCTTTAAAAATACCCGTACAGTTAGTATCTTTAGAAGAACTAACTAATTTAGTAGAGCTTGCAGGTACAGTTGTAACGACTAGGTATTTTATCGGACAAGCTGAAGAAATCGCGGCGCTGAAATCTGTGCGCGTTATTCCCATTGATATTTATGACTACGAACAAGAAATCAAACTTCTCAAAAAACTTGCCAAAGATAGCTGTGTAGGCGTTGTTAGCCTTAGTTCGGGATTGCTACGCTCGGCGGAGGTGATTATTCATAGTTTGCGCGGGAGTGAATTGCTGGTACTTACAGCCCAAGTAGGCGACGCTTACAAGCTAAATGCGATTGTCAAAAGCGCTCAAGTCATTATTTGCGATCGCCCTAGTTTCGCCACGCTCAAGTCCGCAGTCCAAGCTGTTAGAGAAGACATCATTCGTCCCCCCCAGCTAATTTGTTGCGAAAACTTTGTCGGTACAAAGTCCATTGATTTGCTCAAACGCGAACTTGGTTTAGGATAGCTTCTTTAAATAAATGCAGTGGCGGATGCTTTGACTAATGGGCGTTGTAAAACTCTCTATCGTCGCAATTTCTCCATTTAAAAGTGCGATCGCCTTAACTAAATCCTCTTGCTCTGCTTCCGTCCAATTCCCCCGATAAAGTACCGCCATTCCTCCCGGTTTAACCAAGGGTAAAGCATATTCCGCACAAATGGCCGCCGAACCAACAGCCCGAACTGTAGCCAAATCGTAAACGTTTTTATACTGGGGAAGTTTGTTCAAAGCTTCGGCTCTAGAAGTGACTGCTAAAGCATTGGAAATATTTAATTCCTCCAGCAACCCATCTATAAAAGTAATTTTTTTACGGGTAGAATCAACTAAAGTTATCGCAGTTTCTGGAAAAGAAATCGCCATTGGCAAGCCGGGAAACCCTGCACCCGTACCAATATCAATTATTTTTTGCTTTTCAAGCGTCAGAAATGGCACAACTCCCCGCAACGAATCCCATAAGTGTTTTTCCCAAAATTCTGTTGGCTCGGTAATTCGCGTTAAGTTAAATTGACTGTTGCCTTCAATTACCAGTTCGTAAAGCTGTTGAAACTGGGATTGCTGTAGCTCGTTTGGTTGCCAATTTATGGTTTTAAGCCATAAATCGCTCATTTCTGGTAATAAACTAGACATTTTGCTTGCCGCCAACGGCAGATAGAGTACGCAACTCACCGTGATCTAAGTTCCAAGTGCGATCGCTAATTGCCAATAAATCCCCAGCATCGTGAGTCACAATTAATAACGTCCAATCTTGTTTGAGTTTTGCCAGCAAACCCACCAATTGCCGACGCATCGACCAATCTAAGCCTGCTGTCGGCTCATCTAACAGTAACAAAGGGGGCTGACGGATTAATTGTACAGCCAAAGCTAAACGGCGCTGCTGACCGCCGCTCAAAGCCTGGGGTGAGGTATGAATAGACAATGCCTCTAACCCCACTGCTTGTAAAGCCTGCTGGACTCGCTCAGTTCCTAATTCTGGATGTCCTAAACGCAACTCCTCTAAAATTGTACTCCCGCAAAAATGGCGTTCGGGAAACTGAAATACCAAGCCAGCCAACTGTTGCAACTGTTCGGCAATTAATTCTTGTTCGCGCCACAAAATATTACCTGATGTAGTTTCAACTAGCCCCGCCAAAATTTCTAGTAAGGTACTTTTGCCCGAACCACTCGCCCCTACGACTAATCCTAGTTGTTTTGGTGCAAGTTCCAAGTTAACCGCTTTTAAAATAGCTGTAGGACTAGCTGGTGGGTGATAGGTCAAATTTTTGAGATAAAGCATTTAGATAAAAAATTAGCTATAAATCAATTGTGGCGAATAAACGCTACTTCCGCGCTTTCTAGTCGCAGTTTTGTTGTCCTAGACCTCTTAAATTAGTAGACAGTGACCTTAAAAAAAATTTTGCAGATGAAAAAGTATCAATTTTTGGCAGCGATCGCGCCCACCGCCGCACTCACCCTTAGCCTCCTAAGTAACCCCACTTGGGCTGCCGATCCTTTTCGGACAGCAAACCGCCATCCGATCGGCGATCGCACTGAAGCGGCTTTTAAAGCTGTATTTCAAGATGGTAATTACACCGCCGCCCAAGATTATCTTAAACAAGCTGAAACCAGCGAACCAAACGAGCCTTTAGCCTACGCCATGCAAGCATCTTTAGCTTATGGTTCAAATAAAGATTTAACTTCGTTTAATTTGTACGGTAATAAAACCTTAGAAACGGCTAAACAATTAATTAGTACTGATCCCTTGCGGGGAAACTTGTATACGGCGGTAGGTTATTTTTTTCAAGGCGCATCGGTTTTAGCTCGTGATGGTACAGTTAAGGGCGCTCCCGAAGCCTTAACCAAATTGCGCTTAGTGTACGAATACTTAGACAAAGCACAATCAGTTTCGGCGAACGATCCTGAGATCAATTTGATACGCGGTTATATGGATTTAATGTTAGCGGTCAACTTGCCTTTTTCTAGTCCCGATCAAGCAATAGAGCGCTTAGAAAAATTAGCTGCACCTAAGTATTTAGCCGATCGCGGTTTAGCAATTGGCTACCGAGATTTGGAGCAGTACAGCGACGCATTAGCAGCAGTAAATCGAGCCATAGAAGCAACGCCCAATAACCCAGAATTGTTTTATCTCAAAGCCCAAATTCTTGCCGAGCAAAGCAAAGCACAAAATAATGTATCAATACTGAAAGAGTCATTGCAAAACTTTGATAAAGTGATCGCTAAAAAAGCTCAACTTCTCCCTAACTTAGTTAAACAAATTGAACGCGAACGCGGCAAAGCTGTTAGTCGCCTAACTAACCCTAGATAAGTAGAACAACTAAAATTTTTCGGCATTACTGAAAGTAGTGTGATAATTTTCTTACCAATTACCCATTCCCCAAAATGCAAATACAGTTTCGAGAATTTAATCCTTTTGACTTGTGGATCTGGGTAGAATTTAGTACCGTTCCCTCGGAAATGGAAAAAAAATATTTAGAAGAAGCCTTTAATTCTTGGTTTTATCTTGGCAAACTCGGAGCATTTAACGCTGAAAATCTCCAAGTTCAAGATGAAGGACTAGATATTAGCTACATGAACTATGACGATCGTCGGGCGGATGATAGCTTAATGTCATTGATGCACAATATGGGAGCTTTTGAGTATCAAGGGACTTGGGCGCGGTGCTGGTTTGATTTGGGGACAAGTGACGCGATCGCTCTCGATATTTTGATTAATTGCCTAACTCAACTAGATCGAGAATATCTACCGATGGAGCAATTGTATATTGGCGGTGAAAATGCTGATTGGACGGTAGAAGATAGCGAAAGCCGCCCAGAATCTATTTACGATTACAACAACTAAGTATGCACGTTGAAGGACAAATTCGAGTTTTGGCTTTGGGATTGATTAAAAAAGACAATCGCATTTTTATTTCCCAAGGCTACGATCCAGTCAAACAGCAAACTTTTTACCGCGCCATGGGTGGTGGGGTAGATTTTGGCGAAACCAGTCTTGAAGCTCTAAAGCGAGAATTTCAAGAGGAAATTCAAGCGCAATTAACCAATATTTCTTACTTAGGATGCTTAGAAAACCTATTTACTTTTAATGGTAAACAAGGTCACGAACTACTACAGGTTTATCAGGGCGATTTTGTTGATTCTAAGTTTTACGAGTTGGAAAGCTTAGTTTTTGCCGAAGGTAAGCGGCAAAAAACCGCTCTATGGGTAGATGTTTCTCGGTTTAAATTGGGGGAACTATTATTAGTCCCAGAACCATTTTTAGAGTTTATCTAAAAATAAATGCGATCGCACTTTATGGCGATCGCAACTACTGTTTATTATAAAGCGCAAGTTTTTTGTAATTAGACGCTGTAATGGGTTTGACAAAGTTAATCCAACTAATTAATAGTTAGATCGAAAAGAAACTTTATTCATCACTATTCCCTCTGTTCCTGGACGACATTGCAACCAAGCAAACATCGCCGCACTACTTAGAAAAATCAAGGTAATTGTTACTACTGACTGAAGCATAATACTGTATCGCATAATATTAACCTGGTTATACAAGATTGAAGTGTTCTAAGTGGACGTGAGTAACGGGTACTCCCGACTCATGTAAAGCGAGTTCTATTTGATCCATCATTTTAGGGACAGCGCAAATAAAATAATTACGGGTTGCTGGACGTTTAGGTAAATATCTTTGCAGTAGCTGCTTATCGATGTAGCCAGTCTCTCCCGACCAATCCTTGGGTGGATTTCGCAAAACATAGACAATTGTTAGGTCTAATTTATCGGTGAGCGCTGATAATTCTTGTCGATAGGTGATGTTTCCCCATGTTTTACTCCCATAAATTAAGTGGAGCGGGCGTTCGTCATGACGATCCGCCAAAGTAACCAACATACTCAAAATTGGCGTAATACCAATACCTCCAGCAATAAAAACAAATCCTGCTGAATCTTCATAGCGGTCTGTCATAAAAACTCCATAAGGCCCGTCTACGAAGGCTTTAGTACCTGGTGCAACATCTTTGATTGTTTTGGTGAAATCTCCTACAGCTTTAATCCCAAATTCTATTCGTTCGGGTCGTTCCGCACTAGAAACTATGGAAAAAGGATGTTCTCTCATGCGGAATGGAGAAATTTGCAGTGTAATCCAAGCAAATTGACCGGGTTGGAAATGTATCCCAACATGACCTCTAGGTTGTAAAACTAAATTCCAAACATCGCCTCGTTGGGGAATTACGGCTTCTACTAAGTAAGGTTTTCTGAGCATAAACAAGGGCTTAACCAGCCTGACGTACACCAGCAGCCACAAGGTGATGAGAACTATCCCAATCCATACAGTTCGCTCCCAAAATAGTCCTAAATAGTGACCCACACCCAGGGCATGACTTAAACCAAAGCCCACAGAAACCGTCGCTAAGATGCCATGAGCCATGCACCAAGGCTCGTAGGGAATTTTCAGGCGTTTGCGTCCGATGGAAGTCACTACCATTAATATCAGTGCCAAAGTAGCAATAACTGCCGCTCTAGCTCGCCAAGGAGCGTGAAAAAAATTTAATAGTTGCAAAGTTTTTGGATTATCAATAAATAAAATTATTGGGTGAACCAAGATAAATAAAAAGGCAACTACTGAGGTATAGCGGTGAAACTGTAAAATCAAGTCAATCCCATAGGAAGCTTCAATGAGGCGAATTCTAGCCGTCAAAGCAAATTGCATTGCCATCATTGCCAAGCCGATGAAACCGAGAGCAACAGAAAAGTCTAGCCAAAAACCCCGTCCTACGTTAGCTGCGGGGGGGTATAAAAGTAAAATCAATAGTGGTAACAGAACAATTACCAAATATACAATTACCCAGAATACTCCTATGGCAATAGGATTTCTTACTAATAAGCTTCTCATTTTTTCTTTAATGGTTGATGCACTCACTAATAGGATCTCTAGCAAAGAATCTTCTTTCCTGAGTCCTTTCTTGGTTTAGCAAGCTTAACTTTTTGACTCGCTCTAAAATGCTTGCGATTGTAAAGTTATTCGGTCATTTAATTTCTTGTATCTGTAGTTCTACAGAGGGTTGTTGGCAAAATTTGTAACATCATAATATGTTGGCAAGCTCGATTTTGCCACCAGTCAACTACTGAAATTTAGTTATATAAGACAATAAAACATAGGTTGTATCAGTGAAAATACTGAATTATTAGTAAATTTAACTTGTATTTTTTATAAAATTTTAACTTTGCACGTATAACTCTAGATATCTACCAATTACTTATACGAATTCTGTATAAAGATGCGCTAAAAGGGAATAAGTAGGTGGAGAAGGATAAAAGTTATGGGTCGTCCATTCCAAGTAGAGATAGCTGAAAGCCGAGAAAAGTTAGAGAAAAATCTCAAATAGGTTCGGACAGCAAGTAGTAAGGACAGATTACAAATGCTCTACTTGCTCAAAAGCGGACAAGTAAGCAGTAGAAAAGAACTAGCTTCATTGCTTGGGAGAGATCAAGCAACGATTACTCGATGGCGCTCGAAAATACAAAGATGATGGGCTAAAAAGTTTGTTGGAAGTCTTGTCGCCACCGGGGAAAGTGGGAATCGTTCGCGGGTTAGCCTGGGAACGTCTCAAACAACGATTGCAGGAGGTGGAAGGGTTTGAGAGCTATGGTCAAATCCAACAATGGATTCAAAAGGAGTTAGGATTAGTCATTGCATATAAAACAGTCTATCAACTTGTTTGTTACTCCCTAAGAGCCAAACTCAAAGTTCCTCGCCCTCGAAGTTTAAAACAACACCCAGAATCTAACTCAACTGCGGCAGAAGTTGACTCAGGTGTTAGGAACAATTACACCAGAAACTATTGCTTCTCTAACTTCTTACGACTTCATTCTCGAAGCTTTATTTAGCGCAGCTTTATAAAGAATTGGTATGAGGTAAAGTGCGATCGCCATGGCAAAATTTTCAATCTGCATCGCTAAAATCAAAGTAGGCTAATTACAGTCTGATACTTTACATATTACTGTTTAGGCAACGCGTTCAGTCCTAGATCAGCAGCGATTCTAAGATTAAATTTCCACCACCAAACTCTTACAAAGGCGAAAACCCAACCTCTAATATTAGGTAAAAAGTTTGACAACAGAACAAAAAAAATGGTGCAGGCTTATCTAGCTTGCACCTATAAAAATCACCTTAACTTAGAGCGCGAATTTGAGACTTGTAAGCATTGCTATTTAAACCAATACCTACATTTGCTCTTTGGGGATCAATCGCGCGTTCTAAAGCCGCAATGCGATCGCGCGTGGCTGGGTGTGTACTCAAAAACGTAGGCGTAGAACCAGAGCGGAGCAGCTTTTTCATAAACGAAACCATCCCCGACTCAGCATAACCCGCTCGTCTTAAATTTCTTAGTCCTACTTGATCGGCTTCTAATTCATCTTTACGACTATTAGGACGACGCAGCGCCAAATCTACCCCAATTTGCACCGCCGCGTTACGATCTAAACCCGCCGCTTGCGAGACACCTTGAGCTAAAGCACTTTCCCGCATTTGCTCGACTAAATGCTTACCTGTGATATGCCCGATTTCGTGCGCCATTACACTAGCAAGTTCTGCTTCATTGTCTGCCATTCTTAGCAAACCTGTATTGACATAAACAAAACCACCCGCCGTTGCAAAAGCATTAACGCCCTTATCGTCTACTACTTGGAAAGTATAGGGTAGATTGGGGCGATCGCTTGCCCTCGCTAGTCGTCTACCAATTTGCTCTACATAAGAAGTTATGTCTTGATTTCGATAAATCCGCACCTCGCGCTTTAGCTGCTGGTCAATTTGCGTACCAAGTTGCACCTCTTGGCGATCGGAAATGTTTGATAACTGAAATATCTGCACTCCCTGGCGCAGCAAATCGAATACAGAAATGGCTTGAGATGGCAAAACTGAGCTTACAGTAATACCCAAGGCAATAAACACAGATACCATTGGGTAAAACCAGCGTCGCGAACGACCAGATAAAGAAAAAAACTTCAACATACAACAGAATTATGAAAGGAGGACATATCTATAAATAGACGGTACGAACAGGTATTTGTTGCAATTAATCATAGTTTTTTAGCCAAAGCTCCACCTTCAACCGACGTTTTCTCCTTGTCCCAGCTATGATAAGCTGACACCAGATCGAATCGTTGTTGCTGTTATTTAAAAAAATTTACATGGCTATTTTGGATTCTCAAGGTCGTTTATTTGGCAAAATAAATTTGCTCGATTTGGGTGCTGTTTTAGTAATTGTCTTAGTTTTAATCGGTATCTTTTTATATCCTGGCACTTCGGGTTCGGTGGCTCAAGTGAACGAATCTACTAAACCTGTCGAAGTAGATTTAGTAGTGCGGGGGTTGAATATCAAAGATCCAGAACAACTATTTACCAATGGATTTACTAAAGGCGGCAAAACCAACATTGTTATCCGCAATCAACCCCATGGAAACCTAGAAATTAAGTCTATTCAGGAGTTACCCAGAACGATATTAGTAGCTCAACCTGATGGCTCTTTGAAAGAGTACACAGATCCTAGACCAAATCAATATAGTACCGATATGCTTTTAACCTTAAAAGGTAAGGCAACAATTAGACCCGATGGGCCGGTAATCAGTAATAGTAAGATAAAAATTGGTAATCCCATTGAACTTGAAGGTTTTAATTACAACTTCAATGCTACGGTCATCGATGTCCGCATCATAGACGGCAAAGTTTAATAACTAGCTCTCTGCTAATAAAGTTAAAAATCGGCGGATTAAACCAATTGTAACGGCGGGTAATTCAAGTTGAGGTGTAAGCCCTACATCCTCTATTTGCTGAAAAATTTTAATTGCTTGGGGATTGATGGTAGCAAAACGCTCACCTATTTGGGATTCTGTAAATTGAGACTTTTTCCCCCAAATAATGGCTGTAGGAATAGTTAGCTGTGAAATATAAGTAGATAAATCGAAACACAAGTCGCCGCGCACAAAAGACAGCGCCGCATATTCGGCGTTGGGTTGTTTGGCTGATTCTAGGTAAGCATCGACAATTTCCTCGTAAACTCGGTTAGAACAAGCAAATTGCCGTTGTTCTAAAAAGCTACGGATGCCGTTACTTGTAGCAACACCCGCGCTATAAAGTAGGCGGTCGAGAATTGGCGTACTAATTAACTGAGCAAAGAAACTGCGCGAGTAATCAGCGCCAAAGTCCGAAAGTCCCGCCGGAGTAGTCAGAATTAATGACTTAAATAACTCAGGACGGGCGATCGCAACTCTAATTGTCAAAGCTGCGGTCAACGATGAAGCTACTACGGTTACAGGAATGCTCGAAACTTGGGCTAAAAATTCGCCAATGGTAGTTAGATAATCGTCAATTTGATAATTGCGTTCAGGATGCTCGGAATTGCCCCAACCAATCAAATCCGGCGCGATAATTTTGTACTCACTGGCAAAAGCTGGATAAACTTTAGACCATTCGTAAGCCGAAGATCCACCACCAAAGCCGTGCAAAAATACTAAAGTTTCCGCCGATGGGTGACAGATCCAAGGTATCCCAGTGTTGGCATAGTATGCCATTCTGCCTAAAGAAGTTAGTACAGAATTTTGCTCAAATCCTAGCGGCTGAAACATTGACGCACCTTAATATTAAACTAATTACTCAGAGCTTAATTGAGCTTTTTCTACAGTGTTATCGTTCACTCCTAAAGTTAATTGTAAAGGTGATTTTTGCGGGTAAGCCTTAACTACTTGGCGGTAAACTTGATAATTTGTAGGCAAGATTTGCACTTTGTTTCCTACGGTATAACTTAGCCGATAATCTACAGACCTAATCAGTTGCGGACTGCTAGGTTTTTGAGATGGTTTTTGCCGTTGCTCAATTTCGTCTACCGTAGGTCTTGGCGGTAAAGCCGCCCACCACAAGCCTTTATCGTCAGGGCCTGTTACAGCATTTTCTGGCTTGATCCCGTTGCGATTGACCAAAGATGTAGAAGCAAAAGGTTCAAACCGTGTTAAATTATCGTTACTTTGGTTGACAAAATACTCAACTTGCCAAGTATAAGTAGTCCGGGCTGTGGCTTCGTATTCGGTAGTAGTTACTGTAGAGCAACTGACGAGGAAAATTGTACTCAACCAACTGCAAAAAACTATTGATTTTCCCCTTTTGGCGACTTCGTAACTCATCTAAAATAATTGCTAAAGTTAAAATTTGTAGTTAATTTCTGTCTGTAAAAAATATCAAAATGCAACTGGCTCCATTTTTTCCTGTTCTTTACCGCATTTTACAACCTACTTTCCCTGACTGTCTTTGGTCGGGGAATGCTCATACAAAAGAAATTGCTTTAACGTTTGACGATGGACCTCATCCAGTTTATACGCCCCAATTGCTCAAGGTTTTGGATGATTACGCTATCCCAGCTAGTTTTTTTTTGTTGGGTGCTTGCGTCCATCGTTACCCCACGGTTGCCAAATCAGTTTGCGACTTCGGACATTCGATTGGTTTGCATGGCTACGATCATCGCTCTTTTCCGCTTCTTACCACTACGCAGTTGCGACAAAGCTTAGAATCAACTCAAAGTGCGATTTCAGCAGCTTGCGGTATAAATGGCACAAAGCTCCGCAATGTTCGCCCTCCCAACGGTTTATTTACTCCCCAAACTCTAGAATTATTAACTCAATGGCAATACCGTTCGGTAATGTGGAGTGTAGTCCCTGAAGATTGGGTACGACCGGGAATTAATCTTGTCGTACAAAGAGTTCTGGAACAAGTACAGAACGGTTCTACTATTGTTTTACATGATGGCGCTTGTGGCGGCTCTGATGTGGCAGAAATTACCCAAATTTTGATTCCACAACTTCTACAACTCGGCTATAAGTTTGTTAATATTGATAACTTTTGGCATTCCCACCCCAGCTATCTACAACCATAATTTGTTGCCCTTGACGTTCAAAGATACAAATTATTTTTATTTGGTTTGTAATTCTAGATATTTATTCACTACAATAGCGAGAGAACTTCGGCGATTTGTCAAGTTCTCTGAGGTTGAAATTTGAGCAAGCGTCAGTTAACTTAGACAAAGACCAAAAGTTTTAAGTTTAGGTTAACCCCAAAGTTAGTGTTAAGGAGCAATGGTACAAAACCTCTGACCTTGAATTTGAGGTAATTTATACCACTGTTTACGGCGCTTTTTGCTCACTGGCAAATTATCTGAAACCCAATTAAGGTAGAAAATATCAAGCTTGATGACTGAAAAAATCTATGCCTGAGCGAACAACAAATGCTAACTATTCCACTCAAAAACCGGGAATTGATGGCAATTAAGCCAAGCAAGTTTAAAATATTAAACAAGTAGGGGAAAGTGGGGGAGCAACTAAAACATTTGGAGCTATTTATTTAATTGCCTCCAGGTATTACCTTGCGCTCAAAACCAACAATTTAACTAATCACCACTGTAGATTTTACAATTCAAACATTAAAGGCAGGCAATTTCTGTGAAACAGGCTACAATCGGAGGGGTCTTAGCAACTCCCAGCACTAATAGCAGCTTTTAGAGCCACTATTAGGCATTAGATTTTATAAAACGATAAAGTCTTATTTTAGGCAAATACATCGAAGATCGCAGTGGTAATTTTTAATTTCTATGCCCGGTCTATTTGATGCTTTGCCACTGACAGTACAAGCAATTAAACCTCTTATTAAATAAGCTAATAGCACAGTTAATAAGAGTACGAAATAAATGACGATAGATTGATAGTTGAATCAAGGAGCATGAGGAACGCGGCATGAACCAGGCTAACAACGTACTCGAAACCACTCATCAGCCTGAAATCAAAACAATTAATCAGCCTGAAAGCACATTAGAAGTTTTGATTGAAGAAGAATTTAATCCTTTAGACCTAGACGAACAAGATGAATTGATAGAATCCCAACCTGAAGAAGAAGTAAAAGCTGGTAAAGTTGTCAAGTCTCGTCGTCGGGCGCAAACTAAAAAGAAGCACTATACAGAAGATTCAATTCGTCTGTATTTGCAAGAAATAGGTAGAATTCGGCTGTTAAGAGCGGATGAGGAAATTGAACTAGCTCGAAAAATTGCCGAATTGCTGCAAATGGAGCGCGTCAGGGAGCAACTTTGCGATCGCCTAGATCGAGATCCCCATGACAGTGAATGGGCTGAAGCTGTAGAGTTACCAATAAATTCCTTTCGTTATCGCCTCCATGTGGGACGACGGGCTAAAGATAAAATGGTGCAGTCGAACTTGCGTTTAGTAGTTTCTATTGCCAAAAAGTACATGAATCGTGGTCTATCGTTTCAAGACTTGATTCAAGAAGGAAGTTTGGGTTTGATCCGGGCGGCGGAAAAGTTCGATCACGAAAAGGGTTATAAGTTTTCAACTTACGCTACATGGTGGATTCGTCAAGCAATTACGCGCGCGATCGCCGATCAATCAAGAACAATTCGTTTACCCGTCCACCTTTACGAAACTATTTCCCGCATTAAAAAGACAACAAAGCTGCTTTCTCAAGAGATGGGACGTAAGCCCACTGAGGAAGAAATTGCAACTCGAATGGAAATGACCATTGAGAAACTGCGATTTATTGCTAAGTCCGCTCAATTGCCAATTTCTCTAGAAACGCCTATTGGTAAAGAAGAAGATTCTCGCCTGGGTGATTTCATTGAGTCGGATGGTGAAACGCCAGAAGATCAAGTTTCTAAAAATCTGTTGCGTGAAGACTTAGAGAAAGTTTTAGATGGTCTTAGCCCCCGCGAACGCGATGTATTGCGCCTGCGTTATGGTTTAGATGACGGTCGGATGAAGACGTTGGAAGAAATTGGACAGATATTTAACGTCACCCGCGAACGCATTCGTCAAATAGAAGCTAAAGCTTTACGTAAATTACGACATCCAAACCGTAATAGCGTTTTGAAAGAATATATCCGCTAAAATCGGTTAGTTTTTGGCTGCTATAATTAATTCAATGATTAAAAACGCTGATGGCTGCTGCTATTGGCGTTTTTAAGTAGTTCTCTCAAAAAAATGACCTAAGAGATTCTTGTTATCTCTCAAGTCAAAAAATTCCTTGTCTTTGATACTTTTGTTTTTCTTACTGGGTGTTACATGATGCCCCAGAAGTGCAGAAAACCTTGTCCAGAAAATAGTTCAATTCCAGCAGCAGCCAAAAAACCAATCATTGCTAGCCGACCGTTCCAGATTTCGGCTTGAGGAGTAAAACCATAACGCCAAGCGTTGCGGTCTTCCATTACTGGGGGTGTAACTACTTTTGGTGTACTTTGCATGGTTGAGTTCCCTGATAATTTATTAATTTATGTTTCCTTCTATGTAAATTAATGTAACACTCTTATTTACAATTTGTCTATGCCTTAAGTCAGAAAGACTCTTTTTTGCTGGATAGGGCAAAATCTCTATGCCCTATCGTTCAAGGGATAACAAAATGTCATCTTTTTTTTGGGCGTGGCAACAATTAACCGCTCTAATTAGTCAATAAAAATAAAGATTACTAAGTATGAGCGCGAAATTTTTAACTTATTTAATCAGTCCTCTAGCAGTGGCGGTAGTAGCTATCGGTGCAACTAGCGCCCAAACAAAAATTACAAAGCAGTCAAAAGTTGCTGTCAGTGGCATTGGCTCAATTAGAGTAGGAATGACCGTTACACAAGCAAGTACAGCATCAGGGACTAAGCTAATTTCTACCGGATATCCCATTTAGCGAGGCTGCTATTACGTCCAGCCTCAAGGCGCACCTAAAGGTCTGGGATTAATAGTTATTAATGGGCGCATTGCTAGAGTCGATGTATCCAACTCTAGCCCTATTACTACCCTAAGTGGTGCAAAAATTGGCGATACCGAAGCTCGAATTAAAGCGCTGTATCCAAAACAAATCAAGGTCAGCACTCACGCCTATAGAGCAGATAGTGGCGGACACTATTTGACGTTTATCCCCAAAGATAAAAGCGATCGCTTTTATCGATTAGTATTTGAAACGGACGGCAAGCGGGTACTTAGCTTTAGAGCCGGAAAACTGCCAGAAGTTGAATATGTTGAAGGCTATTCTTAGTTTATTTACCAGCAATTAGGTTCAAAACTTTTGCCATGACATCGTTAGTAAAATCTCCTCTACAAGTAGCTTACTGCTCGGTGATAATTACAAATCCTAGGCGCTGAAAAAATGGCTATGCGCTAATACTTGCTTCGGTAAACAAGCGCTCTAAACATACTTCTACCGCCTTTTCTGCTATTGCTCAATAGATTTGACTACCCACACTACAACGGCTGATAGTCTTCATGGCAGTAAAAGCAATCAATAGACCTCTTGCAAAAATAAGCTTTAAGATTGATTTGCGTTTAAGTTAAGCTCATAATTATAAATAGAAGCTATTAAATTAAACCTTAATCCAAATCGTTTCCTTCTGTTTCTATATCGCCCTTGTAAAATCCTAAATCTTTTCAAATGGGCAAAAACATTTTCAATAATTATTCTCTCTTTCGCTAGTTCTCTATTCTCTTTTTTCTCGGCTACAGAAAGCTTATCTTTTCTTGGCTTCTTTTTAGGTATTTGACTAAAATGATGATGCTTTTTAATTCCTTGATATCCCTTATCTGCTAAACATTTAACCTCTTTTTTAATCCTGATTTTGCTTCTTTTATATAACTTGAAATCATGTTCAGAACCCTTGCCATAGTACGTACACAGTATTTCTCCATTTCTTTGATCGATAACTACTTGGGCTTTCAACGTATGTCTTTTTTTCTTGCCACTATAATAGCTCTTTTGTTTTTTTTAGGTCTTTCTATGGGGGTCTCACTTACATCTATTACTACCGTTTCTAGCTGATAATCATCGTCAATCAATCTCTTTTTCCCTGGTAGTCTTAGTTGAGGAGCTTTAATTAAAATATTTTCTATTTTTTGAATAATTCGGTAGGCTGTAGATTCGTTTATTCCCCAAGTAGCACCTAAATGAAAAAAAGTTCGGTACTCTCGTAAATATTCTAAGACCATTAAGATTTGGTCTTCTACCTTTAGTTTTGGCGGTCTGCCAGTTTTCTTCCTTGATTTTTCCGCTTCCTTGACTATTTCTACCATTTGATTAAAAGTGTCAAAATGCACTCCAGTCAAACGTTTAAATTCTTCCGCCTTTAATTTTTTTACCTTTTTATAAGTCACTTTTACTTCTACTTAGTCACTTCCCTACGATTTTATCATTAACTTTTGCAAGAGGTCTAATATGACCATTGGTTTCTAATTATCCAAAACCAACGATCGCATCTTCAATCTCGGCAACAAAAGTATAGCGACTAGCACAAAGTTTTTCCCAGTCTCGAAAATAAATATCTTCTGGCGACCAGGCTAAACATTGATTGTGAGAGTAATCGCGGCGGTTGATTTCATGGACGGTTTGATAAAACGGCACTATCTGGTCTGGATCTGGGAGGCGAAACCACCGAATCTGTGTAAGTGCGATCGCCTTCTATCCGTCATACTACCTAAGATATAGATAGCACTGGTGCTTGAGCAACTATTAAAATAATCTTGTTGCTGCCTCAAAATCAATTAAAATCCAGCCATTAGCAAAAACATTAACTCAAGATTATGCCCAGAACTCAACGTAACGATAATTTTATTGACAAGTCTTTTACAGTCATGGCAGATATTATTTTAAAAATCTTGCCTACTAATAAAAAAGCCAAAGAAGCCTTTGTTTACTACCGCGATGGAATGTCAGCGCAAGCCGATGGCGAATACGCAGAAGCACTAGACAACTATAACGAAGCTTTAGAATTAGAGGAAGACGCGAACGATCGCAGTTACATCCTTTACAATATGGGGCTTATTTATGCTAGTAATGGCGAACACCAAAGAGCTTTAGATCAATACGAACTAGCCATAGAATCTAATCCCCGTCTACCTCAAGCGTTAAATAATATTGCTGTAATTTACCACTACCAAGGCGAACAAGCCAAATCTGTCGGCGATGTGGACGCATCAGAGAGATTATTTGATAAAGCTGCACAATATTGGGTAAGAGCGATTCGTATGGCTCCTAATAATTACCTTGAAGCCCAAAACTGGCTTAAGACTACCGGACGCTCGAACATAGATGTTTATTTCTAGCTCGATCTTCGGTTTTATAACATTGTCTCCCATTAACTAATTTATGATCGACCGCGAACAAGTCCATAAAGTTGCTTTGCTTGCCCGTTTAGAGCTATCACCAGAAGAAGAAGCACAATTTACTACTCAGTTGGGCAGTATTATAGATTATTTTGCTCAATTAAGCGAACTTGATGTAACTGATGTCCCGCCGACAACCCGCGCCATTGATGTTAGTAACGTCACGCGCAAGGATGAATTACAACCCTACGGAGAGAGAGAAGCAATCCTAACTGGTGCGCCAGATCAAGAAGGAGACTTTTTTAAAGTTCCCCAAATCCTGAGCGCAGAATGATTTTGCCCTAACACTTAAGAACGATGCAACCCAAGCCCTAGTTGGACTTAATTTGAAGTAAATATTCACGAGAGGTGACAATTATGGGTTTGGGTGTTCTTAAAGACGGTAAATGGATTGCTCAAAGAGATCAAGAAGACGAGCAAGGCAAATTTGTTCGTCCTTCTACTACCTTCCGCGATCGCATTACCAGCGACGGTAGTAGCGGTTTTAAAGCTGAAGTGGGGCGTTACCATCTTTACATCTCTTGGGCGTGTCCTTGGGCGCACCGTACCGCCATTATGCGCCGCTTAAAGGGCTTGGAAGATATTATTGGTTTATCGGTAGTAGCACCAGAAATTGACCAAAATAGCTGGGAATTTTCAGATAGTGAACCTGGTTGCATTCCCGATACTCTTAACCATAATCGCTACCTGTGGGAATTGTACCTTCAAGCCGAGCCTAATTATAGTGGACGGGTAACAGTTCCGGTATTGTGGGACAAGCAAACAGGCAAAATTGTTAATAACGAGTCTCGTGAAATTGTCAGGATGCTTGATACTCAGTTTGAGGAGTATGCAAAAAACAATCTTGATTTTTATCCTGAAAAATTGCAGTCAGCTATTGATGAAGTTGCCGATGCTATCTACCAACCAATCAATAATGGCGTGTATAAAGCAGGTTTTGCGACTACTCAATCGGCTTACAATGAAGCTGTAACCGAACTATTTACAAAATTAGATCGCTGGGAAAATGTTTTAGCTAAACAAAGATATCTATGTGGCGATCGCATTACCGAAGCTGATTGGTTTATGTTTACAACTTTATTACGGTTTGATGCAGTCTACTACGTCCACTTTAAATGTAACTTGCGCCGGATTATCGATTATCCCAATCTTTGGAATTACCTCAAAGACTTGTACCAGCAGCCAGGAATCAAAGAAACCTGCAACTTAGACCATATAAAACGGCATTACTACCGCAGCCATCCGAATGTTAATCCGACAAAAATTGTGCCTAAAGGGCCAATAATTGATTTTGAGGAAGCACACAACCGCGATCGCCTACCAGTTACTGTATAGATTAACTTTGTAGAGACGTTGCATTGCAACGTCTCTACAAAGCATTGCAGTCATTCAGGGCTTTTAGCTGCCATCAACGCTTGTCTAAAACCCAGCACCAACACAATATTAGCCAGCGTTAAAAAGGATTCCGCCGAACCATGCAGCCAATCAACATCGGCTAAAGACTTACCATAATGCACCTGGGCGTAAATTGCGGCAGGGATAGTAATGGCGACAAAAACCAAAGTACCGTAAAAGCCCATAAGTGCTAAACGTGGCATTTGCTTAGTACGGCTAAGAAACCATAAAAAACCTAGGTAGGGAAATAAAGATAAAGCAAAAAGAGTTTCTTTAGAAATCATGCGCCTATTTTAGAAGAATTTGGCGGTGATTCAGTAGTTGCCTCTGGTTTTAATTTACTCGTTCTCCAAATCCACCACCCCGCCGCTAAAAGCGTACAGTTACCGATTAATGTCATCGCTGCTTGAAGCGTCACCAGCCATTCTAAGGAAGTAGTGTTATCAAAAAAGTGCCAAGTACAAGCACACATAGCGCTAATTAAGGCTGGTAGCATGGCGAAGGATAAAGCAAACCAAGAGCGGTTTTTTGTCGCTTCTCCATAAAGCCAAATTAACCAAATAGCGCTAACCCACTCAATAACGCTAGAAATATGAATGATCCACGTAGGAATAGAAAGGGCGTGCATGGTAATGGGTAATGGGTAATGGGTAATGGGTAATCGGTAATTGGTAATTGGTAATTGGTAATATTGCCTTATCCATTTTTCTAATATTCTTTTTATATCGTCCAGTTAGCCCAATCTTGAGGCTTCAAATAGGTTTCGTATAACTCAGATTCTGGGGTGTTTGGTTCTGGCTGATAGCCGTATTCCCAACGCACTAAGGGCGGTAAAGACATCAAAATTGACTCGGTGCGCCCATTAGTTTGTAGTCCGAAAATTGTGCCGCGATCGTACACTAAATTAAATTCTACATAACGTCCCCGACGATATAACTGAAAATTACGCTGGCGATCGCCATATTCCATATTTCTACGTTTTTCGACGATTGGCACGTAAGCAGGTAAAAAAGCTTTGCCACAATCTCTCGCAAAACTAAATAAGTCTTCCCAACTGCGCGGCGAGGGTTTGCCAAGTTGCTTGTTATAAATGCCTGCGGGGCCTTCTGGATCTGTCCCGCGATAAAATTCTCCTTGTCCATCTTGATAGTCAAAAAATATCCCCCCAACGCCGCGAGTTTCAGCGCGATGCTTTAAATAAAAATATTCATCGCACCAACGCTTAAACACTTGGTAATATTCTGGATTATGAGCATCGGCGGCTTGCTTCAT
This sequence comes from Synechocystis sp. PCC 7509, assembly GCF_000332075.2. Taxonomy (NCBI): domain Bacteria; kingdom Bacillati; phylum Cyanobacteriota; class Cyanophyceae; order Synechococcales; family Merismopediaceae; genus Synechocystis; species Synechocystis sp. PCC 7509. The sequence goes on along the minus strand of NZ_ALVU02000001.1, from coordinate 1,939,829 downwards.
AGTTAAATGAAACTGCTTAACATCTTCCGCAAAAGGGTAGTAAGGCGTTAAATCAATTCCACCCCCAAACCACCAAACGGGCCCGGCTTCAAAATAACGATAATTTAGGTGTACTGTAGGCACGTAGGGATTACGGGGATGCAATACCATTGATGTACCCGTTGCAAACCATCTATGCCCTTCGGCATCGGGGCGCTGGGCTAAAATTGACGGGGGTAAATGCGTCCCCCAAACTTCTGAAAAGCCTACCCCGCCTTGTTCAAATACATCGCCATCGCGCATTACCCGCGATCGCCCGCCGCCACCTTCTTCTCTTTCCCAAGCGTCTTGACGAAACTTACCCACGCCGTCAAGCTGTTCTAAAGCTTGACAAATTTCATCTTGCAAGCCTTGCATTAGTTGCCTAACTCGATCTTTGGCATCTTCTGGGGGTAAAGCGGTGGGTGTAGTTTGGGGTGTTGAGTCAGCGATCATAATTTAAAGGAAAGTTAATTTTTACTACAATTGTCAGTTGGTACTAACAAATATGCTAGACAGTCTTGCTAAGGTTTTTTTAGCCGGCGAGACAAACGCTCCAACTATTTTCGCTCAAATTCGACTTGACGCGCGATCGCATCTGCCGTAACTTAAATAAAATTTTCAACAACGATAATGCTGTCGCAAAATGGTATAGAAACAAATTGCAACTATGTGAAAAACTAAACTAAGGTTTGGGTTGCAATGCCAAATTTGTATAAAAAGTGCTTAGAAAGGACATTTAGAAATATGCACAAATGTTTGTCCAAATTCATTCACCGCAAACAGCGCTGGTTTCGGTATTCTTTAGCACGAACTTATCAAGTTATTAGTTCTGCTCCGGTAGATGAACTATGGCGAACAGTGGTAGATTTAGCCGATGTTTCCTGGCATCCAATCCTTTCAAGTACCAATGTTCCTTGCGGTGTAGTGCCAAAACCGGGGTTAATTTACCAAGCTGTAACACGCTTGGGCCCTATTCCTGTCAGAATTTTTGTAGAGATGGTTAGACCTGGAGAATTGCTAAGTGTAAGAGTAATCGCCATTCCTGGAATAGAAGAAAGAGTAACGTATCGAGTAGAATCTACGGTTTGCGGTAATTGTATTTCTTATTCAGTCACTCTTAAGGGTTGGTTATCGCCGCTAGTTTGGTCTTTTTCTCGTCCTTACGCGGCTAAAGTTGCCGCCGCTTTAGCCGCCGCCGCCGAAAAAGCCGCCGATGGTTTGCCTAGAGTTGCCAACAAGCCAAAAAATAGTTTTGAATTTTAATTATCCGTTTGCTCGGCACAGAAAGCTAAGATGCAGTAAGAAGTACAATCCTTGCTGTATGCTTTCTTTTTAAAAACACTATGATTGAAACCCTTAACACTGGTTCGGTATTAGAAGTATTGCGACCAGTTCAAGATCCAGAACTGCAAAAAAGCCTGGTAGAACTAAATATGATTCGCAACGTTGCGATCGATAACGGTAAAGTTAGTTTTACTTTGGTACTTACAACCCCCGCTTGTCCGTTGCGAGAATTTATTGTCGAAGATTGCACTAAAGCGGTAAAAAAATTACCCGGTGTAAGGGAGGTTTTGATTGATGTCACCGCCGAAACTCCCCAGCAAAAAGGCTTACCCGATCGCACGGGAATCTCTGGGGTAAAAAACATTGTGGCAATTTCTAGCGGTAAAGGTGGCGTAGGCAAAAGCACTGTGGCTGTAAATATTGCGGTGGCTTTGGCACAAACTGGCGCAAAAGTTGGCTTACTAGACGCGGATATTTATGGGCCAAATGCGCCAACGATGCTAGGACTTGCAGACGCGAAAATATTGGTACAAAACAACGGTAAACAAGACGTACTAGAACCTGCTTTTAATCACGGCGTTAAACTGGTTTCGATGGGCTTTTTAATTGACCGAGATCAGCCTGTAGTTTGGCGCGGGCCAATGTTAAACGGCGTAATTCGTCAGTTTCTCTATCAAGTGCAGTGGGGAGAATTGGATTATCTAATTGTTGATATGCCCCCAGGCACGGGTGACGCGCAGTTGACGCTAACTCAAGCTGTACCAATGGCAGGGGCGGTAATTGTAACTACACCTCAGACAGTGGCGCTGCTAGACTCCCGTAAGGGCTTAAAAATGTTCGAGCAGATGAACGTTCCAGTATTGGGAATGGTAGAAAACATGAGTTATTTTATTCCTCCCGATATGCCCGATAAGCAGTATGATATTTTTGGTTCTGGTGGCGGGGAAAGAACCGCTAAGGAAATGGGCGTACCGTTATTAGGTTGCGTACCCTTAGAAATTGCTCTGCGTGTTGGTGGCGATCGCGGTATCCCGATTGTAGTTGCAGATCCTGAGTCTGCGTCTGCAAAAGCCCTGACAGCGATCGCCCTCAATATTGCTGGAAAAGTCTCTGTTGCCGCTTTAACGTAATCACAAATATTAACTGTAGGGGAGTAATGCACTGCGCCCCTACAACTTTTTGTCAACTTCAAATGGTAGTAATTAATTCAATTTTTATTGTCTAGAAGCGCTACCATATTAAGATTAAATTCTAGTTAAAACTTGTTAATTGCAACTGCTAACTGCTCCAGTACCTACAGCTAATTTTCTTAAACTAGATAACGGTTTAAACGTTATCCATCAATACATAAATACTACGTCGGTGGTTGTAGCAGACGTATGGGTAAATGCTGGCGCAGTCCAAGAGCCGAAAAACTGGTCGGGAATGGCGCATTTTCTTGAACATATGATCTTTAAGGGTACTGCTGCTATTAGTCCGGGAGAATTTGACCGAGTAATCGAAAACAAAGGCGGGATGACAAACGCCGCTACAAGTCACGATTACGCTCATTACTTTTTAACTACTGCCACAGCTTATTTAGCGGATACTTTACCTTACCTTGCTGACTTACTTTTAAACGCCACTATTCCTGAAGATGAGTTTGACAAAGAACGAGATGTAGTATTAGAAGAAATTCATTCGTGTTATGACGATCCAGACTGGATAGGATTTCAAGCTCTTAGTGAAAGCGTTTATCAACATCATCCTTACGGACGTTCGGTTTTGGGTACGGCAAATAATTTATTACAGCATTCGGTCGCCGCCATGCGATCGTTTCATCATACTTACTACCAACCGGAAAATATGACAGTAGTAGTCGTGGGAGGCGTGGAACAAGATCGGGCGGTAGAAATGATTAGTAATAGTTTTGAGCGCAAAAGTAAGTTAGTTATTGAACCATGCGATCGCCCAGAAGTTAAGTTAGGAGAATATTTACTAGCGGGAGTCCGCCGTCAAGAAATTAAATTGCCCAATTTAGAACAGGCTCGATTGATGATGGCATGGATTGGGCCGGGGGTAGACCAATTTCGCCACGCCTACGGATTAGACTTGCTTTCAGTCATTCTAGCGGGCGGTAGGTCTTGCCGTTTGGTGAAAGAATTACGAGAAGAACGGCAACTTGTCCAAGGAATTAATTGCGACTTTTCCCTGCAAAAGGATTCAAGTTTATTTACAATTACAGCTTGGTTAGATACGAACCAATTGGAGCGGGTAGAATTTTTGATTCGTACTTGCTTAGAAGAATTACAAAATATACCTATTTGCCTGTCGGAACTCGATCGCTGCAAGCGGTTGATGTGTAACGATTACACTTTTTACACTGAAACCCCTAGCCAAATCGCCGGACTTTATGGTTATTACAGCACGATCGCCACGCCGGAATTAGCTTTACGTTATCCCCAAGAGGTGAAGTCGTTTCAACCGGAAGAACTACAATTATTGGCTCGTCAGTATTTATCTCCTTCTCAGTATGCGGTAACTGTACTCAAACCTTGTTAGCGTTAAGGAATAATCAAAAAAGGACAAGTGGGCGTGACAACTCAACTACAAAATCAAGCTATTCAACGCACAGTTTTAAGTAATGGCATAACTATACTGATAGCAGAAAACCCCGTAGCCGATATTATTGCAGCGCGGCTATTTATTCGTGCTGGTAGTAGTTGGGAAGCGCCGCAGCAAGCGGGACTCGCACATTTATTATCGAATGTGATTACTAAAGGAACGCAAAAGCTTTCCTCTTTTGAAATAGGCGATCGCGTAGAATCATTAGGAGCAAGTTTAAGTACTGATGCGGCGGGAGATTATTTTGTCCTTAGCCTCAAAACTGTAACAGCAGATATGCCCTCAATGTTAGAACTTGCGGGGCAAATACTGAGATTTCCTACTTTTCCTGAAATGGAGGTAGCACTAGAGCGACGTTTAACCTTACAAAATATTCGTTCTCAGCAAGAGCAACCCTTTAGCATTGCTTTTGATAAGTTACGTCAAGCAATGTATCAAAACCACCCCTACGCTATGTCAGCCTTGGGGACGCAAGAAACAGTAACTAATCTGCGTAAAGAAGATTTGCAAGAGTTTCATCAAACCCATTTTCGCCCAGATAACCTAGTAATTAGTCTAGCTGGGCGCGTGAGTGAAAAAGATGCGATCGCCATGATTGAAGAAGTTTTTGGCGATTGGCAAAAACCCACAACTCCTTTACCAACGCTAAATTTTCCCGATCTAGTTTCTCAGCCTTACCCGACGATGACACCCAAGCAAACCCAGCAATCTATCGTTATGCTCGGTTATCTTGCTCCGGCGGTGCGAGAGCTTGACTATACGGCGCTCAAACTCCTTTCTACCTATTTAGGTAACGGGCTTTCTAGTCGATTATTTGTAGAACTGCGAGAAAAACGCGGATTAGCTTACGATGTTTCGGCATTTTATCCCACAAGGCAAGATGTGGCTCAGTTTGTAGTTTATATGGGTACAGCGCCCGAAAATACTGCGATCGCACTGGAAGGATTACAAACAGAAGTTGATTTATTATGCAGCGCTGAACTTAGCGAGGAAGCATTACAAACCGCTAAAAATAAGCTTTTAGGACAGTACGCTTTAGGCAAACAAACTAATGCTCAAATTGCTCAAGTGTACGGTTGGTACGAAAGCATTGGCTTGGGAATTGAATTTGATACTAAGTTTCAACAGCAAGTTGCTGAAGTAACAACCGCCGATACTTTAAGAGCAGCAAATCGTTACTTTACCAATCCCTATATATCTGTAGTTGGGCCAGAAACCGCTTTAAATAATTTAGCTGCTTAATTAACCAACTCTTAAAATTCGTCTCTTTTTTGTATAACAACGCCGACTTTCGGCAAGTCAGCGTTGTTATAGGGCGATTGCTATAATGTTTTCTCACTACCAATATCTCTTTCCCGTCTGCTCCAACGTTTGGTTAGACTGGGATTTCGCGATAAGTTCACAACTTCTGTGCCGCTTTCTGTTTGCTGCTTTTGCAAATCAGCAAAGATGGCTTTCAAATCATGATTGAATGAACGAGAGTATTCTTCACGAATTTTGTGAATTTCTTCTACAATCTCATCTTGAAACATAATCAACCTCCGAGGAGTTCATAAGGTGTACAAAGAATCGGCAACTCGTGTCCACAATCAAAACTAATTTCCGCCAATTTTCTCTGAATTTGAGCATTGGCAATGTGCTTACAGTTCCATGTGAGCAAGTAATCCATGCCATGAACGGTAGCTGCGGCAATGTGAACAGCGTCAACATCAGCTTTTGTGGGAAGGTTACTGCGTTCCAAAAATTGCTCTGCCAAATCAAGCACGGATTGATTTAATTCTAGTAGGGAAAAACTACGAAGAATTTCTAGTCGTTGAGATGCGATCGCAATGTCGCCTTGGGAAGTTTCTTTCACAACTGCCTGAGAGGAATAGAGTTGGAAGTCACTGCGGCGCGTATCCCACCACTCCCTTGTTATTTCAATATTTGCAGCCACAATAATATCTCTACTGGGTCGAGCCGTCAGGTAGCCTAAAATACTTGTTTCAATATAAACGGTTTCACTCATACACGGCTGATCGCAAGCTTCCCAATTCTAGCTAATTGCCACATCGAGGGAATTCTTTTTACTGTAGTAGGGTTGTCGAACAGTCACAGGCTTAACATCGTTTTGACGATTACCCTTTAATTTTAACCATCAGTGCATCTAATTTATTGTTGATTAGTCCATACTTGCAGAAGCGATCGCCGCTTTGTAGAAAATCCCTGGACATCGCATTGATAAAATGAGTTGCCACCACAACTTCTCAAGAGAAAACCAAAGATACTTTAAGAGTGGCTTGTCGTTACTTTACCAATCTCTATGTATCTGTGGTTAGCTCTAAAACCGCCTTAAATGATTTAGCGATCGCAGCAATACATTAAACAAAGTAGCTATAAACTAACTTTAGAATATCTTGCTAAAGCGAAGTCATTTCTAAAGGGGTAAGTCTTCTAATAAACTTTGTGTAGAATTAGCTAGGGCATCGTGGGTAAGGCGCTGGTTTTTGGTAGTTATTAGGGTTTGAATTATTGGTTTTAAACAGCGTTCTGTATCGCTGTAGCCTTGTTGTTGTAGTTCGTAAATGCGATCGCTTCTAAAATCAAGCAACCTGCTAATTGAACCTAAAAGTAGATTGTCGCTATATTAAACAATAGATTTTCCGCTTCTTGGGCATTCAGGCACGGTAGTTTAGGCAACTTGTACCTCTAAAGTCATGGTGGAAATTTCTTTACTTAAAAGAGCTTTTTTTTCTTCAGTTGATAGTGTCTCTAAGTAAAGTTCTACGGCTTCTTGAATATTTGCTGTAGCTTCTTCCACAGAATCGCCTTGAGTTTGACAACCTTCTAACCCAGGACAATAGGCATAATATCCATCTTCATCTTTTTCTATGACAATGCTGACTTTATATGTCATTTTAATTGCTCCTAGTTTCATTTCATTATCGCTAAACAGTCGTTAGCTGTTTCTTCTACTACGGTAGTAATGAATTCCTTGACATCGGTAGTGCGGGAAATAGGGGCAATTTGAGCGCGACACAATGCGATCGCACTACTCGCAGGTTTATTAACTTTGGCTTCTTCAGGTAGGGTTGCAAGTTCCAACGTTGTAGCGATCGCAAATAAGTAAGGAGTATTAATAAGCCGTTGATGGGGGATAGAACGAACTTCAAGCAACCCCGCAGCTAATTCTCGTGATGGAAAGCGATCGCAGCTAACATTCTCCGAGCTTGAGCTTGAAGCAATGGATCTGACAATACTGCGTACTGCAATTTAATTGTTAGCCTGATGCCTACTTAATAACTATATGTAGTTCATCTATTCACGATTTGCTACAGCAGAAAATCCAAACACTTGCCAACATTCTCATAATAATCCCAATATTCATCCTTTGTAACTTCCCAAGCAATGCTATCATCTGAGCCAGGATGGGATATACGGTTAGAGTTTCTCCGATCAAACAGATTTCTTATCTTTATACATATCTCGTGCGGAACATTTTTTAACTGAAGAAATTTAATTACATCATGAACATCATATTTTTTCTTATTTGCTTTTTCTTTATTTATACATATCGCATGAATTTCATTCAGTAAGTGGTTAAGTGCAACAGAATAAGAACTTTCTTTTTCACTTAATACCCTTAATCTAGTTTGCTCAATTACTTCAGGCATATTTGCAACTTGATGCATATGCATACAAGTCAGCCTATAGTATCCAGGACTACTGCAATTAAGTTGCCCATTAATGAACGTATCAATAATGTCCTTCATATGGTCATTTTCTTTTAGCTTCAAAAGTAGTTTCTTCTCCCCAAAGTTAGTTTGAGATAAAAATTTAAGTATCAAGTCTGCATCACCTATCGTAATAATTTTTTTATTCAGACAGAAATTCTTAAGATTAGCTAAAGAGATTTCATCTTTAAGAAGAACAATTAAAATTTCAAGTGGTTTGACCTTAACTAGATCAAAGTTAAAATTCATAAATATTGACTGAATTTTATTTTTATTTTCTGGTTTATCAAGAATTTGTTCTACGCTTTTATCAAAAACGGTCTGTAAAATTTCATCTTGAGTTGATTTATCTCGGATGAAATAGTCTTCAACTCTTGATTTTTTAATTTTTATTAATTCTTCAAATACCTTGTCTAACTTTTCCTGCGGTGTTTCAATGGCTGCTTTGGGTTCTTTATTACACTGTTGATTCTCTTCTTCAGAAGTATCAATATATTCATCCCCAAGAGACGCTTTATGAAGATTTTTAAGAAGTTCTTCCTTTTCATCTTGCTTTTCCATGCGATAAAGCCTCGTTTTTAAGTTAAGCTTAAGATTTAAACGACTGTATAAAACTTCCGAAATTTGAGATGCTATTGAATGAATTATAGTGCCTTGATCTTCATCGTTAATTTCATGCTTAAAGGTTATCGATATATAAATATCATCTGTGTATCTGATAATTTTGTGAAAATCAATAATACCAATATACTTCTTCAGTACATCATCTATTATTAAATCTCCAAAAACTAGATACAAGTAACCAATGAAACTAGATATAATATTATTATCTGACTGTGGAATCCCAGAAGACTGTCCATTAGCAATGAATTGAAATAGACAAACAATTTGTTCGCGTGTGAGAGAGTCATATGACATACTTGCCTGTATGCTAGGCTTTATATTAATATGCAAAAATTCAAGTAGTTTTGGAATGGATATTTCATTAAAATAGTTTTCAATATCTAACTGCAAAATGAACTTATCTTGACTTTCATTTTCAGTCTCTCCTTTGATTTTTTGTTTAAATTGTTCATGAAAGCTTCGGAAGTAAATATTTTTTGCTGTGATTTTCAACTCCTCTTCTTTATAAGTTAGATTTCCTCCATAAAAAGCTTCTATTCTGTTTGCTTTTCTATGCGTTTCAAGTATAAATTCCTGCGATAGCTTTAGCAAGTAAAGCCCAATGGTGTAGTAAACCGCTCTCATTGGATAAGTAAAAAATTTATAGTCACGCAGCCCAAGACCAGGTTTAGGTATTACATATGAAAAAACACCAAACTCTTGTTTTAAGCCATAAAAAAGGCTACTTGCTATTTTAGTTTGGAAATAAGTCTGAGGTTCAGCATCTAAACAATCTACATGAAGCTTTTCATAGTAAAACATACTTAAAGTGTTGAAATGCCTATTAGAATGCTTTTGCTTAATTTGAAACTTTAGAAGCTCCAAAGCATCTTTCCAAAGCTTAAAATCTATAAAGTAACCAAGCTGCGTTCCCTTGTGTTTGTCTGTCATTTCTTAATCAGTTTTGTTTGAATTACGAATTAATCTTGCAGTATCACCAATGTATCCCCAGTTTGAATAAAGTATTGGAGTGCTTGAAAAGAGTTAATCACCATCCCTTCGCCTCCTTTTCCCCGACAGGCGATCGCCCAGAAATTATAATGAATCCCACCGAATCAAGTTTGAGACGCGGGCGTTGTATTCCCTCAACTAAGGCTTGGCTAATCGTGGTTTCGTTGGCAAGTTCTTCAGCTAATAAAGAAGAATTAGCCGTTGCTTCTGATACTCGGTTGAGGCGCAATTGAAGCTGATTGAGGCGGTTATCTAGTTTTAAAGTTGCAACTTTGGCGCAACGATCGCAGACTTCGTTAAAACTTGGGCGATCGCGTAATAATTTTTCTGAAGTTTTCCGCGCCAAGTTGCAGAAGTTAGACCATTTACCCGGATCGATAAATTCATCAATAATTGATAAGCGGTCTTTTGCCAAGTTGTAATCGCGGTAATCGCTGTCTTTGCCATAGTAAGGACGTTGCAGGATATTTAATAAGCCTGTATCTTCCACAATCTCCATTCGCGCATTGACAAAAACTGTCTCTAATTTGGGTGGAAACAACGCATCTGCACGTCGTCTAAGAGTTTTAATCTCTAACTTATTGAGAGGGGAATCTTTAGCAAAAGTTAAATTAGCTTCCACCGTATAATCAAAGCGAAATCCTAGCCATTCTGTACCTTCCCCCGCATCCCATGCTTTGTCGTGTCGCCACATTGCAAAAGCTTGTCCGCGATCGTCCCAATACATATAAGATGCTAATTTTTCTGTAAATCCTTCGCCAATCCGGTAAAGGTCAATCCCAGAATGTTTATTTGCTAACCTGCGATTGTAAGTTCCAAGTTTTTTTGCTGAAGTAGAAAAGCGCTCAACTATTACGTTAGCGGGTACTAGAGTGCGATCGCTTGGCTTATATTCACAAACTCCGGCCAAATCGGGGTTATCGACGCGGAGAAACTGTAAAGCACTACATAGCCAGCTTTCTGTAGCATTTTGCAATTCTTGGTGGCGATCGTCGTAGGTTTCTAATTCTTGGAAATAATTAAGCGCATTTTCATCGTTTGCATCAATATCATCTAAAACATTTTGTTCGCTGATTTTTACTTGTTCAGTTTCAATGTCTGTTTGAATTTGAGAAGTCGCCTCTATTAGCCCTTTAGCGCCAGAATTAAACAGGATATTTTCTAATTCTGGTAACTTTTCATCAACATAAAACTGTAAGCTGGCGATCGATTGAGTAAATATGCCAAATCCAGATTTTAGTAGCTCATACCAAGCCTGATGAGGACTATCGGGCAAATCCACCCCTGCTAATAACCAAGAATTGACGGCTACTTTGCCCCCAATCCGGTCAATTCTGCCTAATCTTTGTTCGAGGCGATTGGGCGACCAAGGTAAGTCAAAATGAATTAATCCATCAGCAAATTGTAAATTGCGTCCTTCTTCTCCCGAAAAATCGCTAATTAAGATAAAACATTTAGGATTGTTTTTGAATCGGTTGATATTATCTTCAGCTTTTTCTCGTGATGTCCCAGATTGATGAACTGCGATCGCACTTTCCCCAAAAGCCTGTACCAAATAACGATTAAGTTCCGCGCAAGTCTGCACAAAGCTTGTAAATATAATTATTTTCGGTAGGCGATCGCTGTTTAACGGTCTATCAATTCTTTTTTGTACTTGCTCCAGCAATTTAGCAATATCTCTTTGATATGACTGGAGTTTGAGAACTTCTGAGAGGTGGTAGAGCAAAATAGTTTGCAATAATTCTAGGCGATCGCCGTCTTCTGATGGTTGTTGCAAAATCTTCAGTAAAGCTTGCAAAATCTCCGTTTCTCCTGAAAACTTAGGAGTTTCAACCAAAAGACGCACATCTTCGCTGTCAAAATCTTTAACTAAATCTGCATTGGATACGCCCTTTAAACGCGCCGTAATAACTGCTTGTAATACTCCTAACCAAGTTCCGGCGGCGCGAAATAATAGTAAGAAAATCCGAGTATATTGTCCTTTTGGTGCAACTGTTCGCCATTCCTCTAATAGTTCGTGAATTTGATGTGTGCGATCGTCTAAGTCATATTCGGTTTTGGGTATAGCATTGCGGTCAAAAATTACATCTTCAACGGTAGCGCGGCGGTTACGCAGCATCCGGCGGTGTAGTCGATATGTATCGCTAATATGGTTGCGAATTACCTGCACCATTTTATCTAGTTCGTCAGCAGATTCTTGTTGCTGCAACTGGTTGAGAAGATTTAGTAAGTAAGTGTCATCAGAAAAGAGTTTTTGTAGTTGGTCAATTTTTTTAGTTAAAACAACGGGTTTTGCACCAGCTTTAAAAGCCAGCAAAACTCCACCAATTTCCTGACGCTTCGACACTTTGGCTTGAAAACCTGCTAAATCTTCAAGCTTGTAAGTAGTAGGATCGAGCAGATGCAACATTGTTAAAAAATCCTGCTCGTGATTTAAAACCGGGGTTGCAGATAATAAGAGCAAGCGATCGCACTTATGAGCAAGTTGTTTGTAAGTCTCAAAACACTGATTTTGTACCTTACTTGAAGATGAAGCCATTGCTGCAATGTGGTGTGCTTCATCCAAAATCAGAAATTTAATATCTTTACGGCTAATTTGCGTCCAATCTTCCACCGCAATTAACTGTACCCGCTTGGCAAAGTTGGAGAGATAAAACTTAGTTTCTAACTCCTGCTGCCATTGCGCTAAAAGGTATTGAGGAACTACGATTAATGCTTGTCCGCGAGGCTCGTCTAGCAAGTATTGCCGCAATATAGCACCCGCTTCAATAGTTTTTCCTAGTCCCACCTCGTCCGCCAACAAGTAGCGCCCAATGGGGTCTTCAAGTACCCGCCGGACGACTTCTACTTGATGGGGATAAAGGGCAATATTTGCAGAGATAAGTCCGGTCATTCCGCGACTAACCGCCCGTTGTTTTAGCAGACATTGAACAAAACGCGATCGCTTATTATGAAAATAAGGCGTTTCGTGTCCCTTCATCGCCAATATTTCAATGGGATCTGTAATCGGGCGATCGCATCGTACATAAATTTCTTGCTCCGTGGCTACTATTGTCTGGCGATCAGGCAAATCAATTTGATACTCATAGTTGTCCTCCGCGTAAACTCTCCCAATTGTCCAGGTGTCTTTGTCTTTTACATACAGATAGCACCGCGTCTGTTTGGGAAGCCTAACTCTTTGCAGCGAGTCTAAAGGTAAGGTTTTATGAATGCGTCGCCCTAGGGAGCAAAAATACTCAATAACCGCATCATCGGGAGTTATTTCTGTAACTTTGCCAACTCCTAACATTGAATTGCGCGATCGCACCAAACAACCAAACTCGATAGCAGTAGTCATATAAGGTTAATTAATATTTTCTCTATCTATAGGATTCCCTAAATTGAGCAGAAACTACCAACTTGCAGTTCAAAAATTAGGGATGCAACATTAATTATTTGCGATCGTAATCAGTCCTTAGATAGACGATCTAATCCCATCTGTAGGTAGAGCCAATTGGGCGATCGCAAAAGTTATTCTAATAACAACAGAAACGCAAGTAACAAATAAAACATAAAAATACGAATAAAAGTATTTTTACAAGTTGCTAATTTTAACTAAAAAGGAAGTTATATAAACCCATGGCTAACTCAAACGATCCACAAAACTACGGGCGTGAAGTACGTAAAGAAACATACAGCGACACTGACGGACAGACTAACGTTACCAAAACTACGGAAACTGTAAATGGCGCTAATGCCTATAAAGATGGTTATGTTAACGGTCAAGTTGCTGAACGCTATCAAGAAGATGGGTTAGTTGCCCGCGATAATGAAAATGCTGGACGCGGTTTATTAATCGGTATTTTGTTGGCATCTTTGGCAGCTTTAACGGCGGGTGCGGTATGGTTTGCAAACCAAAGTAATGATGTCAATCCTGTTACTCCGGTAGTTGTTCCTGTCCCCAATAGAGCCGAGCCTAGCCCCGTTCCTGAAACTAAAACCGAAATTAGAACTATCGAAAAAGAAGTTGTAGTACCCGTTCCTCAACAACAAACTGCTCCCGCGCCTCAACCCTCTGCGGCGACTCCAGACCAGAATATTAATATTACTGTTCCTCCAGTCACGCAGCCATCCCCAGCAACGGAAACCGCACCACCTAAGAGCGATACTTCTAGCAGTTCCAATACCCAAAGTACAACCACTACTGAAACAGCACCAGCTAAGAGCGATACTTCTATCAGTCCAGATATGCAAGACACGACTACAACCGAAAATAGCACGACTACTACAGAATCTAGTACCGAAACTCCGGCTACAAATAGTCCTAACTAACGCTCAATCAACAATTAGATAGCTTTTAAAGTCTTCTCTAAATTTAGAGAAGACTTTTTAGTTAAGAAATCTTATCAATAATTGCAATATATAAATGCTAGTCAAGTTTAGTAACTTAAGGGCTAGTAAAGAAAATACTAATGTTAGTTTAAATACAGGCACAACAAATAAACCCTTTTGACAAGCGCCCGTGCCTCCCGCGCCCGTCACCTCGCTAGAACTTCCTTGTAGCATCCAAACATTTAATTTACTCAAGTCCGTGAATGAGTGTTGTTATGGGAGGTACGTTAATCCACTGCCAAGGTTACTGTTTATTTAGAACGCAGGGATGCACGAGTTAAATTGAAGTTGCGAGAAAAAGTCCACCTTATTAGAGTTAACTGTTTGAGTTCGTTTAAAACCATTCCATCCTTCAATAACCCGCCGAATTGCTACTTATTTCTTCACCACAGTAGCGCGGCGGGTTAAACTTTTGTGACTATATAAGGGTAATAATCGTCACTTCCGGCGGACAAAACAATCGCCCTGGAAAATAAGTCCCCAAACCGCGATTTACATACAATTGATTTGTGCCGACTTGGTGAAAACCTTGCGCCCATTCCCAATGACGAACGACTTTCGCACAATCTTTTTGCATAAACGGTATTCGACGACGCGCAGACTTAGAAAGTTTGCGACGAAAACTTTTGTATAAAGTCACCGCCGGACCAATCCCAGGAAGCAGAATTTGACCCCCATGAGTATGACCAGATAATTGCAAATCTACACGCCATTTTTTCAACAGTTCCGCCGTATCGGGATTGTGTGACAAAACAATGCGGGGTGTATCTGCGTCCAATCGGCTCAAAACTTGCTTGATATCAAACTCTTTCGACCAATAATCAGCCAATCCTACAATTGGTAATTGTTGACCTAAAGGGTAAGCAATTTGATTCCACAACACAGGAATACCAACCCCCGTTAGCGCCTGAGTAATTTCGGCTTGAGAATTTTTGTAATAAATATCGTGGTTTCCCAGAACTGCGTATACACCAGCGCGGCTTTGCAGATGTTTGAGTCGCAATACCAGTTGATGAATAGGAGCGGGATCGTCTGTTACATAATCGCCCGTTAAAACAATTAAATCGGGTTCTGCTTCGTTAGCAACAGAAATTGCTTGCTCTAACATTTTTTCCGACAGCCGCAAACCGTCATAGTGCAAATCTGACAGTTGTACTAGCTTCGTACCTTGTAATGACGGCGGCAGATTTGCGATCGCCACGGTCAATTTTTCACTGCTCAACGCTCCTGATAATATCCGGTGCATACAGGCTAAATTTACTCCTCTACCGTAGCGATTCTAGCTTACCAAAACTTAGCCGAATGCTCGTAGTAATTGAAACACCTTTTGTAATAAGTTTTGCAGTCTGAGGCTTTTTTCATAGTTTTGCTGAGTGAGAGCAAAGGCGGCGTTACTGTTTAATTCTGACAAAGTAGGATAGATATGAATGCCACTTAGAGCCGATATTTTGAGGTTGTGGGACATCGCTAAAACAATTTCAGCAATTAACTCTCCCGCCGATTCTCCCACCAAGTGAGCGCCCAGAATTTGCCCGTTGCGCCGGACAATAATTTTGGCAAATCCTATTGTTGCAGCCTCCGCTTGGGCGCGGTCAACATCAGCATATTCTTGTTTAACTATCTGAATATCATCACCGTAACGCGATCGCGCTTGTTGTTCCGTTAAACCCACCCGTGCTAATTCCGGGTCGGTAAAGGTCGCCCAAGGAATTACCCGGTAATCCGCCTTAATTACAGGTAAAAACAGCGCATTTTTTAAGACAATATTGGCTTCGTAACTAGCGACATGAGTAAATTGATAGCCGCCAATCACATCACCACAGGCATAAATGCGGGGATTGGTAGTTTGAAGTTTGCTATTAACGCGAATACCTTTTTTACTACCAGAGTTCCCATAACCAGCTTCACCTTTTTGCCGCATTTCTACACCAGCAGCCTCAATGTTGAGAGATTCAACATTAGGTTGTCTTCCCGCCGCCACTAATATTTGCTCTACTTCAGCGATTTTTTCGCCTGCCGCAAACAGCACTTTTTTACCGTTAATAACTTCTACTTTTTCAACGCGCGTTTTAGTCAGGACGCGGATATGTTCACTAGCAAATTGTGTTGCTACGACTTGAGCAACTTCGGGGTCTTCTTGGGGTAAAAGGCGATCGCCTCCTGCAACAATTACTACCTCAGAACCTAGTCTAGAAAAGGCTTGCCCCAATTCGCAACCAATTGGGCCGCCACCAATAATTGCTAAAGTTTCGGGACGCTCGGTAATTGAAAAAACTTCTTCATTAGTAATATATCCTGCTTCCTCAAGTCCAGAAATATCCGGGATAGCAGGTCTTGAGCCTGTAGAAATCACAAAAGCTCTAGCTTTAATACTTCTGCCATTAATTTTAAAAGTATGACGATCTATAAATTCACCATCGCCAAAAATTACCTCTGAGCCTAAGCCTTCAAACCTTTCTGGGGAATCGTGGGGTTCAATATTTGCGATCACATTTTGCACGTGAGAAATCGCTTTAGCAAAATCAATAGATACATTTTGGCTATAAATACCAAACCTTCCCGCATTTTTTACCTGGTAAGCCAAGCGAGAAGCATGAATCAATGATTTACTCGGAACGCAACCATACCACAAGCAATCACCACCCAGACGATGCTTTTCTATCAACGCTACCTTGGCGTTGAGAGCGGCGGCGACCCCTGCAACCACCAAACCACCAGAACCGCCGCCAATAACTACTACATCGTATTCTACAGCCATGATTTATTACCTTTAATCGCAATACCTTTATTCCTAGCTTAGAAGTTAGGCGATCGCTTTATTGTCGTCAATCATTATTTTTCTTGCCTATAGGTGACAACTCCCATCACTGACTTGGAGTACCAAGTACAGTGTGGGCTTCCAAGACAATCCTGCTATCGCATAGGAGGCTCTTGGCTTTAAGGACTGGTTGACCCTCAGCCCTATTCATTATATTTATTGCCGCGTTGTGATCTCGATCAAGGCTACATCCACAAGCGCAAGTATGCCAGCGTTCCGACAACTCTTTCGGGACTTTGACACCACAAGCAGAGCAATTTTGACTGGTATTATAGGCGCTGACTGCAATAGTTAATAACCCAGCATTTTCGCAAAGTCTGCCGGGGGAAGCTTCCCCCGGCGAGCTTTGCGGCTTTGGTTTGTAATATTGACAGGAAGTTTGACCATCCAGCATCATGAATTGACTTAGCTTTGTTTGTCTTAGCCAAGCCTTTAACGTTTAAATCTTCGTAAGCAATTACATCATATTTTTTGAGTAGGTTATTAGCCGTTTTAAAGTGAAAGTCTTTTCTTTTATCTGCAACTTTTTTATGTTGCTTGCCCAACTGTTTAACCGCTTTTAATCTGCGGTTACTTCCTTTTTTTCTGCGAGATACCCGTTTTTGGATTACCTTTAAGCGTTTTTGCGCTTTGCGATAATACCGAGGTATAGCAACAGTTTCGTTTTGAGCAGTTGTTAAAAACTCCTTAAGTCCGACATCAATTCCAGTTATTGATTCTGGGTTAAAATCAGGTTTGATTGTGGGTACAGTCTCATCTTTGCAGCTTAAAGTTAGATAGTAACCATCAGCTTTTTTAGTAATAGAAACAGTCTTGATTTTAAACCCGTCAGGGATTGGTCTATGCAAAATAAATTTAACTTTACCAAACATCGGTAAGTTAACTAAATTACCTACCAAACAACCTTCTTTTACTTGAGGATAAAGGAAAGTCCGATATCTGCTGCGTTGCTTAAAACGAGGTCTACCGCTACGCTTTCCGTTGCTGTCGCCCTTAAGAAACCTATCAAAAGTAACCTTTACTCTTTTAACCACATCTTGCAGCACTTGAGAGTAAATCTCGCTGTACCAAGGATGTGTTTTTTTAAGATTGAGTAGTGTTTTCTTTTGAGAGTAATAGTCTGGATTGTCCCGCAGTTCGGGCAAATGACACACCAACGGGCAAGCATTTACGGGGCTGCGGTTGCGCTCATACCAATCAAATCTGTCCGCCAGCAAGTAGTTGTACTGAGCGCACAACATTGATAACCATCGGTCAATTTCGATGGTTTGCTGTAATGTCAGCCGCAACTTGTATTGATAGGCTACAATCATAACTACATTATAACCTATAATTGGACTATGAGTAGAGAAAATATAGTAAGAGTCAGGCTTTCAGATATCGAACTTCAAGCACTGAAACGGTATGCTGAATCTATTGGTGTACCAATGTCTGAAGTGTTGCGCGACCATGTAAAAACACTGATAGGCAATCGTGTCAATATGTTGGCAACTCCTCATATATCCCCTCTCCCGTAGAAGCGTAGCACGGGCTTTATCGGGGATACAATCGTCGCTGCCCGCCTATCCATCCCGTCGCTGACTGAGTACACTACAGCGCGGGGCTTCCGGCGAAGAAGCTAAACTAGCTCCTAGCCCGAATAATTACTAATAACACTATAAATATTGATTTATTTAATGCTTTTAAATTAAAAGTTTACTTTAACGACGCTTAACTTTTGTAGGTTCAATACTTGTTACTGCTTCTTTCAACGTCAAAATCCGGCTGCGCTGCTGGTGAACGTTGAATTGATATACTTGATTATTTGTAATATCAAATCCTGTCAACCAACCGCTTTTAGGGTGATAAGCTCCCGTATCGATATCAATCCAACCTTGTCCTTGAGCAAGCTTACCCGGTACAACCCCAGGCAAAGTAAATGTAATCGTATGACCAATCACAATTAATTTATCGCTAAAGTAAGGTTCTTCCATACTATGAAATTCATCTCGTATCCAGCAAAGCTGATCGGAAGTTTGGGCTTCTAAGGGCATTCGGGGGTCGACCCCAGCATGAACTAATAAAACATCGCCTAAATCTAAGTAAATAGGCAATTTTTTCATCCATTCTAGATGGTCTTCGGGAATGGTCGAATCTGGATAGCTAGTAATAGTTGCATAGCCACCACTATAAAGCCATGATTGCTGTACTTGGGCTGCCATAGCACCGCCGCCTACAACATCTAATAACATTTGCTCGTGATTGCCTAATATACAACCTGTGGCGTTTTGTTTGACAAACTCTACTACTTTTGAGCTTTGGGGTCCCCGATCGATTAAGTCGCCGATAAAATAGATTTCATCCTCTTTACCAGGGGCGATCGCTTCCAATAGACCCATTAACCCGTTATAGTGACCGTGTACATCACCAATGACGATGCGACGATTACTTGTTTCCTGCATTACAATTCGATCCTTAGTTTTTTAAAATAACTGAATATTATTACTACAGCCTGTTTAGCTTTAATTCCGAGAAATAAATATAAATTAAGCTCTCTACCCTTAATTGTAATTCCGTCTTAATAAATACATATACAATTTTTAATATTTATGACAACAAATGTATCTCAAGTAACAGCTACAATTAACGTTTTAAAGCAGCCAACGCGCCCGGAATGGGTAAACCAAGCGATCGCCAACTTAGACATTATTTTGCTCGATCATTCTCATTGCGAACGCAAAGCGGCGGGTGTAGCCATAAACTTGATGTTTTGTTATCCCTCCCATACACTCCTAGTTCGCAAACTGACAGCGATCGCCCGTGAGGAGTTAGAACACTTTGAGCAAGTCAATCAATGGCTAGAAAAACGGGGTATTCCTTTAGGTAATCTTTCCTCGCCGCCCTACGCTGCTAAGTTAAAAACTCAAATTCGCCATCAGCAAAGCGATCGTCTATTAGATTCGTTGCTAGTTTCTGGTTTAATTGAAGCCCGCAGTCATGAGCGATTGGGGTTATTAGCTGAACATTTGCCGCAGCCAGAACTTGCTCAATTTTATCGTAGCTTAATGGCATCGGAAGCCCGGCATTACGGTATCTACTGGCTACTAGCAGAAACCTACTTTGATAGTAAAGTTGTCGGCAAGCGAAGGGAAGAATTAGCCGTTTTTGAGAGCGAAATTCTCGCCACACTCTACTTTGAACCAAGGATTCATAGTTAAGCTCCCCAATCCCCAATATTGACCTTGCAAAGATTTTTCGCATTGAAACCGAACGCTACTATAACCTTCACAAACGGTTTGGCTTAGGAGTTAACTTGATTGCAGCGATCTAAAACGAGAAAATTCACCCTTAGTTGATGATTTACGCTAGAGCGTTGGTGAATGGGTAATGGGTAATAATTTCAATTTGCCTGTGAGATTGCTACTTTATTTGGGA
Organism: Synechocystis sp. PCC 7509; assembly: GCF_000332075.2. Taxonomy (NCBI): domain Bacteria; kingdom Bacillati; phylum Cyanobacteriota; class Cyanophyceae; order Synechococcales; family Merismopediaceae; genus Synechocystis; species Synechocystis sp. PCC 7509. The sequence continues at coordinate 1,919,990 of NZ_ALVU02000001.1, read as the reverse complement.
ACTATATGTATAACCAGCCAAGCCGTAAGTATGACTGCGTAAGTAGTCATACTTTTTAGCAACTGTTGGGCAATTCAAGTAACAAGTCTAAGAAGTCTTTAGAAATACAAGGTTTATAACCGTAGCTTCACACTTATTACTTTGGCGATCGAGAACATATTAGTGACTAAAAATAATCGAGAAGTTGAGACTATGAAAGAGCATCCCATTGACAGCATCAACCAACAACCTTTAGAGCGATCGCTATTGACACAAGCACAATTACACCAGTTGCTCGTGGAAGGGAACGACACCCAAGGCGATTACCTCAAAGACCTATGTATCCATCAGTGGTTTGAGTCCCAGGTCAAGTTAACACCCACCAATGTCGCGGTAATTTTTGAGGACAAACAACTTACCTACCAGGAATTAAACTGCCGTGCCAATCAACTAGCACACTATTTACAGACGCTCAATGTGGAAGCAGAGGTACTGGTGGGAATTTGCGTAGAGCGAAGTCTTGATATGGTCGTAGGACTTTTAGGCATCCTCAAAGCTGGCGGGTCTTACGTGCCATTAGATCCAGCCTATCCTCAAGATCGCTTGGCATTCATGATCGAAAATTCACAAATGCCAGTGCTATTAACACAGCAAAATCAACTCCATCGGCTGCCAGTATTGGCAGCGCAAGTAGTATGCCTTGATACTGATTGGGAAACAATTTCAGGGCAAAGTATCGATAATCCAAATAGCCAAGTAACAGCTAAGAATTTAGCTTACACTATCTATACTTCCGGCTCGACTGGAAAGCCGAAAGGGGTACAAATTGAACACGGATCTATAGTCAACTTGTTAAATTCTGTACGTCAGCAACCGGGACTGAGCAAGCAAGATGTACTTTTGGCAGTTACCACTATATCCTTTGATATTGCTGCTCCAGATATTTATTTACCTTTGATTGTCGGCGCTTGTATTGTGTTAGTCAGCCGTGAAGTAGCTATTGACCCAATACAGCTTGCTAAGAGCATAGCAAATTCTGGCGCTACCTTTATGCAAGCAACTCCAGCTACTTGGCGAATGCTTTTGGCAACAGGGTGGCAAGGTAACAAACAGCTAAAAATTATTTGTACTGGAGAAGCATTAAATCGAGACTTAGCAAATCAGTTGCTAGAAAAAGTAAATTCTCTTTGGAATATGTATGGGCCTACAGAAACTACTGTTTGGTCAACGGTTTATAAAGTAGAACATAGTAATAGTCGGATACTTATAGGTAGACCTATTGCCAACACGCAAATTTATTTACTAGATTGTCTGCTACGCCGTCAGGGAGACTCTCCCCAGCTTGTACCCGTAGGAACGCCGGGTGAGTTGTGCATTGGCGGTCTTGGTTTAGCCAGAGGTTATCTCAACCGACCTGAAAACGAAGAAAAATTTATTCCTAATCCCTTCAGCAAGGAACGAGGCGATCGCCTGTATAGAACTGGAGACTTAGCTCGCTATCTACCAGACGGCAACATTGAGTTAATGGGGCGGATCGATAATCAAGTTAAAATTCGTGGTTTCCGAATTGAATTGGAAGAAATTGAAACAGTTATCAACCAGCATCCGGCGGTAGGAGAATCTGTAGTAATTGGTCGCCAAGATTTGTCAGAGGACAAACGCCTAGTTGCCTATGTAGTGCCAAACCTACAACCGTCATCGCCACAGCATTTACCTGTAGAAATATCTAATAATATTGAATCAACTTGGCAGTGGCAGAAAATATGGAATGAAACCTACAGCCAATCAAATACTTGGCAAGATCCAACATTTAATATTATTGGCTGGAAGAATAGTTATACCCTTCAGCCGACCTCAGTTCAGGAGATGCACGAGTATATTGAGCGCACAGTAGAGCGAATTCTATCTTTACACCCCAAGCGCGTATTGGAAATCGGTTGTGGTACAGGGCTACTGCTATTTCGCATTGCTCCCCACTGCTCTCGTTACTTGGGTACGGATCTTGCCCCAGAAGCTGTTTATTACCTCGATCGCGAATTGCAGCGCAGTCCGCAGGATTGGTCACAGGTGACGCTAGAGCAGAAAGCCGCCGCCGAGGCTTTTGAGGATGTAGAGCCAGAAACCTTCGATACAATAATACTCAATTCTGTAATTCAGTATTTTCCCAGCATTAATTATTTAGTAGGTATCTTGGAAAGTGCTGTTAAAGCCGTCAAATCGGGAGGTCACATTTTTATTGGCGATGTCCGCAATCTACAATTACTAGAAGCTTTCCATACATCAGTGCAGCTATATCAAGCTGATAGTTCTACGCCTACTACTTACCTCCAGCAACGCATTCAAGAGCGGATGGGACAAGACAAAGAGTTAGTAATCGATCCGGCGTTCTTTACGGCTCTTAAACACCATCTTCCCCAAATTAGCAACGTTCAAATTCAACTCAAGCGCGGTTGCCATCAAAACGAGCTAACTTGTTTCCGCTACGATGTGATCTTGCAAATAGGAACTGTAACCAATAATCCATCAGAGGAATATGTTGCGCCCAATTCCTCTAATTGGCTGGAATGGCAGCAGGAGCTAACATTACCAGCGATTCGTCAACACTTGATGGACACTCAACCGGAAAATCTGGTAATTACTGGAATCAAAAATGCCAGGATTTTATTAGATATGACCGCCGGGGAATTACTAATAAATAGCGATCGCTATTTAACTGTGAAAGATTTACAGGCTGCGATCGCAAAAACGACTCAGCACACTAGGGCGCTAGATCCTGAAGATTTATGGAATTTGAGCCAAGAGTTGCCTTATACCATTCACATCAATTGGTCTAGTTCAAGGGGATCTGCTAGCTATGATGCGGTGTTTCAGCACCATTGCTCAAAGCAAATTCCGGCACATAGCAGCAGTATAGTTTACGGGCGCGAGAGTGAATTTACTCCTATGCCTTGGAATGCTTATACTAATCAATTGCCAGCAAAAGATGCAAGTAATCTAGTTGCTCAACTACGTATTTTAATCAAAAACAAACTGCCCGAATATATGGTTCCCTCGGCTTTTGTCCTGCTTGATAGCTTACCGCTTACTCCTAACGGGAAAGTAGACAGGCGAAGTCTTCCCGAACCGAACCACTCTAGACCAATGTTGTTAGAGGCTTTTGTTGCACCTCGTACTTTGATAGAAAATCAAGTAGCAGCGATTTGGACTCAAGTGTTAGGAGTCGACTTAATAGGAATCAACGATAACTTTTTTGACCTAGGAGGACATTCTTTACTTACTGTTGAGATGCTCTTCCAAATCAAAGAAATTCTTCATGTTGATTTACCTCTACTATCTTTGTTCCAAGTACCTACTATCGCTGGACTTGCGCAAGAGATTACTCAATTTCTGCACTCCACAGATTCCCCTACTACACCCAATATTGGCGACGTAGATTTACACGCCGAAGCTGTTTTAGATCCAACAATTTGTGCTGCTACTCCCTCCTATGAGCCAATCAAAGAACCGCAGCGAGTGTTCTTGACAGGAGCAACAGGTTTTATCGGTGCTTTTTTACTGCACGAACTACTACAGCAGACCGAAGCCAGCATTTATTGTCTTGTCCGTGCTTCAACTCCTGAGTCTGGCAAGCAAAAAATCTGCCGCAATTTAGAACACTATTTAGGATTTTTGGAACCACAGCTTAGTTCTAGAATTGTTCCAGTAATAGGAGATTTGGCACAGCCACTTTTAGGGCTAACTGAACAGCAGTTCCAAGAACTAGCCAAGGAAATAGATGGAATATATCACAATGGGGCTTTCGTTAATTTAATTTATCCCTACGTCGCCTTACGAAGTGCGAATGTTTCGGGAACTCAAGAAGTTTTAAGATTGGCAAGTGCAATCAAAACAAAACCCGTACATTTTATTTCTACCCTTGATGTTTTTCTTTCCTCTGCTTATGCCCAAATGAAAGTAATTAAAGAACCAGATAAGTTAGCTTACTGTCAGGATCTTACTAATGGCTATGCCCAAAGTAAATGGGTAGCTGAAAAGTTAGTAATGGCAGCAGGTGAGCGGGGAATTCCTGTTTCTATTTACAGATTAGGCATGATTACAGGGCATAGTCAAACAGGTATTTCTAAGACCGACGACCTGATAGGCAGGATGATTAAAAGTTTTATTCAACTGGAAGGTGCGCCGGAAATAGATTTGTTAATTAATCTCACTCCTGTAGATTATGTTACTAGGGCGATCGTCTGTTTATCGAGACAAGAAGCCTCAATAGGCAAAGCTTTTCATTTAACTAACCCTCAATCATTACCTTTACGCCAACTAATCAAAGAAATTAAAACTTTCGGTTATCCAATGGAGCAAATTGCCTATGACCAGTGGCAAACGGTTTTACTAAATACTAAGTCTCAAGAGAATACTTTAAGTCCTTTATCATCTCTGTTTACGGTGAAGACCTCTACAGAATCTCTGACTTATATAGAGAGAATGTGGTTGGGGTCGCAATCGTTTGACTGTCAAAACACCGTTGATGGTCTAACCGATAGTGCCATCCACTGTCCTGTAGTTGACTCTAGCTTGCTACAAAAGTACTTGTCTTATTTTGTTGATAGCGATTTCTTAAAAACTCCGCAATTTTTAAATAATTAAGAGGCGTGAATGGCTATTAATAGATTGAATCAAACTTTAGCTACACGTTTGCCAAGAAGCTTGAGTGCTACAGAAACGTGGGGTTTTGGTCTTACAGGTCATGTAGGATGGATTGGTACTGCGCCGATAATTCATGCTGCCCTGGGACCAAAAGCTATCTTTGTCTGGTTGCCTGGAATAATTGTGTCAGTAATGCTGAACATACAAGTGCAACAGTTGGGGATGCACTGGTCAGATGTAGCCGGAGGAACGCCAAACTACGCAGCTAGACTACTGAAAAATTTCTATGGTTTAGACCGCTATGTAGCAATTGGATATTTTGTTGGCTGGGTAGCCGCTCCGGCAATTTACGCAATTGTGCTTACAGACTTGATTAAAGTCAATATTGAACCCATAGGAATTACTTGTCCGGAAGTAATTCTCAAAGTTGGATTCCTAGCGCTGGCATTTATCGTTGGGTTAAGCGGTACTCGTGCCTTGGGAATTTTACATCTATTTTTTGTTGTCCCAGCAATTGGATTACTGCTTGTTTTTTGTGTTCAAGGGCTGGGATGGTTAGCCTTCTCAACTAATAGCCCTGGTTTTTTTCCAACTAATTGGTCAAGCCTTAGCTTTGCAGAATGGGCAAAATGGTTTTTCATTTCTACTATTTCTGTCTACTCCTGTGAAACAGCTTCTTCCTTTGTTGCTGATAGCCGCAGTCCTGGTAAAACTCTACGGTGTCTCTCTTGGTCTGCTTGGCTGATTCCTCCTGTATTTCTGGGTGGTTCTTTGGTACTGATGCAACTGGCTACTAAGCCAGGGATGGGGGACAACTTATACTTAAATCTTCTAACAGCAGCCCGTCCATTCTGGGGGCAATCAGCTTCATTTCTAGTGACGCTCTTGATTGCCTTTTGTTGTCTGCTAAGTTGCGCTACGGCTGTTGCTAATACATCACGAATTTTATTCCAACTTGCCTTGGACGGTCAGCTTGCACCTGTATTTACAGTTATTTCTCGCAAAGGTGTTTTAGAACCGGCTCTCATCTTTAGTTTTATACTTAGCCTCTTATGTTTAGTTTGGGGAGATATACATCATGTCGTCATGGTGGCGGGAACTAGCTACTTAATTTCGATCATGGGGCTTCATCTGGGATTATGGTTACGTCGAAAGGAAGCGCAGGTATTATTCCCTCATTGGGCGATCGCTTTTTTCATTGTCGAAGCGGTTGTCCTAGTAGTAGGTGGTTTAGCTTGGGGTTGGCAATACTTGTTATTGGGACTTGCGTTACCTATTTTTATTTTGATGGGAGATAGGTTATTACGCCGCGTTCCATTTGCGCCCTTTCATCCTTCCTGGTGGCAACGACATTATCACGCTAAACCCAGCAGCAAAAACCAAGACTTCGTTATGCTACAGGTGTTTGTTCTAGTTTGTTTGATCTGTAGTAGCACTGCAATAGGTTGGGCTATTAATGGGAGGTTAGATAGAACTTCTAGCGAATCTAGTGGTGCGCTGTTGGCTGTTGTATTGGTAACGTTATCATTTGTAGGAATAGGAATAGCCTGCTGGACTACCTTGCCACAAATTTCAGCTATTGATGAGGCAAGGCAACAAGCAAAAAACCTTTTGATCGCTGCTCTTGATACCGTTCCAGATACTATTTTAGTTTTGGATCAAAAAGGTACAATTTGTCAGGCAAATCCAGCATCTAAGGAATTATTTCAGATAAATGTCCAGGATTTGCTTGGATACAACTTAAATACATTCTTTTCTAATTTAGCAGGGCGACCTGAGCAATGGCTCAACCACAGCGAGCATACTCTAGAAAATTCCCAAGGTTTACGCATAGTTGAATTAACTATTTCACGACCATCTAGCCTCAATAATCAAGAATATGTGGCAATTGTGCGAGACATTACTAAGCGCAAGCAAAGCGAAGTAGAAATTCGCGATGCTTTAGCCAAAGAAAAAGAACTCGGCCTTTTGAAGTCGCGCTTTGTGACTATGACTTCTCACGAGTTTCGGACTCCGCTAACCACAATTTTATCGTCCGCCGAATTACTCGAACTTTACAGTTTTAAATGGAACGAAGATAAAAAAATTAAGCATCTCCAACGAATTCAAATTGCGGTCAAACAAATGATTAACTTGCTAAATGATGTGCTGTTAATTGGTAAATCCGAAGCTGGGAAACTAGAGTACAATCCAGCACCGCTAGATTTGATTCAGTTTTGTTACGACTTAGTGGAGGAGATACAGATTACTACCAAAAGTCACAACATCACCTTTGTTAGTAAAATAAACTGCTCCCATATCAATCCCGATAACTGTAGAATGGCTTACTTAGATGACAAACTGCTACGGCACATTCTTAGTAATTTGCTTTCCAATGCGATTAAGTATTCCCCTGAAGGTGACAGTGTTAATTTTGAACTGATTTTTCAACAGGGAGAAGCGATTTTCCACATTACAGATCGAGGTATTGGTATTCCAATTGCAGATCGAGAGCAATTATTTAATTCGTTTCATCGTGCTAGTAATGTTGGCACGATTTCCGGTACAGGTTTAGGACTAGCGATTGTTAAACGCTCGGCGGATCTACATGGCGGTAAGATTGCTGTCAGTAGTGAAGTCGGCATTGGGACAACATTTACAGTATCGCTGCCGTTGCGCAAGCAGGTATAGTTTATCAGAAACATTGTTGCCAGTTTAGAAGAACTATAGTCAAAAACTCCTTGCAATCAAAAGATAAATATAAAACCAAAACCCAAATCGCGATAGAGATTATATAAACATATTGGTACGATCGCATTGCGTATACAGCAATTCGTTAATAATTATTTTTTGCTAACAATGCCGTACCATAAGCGGCGGCGGTATGAATAGAAGACAGCATTTGTACTTGTAGATAAAATCCGCGTATCCTCGTCCAAACAGCATTTTTTGCCCCACCACCCGCCGTATAAACGCAAGTTAATTTATCCGCGCCTAATTGCTGCAAAAGCTCGTAACCCCGCGATTCAATTCGAGCAATACTTTCAAGTAAACCATGCAAAAATTCTACATCACTATCTGGACGGGGTTCTAGGCGCGGTGGTAAGAGTGGATCGTTAATCGGAAAGCGATCGCCCTTTTTTAATAAGGGATAATAATCAAGGTTACTTTTATTTGCCTTAATTTGGCTGCTAAGGCTTGCTAACTCTACATCTGTGAAAAAATGCCTCAACACCGCACCACCTGTATTAGAAGCGCCGCCAGTTAGCCACAAATCCCCCAAACGATGGCTATAAATTCCCAACTCGGAGTTTTCAATCCGAGTGCGGCTTAATAGCTTAAGTACCAAAGTAGAACCTAAAGAAGTCACCGCTTCCCCAGGTTTTTTAGCGCCACTAGCCAAAAATGCCGCAATACTATCGGTTGTACCCGCACAAACTACGCAATCGTTCTCTAAACCCAAAACTTTAGCAACGGCTGGTGTAACTTCTCCTATGGGCGTACCAGGGGCTAAAACTTGAGGCAATAACGGCATTAAAGATAAATCTGTCAGCCAAGTTGGATAGTTTAAATTTTCTACGTCATAACCCAGCTTTAAAGCGTTGTGATAGTCGCTAATTCCTAACTTTCCGTGCAATAAATAAGCCAAATAATCGGCTTGGTGGAGCAAATATCGCCCTTGGGTAAAAAAGGTTTGTTCGCTCATCCACAGCAGTTTAGCCAAGCTAGAGGTGGCGCTAAGGACAATATTATTAGGGGGTGCGATCACTTTCAATCTTTCCAATACCTCAATTCCGCGCCCATCGTTGTACAACAAAGGTATATCTAAAACATTTCCCCCATCATCGCAAAGCATTACGGTGGAAGAAGTACCATTAATGGCGATCGCTCTAATCTCGGCACGTAATTCGTAAGGTAGCCGTGTAATGAGGTTAACTAAAGCTTTTTTCCACCTGTCAACCCAAAATTCCGGCGGCGATACTTCAAAAGGTTGCTCAACTTCTGCCCTAATAATACAAGCTTCATCAATAACAACGGCTCTTGCGCCGGATGTTCCGAAGTCTATACCCAAGTAAAAATTCATCTAGTGTTGCAACTTGTTACAAAATATTTCTCTAATTAGGCAATGTAGCCGAAAGTAAGGAACGATCTAGAAAAGTGAAATCCGTTCATAAGTGAGGGTTTAAACCATGTCTTCAATCTCCGACATCCAAATCTATGCAGCGCTACTTGTTGCATTAATTCCTGGCGTTTTGGCTTTGCGCTTGTCAACAGAACTTTATAAGTAAAGTTGAACTAAAAGCAATTTCTAGAGTAAAGGGCGGTGGGTTAACCATTTTGCCCTTTGCCTTTAACTAACTTTAAACAAATGTCAGCCCAGTTAAAAGCTTTCCGTTGCTCCTTTTTAGACTTTGTAGACGATCCATTTTATGTAAGCGAACTAGAGAGCGTTCGTTATATTGTGGATGGTTTATTAGTGATCGAAAATGGTTTAGTCAAAGAACTAGGCGATTATGAGAGTTTACAGGCTAAATATGTAGGAATTGAAATTACTTCCTATCCTGGAATGCTGATTATGCCAGGGTTTATAGATACTCATGTTCATTTTCCGCAGACAGAAGCGATCGCATCTTACGGCGAACAACTCCTAGAATGGCTGCATAAATATATCTTTCCCACCGAAAGAAAGTTTCAAGAATTTGCCTATGCTCAAAAAGTAGCGGCAATTTTCCTCGATGAATTACTCAAAAACGGTACAACCACAGCGTTAGTATTTGCGGCGGTTTATCCTGAATCTGTGGAAGCTTTTTTTACTGAAGCTCATCGTCGCAACTTACGGGCGATCGCAGGTAAAGTAATGATGGATAGAAACGCACCAGATTATCTCGTCGATACCCCCGAAACTTCTTACCAGCAAAGCAAGCAATTAATTGAAAAATGGCACAAAAACGGGCGGTTGCTTTACGCTGTAACTCCTCGTTTTGCTATAACTTCTAGCGCTGAACAATTAAGCGTAGCAAGTAGACTATTAGATGAATTTCCCGATGTTTATTTGCATACTCATTTATCTGAGAACGTAGACGAAATTGCTTTTGTTAAGCAGCTTTTCCCCGAAAATGAGGGTTATTTGGATGTATACGATCGCGCGGGATTAGTTACAAACCGCTCCATCTTTGCTCATGGCGTGTATTTAACTGATGCAGAATTTGCTCGATTGTCTGAAGCAGAAAGTGCGATCGCCTTTTGTCCAACTTCTAATTTATTTTTGGGTAGCGGCTTATTTAAGATAGAACAAGCCAAATCTAAGGAGCATCCCGTTAAATTAGGTTTAGGGACAGATATCGGCGCGGGTACGAGTTTTTCGTTACTGCAAACGGCTGGAGAAGCTTATAAAGTTGCTCAACTGCGAAAGCAAAAACTATCTCCTTTTCAAGCTTTATTTTTAGCTACATTAGGCGGCGCAAGAGCATTAGGATTAGAAGACAAAATCGGCAACTTTGAAACGGGGAAAGAAGCAGATTTTATTGTGATAGATCCAGAATGCACGGAGCTTTTAGCGTTTCGTAACAGTGAAGCCACAACAACCTTAAAGGAATTAGCCGCAAAAGTATTTACTTTAATGATAGTGGGAAGCGATCGCACTATTTGTGCTACTTACATTCTAGGAAATCTAGCCTACGAGCGACCTAATTAGTTTTTCGGTGAAATAACTTCTAAGCGTTCCACCTCCTCAAACCATTGCGACCATTTTTGTCTAAGCTGTTCATCAGGTTGACTCTCTACTTTAGCTTGATGTTTATGGATGACAAAATCGATAAAATCACTTACTTCCTGAACGAGGGGTTCAGAAAGCTGCTGCAATTTAGCGATCGCGCGATCGTGAGTAGTCATAAAAATTGCCTTTGACAATGTATCTACTTTTGAATGTTTATGAGGTTGATTGACCCATAACCGCAGCATTTTTTTGTGCTTCTGCGTAGATTCGTAAAGCCGCAGCCATATGTTGCTCTGCCTTTTCACCCTTTGATTGAAACCATGCCAAAGTTTCAGAATCAATACGAATAGCAACGGTAGCTGTAGCCAATGAAGAAGGCATACGCAATTTTGCTTTTAAGAAGAATTCATCGCTAAGAGGCGGAATATCGGAGGTATCAATTTCCTCATCCGTCATTGCATCAATTCTAGCCCAATCGGTTCTTGAGATATTGCTCATAACGTCTCCTTTCATGTGAGAGAGCTTTTCTTAGTGAGATGATCCGAGTTGTTTCTTCATTAGGCTCAGTGTATACAACCACTACAACTCGTCCATCAAGTACTCCAGTTCCTATCCATCGATCTTCACCATAATCATCACGCTCATCAAGGTCAACTATTATTGGTAAGTCAAAAACTCGATAAGCATCAGCAAAATCAAAACCATGTTTATCAATATTTATTTCGTTTTTTAGCTTGTCCCATTCAAAATTCATGGACTAAACTTACCACACTTACAATTTAGCAAACAGTCACACGGCACAATGTCAGTCTTATAAATTCTCTGGGTAGCAATATGAACTAATTGAATTAAATACGGCTCAGGCATCCTCAATCCCTTGCCAAAGTTGAGCAACAGGAATAGTTTGCCCGCTCATGGCTTCGTGCCAAGATTGCCTAAAATCGGCTAGAATTTCTGTTTGTAATTTATCTTCTATATCTGCTGTTTCTGGAATTAAAACAATGACTTCTACACGGCTGTTTTTATCTGTGATGAGGGGACGATCTAAGGTTAGTTGTCCTTGCTCATCGATTGTTGCCATAACCTTAAGTGCTTTCATTACTACCTTGAGGCTTTAATCCAACCATTAGACTGCGCTTCTGCTTCTGTGCAAAACCACCTTTCGCCTTTTGCTAGGTCGATAATGGTTGCGTCATAATTTCTCATTCCTGGAATGTGATACAGCTTTTTACCTGTAGCAACGGAGATATTGCCTTTGATAACACATCCGGGTTTAGTTGTAGGAGCGCCATTAGCGCCCAAATTTATTGTCAGAAGCGAAGTAACGGATAAAATCCCAACACTAAAAACAGCTTTGAATAATCTGCGATCGCATACGAGTTTCATAAAATAGTCTCTTGTCAATGCCCGTTGTGTAGTTTTTTCAAACGAAAACAATTGTACTATATTATACATTGCTGGCGATCGCAGGTAATAATTGTGCATTGAGTTGCGATCTTACTTGGCTACAATTGCCCCAACAACTTGTCGTACTCTGCGTGTGAACCAACCCAAAACCAGATTGCAGTGTCTCCATCCAACTGACCAACGGCTCTATAATTTTTGCTAATTCGGGCAGAGTAGATTGGCAACTCTGGATGCACCTTCTTAAAACGCAAGCTTGGATGGCTGGGATCTTTTTGAAATTGGCGATACGCTGCGCGTGTCTGGTCTTGAGCTTGTTTAGGTAGGGCGGCAAATAATTTACGAAACTCGGTTGTGGTAAGTGACTTCACAACGTTTCGGGATCGAGTTTCTGAGTTTTGCCTTCACGATACTCAGCCATTGCTGAAGCTGCGAGTTTCGCAAGAGTATCTGGGGAACGGGAAAATGATTCATCCCAGCGCTGCTCCATTTCAATTTCTTCTAAAATTATCGATGCGATCGCATCTTGTTCATTGGCAGGTAAAGTTTTTAGTTGAGCGATCACATTTTCCAGCAACTCAGTCATGGCTACCACACTCTAACAATCAAAAAGCATCTTTTATTATTTCTTACTGGCAAGTCTTCGGCAGTACATAATCTTGGCAATCTCATAATTGGATGAGTACCTAGCCAGTATGTGTGTATGTCTTTTTTGACCATTTCCTGTCAATTAACATCTTCTTATACAAGCGATCAAAGTGGGGATAGTGTTCCTCTAAAAAGGTAACTTTTCCATAATGGTTATCTATTGTTGTGAGCCATAAATGTATAGTATCCATTAGCTGTCCTAACTGAAAGTAAACTAGGCGCAATTCAAAAGTGTCATTGAGCGCTTCCCTACTAATCAACTCAAAAAACTCAGCCATACGCTCTACTGCACCATTGTCAGGAGATCCTTCACTAAAAAGATCCGATAATGGACGTTGCAACCTTTTACCGTCAACAAATTCTACTAAATACCCTCTTTTAGCCCCTGCTGGTTCTGAAGTAGCATGAAAAATAGTTTTCCAAGCTTCTATATCTTTTTCATGTAAAGATTCCCTAAACATGACGACCAGTCGAAAGCTATTCTCTAGACGACGCTGTTTTCGATTGCCTAGATATGTCCATATAACTATACATCCACCACTTACAGCAAAAAATAAGGTAATCCAGTTTCTAAGTTCAGCTACATTCATTCTATGAATTAATTGAAAATATTATTGAATTTATTTAAAGGTTTACGCCTCATCGGACAGCAATAGAGTTCGTAACTTAACAGATAACATTAGCCATGGGCAGATGCTTGTTATGCTTCTATATTATCTTTATAAATTTGTAAAACTAGGATTCTAGCTTTTCGCCAAAGTAGTTAGTTAAAACGCAACGTCATAAAGACAAATCTTGCAACAAAAACCCCAGCAATAATCCAAGTACCTAACGATACTTCTTGACCTTTACCTTGAAAAGCTTTAACTAACGGGTAGGAAATAAAACCGATCGCCAATCCTTCCGCAATTGAATAAGTAAGCGGAATCATAAACATGGTTAAAAAGGCGGGAATTGCTTCTGATAAATCGTCCCAGCGAATTTCTTTAACTTGGGAAAGCATCATTGCGCCCACAATTACTAAGGTTGGAGTAGTTGCAAAAGCGGGAATAGCTTGGAAAATTGGGATAAAAAATAATGAAAGCAGAAATAATAGCCCAATAATAACGGCGGTAAAACCAGTACGTCCGCCTTCCAGTACGCCGGAAATAGATTCTACATAAGCTGTGACGCTAGAAGTTCCAAATATAGGCCCAACGGTAGTTGCGATCGCATCTGCCATTAAAGCTTGATTGGCGCGGGGTAATTCTCCATCTTCACCAATGTAACCCGCGCGCATTCCTACCCCTGTCAGTGTCCCCACCGCATCAAAAACATCTACAAACAAAAATACAAATAACACTGCTAACCAATCAATAATATTACTGGCGTTAAGCCCTGATAGTCCGGTAATTGCTTGTCCAAATAAGTCTTTGGGTAATTGAGGTAAAGCAAATATACCTTGAGGTGGCGTAGCAATGCCCAAAATCCAAGCTAGTACGGCGGTGGCAAAAATCCCTAATAACAATGCCCCTCTAACGCGCCGCACTACAAACGCAGAGGTAATTATTAGACCCGCTACAGCCATTAAAGTAGCTGGTTGAGCTAAACTGCCAAAAGCGGTTTTAGTAGCTTCATTTGCCACAATTAGCCCCGCGCCTCCGGTTGCTGGATCTCCCGATAGTCCAATATAGGCAATAAATAAGCCAATCCCCGCCGCCGTAGAATGTTTGATTGTGTTAGGAATAGTTTGAATGAGCAAGCGGCGGACATCTGTAAACGTTAAAGCAATAAATATTAGTCCTTGCACGAATACGCAAGATAAAGCTAATCGCCAGTCAATTTTTAGCCCGATAACTACCGAAAAAGCAAAAAATGCGTTGGTTCCCATACCGGGGGCTAAACCAAAGGGATAGTTGGCAAACAAGCCCATACAGAGCGTTCCTACCGCCGCCGCGATCGCAGTGGCTACGGCTAATTGCGAAAATAAATCCCCTTGTTCATTGAGAAAAATAGCGTTTGATAAAATAATCGGGTTCACAACTAGGATATAGCCCATCGTCATGAAAGTAGTGATCCCGGCGAGGATTTCGGTTTTAAAGTTGGTTTTGTAATAGTTAAACTGAAAATACCGGGCGATCGCTCTAAGCCAATTATTATGAGGTTCTGGGGGAGTAGAACCGGGAATCTGTTTATCTTCATCAACGCTATTAGTCTGAATATATCCGCTCATGCTCGTTGCTCCAAATATAGGTAGTATCTTAAATTCTTTTTTGCCAGCTTTTTGTAGTGTTTGCAGCAGTTAAGTTTGCAGCAAACTTTTCCACAACTCAAAACTGCTATATCTCTTGCTAAATGGGCATTACAGAACTAGAGGGGAGGTTTACTATCTAAAGATGTGTTCTAGATTAAGGAGAATTGAGAGTGAGATTAAAAACAATATTTACGCTGCTAAAAGAAACAGTTGACGAATGGAATAAAGACAAAGCTTCACGGTTAGCCGCCGCTTTAGCTTATTACACCGTTTTTTCGCTGTCACCGCTACTAATTATTGCGATCGCAATTGCGGGGGCAATATTTGGCGAAGAAGCCGCTAGAGGCGAGATTGTTGGGCAAATTCAAGGCTTAGTTGGTAAAGATGGCGCTGAATTTATCCAAACTGCGATCGAAAGCGCCGCTAAACCTCAAGAAGGCGGCGGTTTAGCGTCGGCTATTAGTGTTGTGGTGCTGCTATTTGGTGCGTCGGGGGTATTTTCCCAACTGCAAGACGCGCTTAATACTATTTGGGAAGTGCAACCCGATCCAAAAGCGGGTGCAGGGGGTTTTATCCGCGCTCGTTTTTTAGCCTTTTCGATGGTGCTAGGAATTGGTTTTTTACTGCTAGTTTCGCTGTTACTTAGTGCGGCTTTGTCAGGAGTTATCGGTTATTTAGGTCATTTGTTCCCGGTAATTTCGTCGCTGTTGCAAGTTGCAAATTTCGTTTTAGGTTTTATCGTTACTACGGTACTATTTGGCTTAATCTATAAATTTTTGCCCGATGTCAAAATTAAATGGAATGATGTTTTAATTGGTGCGGCGATTACTTCTCTGTTATTTTCTATAGGTAGGTACGGTTTAGGTTTATATCTAGGTAATAGTAGCTTTGGCTCTACTTACGGTGCGGCGGGTTCGCTGGTAATTATCCTTGCTTGGGTGTACTATGCGGCGCAAATTTTGTTTTTTGGGGCAGAATTTACCCAAGTTTATGCTCGCAGATATGGCTCGCAAATTGTCCCCAGTAAAAATGCTATACCTATAAATGCTGGCGATCGCGCTGAACAAGGTATGGAAGCCAACGATACAAATCGCCCTCCCAAACGCAAATCTGCATCCCCTAACTTTTTTAGTAATTTATTTAAGTCCTCAAAACGCAGAAGCAAAAACCGACGACCTTAACCAACTACTTTTATGAAAAAAAAGCGGCGCTCTTCTGCAAATATCGTGCATTTTGTCAAGCAGAATGGACGGTTAAATATAGAAGGGCTAGGAAAATGGTACAGCTATTGGAACGATCCATACCATTTACTACTTACGCTTCCTTGGGCGGGTTTTTTGACATTAATTTGCTGCGGGTATATTATTGCGAATGCTTTATTTGCCTTAGCCTATTTAGCTGGCGGTGATGGAATTGAAAATGCGCGTCCTGGTAGCTTCTCCGATGCCTTTTTTTTCAGCGTCCAAACTATGGCATCGATTGGCTACGGTGCAATGTATCCTCAGACAACCTACGCTCATTTGTTAGTAACGGCGGAGTCTTTAGTTGGTTTGTTTGGCGTGACAATGGCGACGGGTTTAATGTTTGCCCGATTTGCAAGGCCGACTGCGAGAGTAACTTTTAGCCAGGTAGCAGTAATTGCACCTTTTGAAGGCGTACCAGCTTTAATGTTTCGCACTGCTAACCAACGCCGCAATTTAATTTTAGAAGCATCTCTGCGTGTCAGTTTGGCTAGAGATGAAATAACCGCCGAAGGCGATTTTATCCGCCGCATCTACGATCTTCCGCTACTTCGCAGTCAAAACCCTAGCTTTTCCCTCTCCTGGACAGCCATTCATCCCATAGACGAACTTAGTCCGCTTTATAAAGTTTCCTCGGAGTCGCTGATAGAGGATGAAACAACAATTTTAGTTACCCTGACAGGATTAGACGAAACTGTAGGACAAAATATTTACGCTCACCATACTTTTGCAAGTAGAGATATTCTTTGGGGTATGCGTTTTGTTGATATCTTAGTTTGGAAGCCTAATGGCGATCGCTATATTGATTACAGCCACTTTCACGATGTCAAGCCTTTACAATAATCGGTTAACTTATGCCATTTTAGGGACGGGGGCTTTAGGTGGCTACTATGGCGCTTGTTTGCAACGAGCAGGTTTAGAAGTGCATTTCTTGCTCAATAGCGACTACGGTCGCGTTAAGCAGCATGGTTTAATCATTGAGTCCCCCGGCGATAACTTTAATTTGCCCCGCGTTAATGCCTACAACAGCGCCGCCACAATGCCTAAATGCGATGTAGTAGTTGTGGCTTTGAAAACAACGCAAAATCATTTACTACCTCAAATTTTGCCTCCAGTAGTCAAAGATGACGGGGTAGTATTAGTTTTACAAAATGGGCTAGGAATTGAGTCAGACGTTGCGGATATTGTTGGCAATTCTAGGGTAATAGGTGGGTTATGCTTTCTTTGCTCTAATAAGGTGGGCGCGGGACATATTCTGCATTTAGACTACAAGGAAATTAAATTAGGTGAATATAACCCTAACTATCAACCTGGCGGTATTTCCGAGCGAATGCGTCTTATTGGCGCTGATTTTGAAAAAGCAGGGATTCCAATTAAATTAGCTGAAGACTTGTTACTCGCTAGATGGCAAAAATTAGTTTGGAATATCCCTTATAACGGGCTTTCGGTGATTTTGGATGCCACAACTAATGAGCTAATGGCTGATACTAATACCTTAGCTTTAGTTAGAGAATTGATGGATGAAGTGGTTGCAGGGGCGAAAACGTGCGATCGCATTATTTCTGAAAGCTTTGTTGCCGAAATGCTCGACCATACTGCTAAAATGAAGCCCTACCGCACTAGCATGAAAATTGACTACGACGAAAAGCGAGTTTTAGAAGTAGAAGCAATTTTTGGCAACCCTTTACGGATGGTGCAAAACGCAGGTACACAGTTACCGAGAATTGCTACACTTTACCAACAACTAAAGTTTCTTGATGCAACTAATCGTGTCAAGAAAAACAAATAAAATATTATGGACGCAATACAAGCATTACGGGGTACGCGGGATATATTACCCGGAGAGATAGAATACTGGCAAAAAATCGAAGAATGCGCCCGAAACATCCTCAATAGAGCTAATTATCAAGAAATCCGTACCCCGATTTTTGAGCAAACGGAGTTATTTAAACGCGGAATTGGCGAAGCGACAGATGTTGTCGGGAAAGAAATGTACTCTTTCAATAGCCGCAGTGAAAACTATTCAATTACTTTACGCCCCGAAGGTACAGCCGGAGTAGTACGAGCTTATATTCAAAACAGCCTCCAGGCTCAGGGAGGAGTACAGCGCCTATGGTATACTGGGGCGATGTTTCGCTACGAACGTCCTCAAGCTGGCAGACAAAGACAGTTTCATCAGTTAGGGTTAGAAGTGTTGGGTAGTGCCGATCCTAGAGCCGATGTTGAAGTAATTGCGATCGCTACCGATATTTTACAGACTTTAGGTTTAAAAAATCTCCACTTAGATATCAATTCTATAGGCAATACTGAAGATAGACAAAATTATCGTCAAGCTTTAGTTGACTACTTTACTCCCTACAAAGATGAATTAGACGCAGATTCTCAAGAGCGTTTAACTCGCAATCCCTTACGCATTCTCGATAGTAAAGACAAACGTACCCAAGCAATTGCTCAAGATGCGCCAAGTATTTTAAAATATTTGGGTGCGTACTCTCAGCAACACTTTAAGCAAGTACAGGAGTTGTTGACAAGTTTAGATATTGCTTACAAAATAAATCCGCGCTTAGTCAGAGGTTTAGACTACTATACTCACACCGCTTTTGAAATTATCTCCGACGATTTAGGGGCGCAAGCAACAGTTTGTGGCGGTGGTAGGTATGACGGGTTAGTGAGCCAATTAGGGGGCGCAGAGACTTCCGCAGTAGGTTGGGCGATGGGTTTAGAGCGCTTAACTATCTTACTGCAACAACTATCACCATTACCCGCGCCAGTAATAGATTTTTATGTGGTGTCTAAAGGCGACGAGGCGGAATCTCAGGCACTTAAAATCGCTCAAAAGCTGCGTCAATCAGGGTTTAGCGTAGAATTAGATTTAAGTGGGAGCGGGTTTAAAAAGCAATTTGCACGGGCAGATCGTAGTGGTGCGATCGCGTGTTTAATTATAGGAGAAGAAGAAGCTGCAACTTCTAGTGTCAAATTAAAGTGGATGGCATCAAAAGAACAAACAGCAATTTCTCAAACTGATTTACTAGCTATTACAAACGACTTACGCCAACAAATCGACAGCCACAGAACTTAAGTCACATCATACATTTCATTTTTTCAAAGAGAGGTTTAAATATTCTCCCCCTTTTTCAAGGGGGGTTGGGGGGATCTCTTATATAAATACAATTTTCCCTCTTTCTTCCAACTGCCATTGTATTTGTTCTAAAATAGCTGATACTTTGGCAGGTTTTGCGAGTATAAAACTTGAATAGTCTTCTTTATAGCCATCACAATCAAACAGATTTTGAAGTTCTTTGTATCTAGGAGGATTGATTTTTATATCTTCCCTTGGTAACAACCAATAATTTTCATCTTCCCCATCTACAACCAAGTAATCATAACTAACTGCTTTTTTTAAAATAACTTTTTGGTTAGGATTAATAGAAGGAGAAACTTTAGCAATAATATAAGCATTTAATACATTTATATTATTATTATAAAGATCGACAAGTTCTTCGTACAAAGAGTTTACAAACCTCAATACCCCCCGCTCCTCAAGTTTCCACTCTCGCTCGTTAGGTAACATTGATACTTTTGCAGGCTTATCTAAACGATAATCGTCAAACTCCAATTCGTAATCATCGCATTCAAATAATAACTTAGCTGTTTCGTATCTATATTGATCTATTTTTAAGTTAGCTTTCGGTAGCAGCCAGTAACTTATATCCGTATCGTGAACTAGACAATAATTACCATTACCTATACTTGCAAGTAGAATTGGATTATTTTTATTTATGCTTATTATGCTTTCTGGTTTAACCGAAACTTTCACCGCATTGCTTAATAGTAAACTCGGTTCGCTATTATAGATTTCAACTACTTCTTGCTCTTGCAAAACCACCGTACTAATACTATTAACTTCATCGAAACTACCTTGATTTATTTCTGGTAATTTACGCTGTGAATACCTTTTCTTACCAGTACCTTTTTGATTTAACTGATAAGTTAAGTCTTCAACTAAATTATGTTGTTTTTGCAACTGAGCATATAAATCAAGAATAGTATGACGTTGATTCTCCAGCAAATACTCAACTTCCCTAATTTTTCTATTTTTTTGAGAAAGCTTAAGAACTCTTGAATACAATGCTATACATAATATTAGTAGTAACCAGCTAAACCAGGTCATAGTTATAAACAAAGAAGTTTGTATTAAATAAATTCAAGTATACCTAGTTCTTCAGCTATCCATTTTTGCTCCTCCGTAGCCAGGGAAATTAATTTAGCAGGTTTTACGAGCTTAAAGCTTAAGTAATCTGGTTGATAACCGTAACACTCAAACAAAGCTTGAATATCTTTATATCTATATTCACTAATTCTCATATTATTTTTAAAAAATAGCCAGCAAGATTTATCTGTATTGTCGTATACAACCCAATAATTACATTTAGTTGCTTTTTCTAAAACTATTCGTTGGCTAATCCCAGCACGTTTTCTATTGATACTATTTGTAGTCTCTAATACCTTAATAGCCTTTTTTTCTAAGAGTTTAGGGTTAGTGTTATAAATATTTAATAATTCAGTATAAGCCAAACTTTGCGGCGGTGGATTATTTTTGTCTTCTACAGAGCTAATAGTTATATTTTTCTCATCATCTTTTTCTAGAATCTCTGGTGTTTTCAAGGGATTAATAAACTTTAGTACACCCCGCTTCTCAAGCTTCCATTCAGAGTTATTAGCAAGTATTGATACCTGAGCAGGCTTATCTAATTTAAAGCTGTCATATTCTGGTTCATAATCATTACAATCAAACAATAATTTGACAGTTTCATATCTATATCGATCAATTCTTAATTTAGCTTTTGGTAGTAGCCAGTAGTTTATATCTGCATCATAAACAACCCAATAATTACCATTACCAATACTTGCTAATATAATTGAATCGTTGTTATTTGCTGTAACGCTTTCTTGATTAACCGCAACTTTCACAACCTTACTAACTAAAGAATTGGGAGTTTCATTATAAACTTCAACTAATTCTTGTTCCTTAAATGACATAGTACAACGATTATTTAGTACGTATATTTTCGCTGTCAATTTTTTTCGCTATTAGTTTTCTAGCATAAATTCAAGTATCCCCGGTGATTCAAGTTGCCATGTTTGCTCATCACTAGAAAGAGGAATTACTTTAGCAGGTTTTACGAGCTTAAAAGTAGAATATTCCGGGTTGTAACCACGACATTCAAATAATGCTTTAGTTGTTTCGTATCTAAATTGATCGATTCTTAAATTGATTTTTGGTAGTAACCAGCAATCTATACCTACACCATCATGTATTACCCAATAATTAGAGTTATTCGCTTTTTCTAAAACAATTTTTTGAGTGCTGTCCGAGTGTCTTCTATTAATACTATCTGTAGGCTCAGAAACTTTAATTGCTGTTTGTTCTAATAATTTTGGATTAGTATTATAAGTATTTACTAATTCAATATAAGCTAAGTTTTCTAAGGGTTGAGTAATATTATCAGATTGAGACAAATTAACATTCTGGTCAAAGGGATTGAAACTAGGCTCTAGATTGGGAGATTGGTATGTATTCTTAGAATAATTGATTGACGGCTCTTTGTTTTTGGCTACTTGTAATTTATTTTTTTCAAGTGCGCTTATTCGTTCTGAAAGACGTTGAATATCTGATTCTAAATAAGTATTGTTATTAGAAGCTGAGGAGTTATAACTAATTAATTCTTTCTGTTGGCTAGGTTGTGGGTTTATTTGAGAACTTAATAATTTAGTATAATTGTCCTCGATCAATCTAATTTTCTTATCTTGAGAACGTATGCTTAAATTAATTTCTTTGTTTTTAAGAATTGTTAATGCGATCGCACCTCCACTAACTGCCAATGCAAGTATAGATAGTATTATGGGAAAAAGCATACTACTATCAGACTCTACTTTTGTATTTCCTCTACTTTCTATCGTCTGTGGGGATTGAGTTATAGTGGGTTTAGGCGTAGGACTAGAAGTTGGAGATACATTTTGCGCCACAGCATTATTAGAACCAGCCAATAAAACCAGCAATACAAATAAAGCCCAATAATACTTAATTAAACTCTGTTTTTCCATTTTTCTGCCCACCGTTTACCTAATACAGTTAATAATGCTTTGAGTGCTAAAATAAAGGGCGGTTCGATACGAATATCGTCAGTATTTCCCTTAATTTTGAGCAAAGAAGCGGTTAGTTCTTTACTAACATCGCTCCACAACTTTTGATTTTCTAGCCTATCTTGCTCTACCGAGTATTCTCTCAAAACTTTGTAGCTTTCTAGAGGTTTTATACCTTCAATTTGTAACACTCGTAAAGCCGCATGGAAAGCATACAAAAACTTAGGTAGTTGTTTTAGTTCTTCTGGTATGGTGAAGTTCTCAATTTTATCTTCTACAGCAAAGCTATCTAGTTCATTACTACTAATTTTTAAACGAGAGTTCCAGTCTATAGGTTCGCCATTAATGCTACATACTTCGCCAGCAATTAAAACTAAATCCTCTTTATTTGTCAATCCTCCAAGTTTGCTATCGCTTAATACTAATCCACAAGCTACTTCATCTTTGGGAGCAGAACTTAATAAAGTATCTTCATGAGTATCATCAAATTTTGAGGCTAAACTCATAATTTTACTAAATAGTTCGTTAGCTTCAGAGTGGCGATTAAAATGTCCCCCTTCTGCTAACCAATGCAAGAATCGAGAGCCATTTCCACCTAAATAAACTGGAGTAATTTTACTTTTGTTATACTTCCCTTCTGTATGCAGTACGCGCAGAAGTATACCCAGGTAATAGTATAATCCAGCAGTTCCTATAGCCGTTAGTTGTATAAGTTCTTGAAACTCCTTATCTTCTGCAACCAAATCTCGCTGGTGATTGAGCCAACGCTCACCATTTTGCCGCAATAAAACATCTAATTTAGCAGAAAACTTTGCACCTTTTAAGTTTTGCCATTGAGATATATCAACTTCAAAATGTCTCTTGAGAAACTTAGGATTTAGCTCTAAAAATTGAGCAAATAAATCTTTTCCTGCTAGTTGTACTGAGCATTGATGAACTAAATTGTTTTCTTCCCAAATTGAAATATCCGAACTTCCGCCACCCATATCTATACAGGTGCTATTAACTAAGTTAAATCCTTCTTTATCAGCAAAATACTGAGCAATTGCTAAACTTTCAGTTCGATAAAACTTTAGACTACTCGCTTCTGGACAGCTTTGCTCAATTCCAGTTTTAGTTTGGATTTCTTTAGTTATATCTTGCCAAGTTTTAGCATACCTATTTTTATCATTCTTAGAAAAAGCTGAAGGGAAAGATAAAGACCATTGAATCTTTTTAACGTCATTTTTAGCAGCTACGGCGGTAATTTGCAATGCTAAGTTTTTGAGAAATAAGCGGTTGAAATTAAGGTTTTCTGTTGACCATTTTAAATAAGTTTTAATCCCTTCCTCGTCAGGTTTAAAGGAATTACTATCTTTAGGGATATAAATTCTACCGTCTAAAACTTGTCTAGTTTGCTCCTCACTTTTTCTAGAGCTTTTTTTAGTCGTTAAAACGCTAGATAAAGGAAAAGGTGGCTCAGTGGGGATAAAATAATTAATCATCACGCGATCGCGCGCATCAGCATCGCTCTCTGTTACCATTAGGTGCAGCGACTCTAAGCTTAACCGTGTAACTACATCATCCCGATTGACATAGACGTTGGTAAAAGACGTACCAAAATCAACCCCAACTGTCCAATCACTAGCATGAGTTTTCCCTACTTGCTGAGGAGTTTTTAGCAGCATCAAGCCTAGTTGTTTTCTAGCGCTATTGTGACAGCTAATGTAAGTCGGAAACTCTGTTAATCGAGCAATTTGATAAATCCCTCTACCATCATTAAAAGGGTGGTTTTCTGCCGCATCTGGTAGCTGAACTTGAAAAGTATAATCTCCATATTCCCCATCGTAATAAAAGGCATAATATTCTTGCCAATTATCCGCCTTAAAGTTGGGCCATAATTCTAATACAGGAACTTCTTGTAATACATTGTCTTCGCTAATTGCATACTCGCGCACTAAACGATAATTTTGTGTAGATTTACCTCCATCTAATCCATAAAGTGGTAAATCTAAAACTAACCGCACCCCGGTATTACCATTAATAGATTCAATACTAATTTTTCTAACTAAATCTTCTGGTGTAAAGTATTCTAATAAGATTGGGTTAATAGGAATTAAGGGAGTAATGCGCTGTCCGTTGTAACTAAGCATTTGACAACCAGAAGGAAGCAAACAGCCAGGTAAAGCATTCTCTTGAGCAATAAAATAAAAGTCTGACATCAACAAACTTTCAGATTCTATCCAGCGCACATCCCAAATAAGTTGTTGGCTGCGTAAAGCGTCTAAGTTGAAGCTAGTTAAATTAGTTGTATCGTGTATCCAAATATTTTGAGGCGGCTGATTCCACTTTTTATCAATATCTGGGTCAATAATTAGTAATTCTTTAACATTTTGCTTTTGTAAGCTGGGAATCAAACGGACACTTGAGGGTTTTGGCTGGGCTTTAAGTGGTGTATTTAAAGCTTTTAGTACGCCTCTATTAAGCTCGTCTCCAAAAAACTGCGGATTAATACTAAAAATAGATTTTAAGGTTTCTTCTGGTACTTCTGTTAGACGAGAAGTATTAGTTTGCAAACTATTTTGAAATTCTATTATTAGTCCCGCAATGGTATTTAAAGGATTGCGATTACCGCCATGATTGTATAGTTCTCTGCGTAGTCTTTCTAACCACAAACTTAATTGATTTTTCTCATCAGCATTGAGAAATTCAACAGGCGAATTTAGCCTACCATTACTCCACCAAGGTAATCCCATCCATTCCCCTTCCTCTGAAGGACAAACTAATGTACTAGGCGATGTCATTCCTACAGCTTTTCCTTGCCACAAAAAGACATAAATATCTTGCCAAGGATGTTTACCATTAAGGCTGTACAAAGAGTTTACTGTTGATGGTAAAAGTTCTATTAAAGAACGAGCGAAATCGTCAACTTGATTTAAGTTACCTAGCTCTAATAACTTTGCTTTAATATTGTATCCCCGCACTTCTGCTAAAGCTAAAGCGGCTAACATTCCTTGCCATTGCTCAATCATTTGGCGGCGAATAGGATAATCATTTATGTGTAATGCCATTTCCATAGAAAGGGGACGCGCCCACATATTAGGAATAGAACTTACACTTTTAATATCTTCTCCACCAGCACTAAAATCTAAGCTTTTAGCAACGTTTTGAAACTCTACCGACTGTCTAATGTCCCATTGTCCAGCCGCCGTAGACTTTAAATCGGTATTTGGTTTTAATTTCGGTAGTAAAAAAGCAGAACTTTCTTCGTTTTTGTCACTATTCATTAGTAATTTAATTTAAGGTTTGCACTGTAAATAAAGTGATTTAGCTAGTCCAACCGTACCCGCTTGTCCCAAAGTTTTGGCATCTAACTTTTCTTTTAATACTTGAATTGTATCTTGCGATCGCTTATCTTTGTCTCTACTATCTTCAAATACAAGCCCCGCAAAGTTTTCAGCGCTAATTTTACCCTCTCCTCCCGTAAACATTTCTGGTCTAAATAGCTCGATATTATCTCCTGAAAAGTGCAGCCTATTCAACCAACGCAAGTAACTATTACACCATTTTTTAATAGTTTCAATAGCTTCTTGTTCAGTGCCATCATTAAATTCTGGCAAACTCTGCATTTCCCTACTACCAATCATGCCAAATAAACCCTGTACAGGGCGAAAGAAACTAGAAAACCAAGGCGCTTGTTTTTGAAATCCCTTAACACCTACTTTACTTGCATAACCAAGTTCTGGCACAAGATTTGCCATCCAAGCAAAGGCAAATCGAGTTGTATTTACTAGCTTTTGCTTCACTTCTTCGCTATCTGGTAAATCCTTCCAAGTAATTCGTCCGGGAGAATTGCGCCCTATCAATATTACTTTACCTTGTTCACCACGAGCCGAATTAACTAAAAAATGCTTTGCCGCTAAAGCCGCATACAATTCAATAAAATGTGGTTCGTTACATTGGCTATTTTTACCAACACTAAATCTCACATTAGTAGGGTTTTGATTTCCTAACATATACACTGAATCAAAGGTACTTTGAGCCTCATTTACATAGTAACGCAAAGCAGATTCAGTATTAAGTAAAAACTGATCGGCGCGGGCATAAATTCCTTTATCATCTTGCTCGTTTGGTACTAGAAAGGCAAAATAAGGTAACATTAATAACCCGCCAATTTTTAAACGATCTCGCCCTTCCAATCTACTTAATTTATTTACCAATAACCGCCCAATTGTCGGAAATCCCGAAGCACCCGTACCGCCAAATATTGAACCGCATAAAAATATGTTTACCGATTTCCCTGTACCCAAATCAGCGCGAATTAATTTAATTAAAGTCGCCCAAGGTTCTTGTTCTGATTCATCAAAATTGACTTGACTAATAATTGCTGAACCAATCGCCGGTCTACCTCTAAACCCTACATCTAGGGGCGCTTCCCGTTCGCCTTTGGTGTATAAAACGTCAAACAAATGACCTAAAGCTGGATGACTATTTTTATAACTGTTGTAATTTAAAAAACTGCCTAAAGTTTTATTTGTACTATTACTAAATGGCGACCAAAAACTCAACAATTCAATGGGTGTTTGCATCCAAGGAATTTGAGTATTAGTTTTAGTTAATTCGTAACACTCTTGATAAGTTTTGACAGTTTCGCTAGTGCGCGATAAGTTGCCGTTAGACTCATCCGCATCTACAAATACAATCTTAATCGGTTCTTCTGTAAACAACCCGGCGGCGGCGCACTGAGTAACCGCTTCAACGCATCTTGCACCCGTGCCGCCAATAGCAATAATATAAAGTGTCATTACCTTAAACCAAATAAGTTACGCAGAAAAAATGCTCCAGGGACAACAAACATTAACGAACGTGGAGAACTTATTGCTGTAGAAAACCAATATATAAGTAAAATATCAAAAACAAAAAATCCGGTAACAGATAATAGGGCATCATTACTCTGATTAAAAAAGTAAATTGCTGCACAAATACTAATAATTGGCATCAGTAAAAATATCCACCAAAGAATTGCCATTGATGACGTTTCTTTAGCACTTTGAACTTTTGCTTTTGCCGCTATTACATACCATAAAACTACAGCGATAATCGAAACAGAAAATACTGTAACTGCACCAACAATATAATTATCTCCAACCCAAGCTTCCGGCTCTACATCATTTAAAGGGATAATGCCATTTTGATACAACCAAGGCTGTAATAAAAACATGATTGCTGCACCAATTAAACTGACAACAACAATCCTAATAACATCCCATATCCACACTTCCATTTTCTCTCCCAAACTATAGGTACAGCCAAAACATCTGTTAAAATTTAGT
Organism: Synechocystis sp. PCC 7509; assembly: GCF_000332075.2. Lineage (NCBI taxonomy): Bacteria > Bacillati > Cyanobacteriota > Cyanophyceae > Synechococcales > Merismopediaceae > Synechocystis > Synechocystis sp. PCC 7509. Next base: position 1,892,693 of record NZ_ALVU02000001.1, on the reverse strand, counting down.
ATTTTATGTTACGGTGACGATTGTCTAAATACCTGTTAAAAAATCTTAAGTTTAAAGTATATTTTTAGCATCTTACGGTACAAATTAGCATGATTAAACTCAGATGGCTAGCTGCGATCGCAGCTAGCTTATTGATGACTTCCTGTAAACCTAAAACAATCGTTCCCAATTGCGTACCCTTAAGTAATCAAACTTCGCCCATCGACCAAAAATCTGACTCTGTAACTACGATAATTCAAATTGATGGTACGCCGTCAATGCAGGGATTTACAAAAAACTTTACAAATAGTCGTTACGCTCAAACATTGGACTTACTCGATAGAGCTTCTACAACTACCTGGAACACGTCGCAAGTGCAGTATTTCCGCTTCGGTACAGTCAAGCAACAAATTGATAGACAAGCTTACTTACAAGCAAAGTTACCAGAATTTTACACCGGGGAAAATCCCGTTTTTAGAGTCAGTCAAATTGAAAGTGCGATCGCACCACCAGCCAAAGATCGCATTTCTATTATAGTTACAGACTTGTATCAAAAAGACTCAGATACTAACTTAGTTTTAAAAAAACTTAAAGAAGATTATTTACAAAAAGGCTACGCTGTAGGAATTTTAGCTATTAGAAGCGAATTTGACGGCATAATTTACGATGTAGGCATCAAAAATACTCAATTTCCCTACAGCACTCAAGGTAAGAAAATCGAGCAATTTCGACCTTTTTACGTGCTTGTACTAGGTAGCTATGGTAATATTTCTAACTATTTTGACGAAATTAAAAAAACTAGCGCTAATTTAATTAAATACGAGCAATTTACAATCTTTTATCCGCAAATTGTCCGTCAAGCATCTACTTTTCAATCGGAAAACTTACCCGACTTACCGAAAGGAATCCGGCGGTTAAAAACTATTAATGACGGTAAAGTATTGGTAAAAGTAAACGAGCAACCCATTGAAATTATTAATATCAATAAAAATACTGATGAGAATTATAGTATAAATTATCAAGCGCCCTATAATCCCTTGCCTTATACTCTACCGATTGAACCAGGTGCGATCGCTATTAGTTCCGTTGCTCAAGTTTTCGACACCAAAACCAAAGATTTTCAACCATTAAATAACTCAAAAGCCTTAGAACTAAACCAGTGGAAAACCGATAAAAATAGTATCAGTTTTGCAACTAAAATTAATCCTGATAATCTAGATCCAGGAGTTTACTTATTTACAATAGATGCTCTCCCTCAAGACTTAAAAACCTGGGGATGGTGGAACAAATGGAACTCTAACGAATCAAGTTTTGATGGAGCGAAAACTAATAACTTACTACCATTTTTCCAAGGACTAAAGTCCATCACCACAGAATTGATTACCGTAAATAAAGCTAGTATTGGTCGATTTTGCTATGCGATTAAGAAAAATTGAGCGCATTATCTTAAAATGACTTCTACTTATAGATAGAGAAATGCAGCAAGTAGGGGAAGATAATTAGCGCCTTTGTTAAAAATCTTGATAAATTGCTCAATTGATGATAATTTGCAGTAAAGTCAAAGGCAATAATTATTCTATCGCTCTTGGAGATTTAACTGATGTTATTCACAGCTTCTTACTTACCATCGCTTTTAGTTCCCTTAACTTGCTTAGTTTTTCCGGCTATAGGTCTAATATTTATGTTCTTGTACGTTGAACGGGAAGATACTGTAAATAACTAAGTAGCTTAGAAATATTAAAAAACCGCCAATGTTTAAAAAGGCGGTTTTTTAATATAAATTGCCGTAAGCAATTTTTTGTTTTTTATTGTTAGTTAGTTAACTTCCAACTCATCTATTACAAAGATGAACCCATATGAGTGTAAGAACCATAAAAGAAAGTTCCCACAACTACAATTACACCTAGTCCCGCAACAGTGGCTACAACCCACAAAGGAATTCTACCGCTTGCATTCACAATTTTGTCCTCTCTTAATAACTAAACCGTAGCCTATTTTTTTAGTTAAAGAAATAACTAGAAAACAAGATACCAAGCACGAAAACAAGTAATAAGCCTAAAAACAGCGAAGTGCGGTTGAGTTCAACAGGCTGCCTGTTAGGATTAGGTAATCTTTCTGGCATTAGTCTCTCCTATCGTTGAATAAATTGCATAGCAGCGATCGCACCCAAGAAAAACACTGATGGTACAGCAAGAGTGTGAACGGCTATCCAGCGAACTGTAAAAATTGGGTATTGAATGGGTTGATTAGTGTTTGTCATGTCAAATTATTTACCGATAAATTTGTCAATTTGTTGTTTAGCTTGGTAGCGATCGCGCACTATAGGCAATTCTTGCCGTCCTTGCGTGTAGTATTCATTTGGTCTTGGCGTACCAAAAGCATCGTAAGCTAAACCTGTTTGGATAAATAGCCAACCAGCAATAAACAATGCTGGAATAGTGATACTGTGAATCACCCAGTAACGAACGCTAGTAATAATGTCCCCAAATGGACGCTCTCCAGTAACTCCAGACATTTAATTTTCTCCTTTTCAACAAATATCGATGACGCGATTAATCGTTGAGTATTACTTCCCTAAATCATAAAGTAATACTTCGACATTAAAAGCTAATTCTTTCTAACCTGATACAACTATTATCCTATGAAACTTGCATCAAAACTTATGAGTTCTGCATCTTTTTTTCTAGGAATATATACCTAAATAATCTATTTTTAAGCTGCGGCTTCAACGGCGGGTTGATACTTCAGCAAAACACCACGCTGACCAATAATAAATCCTTGGTCGGGTTTAACAAAAACTATTTTGTATAAATTAGATGGTACATTTTCAATTTCGCGGTCTTTAAGCCAAGTTTTACCACCATCGAAACTACAAAGCAAATTACCGCTACCACCAGCTAACCAGATTTCTTCCGGTGTCCGATAAGCTAAGTCAATTAATCCCCAGCTAGTAGAAAGTTCTGGATATTGGGCTTCGTCCCACTCATCTAGAGTATTTGGCTGACTAAATTGGATTTGACCGCCCCGTGCTAACATCCACAAACGCCCATCTTTGCCAAAACCCATGTTTTGAACGCGCCTAGAACTATTGCGGTTGTGACCTTGCCAAGCCTCTTGACCAGGCTCCCAAGTGGAATAAAAGTTACCTTTAGCGGAAACTGCTAAATATTTGCCGTCGTCGGAGCGCTCAATATTTCGCACTACGCCCACAGCTTCTTGTACCATTGCTTTCCAGTTTTTGCCGCCGTCCGTTGTCCGATAGATAGCGCCAACATCGGTGGTCATCTCGGCGGAAGAAGCCCCCAAAGCAATAATAGTATCGGGTTTACCGGGTAACTTTTCGCTTAAAGGAATCCGCGACCAAGTTTCGCCTTTATCGGTGGTGTGAAGCAATATAGAAGGTTCTCCAGTAATCCAACCTTCATCGCCATCAAAACTTACCGAAGTAAATAGATTGTTTTTTTCGTCCAAGTCTAGGCTAACTTGTTGCCAAGATTCACCGCCGTCGTGGGTTTCTAAAATTGTTGACTTGCTACCTACTAGCCAACCGTGCTGAGAATCGTTTGTAAAAGTGATATCTTGAAAATTAGCTTCCGAGGGTACAGTTAGCACTTGCCAAGGGTTGCGATCGAGAGTTGCTACACTACTACAACCGATGCACAGTAAGACAACTGCTAAAAGTACAATAACTCGTTGTCCAAGTTTAAAAAGTGAAAGCATTTGTATTTGTCAGGTTTATTGAAAAAAATTAATTGCACTTGCAGGTCTGCGATCGCTCACTGTTTACTAAGCAAACGGTTGTTATTGTAACCCGTATAAACTGAGAAAAAATAACACGCCCAAAGCCAAACCACCAAAAATTAGTAAATTCTTTTGCGCTGGTGTTAGTTTATTTACTCCCAATCCAAAGCTAAGATTTTCTTGAAAGCCTGATGCTGTACCAGATGGGCCGATATTCTCAAACTGAGAAGTCCTCACGCCGCACACTGGACAGCGCCAAGAACTAGGTAGTTCCGTAAAAGGTGTTCCTGGATCGATAGGGTGCTTGCTGTCTCCCTTATCCGGTTCGTAAACATAGCCACAGGCACGGCATTCATAGCGGTCTAGCGCTTTGGTTTCAACAGCAGGGTCGCTCATGGCTTAGATGATAAATTGTAGAGCAGTTTCTTAGAATATCTGTTACAAATTATGACATAGGGCGTAGCTATTGATAAAAATCAATTAGCAATTGTGTTGCTAAACTTAAAAAGTTTTGTGGTTATAAGGCGATCGCCTCTAGTAAAGATTATCTTTTTTTATAGTCATCAAAGACTAACCAAATACTTGCTTTTCCGGCAGTGGTGACAACTAGCTCGATATACTGGTAAAAGTAAGTAACAAAAATATTTACAAAATAGAGCGGTAATTATTAAGTGTTTGTCCTCAGTGGTTATGAATATTTACTAGGCTTCATCATAGTCTGTAGCCTAGTTCCCGCCCTAGCACTCTCAGCGTCTAAACTGCTCCGCCCCAGTGGTCGCAGCCCCGAACGACGCACTACTTACGAGTCAGGGATGGAACCCTTTGGTGGTGCTTGGATTCAGTTCAACATCCGCTACTATATGTTTGCGCTGGTTTTCGTCATTTTTGACGTGGAAACCGTGTTTCTTTATCCTTGGGCTGTGGCTTTTCACCGCCTCGGACTTTTAGCATTTGTGGAAGCTTTGATTTTTATTGCAATTCTTGTTGTTGCCCTTGTTTATGCTTGGCGTAAAGGAGCTTTAGAATGGTCTTGAATACTAATAAGACACCAAATACTACGGGCGAGCAGCAAGAGCGAATTATTAACCCCATTGATCGCTCTAGCGTTACTCAAGACCTGTCAGAAAATGTCATTCTCACCACTGTAGACGACCTCTACAATTGGTCGAAACTTTCTAGTTTGTGGCCTTTATTATTTGGTACTGCCTGCTGTTTCATCGAATTTGCCGCCCTCATTGGTTCGCGGTTTGATTTTGACCGTTTTGGTCTAATCCCGCGTTCTAGCCCTAGGCAAGCCGATTTGATCATCACGGCGGGGACGATCACAATGAAAATGGCTCCCCAATTGGTAAGGCTTTACGAGCAAATGCCCGATCCCAAATACGTGATTGCTATGGGTGCTTGCACAATTACTGGGGGAATGTTTAGCGTAGATTCGCCAACCGCCGTAAGAGGTGTAGATAAGCTAATTCCTGTAGATGTCTATTTACCTGGTTGTCCGCCTCGACCGGAAGCAATTATCGATGCAATTATTAAATTGCGGAAAAAAATTAGCAATAACTCCATTCAAGAGCGCGGTCAAATTCAGCAAATTCATCGTTACTACAGCACTACCCACAACATGAAGGTAGTGGATTCAGTATTGACAGGAAAATACTTGCAGTCCGCAACTCGCACCACCGCACCCAAAGAATTGAGCGAAGGAATGGGAATGCCTGTAGCACCAGCTTTACAGCAAATAGAAAAGGAGCGCTCATAGAAGTGGCAGAAGAATCAACACCAGAACAACCCCAAGAAACAGCCACTCCCGAAGCCTCTCAGTTGGTAGAAGCTGGTAAAACATCCCGATGGCTAACAGAAAATGGTTTTGCTCATGAAGCGATAGAACGCGATCGCAGTGGCACAGAAATTATTAAAGTTGACCGTGAGTATTTACTACCCGTTGCTACGGCTCTTTATGCTTATGGGTATAATTACTTACAATTCCAGTGCGGCTACGATTTAGGCGCTGGGCAAGATTTGGTTAGCGTCTATCACTTAATTAAAGTTAGCGACAACGCCGATCGCCCCCAAGAAGTACGCGTTAAAGTCTTTTTACCGCGAACAGATCCTATAGTGCCTTCAGTATACTGGATTTGGAAAACTGCCGACTTCCAAGAGCGCGAAACGTTTGATATGTTGGGGATTGTCTACGAAGGACACCCAAACTTAAAGCGAATTTTGATGCCGGAAGATTGGGTAGGTTGGCCGTTGCGAAAAGATTATATTTCCCCGGACTTTTACGAGTTACAAGACGCTTTTTAGCGCTCGCGCCAGATCCCCCCTAACCCTCCTTAAAAAGGGGGGGAATAAAATAATTGAAATTACTAATTTTAGAGATTTTTGAAATAAACACGATCGCATCTGGCTGTCTCCACACCTTCAGTAGGCAAATAACCGCTAGTTTCGTAGAGTTTGACAGCTTCGGCTAAAACACTAGCGGTTTCTATCAAGATTTGTTTAAAACCCCTACGGGCGATCGCGTTTTCCAATTCTTGCAACAAATATCTTCCTAATCCCTTGCCTCTAACTGTTGGTAATAGATACATTTTGCGAATTTCTACGGCATTTTTACCGCGACAAGTGCGATAATAAGCACCCGTCCCCACGATAATATTTTGCCGTTCAATTACCCAAAATTCGCCGCCCTTAGCTAAATAGCATTCTTCAACATTGATGACATCCAAGTCTGCGCCCGTTGACTCCCAGGATAAGCCGTAATCGCTAAGTACCGAACGAATTAGCTCCGAAGCGGAATTGCTATCGCGCGTTTCCCAATCTCTAATTACAAAGTCTTGGTATTGAAGTTGAACCATTTTAACTACGCAGTAGTCAGTTAGCTGATTTTATAGCATTCACCCCCTAAATTATCCAATTTTAAGGGAGTTCAACCTAACCGTATTACAAGTAAAGACATAAATAAAACTTTTCCAACTTAATGCGAGGAATATATTTGTCGCTACGTCACTAACATAAAATTTGGTGTTTTTCCTAGCTTTGCAGGTATTCGCAGCCAGCTTCCGGGCGGTAAGTAGCGGATTTTTTAGGGAGAAGCGATCGCAAACATGGCGTTTCTTTGGTTATAACACCCTAATCATTACCTATTTTACTAAAGTTAAAACCAGATAAACTTTAAGTAGTCTGTACTTACTGTGCATAAAGCATGACTACATTACTAATTCAAAGCGAAAGCACTTTGCTATCGGTAATTCTTCCCGGAAGCGAATCGATGACGACAAAACAGTTTTATGAATTTTGTCAGATAAATCGAGATTTACGTATTGAGCGTAGCGCTAATGGAGAAGTAATTGTTATGCCGCCAGCTTTTTCTGATACAGGTAATCGTAACCTTAAAATTGGTCAACAACTGGCAAACTGGGCAGATAGAGACGGTACAGGCGAGGCTTTTGACTCTAATTCAGGCTTTACCTTACCTAATGGTGCAATCCGCGCTCCCGATGCCTCGTGGATTAAGTTAGAACGCTGGAACGCTTTAACAGAGCAGCAAAAAGCTTCTTTTGCCCCAATTTGTCCAGATTTTGTAATTGAGTTGCGCTCTAACAGCGATACTCTAAAAAGTTTACAAGCCAAAATGCAAGAATATATCGCAAATGGTGCATTATTAGGTTGGTTAATCGATCGCCAAAACCGTAAAGTTTACATTTATCGTCCTAATCAGGAAGCAGAAGTATCAGATAATCCTGAATCAGTAAGCGGAGATCCAGAGTTACCGGGATTTGTACTACAAATGGCGAAAATTTGGTAACTAATCTACTTTTTCTAATTGAGCAATTCTCGGCTCACTTAACTACAGCAATGTCAGAACCCTACAGCAAGTTTTGCAATTGCTCGGCATTTATATTATTTACTTATAGCTAATCATCAATTAGCCATCCACGTTTTATGCCATGTTCCACTCCGCCAGTCCATTCCATTGTTAGATGTTTGCGTACTTTATGAAATAAATGTTGAACTACCGTTGAATTGATTGAATTTTTTATGTACGACTCTTCTTATCTAAATTCTCGGTCGGTATTTTTTTGCTGACGTAGTACATAGATTTGGTCTACTTTATACTTTCTCAGATTGACATCGTTAGTTAGTTTAATCCACTCCATGACCACTATATACAAACTATTGGGATTTCGTGCTTTCAATTCCTCGGCTGCTCTTGATGAACCTTCGAGCATAGTTTTGTCAAGATAGGTCTTACATTCAATAGCAACGATCGGAATATCAAAAATGTGGGTTTCGGTATTACCTGTAACTGTAACTTCTGAGTAGCTTTCTGGTTCTTCTTTCAGAATCTCTAATATTTCTCCAGGATTTTCATCTAGCTCTGGTGGAATTGCTGATTCAAAGGAGGCTTGAATAGTTGCTCCAATTACAAAGTCATGATCTTTTTTTTCTATACGAGCATATGGACGCTTAAGCATTTCAGAATATGTGGGTGGCACAAAAAAGATATCTTTGAATGTATGTGATTTGCCAATCAGAGCATTTTCACCAAAGTCTTTTGCCAAATCCCTGAATAAATAATAGAGAAATTCTTTCAGTACGCTTGAATGAAGATTGGATCTAGAATCAAATTTCTCAGCATAATGCTGTGCATCTAAAAAGTCTTTGTATTCCGAGAGAAGTTTTATTCTTTTGAAAATGACTTCATCATCCTTATTAGTAGGAGTTGCTGTCGGTCCCAGCAGTTGCGAGTTTGCTAATTTCCACTTGTTGTACTCAATCCTGATCTCGCTCAGATATCTTTTACTATCAGCATCTCTGTATTTTGTACAATGACTTTCTTTCTGTTCAAGATTAGAACCGTGAACTAGAGGATTTCTAGAGCTTGCGGGCATAGCTTTAGTTGTTCTTTAAGATGAAGTGCAATTGCTTTAGCAAGAATTGGTGGTACAGCATTACCTACTTGATTATACTGGCACAAAAATTGCTCATTGAATCTTTCTTCTCGGTGTAGTAACTTGTGAGAAACAACAGTTTTCTTTCCTAAAAAACGATATTTATCAGGAAAAGATTGAATACGCGCCCCTTCTCTAGCTGTTAAATTACGATCCTGAAAAGGATGAACAAAGTTAGCATAAAACGATGCTGCTATGGTATGCGATGGCTTGTAGGGATGCAAACGACGGTTGTTTTGATCGTAACTTATCATAGATAACTCACCATTTCCACTACGTCGTCTAGCACTATAATTCTTTGGTACGTCCGAACTAGATTCACCCCATTTAATCTGTTTAAATCGTTCTACAACCCTCTGGGAATGTTCCATTGCAACATGATTATAAAGTACCTGACTGCTATTCCTAATCCAGTTTTGATATATATTTTGGGGTAATGAAATATAAGACTGTTCTTCTTTACCCTCACGGGCATTAAGTGATGGTAAATCTGAGATAGCATCCCATAAGCTAAGGGAAGGAAATAAGCCCGTGTTTTCAAGAGATGATAATTGAAAATCCTTCATATTTGATAAGTTTAAACTATGGGTTTTTAGGGGAGTTCCTAATGTTTTTCCTAGTGTATTTCCAACAATAAACACACGTTCTCTAATTTGTGGCACACCATATTCAGCAGAATTGAGTAGCCATATTTCAACAAAATATCCGATCTCTTCAAAGGTCTTTTTAATAATGTTTATAACTTTTTCACCTTCAGTGTTTTTACGAGAAAGTAAGCCTTTAACATTTTCCATTATAAAAGCTTTAGGTCTAAGACAATTTATCCATTGAGCAAAATTTAAAAATAGACTATTTCTAGGATCTTTAGGATCTTTTTGAGCAGAGCCAGCAATACTGAAACCTTGACACGGAGGTCCGCCAATAATAATATCTGGTTCAATAGAACAAATTTCTTTAATTCTGTCATTAGTGTTGATATCACATATATCATGTTGAACAACATTCATATTAGGACGGTTATAGCGGAGGGTGTCACAAGCCCAAACGTCAATTTCAACAGATAATGGAATAGAGAAACCTGCCATTTCAAATCCTAAACCGAAGCCTCCAGCGCCAGCAAATAAATCAATAGCAACAGGTAATGTCAATACCATAAGTTTTAAAAAAAGGATTGGTAGCGTTTATTAAAGCACTTTAACGCGCCACGTTTGTAAAAATTTTTCAATGTACTCTTTGAATAAACAGGCTTGTCTTTATATTTTTAATCTACTTTTTCTAATTGAGCAATTCTTGGATCGATAATTTTCTTTTGATTGAGACTAGGAAAAGCGATCGCTAATGATATCTTGTTCCCAGAACCTAAAATGTGGGTAATTTCGCCAATTCCAAAACTTCGGTGTAAAATGCGATCGCCTACTTGCCAAATTTGATTGCTAGAGCGAGTAGTACGTTTACTAGATGTAGATTTACTAGCAACTCGCGTTTGTTTTTTTGCTGTTAATAATTCTTCTGGTAACTCTGCTAAAAACTGCGATGGTGTTGCGCTTTCTCTATTACCATACAAGCGACGTTCACGGGCGTGAGAAATGTATAATCTTTCTTCAGCGCGAGTTATACCAACGTAACATAAACGCCGTTCTTCTTCCAAAGATGCCGGATCGTTTAACGAGCGGAAATTAGGAAATAAACCTTGTTCTAATCCTACTAAAAACACTACCGGAAATTCTAAACCTTTCGAGGCGTGTAAAGTTAGTAAAGAAACGGCGGTTTGTCCTTCTTTTAAGTTATCTAAATCTGAAGTTAAAGCTGTACTTGCTAGAAAAGATCCAAGATTTGGTTCTTCGGTTTCTTCTTCAAATTGCTTGACAGCGTTATAAAGTTCTTGAACGTTTAGCAGTCTTTCAGCACTTTCATCTGTACCTTGATTTTGCAATTCTTGCACATAGCCAGAGGCTTCTAAAACCCCTTGCACAATCTCCGATGGTGAAGCTGTATCTACTTGTTCAATCCAAGTGCTGATTATCCTTGCAAAACTATTTACACCTTTAGCAGAACGTCCAGCTAAAGTATTTACAGAGGTTTCATCGCTCAAGATTTCCCATAATGGTAAACCTAATTCTTGGGAAGCTTTTAAAAGATTATCTATGGTGGCTTTACCAATTCCGCGCCGGGGTGTATTGATTATACGCAATAAACTTACCGTATCTGCTGGATTTGCGATCGCTCTCAAGTATCCTATAATATCTTTAATCTCTTTGCGATCGTAGAACTTTAAACCACCGACAATTGTATAAGGTATACCCCGCCGTACTAGCAAGTCTTCAAAAGGGCGAGATTGCGCATTAGTTCGGTACAAAATAGCAAAACTACCCCAGTGAAGTTCGCTGTTTTTACTTTCTAATGTCCGAATTTGATTGACTACAAAATCTGCTTCAACGGTTTCATCTTCAGCTCTATATATATTAATTTGTTCTCCCGCACCTCTAGTAGGTTTAAGAACTTTATCAATGCGTTGGGTATTATTGGAAATTAGTTCGTTAGCAGCTTCTAAAATATTGTCTGTAGAGCGATAGTTTTCCTCTAACTTAACCATTGTGCGTGTATCGTCATCGGGCAAACCATCGCCAAAATTGTTCTGAAACTCTAGCAAAATTGTAAAGTCTGCCATGCGGAAACTATAAATAGATTGATCGGCATCCCCTACTACAAACACCGAGCGGTTTTGCCAATTCCATTCACTTTTAGTCATTTCTCCATTTGTAACTAAGAGCCGAATTAGATCGTATTGAATCCTATTTGTATCTTGATATTCATCTACTAAAATATGCTTAAATTTTCTGTGCCAATAATCTAATACTTGCTCGTTTTGTTGAAATAACTTAACCGGAATTAAGATCAAGTCGTCAAAGTCTAAAGCATTATTTTCAGCTAGTTTGTCTTGATAATGACCGTAAACTTCTGCAATTACTCGTCCGCGATAATTTGGTTGATCTCTTTCAAAATCTTGGGGGGTAATTCCTTGGTTTTTAGCATTACTAATTGCATAGCGAACTGAACGCGGCTCAAATTTTTTATCGTCTAAATTTAGCTTTCTGACAACAATTTCTTTAACCAATCCTTGCGCGTCGGCTTCATCGAATATAGAGAAGTTACGATTCCATTTACGCCCTTTTTCATCTTGATATTTTTCAATGTCGTACCGTAAAATGCGAGATAAAAGGCTGTGAAACGTTCCCACCCAAAGGTTTTTGATGTATTCTTTATAAACGTGCGATCGCAATTGAACTTGTTGGACTGGTGGCAACTGCTCTAAAGGTTTACCATGATTAGTAACCGCCAATTGTTCGGCAAATAACTTTTGAATGCGATCTTTCATTTCCCGCGCAGCTTTATTAGTAAAAGTAACCGCTAAAATATTTTCGGGATCGACTCGATGCTTTAAAATTAAGTTAGAAATGCGATAAGTTAGCGCTCTAGTTTTGCCAGAACCCGCCCCCGCAACTACCAATAAAGCACCGCAATAATGCTCTACCGCTTGACGTTGGCTGGGGTTAAGATGGCTGAGAAAATCGATAGTTGTCATAGTATCATCTATAAAATAATTTAGTTTACAGGCTAAAGAGCCTGTAATCATTTAGTTAAGCTGGGTGAAAGTAAAAAGCTGCTCCCAAAACTGCATAAGTTGCTAGTAATAATGTTCCTTCTAACCAATTAGAACGTCCATCTAAACTAATTAAATTAGCAACTGCAACAGCAACCGCAACTGCAACAACTTCAAAGGGATTAAAATTAAGATCCATTGGTTGACCGATCGCAACTCCAACTAAAACTAAAATAGGTGCAACCAAAAGCGCTACAAGCAAGCTAGATCCCATTGCTACCGATACAGATAAATCCATATTATTTTTTATCGCCACGCTTACCGCCGTAACATATTCCGCAGCACCGCCAACTAAAGGTAAAAGAATTACCCCGGTAAATAATGGAGTCAAACCCAATCCTTTTGTAGCTTCTTCCACAACACCTACAAAAATTTCTGATTCAAAAGCAACCGCCAAAGTAGCAACAACTAATACACCAATCCACAAAGTCAAGTTAGGTTTATGAGCAGGAGTTTCGGCTTCGCCAGCTTGAATTTCTCCTTCTAATTCTACCAACCCCACCTCATAAAGGTAGCTGTGAGTTTTCAAGGAAAATAACAGCGTCAAGGCATAAACAATCATTAATATGACGGCGACAGTAATTGATAGATTGAGAATTGCCCCTTCTTCAACTCCATTGGATGTATAAATTACCATTGTAGGCAAAACGATCGCCGTCACCGCCAGCGTCATCGAAGAACCATTTACCCGCGCGACAATTGGCTGAAATTCTTGCTCTTTATAACGCAATCCTCCTAGCAGCATAGACAGCCCCATCACCAGCAACAAGTTACTAATAATAGTTCCTGTAATACTTGCTTTTACAATGTCAACCAAGCCTGCTTTTAGGGCAACTAGAGCAATAATTAGCTCCGTTGCATTGCCAAATACAGCATTTAACAGCGCCCCAATAGACGAACCCGCCACAACCGCAACTTCTTCTGTCGCCGTACTTAACCATATCGCCAAAGGGATAATTGCAATTCCCGACGTAATAAATACTGTCAGCGTACCCCAGTGCAAATACTCCGCAGCAATTGAAATCGGAATGAAGACAAGTAAAGCGATAGAAAGAGTTTTTTTGATTGACATAAAACTAGAGCATCTCTGTACAAAATTTAATTAGCCAAATATAGCTTTTAGCCATACTACCGCCCCAATCCCTAACAAAAACCACAAACAAACTACAATAATTGCGGCTACCCAATTTGTCGGTTTCCCGTCAGCCATTGCTGTAGCTGCTTTTTCTCGACATTCAACTAATACATCTGGGGGAATCATTTTAATTACTAAAGCAATCCCCAAAGGCACCAAAATTAGATCGTCAAGATAACCAATTACCGGAATTATGTCAGGAATAAGATCAATGGGGCTAAAAGCATAAGCAACTACCACCGCCGCTAATAATCTTGCATACCAAGGTACGCGCGGATCTTTGCAAGCAATATATATCGCATAGGTTTCTTGCTGGAGTAGCTTTAACTGTTTTTTCCATCTCTGCATCATAAGCAAAATACCCCCTTTCGGAGGCAAAATAAAGCGATCGCACTGTGCGATCGCATTTCTACTTATTTAAGCGCGATTGTCCCATTCTTGGGCGGCATCGGTTACAGCTTGATCTACAGTTTTCTCTCCTAACATCGCTGCTTGCAAGTTTTCATAAATTGCCTTTTGCAAAACATTGATACTCTTCATCGCTGGAACTAATACTTCAGCTTTTGGCAATTCTCCAGCGCTAATTACTCGCGCCTTTTCCAAAGCACTCCCATTAGCCGCAACGGTTTTGAAGTAACTATCGCCCAAGGCGGCGGTAGTCGAAGGTAAAACATTAGCAGCTTTAGCAAAACTTAGCTGATTTTGATTATTGGTCACAAACAAGGCAAACTTAAGCGCATTATCTGGTTGTTCGGTATCGCGAGGAATCACTAAATTCATTACTGCTACATTCTTTTTACCTGTCTCTCCGGTAATTTGTGGGGCTGTAGCCGATACTTTAGCAATTTGTGGGGCATTAGTTGCGATCGCCTGGAGAAATTCTCCTCCCGATGCCAACATTGCCGCTTCGCCAGACTGGTACATTTCTATACCGTGCCTATGCCCTTGAGTCAACGCCTCTTTTGGTAATAAACCATCTTTATAAAGATTTACCCAATACTCAAAAGCTTCTTTCCCTTTTGGTGTATTAAAGGCTGCTTTCCCTTGGTCGTCTACCAAAGTCACACCCATTTGCACCAATGACTCCAATACTTCGGCGGAATCTTCGGCAACAAAAGTAGTAAACATAGCATACTTACCAGTTTTATCTTTAAGTTGTTTCGCTACTTGGGCAAGTTCCGTATAATTTGATGGCGGCTTACTAATACCTGCCTGCTGCAACAACTCAGTATTGTAAATAGTTAAACGTGTAGTTAAATACCACGGAATACCAAAGCTTTTACCCTCTAAGGTACTAGCTTGCCAAATATTCGGTAAATAAGTTGACAACACCTCCTTTGGTACTTTTGTATCCAAGTCTAGCCAAGCATTGCGCGTTGCTAATTGAGACGCAAAATCTGGGTTAAGATTCACAACATCTGGGGCAGTTTTCGCCGCTACTGCCGTTAAAATTTTGCTTTCCATTGCCGACCAAGGAACGTCAACCCAGTTAATTTTGATACCAGGATTCTCCGTTTCAAACGTACTAATCAAACTTTGGAAATAATCTGTAAACTCTGGCTGCAACTGCATTGTCCAAAATTCTAGGGGCGGATTGGCACTATTAGATTGCTGGACTTGCGTATTTACGTTACCTGTATTACAGCTAACAAGCCAGCTTAACATTAAGCCAAGTATTGCAAAAATTCCGAGTTTTTGCCAAAGCCTGATTTTATTTTTTAACCTTTGTATTGTTGACATTTGTTATAACTTATGGATTGATTAAGGCAGTTTGACATTTTTAGGCTACATTTTCGTAACAGGCACTAATATAAATATCTCATCTAGTTTAGTTATCAACCTTTAGGCAATTGACAAAACTGTGGTTAATCGTTTTAAAAATTTATTGGCAAAACGCAAAGTAGGCGTTGGCATTGAACTTGCTCCTGAGAGAATTAATGTAGCTCAACTAAGCAAGCAACGTCAGGGGTTCAAGTTATCGGCATTATCATCTTTTCCAGTTCCTGAAGGAATTTTTCAAGATGGTCAAATTGTTGACTCTGCCGCCTTGGCAGAACTAATTACCTCAGCTTTAGCCCAAAGCAAAATCAAAGCCCAGCGCGTCGCCACAGCAGTACCAGGGAGAGAGTCTTTAGTCAGACTAATTCCTTTACCTGCCGAACTTGACGATCGCGAACTGAGGGAAATGGTACTAAATCACGAAGCTGGTCTATACTTACCATACCCTAGGGAAGAAGCCGACGTTGATTATCAAAAGCTAGGGTATTTTGTCGATGAAGACGGCATCGAGAAAGTCCAAGTATTATTAGTCGCCACGCGCAAAGAGATTACCGATGCCTATATGGAAACCTTTGCTCAAGCAGGGTTAGAAGTAGACGTTTTAGAAATCAATAGTTTTTCCTTGATTCGGACTATCCGCGAACAACTACGACAATTTGCTCCCCAAGAAGCGGCAGTTTTAGTAGATATTGAGTTTGACAATACAGAAATTGCCATTATTGTTGACGGAGTGCCGCAATTTTCGCGCACTGTACCAATAGGAACTTACCAGTTACAAGCGGCACTATTACGAGCAACAAAATTACCCGCAACTAGAGATACGCGGATGTTACAAACCATTTCCATTCCTTATACCGAGGGCGATGAGGTTGAAGACTCAATTACATCGACCAATCCAGGAATGGCATCATTGCTAAGAGTTTTAGGAGAACTAACCGACGAATTACGCCGCTCGCTCGATTTCTACTTGAATCAAAATAGCAACTTGGAAATTCAGCAAATTTTATTAGCAGGACCTGGAGGCGGAATTAATAACCTAGAGGAATTTTTTCGCCAAAAGTTAAACTTACCAACAGTGCAGATAGATCCGGTATCGGCTTTGTCGTTAGAAGTAGACGAAGAGCAATTTACCAAAGCTCAAAGACCAGGACTTGGAATTGTACTCGGATTAGGACTTAGAGAGGCGTGGGGCGATGTATAGTCTTGATGTAAATTTTGTTAAAAGTCGCAAGCCAGTAAAGGCAGATACGGTTGTTAGAAGCTTTAACGTTCCCACTCTTTCTGGGGACATGACCCCGATTTATATAGGGTTGGGTGTAGGTTTAGCGTCTTGTGCGTTGGTAGGAGTGGGGCTATTAATTTTGTCAGCCCAAAACTCTCGAATCGCATCGGAAGTCGTTCAGTTAGACCAAACCTTGTCGACTTTAGGTATTCAAGAGCAGGAAATTCAACGGATTAAAATCGACTTAGAGCAGATTAAGGGTCAAAATAGAGCCTTAGCGACAGTATTTAACCAAATTAGACCTTGGTCAGCGATTTTGCAGGATATTCGCGATCGCATTCCCGCTAATGCTGTTCAAATTCAAACTATTAAACAAATCGCCTTGATTCTCACTCTCAAGCAATCTTCTTTCCTCCAAAGTGCGGAAACAAAAATAATTACCGCTACGTTGGTAGAAAATCCCGTCCAATCCAGTGCTGGGAGAGCTAAACTTCCGCAGGTAGTAAACTACACAATCCAATCAACTTTCAGCGAGGCTGGTGCTACTCAGCTATTAAGAGAGCTAGAACGCAAAGGCACATTAGGTTTAGTAACGCGAATTCGTACACTGCAACAAAGAGGACTCATCCAACAATGACGTTTAGCGATGATTTTATTACGGTCGGCGAAGGGCAAGAATTACAAGGCTCGGCAGCTAATTCTCCAACTTTGTTTGGCATCAAACTAACGCCACAACTTAGCGGCATTTTGATTGCAGGATTTTTAATCGGTTTAGCTGCTTACCTTGCCAATAGCTTCGTTGTACCAGTAGGGCAAAAGTACGGAGAATTAACCGCAGAGCGCGATCTAAAGCAGTCGCAGATTGCCCAAAGACAAGCCAATATAAAGCAAGGCGAAAACCTAAAAACTGATTTAGTTAAAGCCAAACAACAGCAAACAGAAATTTTATCCCTATTTGCTAACGAAAAGACCTTGGATACTTTACTGCTAGACATTAATCGTTTAGTAGAGTCGGGTAACGCAAGTAGTGGTGGGGTAATTTCAAAGCTGCAAAAATTTGAACCAGCAAATCAAGCCGCAGAAATAATCACCGATAGCTCTTATGGTTCAGAAGTAAACGGCAAGTTAAAACGCCGGATAATTACTGTTGCTTTTGCTGGAAATTACGAGCAAACACAGTCAATATTACGTAACATGGAGCGCCTGCAACCGTTATTGATTGTTAATGACTACACCTCAACTTTGCTGCAAGAACCCGTCGATCCGACTACTGGACGATTGCCTCCAGCCTCCATCAACACAGCGTTCAAACTGCAAGCACTAATCCCAGCCACCCCCGAAGAAGCTGCGGCGGCTGCGGCGGCTGCGGCGGCTGCGGCTGCTCCTAAATAATATATGTTCGCGATCGCGCGATCATTTCAATACAGAACTATTTGGCTCTCAATCTTGCCAATAGTTCTGTTTTATATTTCTTTATCTAGTAACAGCTTTTGTACAGTTACATAGTTATTAGAACCTATATTTGCGTGTAATTACTTACTAAAAATAACTTTTTAAATGAACATTAAGTAAAGTTATCCGTAAATTCTCGCTTGTATATTCCCTAGAGATAGAGATAGGTTCTTGAATAAGTTTGATGGGTAGAAAATACAAAAAACTTTTAGAAAAAAGGTAGTATAGTAATTTTTGACTGCTCACCAGTAAAGTCAGAAAATAAGCATAAGTTTAAGGAATTAAATCTAAATAAATAACTAAATTTAGTATCCTTAATTTGATTTTCAAGTAAATATCTATATTTATAAATTAGTGAAGTGTGAAGACGTGAAAAATCCTTGGATTAGTAGTAGTGCAATAGTTGCGGGAGCAACAGTCGTGTTTATGGCAGCCCATCCTGGGTTTGCTCAACTAGCAAAAGTTACAAATATCAAACTAAATCAAACAAGTAGTGGTCTAAATTTAGTCTTAGAAACCTCTACAGGCAAGCGTCCGCAAGTTTTTACCAGTAAGCGAGGCAATAGTTTTGTTGCAGATATTATCAACACGCAACTACAGCTACCTCAAGGAGATACTTTTCGCCAAGTAAACCCCGCGCCAGGAGTGGGTTTAGTAATAATTAACCGGCTAGACGCAAACAGTGTACGGGTGGTGGTAACGGGCAATAACAGCGCCCCTAACGGTCAAATAAGCGATCGCACCGATAAAGGATTTACACTAAGTTTAACTCCACAACCAACTAGCAACGCGACTCCAAGAACCAGCCCATCACCGACGACTACAGCCCAAACTCCTGGGGTAATGGTTCCAAATCCCAATATGACCATTGATGGAGTACCGACATCAGGAGCAACTTCCCCGGTACTCCCTAGAGCCATTGCTCCACCAGTCGGTGATATTGCCATTTCCAATACCGATTCTTCCGCCGCTCAAATCGATTTGGGTACAACAGAGCGCGTTCCCAGGTTGGTATTGAGAGAAGCCCCAGTTAGAGAAGTTTTAGCTCTCCTAGCCCGCGCCGCCGGACTTAACCTTGCTTTTAGTAATGGTGCGGCGGGGCAACCAAACCAGGCTACCGACCCGGCGGCGGCCGTTGCTGGTAGTGAAGGGCCAAGAATTTCTTTAGATATTGAAAATGAATCGGTACAAGACGTTTTTAACTATGTTTTGCGTTTGAGTGGATTGCAAGCAAACCGCGAAGGACAGACGATTTTTGTAGGCACAAGATTACCCAACCAAGCCCGCGACTTAGTGGTACGCAGCTTTAGGCTCAATCAAGTAACTGTAGGGGTAGCATTAAACTTTTTGGTCGGGATGGGTGCAGAAAGCGCCGTGAGTAGGGAAAGAACGATTACCAGTGTTAATGCTGTACCTGTGGGTGGTTCGGCAACTCCCGCTACTCAAACCCAAACCAGCACAGAAACAAGAATTGAACTGCAACGCATAGAATTTCAAGACTCTAGCCCCCTACTGCGCGGATTACAGGCTCTAGGAGATGAGCGGACTAATTCTGTAACTTTAATTGGTTCGCCTAAGCAAATAGATGTGGCTACGTCTCAACTAATTCAACTTGATTCCCGTCGCCGTCAAGTAGCAATGAACGTCAAAATTGTAGACGTGAACCTTTTAGCTACTGAAGACTTCAGTAATAGCTTTTCCTTCGGGATTGGCGATAGCTTTTTCTCTAGTGATGGTGGCAGAATTAGAGCCAATGTTGGGGGAACAAACCCACCTACAACAGGAACTTTTGATTCTAGCGTCCTAACGCCACCGATCACCGCCGCTCCCTTTCCTACTGGAATTACTGTTGGTCCATTCTTAAACTCTCGTCCGGATGCTCCTTTCAATGATAATGTTACTGGCACGCGCCCGTCTTTTGGCACAAATTCCAACCCTTTAGCACCTGGTGTAACTAATCAAACTGGTGGGACAACTACCTTTGGTCCACCACAGCTATTTCAGTACCCTACTCGGTTTTTGTCTACATTACGGACTCAAGTTGTCAATGGAAATGCTAAAATTTTGACCGATCCAACACTGATAGTTCAAGAAGGTCAAACAGCCAACGTCAACTTAACTCAAGAAGTAGTAGGAAATATTACCAGAACTATTACAGACAATGCTGGTGGTTCTAGAGAGACATTGACCGTTGATAAAGAAAATGTGGGGCTGACATTGAATGTACGCATCGAACGGATTGATGATAATGGATTTATCTCTTTATCGGTAGCGCCTGTTGTCCGCGCTCCTCAAGCGCCAGCGCAAACTCCAAACGGACAAATATTTTTAGTCTCGGAGCGAAGTCTTAATTCAGGATTAATTCGTCTGCGCGACAACCAAACTTTGATTTTGTCAGGAATTATTCAAGACACCGATCGCACGACAGTTTCTAAAGTGCCGATTTTGGGTGATATTCCGTTATTAGGTGCATTATTTAGAAGCACTAATAGAGAAAATCAACGCCAAGAAGTAATCGTATTGCTTACTCCCCAAATTCTTGATGATAGCGAACGCAGTACAGCTAGTTTTGGGAATTACAACCCTGGTGCGGATGCTAGACAGTTGCTAGAGCGCAGCCGTTCGGGTTCGTCGCCTGCGAGTAAGCAACTAAAAAATGTAAACTTCAAAAAGTAATTAGCAGTCTATATAGTTGCTAGAGGAGACAATTTCTTCTAGCAACTTATTTGCAACCTAGACTCTCTGTTGTAGTTATCCCTGTAACGGGATTTGTTCCAGTCGCGCGATCGCACAATAAATTTATTTGATACCTGTCAATTAAAGCATTACTAAAGTCTGCGCCCGTAATATCAGCATCAAAAAACCGAGAACGAGTTAAGGTTGCATCGGTAAAAATAGCATTTTTTAAGTTGGCATTATCCAAAGTTACGCGATCG
Source organism: Synechocystis sp. PCC 7509 (assembly GCF_000332075.2). Taxonomy (NCBI): domain Bacteria; kingdom Bacillati; phylum Cyanobacteriota; class Cyanophyceae; order Synechococcales; family Merismopediaceae; genus Synechocystis; species Synechocystis sp. PCC 7509. Next base: position 1,871,836 of record NZ_ALVU02000001.1, on the reverse strand, counting down.
ACTAATGCACCCGAAAGGTTCGCCCCTTCTAAATTTGCTCCCAGTAAAACACCTTTGGTCATAATTGCATTGGTTAAATCTGCACCTTGAAAATTTGCCCCTCGCATTTCTGCGGCGACAAATACCCCACCAATTAAATTAGTGTGGGAAAAATCACGGTTTTGTAAATTGGCATTGTTGTAATTAATTGTATTATCTTGGGCTAAAGCTGGTTTTGCCGCTATTAATACCCATAACCAAGCCAGACTTAAAATTAGAATTAGACCCAGCAAACGTAATAAAGCTTTTTTTAAGACATCTCTACATATTAGCGATCGCCCAAAAGTTAAAAACATACGGTAGTCCCAAGCAGGTAAAGATAGCCCTACAGTAGCAATTTAGCGCTGGAAATGGATTAATTACTAGGCTGTAGTTATTTAAGTAAAAACCGATGCGTTTACTTGCCTAAACCCTAGCTATAGCGATCGCATTTGATTTATAAACATTAGCCGTAGGGGCGCAATGCCTTGCGCCCCTACAACGTTCACTTATGATTTTTAAAGTAGGTCTAACAACTTGACTGTACCATCAATGCCAGCGATCGTAATTTGCCCAGTGATGGGGCTAAAACTTACGCTGCTAAGTCTACCTTGATGGCTATCAAAAACGGCTAATAGTTTTCCTGAGCGATGCCAAACTCTAGCTATCCCATCATCGGCAACTGTGGCAATTAGCTTACTGTCCGAGCTAAAACTTACGCCATTAACCCAGCCGCCGCCATGCTTAAATACTATTAGTTGTTGCCCCAAAAGATCCCATAACCTAGCCGTCCCATCAAAACCCGCCGTTGCGATTACTTTCCCATCAGGACTAAAACTAATACTGTTGAGCCGTCCTTGACGGGTGTTAAACTTCCGCACCAATTGCCCCGAAAGCTTCCATATACTGACGCTGCCATCATCAGAGGTTGTAGCGATGGTTTTGCCATTAGGACTAAAAACTACGTTTCTCACTACACCTTGACTAACAACTGTAGTTAGTTGTCGCCCCGAAAGATCCCATAACCTTGCTGTCCCATCATCGGAACTTGTGACAATCAGCTTACTGTCTGGGCTAAAACTAGCGCTGACAACGGCGGCTAAATGTTTGTCAAACTTGGCTGTTTGCTGCCCGGAAAGATTCCATAATCTTGCTGTCCCATCGTAGCCCGCCGTAATAATTTGCTGACCGTTGGGACTAAAATTAGCGCTAAAAACTGGACGTTGATGCCCAATACACTGCGCTAATTGCTGCCCAGAAAGCGACCATAACCTGCTAGTACCATCTTGAGATGCTGTAACTAGCTGCTGACCGTTGGGACTGTAGTTAAGCCGCATTACTGCGCTCTGATGAGCTTTAAAACTAGCTTTTTCGACAAGCTTTTGGGCGATCGCGTTTGAACTACTTAATTGGCTAATGGCGGGATTTTGCCCAAATCTCAAATCTGCTAGGTTTATCTCCGCAATCGACACGAAGGCGATCGCACTAACCATTAAAGTTTGACAAAGTTTAAACATATTTGGGCGATCGCCTTTAATTAAGTAATTAATTGATTATTGATTTTCAAATCAGCCAATCAAGCCTACTTGCGTTTCCAGTAAACTCCAAGCCGTTGACCCAAAATGCTGCCGCCAACGGGCGTAAAATGGTGCTAGTTGACTGCGAAAGCTTGTTGTATCTGTCTGGGCAAAAATCATGCCGCGTGTAGTTAGTTTGCGTGTTAGTTGTTGATTTAACAAATTTACTTCGTCGCGCTGGCGGGCTACATACTTAACAACGTTGCGCTGGATAATTTCTTGAATGTCCCTAGGAACAGTTTGCCAAAATTGGAGATTTGCCAGCAGATTAAACCCAGACCACATATGATTTGTAATACTCATGTACTTCTGTACTTCGTAAAACTTGTTTGTTTCGATGACATTTATGGGGTTATCTTGTCCGTCTACGACTCGATCTTTTAACGCTCCGTATAACTGCTCAAAATTAATTGTTTTTGGTTCAGCCCCTAATGAGCAAAAAAAGTCGTTAAATAGTTGAGAGCTAGGTGTACGAATTTTCAAACCTACTAGATCCGCCGCGTCACTAATTGGTTTGGTGCTAGTAGAGATTTGACGATAGCCATTCTCAAAACACCCCTGGGGAAATCCATAAATCCCTTTAAGCGCCATTTCTTGGCGTAAGTAGTCGCCCAACTTACCATCCATTACGCTAAATACTTGCTGACGGTTCTTGAATATAAACGGCAATGCCTGGATTTCAGCTACCGGGACTACCGCGCCGAGTATTGCACCCCATAATGTAAAAAATTCTAGTTCCCCCGCAACGAGCATTTTTAGAGCTTGGGGATCGCTACCAGGAATATTGTTATTTTGCGCGAAGGTTTGTACCTGAAATCGTCCTCCAGTTTCGGTTTTGACTGCTGCCCACATAGCTACTAAAGACTTGTGTAAGGGGCTGTCTTTGGGCTGATTGTGAAATTGTTTGCAGTGAAATTGTGCCGATGCTTGCGCTTTGCTCGCGATCGCCAAACTACTTGTAGTTGTTGCCGTTGCGATCGCTATAAACCTACGGCGTGATATCGCTTTGTTCATTTGGATTCTCAACTGTTGGGCGATGGATTGCAAAAATAACAACTCCTTTAAGTTATTACTTCACGATCCTAGAGCGATCGCTTGCAAAATAATCGTTAGCTAACATCGTAAATTTACTTTTATTTATAACAACCAGTAAATTCACGGCAACTTATTTTTTTCTGTTTCAAATCTCAGTAAATATACAGTAGTAGATTTTACAAAATATTCTAATACTATTTATGAAAGTTACTTCCAAAGCTTTTAATTAACTACTCAAAGCTTTAACATACCTTTACAAACTTAAGCTAAAAAATAGGTATTAGTTTAGTTGTATACATTCAAAAAAATATTAAAACTTTAAGCATTATAAGGAGACGATTAACTATGAAAATAGCTGTAACTAAATCCAGATTTTTTATTGTTTTAGTATTAGCTTTTACATTAATATTAGTGATGGCAAACGGTAGTTTTGCCACGCCAAAGTTTAAATTTCCCAAAGTAATAGCTGATAAAAATCCTCTACATATATTAGGTCCAGCAGGAGAGAGATTTACTTTTGTAAAAACTGGGGCAACAACTTGCGGTAAATATGTAATGGCGGAAGCTACAGTTCCCCCAGGTGGTGGGCCACTACCTCATATTCACCACTATACCGACGAGTGGTTTTACTTCCCCAAGGGAGGATTGACTTTAGAAATGGGTAGCAATACATTTCCCGATCTAAATGTAGTTCCAGGACTCAATGCACCCAAAGAACTTCTACATATGGTTAAAACTACTCGTCGTAGCTTATTTTATGGGCCTAGATACTACGTTCACGGATTTGTAAATAATACCAAAAAGCCCCAGAAGCTAGTTTTTATTTGGACACCAGATGATGCAAAAGTAGGAATTACTAACTATTTCAAAGAAGTAGGTCAACCTTTGCCAGACCCAGCGAATCCACCAGCAATCGATCCAAAAAACAAAGCTTTATTTGTATCTCAAGGGACTAAATACGGAATTAATCAAAGTTCCGACTTTTACCAATATGTAAACTCTACAGACTACAAATTTCCTACGGGGGATAACCACGCTAAAGAGTTATTAGCTTTACTATCTCCTGATGTTAAAGGAAGACAAACAAAGGACGGTGTAGTTAGTTGTAAATAGCTCGTTTATATTACTGAATCGTCATTTTATAAGGGCAAGCTGTAGAATTAAAAGCCAGCTTTGCCCACAATATTTAGAAGTTTTTAAGCCTATAAATGGGAAGGATTTTTTATGTATTTGATAACAGGAAATTTTAGAGCTAAAGCAGATAAAAGGGAAGAACTAATCCAACTTGCTCACAGTATGTTTGCACCGTCTAGAGCGGAAGCAGGTTGCATTAGTTACAACCTATACGAAGATAGCAGCAACAAAAATTGTTTTTTATTTTTTGAAGAATGGCAGGCGCAAGCAGCAATCGACAAACATTTTCAAACCCTACACTTTCAAGACTTTATGCAAAAGTTTTCAGGAATGATTGAGGGAGAGCCAACTATTAAAATTCATGAGGTTAAGGAAACAAAACAACTATAGCTGGCGTTTAACAACTTTAATATATTGACGATAGATAGTAAAAATAAATGAAAGAAATTATCCTCGCTTTAGTTGCAGGTTGGGTTGTTGGTGTGATTTTTGAATGGCTGAAATTACCATTACCCGCACCCCCACCAGTCGGCTTAGTAGGTGCTGCGGGACTAACTTTAGGTGGCTTTTGCTTTCAATGGATGCGTAAATACTTTACACAATAGGCGATCGCTCTGCTAGTTGAAGTGAGCTAGAAAAAAGCTAATAAATAAGGAAAAAACACCCCATGAATGCAACATTAATTGATACAGATGCCAGTAAATTTACTCATCACACAGCAAATATTAATGGTGTTAATTTGCATTATGTTAGGGGAGGACAAGGCGAACCCGTTGTTTTATTAGCAGGATGGCCGCAAACATGGTATGCCTGGCGTTATATTATGCCGATGCTGGCAGAGCATTACACAGTTATTGCGGTTGATATGCGCGGACTGGGGGACTCTGACCGACCAGCAGACGGTTATGATACCCAAACGGTTGCTAAAGACATTTATGGCTTAGTTGATTACCTAAACTTTGAACACATTTTTTTAGTAGGTCACGATGTTGGTACTTGGGTAGCTTATGCCTATGCTGCGGCTTACCCTGAGAATGTCGCGCAGTTGGTTGTTCTTGATGCGGCTATTCCTGGGATCTCACCGGACGAGGCATTTCAATTATCACCCGATTCTAAAACTTGGCAGTTTGTTTTCCATGCTGTTCCCGATCTCCCAGAAATGTTGACGGCGGGACGAGAAAAGCTTTATTTATCCTGGTTTTTCAAAAATAAATCAGTGGTTTCTGGGGCAATTAGTGAAGCTGATATTGATGAATATGTGCGTTGCTACTCTGCACCGGGAGCGATGCAAGCTGGATTTGCTTACTACCGCGCCTTTTTTTGCGATCGCCTTCAAAACCAAGAGTACGCCAAAACGAAGCTAAAAATGCCTGTCCTGGCTTTAGGCGGCGAAAAAGCTGTAGGAATGAAAATGCTACAAACTATGCAATTGGTAGCCCAAAACGTTACTGGTGGCATAGTTGAAGGTTGCGGTCACTACATCAGCGAAGAATGTCCCGACTATTTGACCGCACAACTGCTGGCTTTTTTTGGTCAAGCAAAACCCCGATAAGTTTAATCTAAAGAGAGTTCTAGCAATGAAGTTTGGCGTTCATACATTTTTGTGGACAAAGACGTTCGATCTATCAAACGCCGCTATTTTGCCCCAAATTAAAGAGCAAGGCTTTGACGGCGTAGAAATTGCCCGGTATCAATTTGATGACTTTCCGGCGGCTAAGATTGGCGAACAATTGAGAAATAATGGTCTAGAGTGTACCCTTTGTTGTGGATTGACGGCGGGTTTGAGCTTGATTGATGATGATTTTGGGGTGCGACAACGAACTATATCTTTTATAAAGCAGGCGGTGGAAATAGCTGTAACCCTAGGTGCAACAACCCTTGTCGGCCCGCTAGTTGCACCCATTGGCTATTTTTGCGATCGCCGTCGCACCCAAAAAGAGTGGCAGTTTGCCATTGAAGGATTGCAGCAATTGGGGGAAACCCTTGTACAGCATGGAGTTCAATTAGCAATAGAACCCCTCAATCGTTACCAAACTTACTTTTTAAATACTCTTAATGATGGGGTGGAACTTTGCCAAGCGGTCAATCACCCTAATATTGGTCTATTAGCGGATGTTTTTCACGCCAACATTGAAGAAAAGAATATTGCGGAGGCGATTTTTAACGCCAAGGAATACGTAAAGCACGTTCATGTTTGCGAAAACGATCGCGGTATTCCTGGAACTGGTCACATTGATTGGCAAGGTATTTTTGCCGTTTTGCACAAAATTGAGTACGATCGCTGGATAGTGATTGAAAGCTTTAACTTCAAAGATCCACAGTTAGCTGCGGCTACCCGGACTTGGCGCGACTTGGCTTCAACTCCAGAAGCGATCGCTTTTGAAGGGTTAGCATTTTTAAAACAGCAACAGAAAATCTATTAAAGACCCCTTTTTAAAAAGTTATTGGCATTGCTGAAAGTATGATGATTTTCTTCCCAATTCCCAATTCCCAATTCCCAATTCCCAATTCCTAAGTTATTTTGCCTAAATAGACGTATCGAACAAATACCTATTTGAGTAAGACAACAAATCTATTTAGTTATCGTGCCAATCTTTACCCAAACGCAGGGTTAAATAAGAATCAAGATCCCCCGTAGCTTCTACTTCAACTTTACCTAAACCTAAAACTTTTTGTAGCTCGGTAGCCGCTTTCAAGTCGCCGCGCTGGACAACAATTTCTGTTTGCGCTAATTGGTCTTGCCAATCAGAAGTTATATAAACATTTTCTAAGCCTTGAGCCTTGAGTTTATCTGTAACGCGATCGCTTAAACTCGGTTGACCTGACGCATTTTGGACGGCAATTTTTATCGTAGAGAGCGATCGCGCTTTGGGCGTACTCAGAACTTTTGCCCCAAAATACTCGCTCATCACTCGATCTTGACCGCCTGGGTCGAGCCAATAACTACTAGGATCTAAGCTTAACGAACTAAGATTACCTGGTAGCATAAGCAATTGCAGATTTTGAGCATCTAATCTAGCGCCAAAAGTTGCTAAAGTTAGCATTTCCTCTGGACTAAGGTTAGTATCTACATAGTTTTGGACAATACTAACAATTTGAGGCAAGCGGACGATAATTGCTGGATTTGTCAACCGATTTTTTAAAGCTTTAATTAGCAATTGCTGTCTTTGTACCCGTCCTAAATCGCCATTTTCCTTGTCTTGAAATCGAGCAAATTGTTGAGCCTCGTCGCCATTTAAAGTTTGCCAGCCTTTTTCTAGATTGATTATTAACTTTTGACTAGCATCTTGATAAGACATTGATTGCGGCACAAATACTTCGATACCGCCTAAAGCATTTACCAATTCTCGCAATCCATGAGGGCGGATACGAAGATAGCGGTCAATTGGCACATTATTTAAACTTTTACTTACTACCCGCGTTGCTGTAGCTGCACCACTAGCATTTGCTAGAGTTATTTGTCCTAAGCCTATTTCTGGCAAAACTACCATACTAGAGCGGGGAATTGATAGAACTTTAATTAACTGAGTGGTTGGATTTACCCGCAACAACAGCATTGCGTCGCTATTTGCCGTCATGTCTGACTTAGCAAAATCGCTTTTCATCTCCGCCACCGGATCGATTCCCAAGACTAAAATATTTACTGGTCGGGCTATTTGGTACGAATTGGCAAACAATACAGATTTATTACCTTGTTTGTTTAATAATTCTGCCAATTGCTGCTCTTGACTTAAAATCGGGCGATCGCTCCATATTGGGGCAAATAAAGCCGTATTTGCTCCTAGCAACACGCACAAGGTAGTTAAACAAGTCCAAGATAGCAACGGATTTTTGCGCCAAATTAGCAATAGACGATAGCGCAATGTTCCTAAGCTGCGTTTGACCACTTGGCGATCGCGGAAATTGTTTTGAGCATAACGCACCGATGAATTGTATGTTCTCTGAACTCCCTTAACCACAACTATTCTCCCCAACTTGGCGATCGCACTACAGGTATAGTAATGCAAGCTGTTAATATTGCCACTTGTAAAGTAAACTATCCTTGCAAATCGTGGCAATAAATTAACTATGACTAGCTCTTTGATTCCGGTAATTTTAGCTGGTGGTAAAGGCGAACGTTTTTGGCCACTCAGTCGCAAGCATCGCCCCAAGCAATTTTTAAGTTTGGATGGGAGCGGCAAAAGTTTACTCCAAGCCACCGCCGAGCGCTTGCTACCCCTGGCTGATGGCTGGGATAAGCTATGGGTGGTAACGTCTAGTGCCTTAGCTGAAGGAGTACTGGAGCAACTCCCGCAATTACCCAAAGAGAATATCCTAGCCGAACCCGAAGGCAAAGACACCGCTCCCGCCGTTACTTGGACGACTTTAGAAATTGCCAAACGTTACGGAGAAGATGCAATTGTCGGCTTTTTTCCGGCAGATCCTTGGATTGAAGATCCGCTTAGTTTTCAACAGACTTTACGCTCGGCGATAGAATTAGCGGCAACCCAAGAAGCGATCGCCACTTTAGGAGTAAAGCCAACTTACCCCTCTACAGGCTACGGTTACATTGAGCAAGGGGAACAAACTGGGACTTTTGGCGGCTTACCTGTTTACCGCGTCAATCGTTTTACCGAAAAGCCCGATCGCCAAAGTGCCGAATCATTTATTGCTACTGGGCGCTTTAGCTGGAATAGCGGGATGTTTATTTTTAAAGCTGGGGTAGTTATCAATGAACTTTATACCCACGCTCCCGAAATTATCAAACCCATTGCTGCTCAAGGCGCGGCGGCTTATGCCAATTTACCTAAAATTAGTATTGACTACGCTTTGATGGAAAAAACCAAACTAGCCTATGTATTGCCTGTAGACTTTGCCTGGGACGATTTGGGCGATTGGAACGCCATTGAGCGGTTATTAAAAACTGATGCACCCAATGTAGAAGTTGCAAGTCACGTAGGGTTAGATACCACAGGCTCGTTACTGTACTCGACCGATGAAAATGAGGTAATTGTGACTATTGGTCTAGAGGATTTGGTAATAGTACGCGATCGCAATGTGACTTTAATTGTCAAAAAAGACCGCACCCAAGAGATTAAACAAGTTTTGAAAAAGCTTGAGAGCGATCCAAAATTTAGAGACTTATTATAAATCTCTTGACAGAGGCACTAAAAGGGCTTTTTAAGCTACAACCAAACAATCTTGATAGGCGATCGCCCTTAGCTAGAAACAGGCTTACAGCACTGTTTTAGTTATAGTTTGACTTGTCCCTAGTAAGTTTCTTTTCAAAACTACTGTTTCTTTTATTTAACTCAACTTGTGTTTTTAACTCAAACTACTTCCCGTCAACGTGAAATTATTGAAGTTGTCCTACGCAATGGCTGGGACTATATGCGCCGCCTTTTGACTGGTGGCAAAGCCGACGAACCCCAACTGCCCACTCCGGCGGTATTGCGGAATATTTTGATAGATTTGGGCCCGGTTTATGTCAAGCTGGGTCAACTATTAAGTACGCGCCCGGATTTGTTGCCCGCAGCTTATATTGATGAACTGTCAACCCTTCAAGACGAAGTACCCGCCGTACCTTGGGCAGATATTGAAGTGCTATTGCGCCAACAATTAACTCAGCCAATGGATGAAACTTTTTCTAGTTTTAGTGCTATTCCCGTAGCGGCGGGTTCAATTGCTCAAACTCATCGCGCTACTTTGACCGATGGTCGGGAAGTGGCGGTAAAAGTGCAGCGTCCGGGGATCGATCTTACCGTTGCTCAAGATATTGCCCTAATTCGCGGTGTAGCCGATTTGGTTGCTCGTACTGAATTTGGGCAAAGTTACGAGGTGGATTCCTTAGCTGAAGAATTTGCCACAGCTTTGCAAGCAGAGTTAGATTTTAAACGCGAAGCAAGCTTTACTGACCAATTGCGGAAAAATTTGGCAGATAGTCGCTGGTTTGACTCAAAACGCTTGGTGGTAGCAGAGATTTTCTGGTCTTTGACTACCGAAAAAATCATGGTGATGGAGTGGTTAGACGGAGGGCCTTTACTATCGGCGACATTAAATAGCGATCGCGATGGCATTGATTCTAGTATTGAACGCGGACAAATTACTTCTTTACTATTTCGTTGCTTTTTTCAGCAAGTATATATTGATGGCTTTTTCCACGCTGACCCCCACCCAGGCAATTTATTTTATCTCAAAGATGGACGCGTAGCTCTATTAGACTGCGGTATGGTTGGCAGATTAGACCCGCGCACTCAGCAGATTTTAACCGAAATGTTGTTAGCAATCGTCGATCTTGATGCTCAACGTTGCAGCCAGCTAACATTACAATTGGCAGATTCGGCTCAACCTGTAATCTTATCACGTTTGGAAAATGACTACGACCGAATGTTGCGAAGATACCACAATTTGAGTCTTTCCCAAATTAATTTTAGTCAGGTATTTTACGAAGTTTTACAAGTTGCTCGAAACAATAAAATTCGCCTCCCTAGTAATTTGGGTTTGTACGCTAAAACCTTAGCCAATTTAGAAGGGGTCACCCGTAAATTCAACCCTGAGGTAAATTTATTAGATGAAATTAAACCATTAATTACCGATTTATTTAGGAGACAATTATTAGGCGCGAATCCTCTCCAATCGCTGCTCAGAACTGCCTTAGATATTAAAAGTTTGTCTCTCCAGTCACCACGACACATTGAATTATTATTAGATCGGGTAACTTCTGAAACTTTACAGTGGAATATATCGTTGCGCGGGCTTGATGGGCTGCGTCGTAGCTTGGATGATTCGGCTAATCGCCTGTCTTTTAGTATTTTGGTAGGTTCGCTGATTATGGGAGCGGCAATTATTTCTAGTAAGGCGCAAACAACGGATTTGTCTTTACCAAGTAGCGTCTTGTTTGCTGCTGCTAGTTTATTGGGCTTGTGGCTAATTTTTAGTATTATCCGTTCTGGAGGTTTAAAGTAGTCTAAAATGCAAAGCTCGTAAATCAATTAATAAAAGTTGGCGGCTACTTAAAGTTATTAATTGCCTTTTACTTTGTATGGCTATCTAAGATCAATGTTAGAAAAATATCGATGTTTTTGCTCCCTCATTGCATATTGTATAAATAAGTATACAATTTACTTAGTACGCGAAGCTTAATTAAACAAATCTCTTTACGCAAGGCTAGTAATGCTTATAAAGTAATTGAGAAGCGTTCTTTATAAAGCTCTATAAATTCTATGTTGCCAAAAAATTAGCACCATATCAGTAATTAGAGTAATTTGTGACATAGAAGATTTTGAGGTGAGGAGAAGTGGTGAGACAAATATTTAATAGCTTTTGTTTAGCTATTACCGTAGTTGGATTGGTGAATCAGTCGGTGCGGGCTAATCAGGTATTGGCTGGTAAGGGTGAAGGCATTTCTAACAAGCCTCAAACTATTAAACTGGAGGCGGGCAATTCTTGGCAGAAAATCAAACAAGTACGAGAATCAACCATAGCGCAAACGCGATCGCCAAATAGAAATACACCGGGATTTCCCCAAAATTTGCGATCGCCAAATTCCCCCACTAATAGCCCAGGATTTCCCCAAAATTTGCGATCGCCAAATCCCCCCACTACAGAGCTTTCGCCTCGCAACACTCCCGCCCCAAGCAAACTTAACCCTAGTCCAAATCCGCTACAATTTCCAACTAAGCCGGAAGAAGTGCGACTAGAAGCCACTGAAGGAATTAGCTTGCAACAGGCATTGGAATTAGCACGGCGCAACAATCGACAGTTGCAAGTTGCTTTGCTGACTCTAGAACGCAGTCGCGCCAGCGTGCGAGAAGCCCAAGCCGAGGAGTATCCAGCTTTAACTATCCAAAGTGGGTTAAATGCTACCGGAAGCAACGTATTTAGCGCCGATAATAGCAACGATCAACTATCGCCATTACTCAACCAACTCAACCAAAATAATACCGGGAGTTCTACCGCTTTAAGTGGCACGGTAGAACTAAGTTATAACGTTTATACCGCCGGGGCTAGAACTGCCCGCATCCGAGCCGCCGAAGAACAACTACGCTTCGACCAATTAGACGTAGAACGCTTAACCGAGCAACTACGCTTAGATGTATCTAACGATTACTACGACTTACAACAAGCAGACGAACAAGTACGCATTAACAGAGCCGCCGTTACCAATGCCGAGGCTAGTTTACGCGATGCTCAGGCGCGAGAACTAGCAGGAGTAGGGACTCGGTTCGATGTTTTGCAATCGCAAGTGCAACTTGCCAATGCCAATCAAGAGTTGACAAATGCGTTAAGCGACCAACAAGTTGCTCGTCGTCAGTTGGTAAATCGTCTGAGTTTAGCTCAAGTCGCCAATGCGATCGCCTCAGATCCTGTAGAAATTGCCGGGGTTTGGAATTTAGCGTTGGAAGACAGCATCATTGCAGCTTTTCAAAATCGCGCAGAACTACAACAACAGTTAGTCCAACGCAATATTAGCGAACAAAATCGGCGGATTGCCTTGGCGGGTATTAGACCTAGAGTTGCTGTTAGCACCAATTACAACATTAGCGATACTTTTAACGATGATGAAAGTTTTGGCGATGACTACTCCATAGGCGCAAATCTAAGTTGGAATTTGTACGATGGCGGTGCAGCTAGAGCTAGTGCTAGAGCGCAAGAGGCTAATATTGCGATCGCCGAAACAAATTTTGCCGATACTCGTAACCTAATAAGATTTGAGGTAGAACAAGCTTATAGCACTTTGCAATCAAACTTAGCTAATATTCAAACTGCCTCTGTTGGTTTGGAGCAAGCACGAGAAGCTTTGCGTTTAGCAAGGTTACGTTTTCAAGCTGGGGTAGGTATTCAAACAGAAGTAATTGATGCAGAAGACAGCCTAACTCAAGCAGAAGGGAATCGAGTCACGGCGATTTTAAACTACAACCGAGCTTTGGCAAGTTTGAATAGAGCAATTAGTTCCGGCTCGTTGCCGTAAATAATGTGAGTATACAAAGAAGTGTTACGCTTAATCGGCATAATTTAGTGTCATAATCCCTATAAAGATCAAAATATTTACTAAAGTTGGTTGAGGCGTTTTTGTGCCGAATCGGAATTATTGGTTATCATTACTGGTTATGATTGGTGGTTGGGGAGTAAGTTTACCAGCAAACGGACAAGCTCTTATTCCCTATAACGTGCAACTCAATAGCGCAGAATTAGAAAAGCAAGGCTTAAGTTTAGCCCAAGAAGCAGCGCAATTAGCACAGTTTCAACAATACGAATTAGCTTTACCACGAGCAAGATTAGCAACTCAATTAGCACCCAAAAGTTACCAATCGTGGCTGTTATTAGGTGGTTTGTATTTGCAAACCAATAAGTTCACCGAAGCTGTTGCTCCTTTACAACAAGCAAAATCTTTAGATCCCAAAAATCCAGCAATTTTGTTTGCTTTAGGTTCGGCAAATTTTGGACAAGAACAGTACCAAGCGGCGGTGGACAATATCTTAGCAGGCTTAACACTCAAGCCCAACGATCCAGAGGCTTTGTTTGATTTGGGTAATTCTTACTACAAGCTCAATCGTTTGGCGGAGGCAATTTCTCAATATGATAAAGCCGTAGCCGGAAATAAAAAATTTTGGCCAGCAATTAATAATATCGGTTTGATCAAGTACGAGCAAGGAGATACTCCAGGGGCGATCGCTTCTTGGCAAAATGCCCTAAAAATTGATAAGCAAGCCGCCGAACCTCAACTAGCTATAGCTGTAGCTCTTTACGCTCAAGGCGACTTGCAGCGCGGTTTAGCCGCAGGAGTTGCGGCTTTAAAAATAGATAGTCGCTACGGCGATTTGGAGTTTCTCAAACAAAACCTGTGGGGAACTCGGTTACTAGACGATACCAAAAAATTGTTAGCGGCTCCTCGCATTCGTTCTACTTTGCAAGAACTCCCCGCGTCACCACCCGCCGTGAATCCTGCTCCCACACCGTAATCATTACCAGTCCATAAATTTGTGGATTGGTAATTGTTAGTGAATAAACTTAAAGTTTTTAGCGTTTTTAGCAAATAAGTCAGTAAAGATACTCATTAATGTTCGCGATCGCACTTTAATATTTGTACTTACTCCCATTCCTGACTGCAACGCTATTTCTTGACCATAGAACCGAAATAATAGCGCTTCGCTATGATTATTTATTTGAGAGATATAAAATTGATTTTCCTGCAATAAATAATTGCGAACTAGCTTTAGCGCCGCGTTTTGGGATTTAGCCGCCGTCGGATCGAAACTCAGGCGGCAATTTAATCACTATTTAAAAAACAAGGGTTTTTGGTATCGGTCTTGTATCTACATTTAACCAAGCCGAGTAAGCACCAACACGATTTAATAGTAAACCTTTTTTTACTTCACCCAGTTTTTTTTGCTCAATAGTTTGAGGGAAATCCCGAAAAGTTTTAGTGTGTTGTTCAACAAAAGCTGTAACCCACTTATGTATCCATTGCAGTTGTTCAAAACTTTCTACTTCTTCAGCTATTGTCCCCGAAAAAGTAAATTTTGCCGAGGAATCAACAAAAAAATTGTTTAGCCAATCAGTACCAGGGCGATTTGATTGCCAATTATTTATAGTTAGTTTTGTTCCTAAGTAGTTGCTACTATATTTACTAAGCTGGTTAGCAGCATTAACTATTTCGGCAATTTTAACTTCAATTCTTTTAAAACCTAAAAGCAAAAATATTTGCTGTTGGATATTTAGTAGTTCTTGGGATTGGACAAGGGTTTTTTCGACAATTTTTTGGTGAGCTAAACACAAAGCTTCTAGTTGCTGTATTTTGATGCTCACTTCGTGTTCTTCACTATATAACCGTTGTAAAAGCTGTTCTAAAATGTCTTCCAAATATACACTATCTAAAAGTTGCTTTAAATTTTCAGAAGAATTCATGCAAAAACCATTATTTTGCTCTATTGTCCATTGCAAATCTTTAGAATTTTGTAAAAGTATTTTGCGGATATAATAACAAGTTGAAAAAGATAAATTCATATTTTTGGTAGCCAGACGTACCAGCATTTAGTTAATGTATATTAAAATAAAAAACTCTATAGACAACATAATTTAAAACTAGCCGATTTCTATACTAGAAAAAGTTAAATCAAATAGAGATTTTGTTGGAGTCAAGCTAGTATTTGTTACTTCTACTTGCGCCGCCAATTGTACAGATTTTAACATTTCTATTGCCGACTTAAAGCGATGAGATGGTAGCTTTTGCATAGCTTTAGTAATAGTAGAGCGCAACAAAAAAGGCACGGTTTCTGGAAGTATCAATGCTTGATTTATATGAGCTTTCAATAGTTCGCCAGGTAAGCCAGAAAAGGGACGCAAACCTACTACTAACTCAAACAGTAAGACCCCCACAGCATAGATGTCAGAAGCTGGCGAATACTGACCATAAAAGCGCTCTGGAGCCATATAAGCAGGAGAACCCGCACAATCGTCCTGCTTATCGGAGCAAAGTTCGTGATTGAGCCGAGACATCCCAAAGTCAGAAACACGAGCTATCCAACCTGTGGTATCTACACTGAGCAAAATATTTTCTGGTTTAATATCTCGGTGAATAATCTTGCAGCTATGAATATGATCCAATCCGGCAAGAATATCAATAACCAACTTTAAGCTCAAAGATAAACTCAGTTTTCCTTCCAAGTTCATTAAACTGCGTAAATTACCTCCCTCACAATAATCCATGACTAAATACCTGCCAGTTGAGGTATGTTCTAAACCTTGAAAAGTAACAACATTAGGATGCTGTAAACTAAGCAAAAAGTGTATTTCTCGTAAAAACTTCGCAGTGGGGAAGCGAGTTTTTTCTAATTCTTTAAGCGCAACTACTTGTCCGCTTATTTTATGAGTAGCTCGAAAAACCCGCCCAAATTGTCCTTGTCCTACTAGCTCTAAATTGCAATATTTAGATTCGGGTTGTTTGTATTTACTAGGTTCGTTGTTCATACTAAATTGGGTTACTGATGAAACGTAATAATTTGCACTGAAGGTAAATAAAACTACGCTTCACCAGCAAGGCTTAGGCAAATAGGCTACCAACAGCAACTTGTTGGCTATCTTCTTCATTGCTAACCGATGAATGTAGCTCGTGAATCTGCTTACTAGCATCTTTTGCCTTTTGGTAGCTGGTAATATCTCCAATATCAAAAAATAGTTTGGCAGCTTCTCGTAAATCTTGAACGGCTCTTTTTTTGTTACCTAGCTCAATATGAGCCAAACCACGACTGTAATAAGCTGAAGCATGGCTAGGGTTGAGTTTGATAGCTTCGGTAAAGTCGCCAATGCTGCCTTGAGTGTCTCCTAGTGCTTGGTAGCTAACACCTCGCTTGTAGTAAGCATCAGGATCGTAGGGAGTAATCCTAATTGCTTGAGTAGAAGTATCAATTTCTCGCAAATAACCTACTTTTCTGACAATTTCCATTTGCTCCTCATACAAGGTTTGAAGTTTGGCATACTCCATCAAGTTACTGTTGCCTTCAATTAAGCTAGGAATAATCTCTTGGATTTCTGCCAGTTGTGCGGCTACAGAATCAACAATAATTTGAGCTTCAGCTTTACTTTGCAATAGTTCGGCGATCGCTAGCTGATTTGTTTGCAATATCTCGGTGTATTCTTGGCTATCGCTTTTAAGTTGGCTAAAATCCCTATTTGATTGGGTTAGCTGTAAGTCAATAGCTGTAAGTTTGTCTTGAGTTTCGTTTTGCGCTTGAAGTATGGCACTTTGGAGTTGCTGGGAATGTTCTTGAACATCACTTTTAACTTGCTGCTGTAATTGGCTGAGTTGCTGGCTATTTGTCTCCACTGCGGGCATAATTTGGGCGATCGCACTAGAATTATTCTTAGCTGCCGCTTCTAACATTGATCTGCGATTTACCAAATTCAGCATAACGGTAATAGATAAAGGTATCGCAGCCAAAGCCGCCTGGTTGATAAAAATAGAGGCGATAGAACCACCAATAGAACCAACTACAGAGACGGTTTCTACCATGTCTAGCCAAGCGCGATCTTTTGTATTTAAGTTTGATTGCATAACGTTAAAGTATCTCCTATAAATAAATGGCGACAAAACTTTTCAACCAAGGACAACTTGGTTGAGTTGTAAAATTGGATTGAATAAAGCTGTTTCTTCAGGAGTAAGGTAATCTTGGGCTACCTCTTGAATAAGCTTATAAGTTACACCCGCAGCGCGATCGTAGCTAAAAGTCCGCACAATGGTTTTGTACCAAAGTAAAAAGTTTTCCGGCATCCGATCGCGATCGTCAAATAATAAAGCCGAAGCAGAGTGGCGCAAAATATTAGTAAAGTCGCGCTGACATACCGAAGTACCGTCAACTTGGGAAACCTTGGCAAACAATTCAGGTTCTGCCGCACTTCTAGCTTCTGCTACTTTGCTAACAATTTCGGCTTCGGCAACTTGAATTTTTTCGTAAGCACTAATGCGCGTATCTACCGACTCAATATAGTCTTTGATAAATTGGAGTTCGGCACTAGAGGCGTAACGTCCTTCGGTTTCGTTGCTTAGACGGGCTAGTTGTTTTAACATTTTGGTAATTAGTGGATTTTAAGTATCGGTGGTACGAGCAAGGTAATCGCTAACTTGAGAACGAGTATCGTTAAGCTGACTAATCATCGAGCGCGTAATTAATTTGCCAGCTTCGACTAAAACTTTGCTGGTAATAGGGTGTAAGATATTTTGCTCGGCGCGAGTACCAATTAAAGACTCCGTATCTGTAATCGCCGTTACATAAGTTCCGGTTGGTAATTCCACTACTACCCCTTCACCCATAACTCTTGCTTGACAAGCAAGGCGAGAATTGGTGTTAGTGGTGGTAATTACTTCTAACGTCCTTTGTTCGCGGCGGTTCATTGGTGAAAGGCTCTCCATCCCGCTTTTGATGTAAACGTGACAGGTAGAACACATCCCGCGACCGTTGCAATCATGCAAAATATCTAGTTCGTTGTCGAGTAGCGCCGAGAGAATGTTGGCATTAGTTTGGACAACGGTTTCTTGAGAAATTGGTTCTAACTTAATGGTTTTAGCCATGTTTTTTGAGCTTGATGAAAAGATTAATAAGCAGCTTTACTGGTTTTTAGGCGTTCGACAATGGTTTGATGGTCTTGATTTTCCGATAACCATCCTTCTACCGCTTTGAGGCGATCGCTCAAGCCTAAAATAAAGTAGTTACAATCAGCGCCCAAAGATTCGCAGGAAGTTTGCACGCAATGCAGTTGTTTCCCGGTAAGTTGGCTAAAAAAAGCGCTGAGAATGCCTGCTTCGAGAAAACAAACCGGGCGATCGCTTACTGGCGCAGCTTCGGCAAAGGGAGAGTTGTAGTTTTGAACGACCAAAAAGCCTTGCTGATAGTAGTCAAGATCCAAGTCAAAAGTACCCCAACCGTGAGTTTTCCAGCATTGTTTGAGACATTGGAGCAGTTCGACCATTTCCATTTCCGCAAGGGATTTATGGTAATATTCGCTAACTTCTTCAGCAAAACGGATATAGAAGTTTTTACCCCACCAACGACCGCAATTAAACAAAACTATTCCACTAGCGCTGCCTAATTCTTCGTCTAAGGCGGCATAAATGCCTTCAATTAAGGTTTCTGGTAAAGCTAAAAGGCGATCGCCTCTACGGTTTTCAATTAGTCCTGATTCAAAATCGCCACTTAAATAAGCATCGGGGGCAAAGTAATTGCCTAATACAGGTTGATCTTTGAGCAAATCACCAATCGCAATCATTTGGGCATTCTCCTTAATTGGTTAGTTATCTGGACGAGGGGGCTAAATCTGTAACGAGCCTAGCCGCCGCTTGAGCTAAAAATGGCTGCAATAATAAATATTGCTTATCGGTAAGAATTTGGGGTAATTGCTTTTGTAGTCCTTTGTAGATAGCGCTATCAATAGCTTGGGTTTGGTGAACTCGGACGATATCGGTGAGCCATTCTAAAAGTCGTCGTTCGAGAAATTCCGGGTTATTTTGTAGCATGGAAGTCGCGCAATAACGCAAAACTGCCAACCAGTTTTTTAAACTGCGCTCCAAATCCGGTTGTTGGTCGGAAAAGCTTGCTAAAAGCCCGTTAGCTATAGGTTGAAAAATGGCTATTTCTTTATCGCGCAGCAATTCGTAAGTTTCTAGACGTTGGGATAAAGATATTGTGTAACTTTTAAAAGTATCAATTTCCCCAGACTTTAAGTAGCGCTCGTCTGCGTCGTAGAGCAAAGATTGTAAATTGACATTCATAAATCAAAGTTTCTCTAAAATAAGTTGGATAAATCGTTTAAGTTCATCTCTCCCGATGCTGGGGAAATTAACTCTGACAGCGTTGAGGCTTGAGGTAATCTGCCAATTTCTGGGCTACTACCTTCCCAAGAAATCCGTTGAAAAAAAGCTTGAACTTGCCATGTTTTCAGCGATTTCGGCTCTAAGGACGATTCTGGCTCTAAAGGTTGAGTAATAACTTTTAGAGGTAAAGAGTGCCAGTTACACAAGCCAAAAAATTCTGTTACTGTCAAGCGCCGTAAGACTATGGGATTTTGAACATCGTGTTCAACCTGTGGCGGCGACAGAGGGGAGGTACTATCGTTGTCTTTTTCTGGCTCGGTTGGCGGTAATAGCTGCCAATTACAAGTCTCAAAAAAATCTTTGACGCTGAGGGCAGATAAAACAGTTGGGCAATGAGGAGCAGTGATTTTGGCTTGTTTGGGTAAGTTATTACTTGGCGGCGGTAATAACTGCCAATTACACAAGTTAAAATAATCCGCTACATTCAGTCCCAATAAGGAAGCTGAACATTTCATCGCAGTAACTCCCCACCCCGCAAGCGTTTTTCAATATCTCTTGCGGTTGCACCTTCGTTGTGCCAGAAATTGGCAGCATCAACTCGATCTTTGCTGCTAAGGAGGAATTTACAGTAGGTTTCCCCCATTGAGTAGCACTGAATTTCAATGCAACTCAAGGATTTTTTGACGATATCGCTAAAAAAACCAGCAAATAAGCCAGCGTAAATATGGCATACAGGTTTACCAACGTCGCCTAAAGTTCTAGCTACCGCCGAATCAAAGATATTGACAAACATAAATCCATT
The DNA here is from genome assembly GCF_000332075.2 of Synechocystis sp. PCC 7509. Lineage (NCBI taxonomy): Bacteria > Bacillati > Cyanobacteriota > Cyanophyceae > Synechococcales > Merismopediaceae > Synechocystis > Synechocystis sp. PCC 7509. The sequence continues at coordinate 1,851,984 of NZ_ALVU02000001.1, read as the reverse complement.
TTTATGTTCGCTCATATCTACTTCCCAGTTTCCCCAACCTTGAGCAGTAAAGGGCCACCACCAAGCTTCTAACATGAAAACAGAATTTACTTCGCGGATATTTTTCTTATACTCTTGCTCAAACCACTGTTGAAAAAACTTAGCATCTCTCATTCCCCACTGGTAGCCGATATTGTACATAACGACGGCGGAAGCCGAGCCTACTTCTTCTTCTAAGCCTTCAATTAAGCCAATAATAAAGTCTTCACTAGCGAAGGTATTACGGCTTTCGTTCCAATCGGTAACTATGCCGCGATCGCCCTCAAAATGAAAGTAATCGGTAAAACTGTAGTGGGCGTTCCTTTTGGGATACTTATGTTTTAAAGGATGTTCAACTTTTTTAAATTCCTTTGCAGGGGTAATAATTTTATTTTCTGATAGGGCAACCATGAGCAGAATACTCCTATTATTAGGTGAGTGAGTAACTTTTAGCTTTGGCTTGTGTCAGATAGGTTCTTAACTACTTGACTGCCAAAAAATATTAAATTAAATGTTGCTTATACTAAGTTTTTATGATCATTTCATTATTTATTCATCAAGGGATTTACTGATTTTTTCCCCAAAAAAAACATGAAATCAATAATTGCACCAATGGCAAAATCACTGACTTCATTTATGAATTATGTTTGGAGGTATTTATGCTTAACAGTACAGAGATAACTTTAAAAGTGCGATCGCGCTATGGCAATCTAAATCAGCCCTCAAAAAGCAGAACGGTTTCGCCCCCTAGCCCCCAAGTTTGGGGGAACAGGAATCTTAGCCCCCAGACTTGGGGGTTGGGGGCAGATTGTATTTCATAACTCAAAACGGAGTGCTATCTAAAATTCTTCTAACTGTTCTTCTAACTGAACGGTTAACTGTTTAAGGTCTGGTAATTCTACTAATTCTTTTTCGGTTTCTCTAATTTTTGTGGGAATTACCAAAGGTTGAGGTCTTTCTAACCAACAACTAGCTATAGGTAGAGTTTGTTCCAAATCTGCCAAAGGTCGGGGAATCACCATGACGGCGTTCAATTCTCCAATCTTTCGTGCTTCGTTCATTCCAGCTTCTACCGCTACCGCCACATCTGCCACTGAGCCGCGAATAATTGCCGTACACAAACCCGCACCAATAAATTCATGAGCCGATAGTTGCACATCTGCCGCCTTGAGCATAGCATCCGCCGCTCCTACCATCGCCGGAAAGCCTCTAGTTTCTACTAGACCAATAGCTTGATTGCTAAGGCTGCTACCTGATTGCCTATTAGTAAGTTGAGCTAAACGCATCCCAATAGGCAAAACTAACTCTAAATTTGGTAATGGTCGAGCAATAACTAAACTTGATATTAATTGATCTAGTTGTTGAGCCACTGCTGACCCTACATCTACAGCTAAACGGACATCAGAAATTCCGCCACGTACGATCGCTGTACAATGGCCGCTACCAATTTTTTCGTAGCCAACTAAAGTCACTTCGGAGGATTTGAGCATTTCGTCAGCAACGCGCACGATCGCCGGAAAACTGCGAGTCGATACTAAACCCAGGGCTTTATCTCTAAAATCTTGCAAGTATTGTTGGTTGTTTCCCTCCATTTTAAACCTCTTAAACGATCTATCTAACTGCTATTAGGACTATTATCTAACGGGCGATTTAAGGCTTGGCGGTGGGGTAATAAAGTTGATAATAATCGGTTGAGACTATCTTCACCATAAACGGGACTGCTTTTAACTTCCACTTCTTCCGGTGCTTGGGGTGGTACAACCTCCGCCGCCACCGATGGGGTGCTATTAACGCTTACAGGCTCGGCTATCTGACCGTTTGATTCTACAACTGTTGCTTCCAGTTCTAGTAATTCTGCCTCCCCAGGGCGGCTAGAATCACCTAATAAAGAACCCGGCGGTAGCACTTCTCCAGACTCAACGGAGCTATTAAAAATTGTAGTCATCGAACCAATACAAGCATTAATGCCGATTTTGCCTTTGCCAACAATCAAAACTCCCGTGCCAATATTGGCGCTTTCCCCTACCTCCAATACTCCTTGATAGGCGTGCAAAATTGCTCCCATACCTATACAAGCCCCTGCTCCTATTATAATCTGGCTCTCCGGGTCTGCTTGCAGAAGAACCCCTGGCGCGATCGCTGCACCAGGGTGAATAGTCACATCGCCATTAACGTAATAGTGAGTATTGCTAATGGGTTGTAAGGGGGGAAACTTCATCAAAATACAGTCTTTGGTATTGGGTAGAGATCAACTTATCTGCTGGTAATACGTCTTATTTAGCAGGGCGTTGAATTAGCAGTTCCGAAACTCGGCGTTTTGCTTTGGGATCAATACCAATTAGCCGGATGTACGCGCCACTATGTTCGTCTATTGCTGATTCTAGAGCCGCAATTACTTCATTGTCACGGTGAGCTTGAATTACGCCGCCACTTTGCCAGGAATTGATTTTAAATCTGCGCTCGTCGGCATATTCGGTACTAACTTGGCAACCTTGACTGAGCAGTTGACTTACTTGCTGAATAGCTTCCGAACTAAGCCGAGTGCTGGTAGAGGACGAACTACGGCTAGAACTATTTGTTGTTGTAGCTTTGTAGCTGCTGGTAGTCGGTGTAATATTGTTGTTACCATTGGGTCTTTGGATAATTGTCTCCGAAATCCGACGCTTGGCTTTGGGGTCAATGCCTATCATCCGCACGTATTCGCCGCCATGATTGGCGATACATTCTTCCAATGCTGCGATCGCTTCTGATTCTTTTTTGGCATCAATGGGGCTGCAACTATGCCAAGAGCTAGTCTGAAAACGGCGCTTGTCGGCGTGTTCTGTACCGATGCGGAAACCTTGAGCTAAAAGGTTGCGGACTTGTTCAACGGCTTCGGCTGGTAATACGCTGCTAGAAGACGAACTACTGTAGCTGCTTGGCTGATAACTAGAACGACTATTGCTACTACCATTCTCGCTACCGGGGCGATCGCTGGGCCTTTGAATAATTGTCTCTACTATCCGTTTTTTAGCTTTGGTATCAATGCCAATAATCCGCACGTATTCGCCGCCATGTTCTTCTAAACAAGCTGATATTTCCGCAAATACTTCAAAATCTCGACTTGATTGAATTGTGGCGCAACTTTTCCAAGAACTTGTTTGAAATCTTCGCTCGTCGGCATGTTCCATCCCAATGCGATAGCCTTGAGCCAGCAAATCGCGCACCTGTTCCATTACTTCTCTATTTAAGCCCATTTCTTGATATTCCTGATTATTAATACTTTTGTTATCTGTGGGACTCAAGGCATAAGTTCTATTTAGTTCTTCCTTAATTGGCGTAATGCACTCGACATCATCTGCACACTGATAGCCGGCTCGCAACGCTTCATTTGCCCCTGCTACACGGCTTGCAAAGATTTTATCCGCTTCTTGTACCTTGGGAAGACGGTTTGCTTGCTGTTGGGTGGTAATTATGCTTCCTGACGGTACATACTTACCTGGGGGAATTTCCACGTCTTGAATTAAAGCGTGCATCATCACAATGCAGCCTTCACCAATGCGCGAGTTAAATATTGTGGAGCGAAAGCCAACAAAGCTATTATTGCCGATGTAGGCAGGCCCGTGAACCAAGGTCATGTGAGTGATAGAGACATTATTTCCAATCCAAACGGAGTAGGATTTATTGTCGTCGCCAACAACCTGTCCTGTCTCTAAACCATTAATTACTACGCCATCTTGAATGCTCGTGCTTTTGCCAATATAAAAAGGATTGCCTTGGTCGGCACGAATGCACGTCCCTGGGGCAATCATCACATTGCTGTCAATTCGCACATCCCCAATAATATTTGAAAATGAGTGAATGTAGGCGCTCTTGTCAATTTTCGGTTCCGTTAGGCTTTTCGACCAAGGGGTAGGGGGAGCTGCGGAACTACGCTTTGCCATAAGTATATTCTCCAAACTAAGAACTTAATGCTGCAATAAATGCGATCGCGCTTTGTGTCTATGGGTCTAGCGAAATTCGTCTTTTTTATTGTAGATAGAGCGATTGTCCACGTTGACGGTATCAATAATCGCTACTACGGCAGCATCTACCGGACGTGCTTCGCTCCCTTGAACTTGACGGGCAGCACTTCCACGACTGACAAGCACCCATTCCTCTAGCCCTGCCCCTACGAAATCGGCTGCTACTTCATACTTTGGTAGTAAGCGTCCCTCCTCATCTACAAGTTGTAGTAGGAGGAACTTTACGCCGCTAAGACTAGGTTCTTTGTAATTACTAACTACCGTGCCACGGACTTTGGCAATTTGCATTTATGGTCTAGTGTAAGGGCCGGAATGGAGCGCTCTGCCACTAACGCTATCGCGGAATTGTTCTACTTCTTCGGTGTAACGAATGGGTAGTACGTACTCCAGGTTTTCATGAGGACGAGCGATGATGTGGGTAGACAATACTTGACCGCCGTTAACTCTTTTAACGTTGTCTACTCCCGCAGCTACCGAGGCTTGCACCTCCGAAACGTCTCCCCGAACGATCACGGTAACGCGACCGCTACCAATTTTTTCGTACCCTACTAGGGTGACTCGTGCTGCTTTGACCATCGCATCGGCAGCTTCTACAACGGCGGGAAACCCTAGAGTTTCGATCATTCCAACGGCAATTGCCATGAGTTTTAGTCCTTAGATAATTTTTTGGTGATTTTGTACTAAATGCGCTGATTTTTTGTTAAATCTCAGCTAACCTTATTTACAATCGAAATTGTTCTACTTCTTCGGTGTAACGGATGGGAAGAACATACTCTAGATTTTCGTGCGGACGAGCGATGATGTGAGTAGATAAAACTTCTCCACCATTTACCCGTTTGGCTGATTCAACTCCGGCGGCTATGGAGGCTTGTACCTCCGAAACATCACCCCGCACAATTACGGTGACGCGAGCGCTACCGATTTTTTCATAGCCCACGAGAGTTACGCGGGCTGCTTTGACCATTGCATCTGCGGCTTCAACCACCGCAGGAAAGCCTTTAGTCTCAATCATTCCGACAGCTATTGGCATTTAATTCTCCTATCATTACCATTGTACGAGTCTTTGACACTAATATTTCACGGCAATTTGCCTCATGAAATTTTCACGGGGGATGCCATTTTTGTTTTTTTAGCCAAGCTCTTTAGGGTGCTGAATTTAAGAATAAAGTGACGGCTGTTACTTTGACAATATAATTTTTGATGATAAGTCTAAATACTTACTATTAAAATTACTTATTTAATAGGTTGTGATTAAGAAAACAAAAAAAATTAGGCGATCGCGCCAACAAATACATAAACTTAACAAATCATAAAATAAGTTTAGCAAAGCCATGCGATCGATAAAGCTGATAATTTCAGGAATTATTTTGCGGACTGAAAGCTCTAATATGGAGAAATAGCAGGATTAAGGCGATAAAAGGATCTTTGATAAAATCTAAACTTTATATATCTTCCTAAATTCCCTGGGACTATTTTGGTGTAGTTCTAGAGAGTGCAATGTGTTACTAAAATCTCAATGGTAATTTCGATGGCTCAGTTCCTCCTACAAGTGGGTTGGTGGATTCCTTGTTATGGCTTGCTTGGTGCTGTAGTGACCCTTCCTTGGTCTACGGGTATCATTCGCCGTACAGGGCCGCGACCAGCAGCTTATATTAATTTATTGATGACGGTTTTGGCCTTCGTGCATAGTACGCTGATTTTTCCTTTAACTTGGCATCACCAGCCGTTAAGATTAGTTTTTCACTGGTTGAAAGTCGCAGATATAGATTTGACGTTGAGTGTAGATATCTCGTCGATAAATGTGGGCGCTTTGGAAGTGGTGACAGGATTAAGTTTTTTGGCTCAACTTTTTGCCTTGGGATATATGGAAAGAGACTGGGCTTTGGGGCGTTTCTTTGCGTTGATGGGATTTTTTGCAGGCGCGATGAGCGGTCTTGCTATTAGTAATTCTTTGCTTTTGACTTATATATTGCTGGAATTGCTGACTTTGTCAACTTATTTGTTGGTAGGGTTTTGGTATGCTCAACCATTAGTTGTCACCGCCGCACGAGACGCATTTTTGACTAAGCGGGTAGGAGATATCTTGCTACTAATGGGGGTTGTTTCCTTGGCAACGATGGTAGGAAGTTTAGATTATCCAGACCTTTATGAGTGGGCGAAAACTGCTAATTTACCGCCTTTAACGGCAACTTTACTAGGCTTATCTTTAATTGCTGGGCCGATAGGTAAATGCGCTCAATTTCCCTTGCATTTGTGGCTAGATGAAGCTATGGAAGGGCCAAACCCCGCGTCAATTTTACGAAACTCTGTAGTAGTAGCTTGCGGGGCTTATGTATTAATTGACCTCCAGCCTATTGTTAATTTATCGCCCGTAGCTTTGGCAGCTTTGGTAGTTATTGGGACGGTAACATCGATTGGCGCGTCTTTGGTAGCGATCGCCCAAATTGACATTAAACGCGCCCTATCCCACTCTACTAGCGCTTACTTGGGGCTAGTATTTATTGCTGTTGGGGAACAGTGGACGGGGTTTGCGTTGATGTTGTTATTTACTCATGCGATCGCCAAAGCTTTATTGTTTATGAGTGTTGGCTCAATAATTCAAACCACTACTAACCAAGACTTGACGGAGATGGGTGGCTTGTGGTCGCGGATGCCTGCTACAACTGTATCCTTTGTAGTTGGTTCTGCCGCCATGATTGGACTACTACCATTGGGTAGTTTTTGGGCGTTGCAACTAGGGGTAGACGACTTGTGGGGACAACCTTGGCTAGTGGGGGTTTTGCTTGTAGTCAATGCTTTAACGGCTTTAAATTTTACTCGTTTATTTCGACTGGTGTTTTTAGGTTCGCCGCAACAGAAGACAAGGCGCACACCCGAAGTTGCTTGGCAAATGGCTGTGCCAATGGTGTCGCTCGTAATTGTCAATCTGTTAGTTCCCTTAATGTTGCAACGTTTGTCGTTATTACCAACTTGGGAATATGTTAATAAGCCTTCGGCGGCGGTGCTGTTTTTATCAAGTGTGATTGGCTGTACTATTGGCGGTACTGTATATCTGCATAAAGCCTGGTCGCGATCGCTACACTTGCCCTGGCGAGTGGTGCAAGACTTGCTAGGGTATGACTTTTACATCGATAGGTTGTACCGTGTGAGCATAGTTTTTGCCGTCAATCAAATTTCTCGATTTAGCAATTGGTTTGACCGTTATGTTGTCGATGGCTTCGTTAACTTGGTTGGTTTAGCTTCTATTTTTAGTGGCGAAAGCTTGAAGTACAGCGTATCGGGTCAGTCTCAAGGTTATATGCTGACAATCGTAGTCGGTGTTGGTTTATTGGGTTTATTTTTGACGCGATATTTGTTGTGGGGATTTTAGAAAAACGATGCTCAGTGCTTTAATTTGGATACCGATATTAGGTGCAATTATTATTGGGTTATTACCGCAAAAAACTGACCCCAATCGCTTCCGCATCGGAGCAATAATTGCGATCGCGCTTTCTTTTGGCTGGACAATGTTTATTGTTACTCAATTTGATATTACTAGCCCCACTTTGCAATTTATGGAGTCTATACCCTGGCTAGACTCCATCGGCTTGACCTATCAAATAGGGGTAGATGGTTTATCTTTGCCTTTACTGGTTTTAAATGGCTTGCTAACTTGGATTGCCATTTATAGCAGCGAAAAATCTGTAAGTCGTCCAAGGCTATATTACATTTTGCTGTTGCTGCTGAATACAGGGGTAGTTGGCGCTTTTTTGGCAGATAATTTACTGCTATTTTTCTTGTTTTACGAGCTAGAACTTATTCCCTTATACTTACTAATTGCAATTTGGGGAGGGGAAAAACGCGCCTATGCAGCTACAAAGTTTCTTATCTACACAGCTATTTCCGGGATCTTAATTTTGGCAGCATTTTTAGGATTAACTTGGCTCAGTGGGAGGACAGATTTTAATTATCAGCCATTGCTATCGCAAGTTTTACCCATGAGTCAGCAATTAATACTTTTGGGGGCGATAATTATTGGCTTTGGGATCAAAATTCCTTTATTCCCCTTCCATACCTGGCTACCCGATGCTCACGTTGAAGCTTCTACCCCAGTATCGGTACTGTTGGCGGGAGTTTTGCTGAAACTTGGAACTTACGGGATATTGCGGTTTGGCTTAGGTTTATTTCCCGAAGCTTGGACAGTTTTAGCGCCATTAATGGCAAACTGGGCAGTAGTTAGCGTCCTGTATGGGGCATTTACAGCGATCGCCCAAACCGATATGAAAAAAATGGTAGCTTATAGCTCTATTGCTCATATGGGCTACGTGCTTTTAGCCGCCGCTACAGCAACACCATTAAGCCTATTAGCTGCAATTTTTCAAATGGTCAGTCACGGGCTAATTTCGGCTTTATTGTTTCTATTGGTGGGCGTAGTTTACCAAAAAACTGGCACTCGTAACTTAGATACTTTGCGCGGCTTATTAAATCCCGAACGTGGTTTACCTCTAATTGGTAGCTTAATGGTACTAGGTGTGATGGCGAGTTCCGGTATACCGGGAATGGTAGGTTTTATCTCAGAATTTCTGGTATTTCGCAGTAGTTTTGCCGTTTTTCCTACTCAAACATTGCTTTGTATGATTGGTACAGGTTTAACCGCCGTTTACTTTTTGCTGTTAGTTAACCGCGTCTTTTTTGGTCGTCTTTCTACCCAGGTGCTTAATTTGCCTCCGGTAGGCTGGTTTGACCGCACTCCAGCAATGATTTTAGCTGTGGCGATTGTAGTATTTGGGTTACAACCTGCTTGGATGCTACGTTGGAGTGAAACCACTACCGCAACTTTTATGCCAACTCCTACCGCTATTGTTAGCCTTCACACTGTTTTAAATAAGGATCGGCAATGATCGACACGACTTCAAAATCTAGTCATCCCTTAGCTTTGTTTATTGAGCGGCTAAAGACTGGCGAAGCTTTGCTAAAAGATAGTAAAGAAAATGTTTTAGATGTAGTGGGGATTTTAAAAAGCTACGGTATCGTGCTGGAAGCTTACTACAAAAACTTGCTATACATTTCCGAACATCAGTTTTTGGTACTTTTTCCCTTTTTTAAATACTTTAACGGTGATGTTTCCTTAAAAAAACTGTTAAAACACTGGTGGGGCGATCGCATTAATTACGAATACGCCGAATACTGCATGAAAGGTATGCTTTGGCATGGTGGTGGCGGTTTAGATAACTATTTAGACTCGCCGGAATTTATGGAATATAGTCAGAAAGCGATCGCCGTAAAATTTAAGCGTAATCCGTTGATGTTGGGATTACATCAACTTTTTCCCGACTATCTCCCCGAACAAGTGCGTCAACAGGTTTATTACAGCGCTTTGGGGCAGTTTTGGCGGGTAATGAGTGAGATGTTTTTGAGCTTGAGCGATCGCTATGACTTAGGCGAAATCCAATCAATTCCTCAAGTTGTAGACCACATCAAAAATGGTTTAGTGGCGGCGGCGAGTTTGCCAATTACTTACGCTGTAAAGCTTGATGGTTGTAGTTATGACATTATTCCAACGTCGGCGGGGATAACATTTTTAGCAGATACGGCTGTCCCTTATGTAGAGGCGATTTTCTTTCGGGGTACGCCGTTTTCGGGGACAGTTTCTTACAACGCTCAGGCGCATCAAATTCCGCCAGATTTGACTCGCTTTGATTACGGCGCTTTGTACGCCGATCCTTTGCCTATTGGAGGTTCTGGCATTCCTCCAACGCTGCTAATGCAGGATATGCGGCATTATCTCCCCGATTATATCCACGAGCTTTATCGCGATCGCAGTCGTCGAGGAGAAGACGATTTGCGGGTACAAATTTGTATCAGTTTCCAAAAATCGATGTTTTGCGTTACCACCGCCGCCATTTTAGGATTGATGCCTTACCCGTTAGACAGCCAAGATCCGGCTCACCAAAAAGCAAATCAAGTTTATTTAGAAGGATGGATGGATAGGCTAGTTACATCTCAATTGATTGAAGCTAATAGTCAATAAGCAAAATTCTTAATCACTGCAAAAAACAAGATGAAAAAACTAATTCAAGGTGTCCACAGCTTTCAAACAAATTACTTAACAACTCACCGAGAGATGTTTGAGTTGCTCTCTCAAGGGCAGCATCCTAGAGTATTGTTTATTACTTGTTCCGATTCCCGAATTGACCCGAATTTGATTACTCAAACTGAACCAGGAGAAATGTTTATTATCCGCAATGCTGGTAATATTATTCCGCCCTATGGTGCGGCGAATGGTGGAGAAGGTGCGGCGGTAGAATATGCCGTGCAAGCCTTGGGAATTAGAGAAATTATCGTTTGCGGTCACTCCCACTGTGGCGCAATGAAAGGGCTATTAAAGCTAGATAAATTAGAGGAAGATATGCCTTTAGTTTATCAATGGCTTAAACATACTGAAGCCACGCGCCGCACAGTTAAGGAGAATTACCAGCATTACGAAGGCGAGGAGTTGTTACAGGTAACTATTGAGGAAAATGTACTGACTCAAATAGAGAATTTGCGTACTTATCCATCGATTCATTCCAAACTACATAAAGGCGAAATTGAGCTTCATGGTTGGATGTATCACATTGAAACAGGAGAGATACTAGAATACGATACTGCTCGTCGTGAGTATTTATCACCTCAAAGTCAGTTGTCTAGAGCAAGTTGGCTGACTTCCGAACAACAAGAGCGAATTTCTAAGGGTTCTCGCAATCTTAAGTAGTTCTGAAAAAGTTAAGAACATGGAAGCACTAGAAAAAATTTGTGCTTATTGTCAAAACAATACCAACTAAGCCCCGTAAATACATCTTTTGCCCATAGTCTATTGAGAAATGCGATCGCACTCCCCAATTCGTTAATTACTACTTAAATGCCCTTGGTCAAAAGCATCGCACCTCGGCTTGAATTGCAAGACTTTGTAGTTTATAAAGGGAAATGCGATCGCCTGTCAGCATTGGGGTTAGTTTTGAAAAAGGTTCTGATCCGTTGCTATAACTTGCTTGTAGTTAATAGATAAATCGCTTTCTACCGAACAACAACCAATAAAGCCTGATTCTTCGAGCAGTTTAAAAGCGTTTTTTTTCTGGTTATGCTTTAGCTTTTGATAATAGTCATTAATAGCCGATTGCCGGATGTCAGACAGAGATTGATTTGTTAGCTGCTGAACATAGGCGAGTTTGTCTGTAGTTTCAAGATCGATCGGAGTGTTGATTTGTGACATTTAAGGTTTTCCTAAAGCGATCGCACCTTTATTATAGGGAAAGGCGATCGCACCTCGTCTTGATAAACAAGACTTTGCAGTTTTATAGTAAAGGCGATCGCAAATATTAGCTATTGTCCCCACGATAAAGTAAATCCGTTAATTATTGATTGGTCGGAGATAATACAATCCGTTATTGATGTGCGTCCATATACGCTCGTAGCAATTGATTGATTTGTGTCTGATAACCTCGCCCTTGAGACTTAAACCATTTCAATACATCGCTATCAACGCGGAGAGTAACTTGAGCTTTGGTTTTTGTAGCAGGTAAACCCCGCCGCACTACTGCTTTAGCAAACATTTCTGGTGTAATTTCTGGACAGTCTGATAAGTCAATATCTTCATCGCTCATTGCATCCAATCGTTGCCAATCAGTTTGAGAATTGCTCGAAGTAGGTTCGTTGTTCATATTTCGTTGCTTTTCTTGCAGAAATAATCCGAGTGTAATCTTTAAGTTCTGTATGGACAACGGCAATGACTCGCCCTTGCAACAAACCGAATGTGACAAAACGCTGCTCTCCATAACTATAACGATTGTCTTCAACCGTTAAAATATCGCCATCGAAAACGGCGGGAACATCGACGAAATCGACTCCATGTTTACGAAGATTAGCAAGACGTTTTGCTTCATCCCATTCATATTCCATAACTGAACGACTTCTACAATAATCAATTGTAGTTACAATTTGTCGTTACAGCTACTTACGCGCCTCGGTTTAATAAACAAGACTTTGCAGTTTAGATGTATGGGTAAATGCGATCGCCCGTCTACTCTATCTAGTCGTTTGAATTGTTAGATACTTGAACCCAATGGTAAACGACGAGTACGAATACGACTTGGCTCAACTGTAATAGCCGATCCTTGGGTCAAATCTTCCTTGCACTCAGCAATCACCGTAAGCAACAGAGCCACTACTGCTTGGGCGCGTAACCGTTCAATCCGAATCCGAATGACTGAAGGAGTAACGGCGGCATCAAGTGCTAACAGTGTATGAAAATCTGCATCAAGGGTAGCAACAACACGCCCCTCCTCTCTTGCTATTTGGATAATATCAGCGTCTTCAGCCTCAGACATCCCAATTTCACTTACATGAATGGCATCCATCCCTTCATTACGTAATAATGTTGCCGCCGAGAGAGGTAATCCCTGATCAAGCAACAGTTTCATAGCGGTTAGAAAGTTCAATGATGCGATCGTCAAGATAAGAAGATACAAAAATTAAGGCTTGTCGGATATCTTCATCCTCTAGTTCGGGAAATTCTCGACATAATTCTTCTCGATCGGGATAAGTCGCCAGTAGTTCAATCACCCTACGGACACTAAGGCGCAGATTACGAATGCAGGGTTGCCCATTCATTCGTTTCGGATTGGTTGTAATGCGATCTAGTTTCATTAGAGTAATTCAACTGTTTATTCATCATTTTAACCCTTAGCGAGAGTAAGCAATCTCCCACAGACATCCTCCACAAGTCTATTTCCCATCATCATCTAAACCGTCAAAATCGGTATTGATAATTGGAATTGTGCAGTAATTGGTTAATTGTCGCTTTAGCGATCGCTTCCTCTTGCTAAATATAACTAGCCTTCAACGTGCGATCGCGCCTTGGTTTAAATTGCGAGACTTTGTGGTTTATATAGGGAAATGCGATCGCGCCTTTATTACAGATAAAAGCGATCGCACCTTGGCTTAATGAGCGATCGCACCCCCATCAAAACTTTCAATCTTTCAACGTCGGATACATCCCCACTGTTAAAATGCAATTGTACTATTACTGATCGGCAATCCAATCTTTACACATATTACAAAAAGATACATCCTGTTCTTCAACGTTCAAAAGACTTTCCAAATCAGGATGCTCAAGTGGGCTATCGCCTTTCTCCCATTCACCTAAGTATTCTATGTGAAACTGATCGCATTTTGCACATACATAACCTTCATATTTAGCACGACAATGGTAACAATAAGTAGTTGTAGAGTACGATCTCGGATCGGGCAGAACAACTGCCTCTTCGCTACACATTTCGCACGAAAAAAAGGAATGATCAACTCTGTTTTTAGGATGGAGTGGTATACCTCGATCGGACATATATTTAACATAAGAAAGATATGCCAGTGAAAGTGCTTGGTAACTATTTTGCTCAGGGATATCTTCTTCTGCTATACCTGTTTCAGCCATCTCTTCCCATCGGAGTTCATCAAGCTCTTCTAATTTCTCGGACAAACTCAGTCCTAGCTCTAAACTCACAAAATCATCCAAAAATCGAAATGCAACACCCAGGAAATTATTTACTGCGTCTTTATTAAGAGAAGCTTCCTTGTGTTCAATATTATTTCTTGCTTGTCGCAACTCTTCTAGTTCCCCTGTGAACTGATATTTGGCTGGTTGTTTATCATTTAATTTACGTTTTACATAGCTATCTAATGGAATGTTAACTTCATTTACCAATAGTTCAATTGCCCGAACACAGCTAACAGTGTGTCCACTTTTACCATCAGTGTAAATAAGTCTTGCATCATGTTTTGCGAGTCTTGCCTTTAAAAAAAGTTCAACTGCATGGAAGATATGTAGAATAATATATTTCCAGTCAGATTTACGCTTGCCATAAAGGTGATGCTCAATACCATGAACAAGAGAGTCCATTGCATTCTCTTCAAGTGTTATAACTAATTTTTGTTGTTCAAAAGTATCATTTTGAGTCATACTCATTCTGTTAGCTAATCTAAAATCTTATTAAGGCAGATTGTGTCATCAATTTTCTAACACAATTTCTAGGGTTTGGTGTTTACTGTTGTAGATTTTTGGTGTAACTTAAGTCTGTCTTTGATACTTTCGTTAAAGTATTGACCTGCTAAAGTTTTAGTTTTTAAGGCTTGAGCAATATTAGCTGAAATATCCTGATACTCGTAAATGCTGCCATTGTTGAACTTAATAGTTAATATTTGAGTTGCGGCGTTTTTGAGTGAATACTTACTATTTCTCCTCAACGATCGCCTCTGCTTGATGAACAAGCGATCGCAATTTATCGACCATTTGAGCATCAACACCTTGCCACAAGCCCCTTTGATGAGCTTCTAACAACCGTTCTGCCATATCGCGTAATGCCCAAGGGTTTTTATTTTGGACAAAATCTTGCACGGCGGGATCGAGTAAATAAGCATCGGCTACACCTTGATACATATAGTCTTCAACGCAACGGGTTGTAGCATCGTAAGCAAATAAATAATCTACTGTCGCCGCCATTTCAAACGCACCTTTGTAGCCGTGACGCATTACCCCGCTAATCCATTTGGGATTGACGACGCGCGAACGATAAACTCTAGCAATTTCTTCCTTTAGCTGACGGACTCGCGGATTGGCTGCAATGGAATTATCACCAAAATAAGTTTGGGGATTTTTGCCTGTTAGTGACCTTACCGCCGCCGTTAAGCCGCCTTGAAACTGGTAATAATCATCGGAATCTAACAAATCGTGTTCGCGGTTATCTTGATTGTGCAATACAATTTGCATACTTTTAAGCCTTTGTTCAAAAGCTTCTGGTGCGGCGCGACCTTCTTTTTTACCCGAATAAGCGTAACAACTCCAATTGATGTATGCACGGGCTAAATCGCTGTCATCGTTCCAGTTTTGCGCCTCAATTAAGCCTTGCAAACCCGCACCATACGCCCCAGGTTTAGATCCAAATACTCGATAATGAGCGTTTGTTTGCGCTTGTTCTAAACTTTTACCCGATGCTAACCATGTCTGCACTTCGCTTTTTACTTTCGCAGCTATGGGGTTTTGATCTTCTGCTTCTTCTAATGCGGCTACTTTTGTCACCGCCGCATCAAATAAATCGATTAAATTGGGGAAAGCATCGCGGAAAAAGCCGGAAATTCGCAGAGTTACATCTACGCGGGGACGACCTAATATTGATAATGGCAAAATTTCAAAGTCTACCACTCGCCGCGAAACTCCATCCCATACAGGCTGTACCCCAAGTAATGCCAAGGCTTCGGCAATATCATCGCCTCCCGTCCTCATTGTGGAAGTTCCCCAGACAGATAAGCCCAAAGTTTGGGGATATTCGCCGTTTTCTTGGGTATAGCGTTCAATTAATACCTCTGCTGCCTTTTTACCAATACTCCAGGCTGTTTCTGTCGGAATACCGCGAATATCTACCGAATAGAAATTACGCCCCGTTGGTAAAACGTCTGGACGACCTCGCGTTGGCGCACCGGAAGCACCGC
This sequence comes from Synechocystis sp. PCC 7509, assembly GCF_000332075.2. NCBI lineage: Bacteria > Bacillati > Cyanobacteriota > Cyanophyceae > Synechococcales > Merismopediaceae > Synechocystis > Synechocystis sp. PCC 7509. Next base: position 1,836,463 of record NZ_ALVU02000001.1, on the reverse strand, counting down.
TTGGAATGTAACCGCCATCAAGTCCGTGCAATAAATTGGTAATTTCTCGATTGGTTTGTTGCAATGCTGGAATTAAGCGGAGTTTTACCCAATCCATTAGAGGATTAGTTGTTTCGATATTGGCGATCGCATTCTCAACTAAACTAGCTGCATATTCTTCAATAACCTCCACCGCATCCCCCACCGTCCGACAACAATAGTTTTTATCAGTAAGGATTTGCTGACTAACAGCAGATAATGGAAGTCCCAAGTCTGTAGTTAAGGGCGCAAAATCTAACCCCCAATCTGTTGCGATCGCAGACGTTAACCCAATTCTGCCATTACTAGGCTGACGAGAAATCGCCACAACTAAATCTATTAACTGTCTACCTTGGGGACATTGACCAAAAATATGCAATCCATCCCGAATTTGGGCTTCTTTTAGTTCGCATAAATAGCTGTCAAGATAGGTCAAAATTGACGATAGTTCGGTAGAAGTATCGACAGCTAAGTTTTCTTGCGTAACTAACTGCATAATGCGATCGCGTAAAATGGGAACTCGTACCGGATCTAAACCCTGCGCTTCATAATATTCATCAACCAACCCTTCTAATTGCTGCAAACCCCCATAAAGTTCGGCGCGAGTCATGGGCGGCGTGAGATGGTCTAAAATTACTGCTTGGGCGCGTCTTTTGGCTTGCGATCCCTCTCCCGGATCGTTGACAATAAAGGGGTAAAAATGCGGCATCGCTCCTAAAGCAACTTCTGGGTAACAGTCTTTTGATAAAGCTATACTCTTACCAGGCAACCATTCTAAATTGCCATGTTTACCCACATGAACGATTGCCTGTGCGCCAAAAACTTCCCGCACCCAATAGTAAAAAGCTAGATAATCGTGGGTAGGTTCTAAATCCGGCGCGTGATAATTTAAACTAGGATCTTTGTCGTAGCCTCTAGATGGCTGAATCCCTACAAATACATTACCTAATTGCACTCCAGAGATTGCAAAGTTATCTTTTATATTGCCCCAGCGATCGCAAATTCCCTTTTTTACTGCTTCTGGTAAACTTGCAAAATACTCTTCATACTCTGCTTTTCCTAATGATTGTCTAACTTTCCTCAATTCTCGACCTTCAGGATCGTTAGTTACTCCAGAAACCAATAATTGCATCAACTCATCGCTATCAACAGGTAAATCTTTTACTTCATAACCTTCAGTTTGCAAAGCTTTGAGAATTTCTATGCAACTTGCGGGAGTATCCAAACCTACGCCATTAGCTAACCTGCCATCACGGTTAGGATAGTTTGCTAAAATTAAGGCAATTTTTCGTTCTTTGGGTGGAGAGTTACGCAGACATACCCATTTTGCCGCTAAATCTGCTACAAAATCAATGCGATCGCACTTTGGTTGATAAACTACTACATCTGTTTCTAGGTCTGGGTTTTGCGCTTCTACTCCTTTAAAAGAAATTGCTCTAGTAATAATTCTCCCGTCTACTTCTGGTAAAGCGACATTCATTGCTAAATCGCGGGGTGAAAGTCCTTGCAACTGCGATTCCCAACTTTCTGCTGTACCGCTACTAAAAATTGCTTGCAATACTGGGATATCCAGCTTTTCCCATAAATCTAGTTGCGGCGTTTCCGTCTCCAATCGCGCCAACGAAAAGCTAGTTGTATTGAGAAGTAAATCAACGTCTTGTAAATACTCTAATAATTCTGCTTGTACTTCCAAGTCGCGCAAAGAAGATACAAATATGGGGATTGCTTGTAAATTTCTCGCGCTTAAAGCTTGACAAAGTGCTTCAATGGGGAGCGTATTTCCTGCTAAATAATGAGCGCGGTAGAATAAAATGCCAACCTTCAGCGCGTCAGAAATAGCTTTATGAGGATACAAACCGACGCGGGGGACATTTTGGGGTGGTGGTGGATTGTAGTTATAGTTTAAAGTGCGATCGCAAACAAACTCTAAAGCGTGGATAATATTCTCAACTCCACCCTCGGTAAAATAGCGCCACAACTGATTGACTATAGCTAAAGAAACATTAGAATAAGTAATTAATTCAGGATCAGTGCGATCATCTCCAGGAATAACAATTAAAGCTGCGCCTGTTTTTTGTACCGTTTCTCGGACTACTTCTAAACCGTAACTCCAATAAGCACTTCCCCCTAACAGCCTTAAAATAATTACTTCAGCTTTTTCTAAAACTTCTTCCGCGTAGGTATCAATAGTTAACTGTTGCTGCAATTGCAAAAGATTGGCAACCCGCAAGGCTGGAAACCCTACAGGTAAATTACTTACGGCGGCGGCGATAGTTTGAATATCTGTATCCGCCGCCGTCAGCAATATTATAGGAGCGGGAGTTTGTTCTAAAAAGATTACTCCTTCAGATTGAGGATTCCAACCTCCTGGTGTAGCGCTAATCCGATGCATAGTTTTTTTTGTTATGGGCTTGCTTTAGTAAAAACCAGGAATTGGGGGGTCTGCCCCCCAAACCCCCCATTGGGGGACGAGTTGCCTCCCCCAAACCCCCTGCAAAAGGGTCTTATCTGTAAACATCCTAGTTTCTGGAAAACAGAATTATGTAAGTCTTAGTAATTACTAGCTACAAAATAGTAGCAATTTCTTTGAGGTAGACGCGAGAAAATGGCTCGTTTTCCCCAAGTTCGTATTGTTCGATCAAACCTTGGCGTTTAATAGAGATACTATTAGTCTCCTTAATTACCAAAATTCCATCTCCGTCAATGTTTCGCGCTAACATCCCTTCTATATCGGTGGGATTATCCAAAATTACGATGTTGCTATCTGTGTAAAACATCCCCTCTCTTTCGAGAATATTTCCCTGATATTCAGCAATTAGTAAGTCAAGCTTGGGATTGCGGAGCAAGTTTTGCACGTTGCTGTTGTAGTCTTTATTTAGGTGTTTTTCAGAGCGATTGATAAATACCCCTTCCTTGCAAACTGCGCCAATTGTCCAATCTGGATGTTGTAAAAGAATGTAGTCAATAATTGCCTCCAATTCTTCTTTGCCAATGAGGTTAAAAGTAATTAAGGGAATTTTGCCATCATTATCGGAATCAAAAAATGTCTCCAAAATCCGCGCTGGAACATCTACACTTTCTCCCGTAGCGGGGTTGAGGTGCATAAAAATACCCGGCGCTGAATTTATTTCTAAAATGCCGAAACCGCCAGCTTTCCAAGATTTTGATAAATCACGGGCGATCGCATCTATGCCCAAACAAGTTAATCTAAAATGCTGGGCAATATCTTGCGCCAAAACAATGTTATCAGGATGTACTGTTGAGGTTGCATCCATACTCACCCCACCCGCAGACAAATTAGCAACTTTACGCAGATAAACCGTCTGTCCTTTCTCAATAACACTATCTGAACTCAAACCTTGTTCTTCTAAAAACAACTCCATCGCCTCATCGCGCTGAATTTTACTCAACGCTGAAGTTGGCGTATCTCTGCGAGCTTTCGTGCGATTTTCCCGCTCGATTAATTCATCAATACTCAGTCTTCCATCTCCTTCCACCCAAGCAGGACGGCGCTCCGTAGCGGCGACAAATCGACCATTGACACACAGCAAGCGAAAATCTGCCCCGGAAACACTTTTTTCGACAATTACCCGCGTTAGTTGCTCATCAGGAATCGCTTTTACAGCCCTTGAAAAAGCCGCCTTCAATTCTTCCGAGTCTTGAACATCCGCCGTTACCCCAATCCCTTTATGCCCGACTACAGGCTTCACAGCGACCGGATAACCGATACTTTTAGCTACAGAAATTGCTTCCTCACGGGTTGTAACAATACTTCCACTAGGTACAGGAAAGCCCAGAGTATTTAAAAAAGCTTTGCAATCATCTTTACGAGTAGTAAAGTCTGAATCTATATGACTATCGCTATCAAAAGTTGTAGCTATCCCGCGCACTTGCTTTTTACCATAGCCGTACTGCATCAAACCTTCATCCCACAGATAAAAAGTAGGAATATCTTTAACGGCGGCGGTGCGTAACAAAGCATACACTGTCGGGCCACCGTAAACGGAGCGCCTAAACATATCCTGAATTACTTTAATTTGCTCGTCAAATACAATTTGCTGGTTTTGCGTCATCGCCTCAAACCAGTCCCAAACAAAGTAAACTACCGACCTACTTGTTCTAGCGTGGAGCGATTGCACGGCAATAATTGATTCATCTTCTCCAGGTTTGCAACTCCACTTATCCAAATGCAAACCCATATCTAGCTGTCCGACTTCTGCTACCGTGCGGGCGAACAATTGCGCGTAGGAATTGTAACCACCTTCAACATTGAGCATTCGGGGATAATAATCGCCAATTATCTGTAAATACTCCTCAATTTTCAAAGGTTCTTCGTATCCTGTTAGCGCGAAACTAAATACCATCGCTCCCGTTTCTAAGTAAGGGTTTGCTCCTTGGTAGTGTTTAAGATTGAATATATCAAATGCGTCCGATTTTCTAGCATTGACGCGAACTGTTTCCATGCTATGAGCTTGAACCATAAATAAATCTCCTGTTAGCTAAACGCCCTCTATTGAAGATATAACTTTTGAAAGGTGTAAGACATCACGCTTTTGGTTAACAATATACAAAACACTTTAGAAAATCCATTTATGAGACAGCCAAATATATCTCCCCAAGAAGCTGAACTCAGAGAGGAAATTAAAGAACTGGCTGATAAAGCTTTTCACCTCAAGTTAATTGCTGGGTATGGAGATGGGTCTGATAACCATGAATATCAAATTGTTTATGAAGGAAAACCAAGACATCTACCTTTAGAAAGAGCTAGAGATTTTCTCAACGATTTAATCGAGCGATCGCATTTAGTTGAATAATTGTTATTAACGCACAAATAAAAATTCCTTTTAGTAAAGATGGGTACTATCCATCTTTTTTATTGCCTGCCAAAAAAATTAAACCTTATCTCTGTAAGTCAATACCTCAAAAGACCATAAGTTTCTGTATCAATATCTACCAAATAGCAGTTTTCTTAGTTGATTTTGTCATGCTTTAGTGAAATTACTTAATAAAAGCTTGAGGAAATGTAGCCGTGAGTGAAAGCAGTGGACAGCTATTAATTATTGGTGGTGCAGAAGACAAAGAGGGAGATTGTAAAATCTTACGAGAATTTGTCCGTCGTGCTGGGGGTGTGAATGCGCGTATCGTCGTTATGACAGTAGCCACAGAAATGCCTAGAGAAGTAGGAGAAAACTACATTAAAGTATTTGAGCGCTTAGGAGCGGAAGATATTCGCATAGTTGATACTGTTCAGCGCGAAGATGCAAGCTCATCTACTTATTTAGAAGCAGTAAACAATGCTACAGGCGTATTTTTTACTGGCGGCGATCAATCTCGCATTACCAGCATACTCAAAGATACCGAAATCGACGCAGCGATTCACAAACGCTATCAAGAAGGAATCATAGTTGCGGGTACAAGTGCGGGTGCGGCGATGATGCCTGACGTAATGATTGTTGATGGAGATTCCGAAACAAATCCCCGCGTTAATGTCGTAGAAATGGCTCCAGGTATGGGTTTTCTCCCCGGAATAGTCATAGATCAACACTTTTTGCAACGCGGACGTTTGGGGCGCTTACTTTCGGCGTTAGCTCAACAACCCGCCGTTTTGGGTATCGGTATTGATGAAAATACTTCTATATTAGTGCAGAACAATAAATTGCAAGTAGTTGGAGAAGGCGCTGTAACTATCGTAGATGTTGCAGACATAGTTCATACAAATATCGGTGAAATCCTCAAAGATGAAGCCTTGGCAATTTGTGGAGCAAAGTTACACATTCTCCCCGATGGTTACAAGTTTGACTTAGGTTCGCGCAAGCCCATTGTTGAGGAGCTTCTCGAAAGAGAAGTAGCTACAGCCAACGCATAAATTGCTAGGTAACAAATATACTTAACAATCGTTAGGGCTTAGAATGCTATTTTTAAGCCCTAACTATATTCTTATGCCTGTTGATTTTGCTAAAGTTATTGAACCTCTGCGTCATGGCTTAATTGTCTCTTGTCAAGCCCCTGCAAATTCGCCACTGTACGAACCAAGTATAATTGCCGCGATCGCACTTGCCGCCATAAACCAAGGCTCTGTAGCTATTAGAATCGATACCCCCGCCCACATTCAAGCTGTCAAACAACGCTGCAATGCCCCGATAATTGGGCTGTGGAAGCAAATAATATCTGGGTATGATGTGTACATTACGCCCCAGTTTCATCACGCTCAGGCGGTTTCTCAAGCGGGTGCAGATATCATTGCAATCGATGCTACATCTAGAGAGCGTCCCGGAGGTGAAACTATTACGAGTTTAATTACTCAGATTCATGAACTAGATAAACCTGTAATGGCGGACGTAGATACTATAGAAAATGCGATCGCAGCCTTAAACGCGGGTGCAGACATGATCGGGACTACTTTATACGGCTACACTAGCCAAACAATGGGTTTAACACCTCCAGGTTTTAAATTACTAAGTCAAATAGTTAAACTAAATATTCCGGCAATTTGTGAAGGTGGCATTGCTTCCCCGCAAACGGCGCGTAAAGCTTTAGACTTAGGCGCATACGCGGTAGTGGTGGGTACAGCGATTACGGGAATAGATTTGCAAGTTAAAGCTTATAAAGAAGCGATTGCCAGCTAAACCCGCTTAAATATAATCATATTTTTTGCCTACGACAGGACTCCGCGCTAACAAATCTCCCTGGGAGTCGGTAATTTTCAGGTGGGTAAAATCTAGCTGTTGCGATTCATCAAGCAGCTTTTGAGCTAATTTATCTTGCTCCGATTGTCCAATACTATACCAATCATCTTTAACTTGAATAACCAAACTACCACCAGTGAAATTAGCTTGAACTGATTGAATTAATCCGTTAGAAATGCGAAGCCCTGCGTGCGCGCTTGCGCTATCGCTCTGTTGGATGATTTGCTCCTGAATCGATGCAATCAAGCTTTGTTCGGGTGTGAGTTCTATTTTTTTAAGAGTTGGTTCAACTTCTTCAGGTATAGGGGTAACTTCTACTTTAGGAGTGGGAATAACTTCTATTTCCGGCGTGGGGATAACTTCTATGGGTTTACTTTCCTCTATTGGCGCTATTAATTCTGGAGGATTGGTTATAGTGGTTTCTGGTTCAGGATTAGTTACAACGGGTACAACTTCCGGCGGGATAGTCGCTACTTGCGGCGAAGAATTAGAAAATATTGTAGTTGTCCAGATTACCACCGCCAATAATCCAGCAATAATACTCGTTAATCCCAAATCTGATAACTTCGCCGATAGAGTTTCCGGTAGCAAAAAGCGGACAGGTGCTAGTATTCCACTCCAAAATTGTTGAGCTAGAGCAATATTACCTGATGTACCTGCACTTTGCTGGGATTCAATCTGGGCGATCGCATTTTCCGATACCCGAATTATTCCCCGTAAAAGTTTGACACTTTGCGCCTGCAAAAGCGAGGGCTTTTGTTTTGGTGGCGGTGAATTTGACGTTTCCTGTGACATCGAATTTTCTTACAACACGAGCAAATAGGCTAAATTTTTAAAGGCTGTAATCCTCTTTCCCTAACTGTAGATAATATATGCCCATCAAACGCCGTCATTTTCTAGCTTTAGGTAGTTTTAGCGCTCTTGGTTTGGCTTTTTTGACCCACAAGTTAAATAAACCAAACGCTTCTAGTAGTGTAAATGTAGAACAAGCGATCGCAACTAAGTATGCGTCTACTTCAGAAATTCCCTTCCGCTTTGTTTCTGTTGCTGATACCGGGACGGGAAGCAAAAGTCAATATGCTGTAGCCCAAGCGATGACGCGATATTACCAGCAAAAGCCCTACAAATTGGTAGTTTTAGCTGGAGACAATATTTATAACGATGGTGAAATTGAAAAAATCAACGCAGTATTTGAGCGTCCTTATCAAGAATTACTTAGTCAAGGCGTAAAGTTTCAAGCGTGTTTGGGAAATCACGACATCCGCACCGCTAACGGCGAACCTCAGTTAAAATATCCTGGCTTTAATATGCGTGGTCGTTACTACACCTTTGGGCAAGATTCGGCTCAATTTTTCGCTTTAGACACTAACCATAACGCCGATTGGAAAGCCCAACTAACTTGGCTAGACAAAGAACTCAGCCAAAGTATTGCACCTTGGAAAATAGTATTTGGACATCATCAAATATATTCATCCGGTCATTATGGTTTAAATCAGCCCTTTGTTAAAACCCTAGCGCCAATTTTTCAAAAGCACGGAGTCCAGCTTTATATCAACGGACACGAGCATCATTACGAACGGACTCGCAGTATTAACGGCACTACCTATTTAACTTGTGGTGCAGGGGCTGGGACGCGCCCTGTAGGTGCTTCTGAGTGGACAGCGCGGGCAAATAGTGAGCTTAGTTTTGCAGCTATTGAATTATATAGCGATCGCCTAGAAATTAGCGGCATTGATACCAAATCTATAATTTTCGACAAAGGCGTTATTCCCTTGAAAAATATTTAAGCGTTTAAAAGCAAATACCGTTACCCCCTAAGCCCGTGAACTTGGGACAGCGCCAATCAAATTCGGACAACACACGTTCGCACTTTGTAAGCTTTTTTTATCTGCACTGCTACGATTATTTTTGGTAACAAACTGGCTAGATTATTTGCTGGAGATTCAATATAAACTGATGTGGTGTAAGAACATAAGAAGAAGTTGAGAACTCTATGGATGCTGCGGCACTTTGGCAACGCTATCAAAACTTGCTTTATTACAATGAGGGACTGGGATTTTACTTAGATGTCAGTCGGATGAGGTTTGATGATGCTTTTGTAGAAGCGTTGCAACCAAAGTTCAACAGCGCCTTTGCAGCTATGGCAGATTTGGAACAAGGAGGAATTGCCAACCCTGACGAAAATCGCATGGTTGGACACTACTGGCTACGAAATCCCGATTTAGCCCCTACCCAAGAAATTAAGCAAAATGTGGTTCAAACCGTAGATAAAATTGAGGATTTTACTAATAAAATCTTAAATGGAACCATTCACCCGCCCCAAGCGGCTCATTTTACCGATATTATTTCTGTTGGCATTGGTGGTTCTGCCCTTGGCCCGCAATTTGTCGCCGAAGCTTTAGCTCCTGACTTTCCCCCTTTAGCAATACATTTTATTGATAATACCGATCCCGCAGGTATAGATCGCATTCTCACGCGCTTAAGAAATCGCCTAGCTAGTACCTTAGTATTAGTAATTTCTAAGTCTGGAGGAACTCCCGAACCGCGTAACGGCATGATTGAAGTTAAAAAAGCTTACGCTGGTCATAACTTAGACTTTAGTAAATATGCGATCGCGATTACCAGTGAAAATAGTAATTTAGATAACCTGGCAAAATCCGAAAATTGGCTGGCAACTTTCCCCATGTACGATTGGGTAGGCGGGCGAACTTCGCAATTGTCAGCAGTTGGGTTACTTCCGGCGGCGTTGCAGGGTATTGATATCCGCGCGATGATTGCCGGGGCTAAAGAAATGGATAGTCTTACTCGTATCCCCGATATTAAAACCAATCCCGCCGCATTACTTGCTTTAGCTTGGTACTTTGCAGGCAATGGACGAGGCGAAAAAGATATGGTTGTATTGCCTTACAAAGATAGCTTGCTATTATTTAGTCGCTATTTACAGCAGTTAGTAATGGAATCATTGGGCAAACAAAAAGATTTAGACAATCAAACCGTCAATCAAGGCATTGCCGTTTATGGTAACAAAGGTTCTACCGACCAACACGCCTATGTTCAACAGTTACGCGAAGGTATAGCTAACTTTTTTATGACCTTTGTGGAAGTTTTAGAAGATCGTTTAGGCCCTTCCTCGGAAGTAGAACCTGGGGTAACTTCTGGTGATTATTTATCCGGCTTGCTGCAAGGAACTCGTCAAGCACTTTACGAAAATCAACGCGATTCGATTACTGTTACTATTTCCCAACTCAATCCACGCATGGTGGGCGCACTAATTGCTTTGTACGAACGGGCGGTAGGGCTTTACGGCTTTTTAATTAATGTCAACGCCTACCACCAACCGGGCGTAGAAGCCGGGAAAAAAGCGGCGGCGGCAGTTTTGGACTTACAAAGAAAAATCTGTCAAGTGATTGAACAAGAAAAAACTCCCCTATCTTTGATGGAGCTTGCTGAAAAAGCTGGAGAAGTAGACCAAGTTGAAGTAATTTACAAAATCTTGCGTCATCTGCACACCAATAAACGCGATATTGTTTTGCAAGGAAACCTGGGAGAACCAAATAGTTTAAAAATATCTGCTCTTTGATACATTTTTTTTGCTCTATCACAGATTGGTTAATTATTGTTGCTTTGGCAACATATTTTTAATTTTTCAGAGCTTAGATTGAAGTATCTTCAATTGATAGGAGAGGGATATGAGTTCAGCTAAGGGGATTGAAATTCGTCCGTTGACTTCTACAAAGGGGGGTATGACTGATTTTTATACTCCCCAAACTAGCGACCAAACTATTTTGGTACAAATTCCTCCCCATACCATTGAGGACTTATTTGTTCACAAGGCGCAAACAGACCAGTTGTTAGTAGTCAAAGGTCGCTTTGTATTAGTAACTTTAATTAATCGGTGCTACGAATATATTGCTTTAAGCGATCGCACTCCAGTAGTAGCAATTATCCCGCCAGGAGTATTACACGGTGCGATCAACCTTGACGATGAGCCTTGCGTATTAATCAACGCGGTATTGCGTCACGGGGAGCCAAACCAGCGCGATTACATCCCGCGATCGCAACCCATACCTTACGATCTCGCCGCCGTCAAAGCCGCCTTAGACCAACTAGAGGTTAAAAAATTTACTTCCGTCATCCTCGGTGCTTGCGTCCCCTAAATAGGTTGAGATTGTAAACTTTCTCTAATCTGCTGGACGCTAACTATAGCTGGCTGATTGGCATCTACAATAATTCCGTCTTTAGGCTCTTCTAAAATATCAAATTGGCTTTTTAGGAGGGTTTGAGCCATAAAATGGTTTTGACGCTGTTGTAGCCGCTTTTGCAGTAGCTCGAAAGAGCTTTTGATGTAAACCAATCTCATTTGTTCAGGATTTAACCACAATAATCGCCTGTAGGAAGCCTTAAGAGCAGAACAGGCTAAGACTACATTTTTATCTGCTAGTAGCCACTGGGCGATCGCATTTTGCAATTGATCCAACCAAGGCATTCTATCGGCATCATTTAATGGTACACCCTTGCTCATTTTCTCAATATTAGTTGCCGAATGAAAGTCATCAGCATCGCTAAATTCCCAGTTTAACGATGCTGCCAGCAACTTACCAATAGTAGATTTGCCTGAGCCTGAAACTCCCATCACAACAACAATCATGATTACTGGTAAATTTATCTGGCTTTAGGGTGTAGTTCCATTGGGTGATGTACTAGAGCCGCTACCGCCATTAGGACTACCATAAATTGAATTAGTATTTATGTTGCCATTAGGATTGCTATAGATAGGATTGCTGCTAGTAGTGCCATTAGAGCTACCATAAACTGGGCTAGTGTTATTGGTGTTGCCGCTAGAACCTCCACTAGGACGGCTAAAATTTGGATTAGAGTAAAAATCTGAATTATTCTGAGAATTATTTACACTATTGGTAGGACTTCTCAGACTTTGCCTAAGATTGCTATTAGGTACGCTTGGTGTGGTTGTATAAGTTCCAGTTCTACTGTCAAAAGTAGGGCTAGTTTGCGTACTGCTAGGAATTGGGTCATCAACAGGAGAAGTAGTACCAATTTCTGAAGGTGTTGCTGTCACTGGACTTGTATTAGCCCTAGGAACACTAAAATCTTGAATTGGAGAACTAGCTCTAGGTATGATGGGACTAGCTGGAGCAATGTTTGTGCTAGAAGAAGTATTAGGTACAGATACCTGTCCTGGGGGTGTACTAGGTGCTAGGTTAGGAACAGCAGAATTAATCCTATTTGAATCAACCGCACCCACGCTATTAGTTCCAACGCTGCTAGTACCGTAACTATTTAGATTACTGCTGCTGGCACTACCAGTCCCTAAACGTAAATTATTATTTGGTGCGACACTACTATTTCCCGGATTTAAGCTATTGCCAGGGCTAGGCACAATACTACTATTAAATCTACTTGTGGTCGTACCTGGTTTGACAATATCCGGTGTCACTGTGGCATCAATATTACCCGTAGTATTGGGAGTCAAGGGATCTAAAGAACTAGAAGGACTAGAGAGACTGCTACTAGGTAATTGGTTGACTATAGTACGATTGGGTTGGCGCTGTGAGAGGGCAATCGTACCAATTACAGCACTAGCTCCCACAATTCCCGCTAAAGCCGTCGCTTTTTGACGCGGGCTGAGGTTATTAATAGTGTAAGTTAAGTTTTGTAAATTCATATTTGCGTCTCTTGACATTACCTTCGGTTATAAACTAGGTCAGTTGGCGATCGCTATCCAACTATCGGAGGGAAGACAAAAATTTTGGTAATTGGTAATTAAAATTATTATCCATTGTTTGCTTTAGCTCAAAAATTCGCGTGGGTCAGTTACATAACCTGTGATAGCGGAGGCGGCGGCGGTGTAAGGTGAAGCTAAATAAATTTGGGCATTTTTTTCACCCATGCGACCGGGAAAGTTGCGATTAGTAGTAGATACACAAACTTCGGCGCTATTCATGCGCCCAAAAGTGTCTTTGGGCCCGCCAAGACAAGCCGCACAAGAAGGCGCAGCAGGTTCGATACAACCAGATTCAATAAAAATCTCTGATAGAGTTTGTCCTTGGTACTTGTGAGTAAATAAATCCTCGTACACTTTTTGGGTTGCTGGGACTAAGTAAGTTGGGACTTTGACTTTTTGACCTTTAAGAATCCGCGCTGCATTGATAAAATCGGTGGTTTTTCCCCCAGTACAAGACCCAATGTAGACTCGATCAATTTTCACATCGGAGCATTCCCGCGCTTTGGCTCGATTGTCGGGAGAGTGGGGTTTAGCAACTACAGGCTCTAACTGAGAAACATCGTAAGTGTAGCTGCTGTAAAACTTGGCATCGCTATCACTATAAAATGATTCAAAAGGTTTGTTTGTACGCGATCGCAAATACTCATAAGTAGTTTCATCTGCTGAAATCGTACCATTTTTGCCACCAGCTTCAATCGCCATATTACATAGGGTCATGCGCTCCTCCATCGTCAGGTTTTGCACGGTTTCCCCGCTAAATTCCATCGTCCGGTAAGTTGCTCCCGCAACGCCAATATCGCCAATAATTTGCAATATTAGGTCTTTTGCTAGTAAATAATCGGGCAGAGTTCCATTCAATACAAATTGCATTGTTGCAGGTACTTTGATTAAAAGTTTGCCTGTACCCATAATAAAACCTGCATCAGTGTTGCCAATTCCCGTCGCAAATTGACCGAAAGCGCCAGCGTTACAAGTATGAGAATCTGTGCCAAACAAAACTTCCCCAGGGCGGGTATGACCTTCTTGAGCTAAGGTTATGTGACAAACGCCTTTATAATCAGGGTTAGCCTTAAAGTCAGAGCGATCGGTAATATCGTAAAAATATTTTATGCCTTGTTCGCGGGCAAAGTCGCGTAATATATCAACATTGCGGTTAGCACGCTCGTCGGCGGTAAAAATGTAATGGTCGGGAATTAAAACTATTTTTTCGCTGTCCCAAACTTTAGCATCCGCTCCAAACTCCCGTTTGAATACACCGATTGTACCCGGGCCGCAAACATCATGAGTCATCAATAAATCTACATCTACCCAGATATTTTGTCCTGGCTCTACCACCGCTTGACTTGCGGCTTTAGCCAAGATTTTCTCCGTTAAGGTCATTCCCATAACAATTAAAGTTCCTCTTTGTAGAATCCAGATTTTTTTTGCTGTAATTTCTATATAAACTACCCAAATACTGGCAGAAGTCGCAATATGTTATTCTACCAATTTATTTTAGGTTACTGAATACCTGACTATCTAGATTACCAAAAGCCGTGAGACGGTTTCGCCCCCAAGCTAAAAGAACACTCGGTTGTTCTTTTGTTTTAGATGATTTTGACCTGGGGATGTCGTTGTTTGGTTTCAAATTACTGCGATCGTTGTAGCCGTTTGCTTACGCGTGGTGTATATACTTACAAATTAAGTGATTAGCTATCAAGCTGCCTTTGATTACCCACAAAGCTTTTAATCTGTTAACTCAGTATTTGACATTTTTTATGTGTAGCATATATTTGAATTTAGGGGTGCAGCAATTTAACTAATTTTTAGGTATTAATACATGGTTACAACACTCAAAAATTCGCTTAGAGAACTTCTCCCCAAAAAATACCAGCCTGGGATTCTCCTAGCTAACTGGCTTTCTGCACGCTCCAATGGGTTAGTAATGTCTGGACCCTTCAAAGGCATGAAATATGTACCTGGTGTACAAGGTGGTTCGTACTTTCCTAAAATTGTTGGTAGCTATGAAATGGAGCTTAATCAGATTGTTTATGCTCTTATTGCTAATAACTTTCAAACGATTATAAATGTAGGTGCGGGTGAGGGGTATTACGCTGTAGGGTTTTGTCTTCAATGTCCCCATTCTCAGGTGTTTGCCTTTGAGGCTACAGAAAAAGGACAAAAACTAATAGCCGAGATGGCGCTTAAAAATCAAGTAGAGAAACAAATAGTAGTCAAAGGGTTCTGTAAACCTACTGAACTGCAAAGGGCTTTACGCGGTGCTAAGTCGCCATCTTTAGTAATAATGGATATTGAAGGGGGCGAGGAACACTTACTTAATCCAGAAATAATCCCAGAGCTTGCATCCTCGCATATTTTGGTAGAGTTACATGACGTTTTTTGTGAAAATATCTCAAAAACTATCGCCAATCGTTTCGCTCAGACCCATGAAATTATTGAAGTATGGAGCAGAGAGCGAACAGTAACAGATTTTCCAGAGCCACTATCATTTATATCTAAAATCGCTTTTCGTAAATATATCCTTTATTTTATGGATGAAGGCAGACCAGGAAAAATGAACTGGTATTATTTAAAGCCTTTGAGCGTGAATCAGACTTAAAAGTATGGCATCAATGCCAAATTATTAGTTCTGTGGCACGGAGTCAAGCACTGGAGCTAAACCTAAATAACGTATACCCTGTGGTGATATTTCAAAGCGACAGGGTAATACTTCTAAACCTAGAGCGATCGCGCTAACAAGCAATTTACCATAGACTGGATCTGCACTATCTCCTGCGGCAAATTGGTTACAGTCGCCTCGGTTAATAAAGTACAACATTACTGCTCGTGATTGAGGAAGTAAAGCTGTAAGCTCTCGCAAGTGCTTTTGTCCGCGTGTGGTTTCGGTATCAGGAAATAAAGCTAGTTGTTTCTGCGCCCAAGTTGTACTTTTTACTTCTACATAAATGGGGCGCTCAGTATCGCTACTTAATAAAAAATCTACTCGACTTTTCTTGTCTTGTCCGTAAGCAACCTCAAACTGAATCTTTTGGTAATTGCTTAATTGGGGAAACAAAAATTTTTCTAATGCCAATTTAATAATTCGATTGGGCATCATGGTATTGATTCCTACCCAAGTTGGTTGGTTATCAAATACTTGAATCATCTCCCACGTATAAGCTAGTTTACGCTTGAGATTATTACTGTAAGATACTTGCACGGCACTACCAGGGGTACTAATTCCACTCATTGACCCGGTATTTGGGCAATGAGCGGTGATAACTTCGCCGGTTTCTAGCTCAATGTCTGCAAAAAACCGCTTATAGCGTTTGAGTAAAATTCCTGGATAAAGCGGCGGATATTTGTACAACCAATCGTTCATTTGTCAATCCCTTCAAGGGATTTATTAATGTTTCTCTATATTTTATCGTTTTAGGGTAACGCGATCGCCTGTAAGCTTGAATCAACAACGCCTGATTTTAATTGCTATGGTTTTACGCTTATTGTTATTTTCTACATTTTTTGGCTTAATACTAGCCACTGACAACCCGCAATTATTTTCTGCCCCTACGCCACCAAGGTGTTCTACGCCTGATTTATCTCGTTACAATGGTATTCGCATCCAAGTCCCTAAAGGTCAAACTTGGAAACAATTAGCCGCCAAATACAAAGTCCGCGCCGATGTATTGTTTGAACTCAACGGTTGTCAAAATGTACCGCAATTTGTTTTTATTCCTGGGGTAAATTGGTCATCTCAGCCTGTTATATCTAGCTCTAAACAAACTCTCAACGGCTATCCTCTACCCCAACAAGCAAGCATAGCTTTGGGTTATGGTTGGCAAATCGATCCAACTACAACTAAAGTAGTTTTTCATAGTGGCATAGATTTATTAGCACCCATAGGAACGCCAGTACAGGCGGCAAAAGACGGAATAGTAGCTTTTGCGGGCGTTCAAGCAAGTTATGGCAACTTGGTTGTCATCAATCATCAAAGTGGCAAACAAACCCGCTACGCCCACTTACAGAGTATCTCTGTCAATGTGGGTCAACAAGTTAAAAAAGGCGATTTACTTGGCAAAGTAGGCATTACCGGAAAACCTAGTTCACAACTAGCGCATTTACATTTTGAGCTACGTTATGCCTCTGGACTTGGTTGGACAGCCGAAGATCCTGCATTGGCGATCGCCAATCCTCCTTAATACTCCTTGTAGCGTAGCTACGCTATGCTTATATAGATTAATAGCGTTCTAAAAAAGGCGCAAATTAATTAATGGATTATGACGTTTTAGCCATCATTGAGGGTTACGCTCAAGGTTACTTTTTGATGGCAGAGGATGACGAAAGCTTGCAATGGTATTCCAGCCGCGATCGCACAATAATTCCTCTAGATGACAGATTTCGCTACCCCAAATCATTACAGCGTGTTTTAAACTCCGATAAATTTACAGTTGCTATCAACCGCGATTTTAAAGCCGTAGTAACGGGCTGTGCTAATCGGGAAACTACCTGGATTTCTCAGGAATTACAAAATATTTATTGGACGCTTTATCTCAATGGTTGGGCTTATAGCTTTGAAACTTGGCTAGGGGACGAGTTAGCCGGGGGAATCTTGGGAATTGCCATCGGTGGGATATTTATCGGCGAATCGATGTTTTACCGGATTCCCAATGGTTCAAAAGTGGCGATGGTGAAATTAGTAGAAAAATTGCGATCGCAATCCTTTGTCTTATTTGATGCCCAAATGATGAATCCACACTTGGAAAGGTTTGGGGCTTATTGCATCGCAGATGTTGAATACCAAGGATTACTTAAAAAAGCTCTAATGCGTCGATGTTCGCTTAGGTAGCACGTTTTACTGCTGTTTTTTTGCCCAAAATCACAATTATAAATACAACAATTGCGGTCCCAATAGTTGAAGCTGAAATTCCTTCTCCTAGTAGCAATGCGGAGGCAGAAATTGTTAAAAATGGCTGCAATAGTTGAACTTGTCCCACCCGCGCCACGCCGCCAATTGCTAAACCTTTGTACCAAGCAAAAAACGCCAAAAACTGACTAAATACCGCGATATAACCAAATCCAAACCATGCTGTAGGCGAAGCTACTAAACCGTGATGCCAAATGGCGAAAATAACAGGCAATAGCATCATTGGTATAGCGACTAATAACCCCCAACTAATTACTTGCCATCCTCCCATTACTTGCGCTAGTAATGCGCCCTCGGCGTAGCCAAAAGACGCTGCAATCATTGCTCCCAGTAAAGCTAAATCTCCTATTTGCAAGTGTCCCGCCCCCGAATAAACAGCAAAACTAACTACTGTTGTGCTACCCAAAATACTCGCCAACCAAAAACCCCATGAAGGGCGATCGCCTGTGCGGAGAGTTCCAGCGATCGCTGTAGCTAAGGGCGCAATCCCTAAAACAATTGCTCCGTGAGAAGCGGGTAAGTTTACCATCGCCCAAGCTGATAGAATTGGAAACCCAATTACTACTCCCAAAGCAACAATTACTAAACTCTTTATTTGCTGGCGAGTCGGGGGTTTTTGATGGGTAATTTTTAACAATATCGCCGCTAGTAGCGCCGCCACCATCGATCGTCCTAGCCCAACTACAACCGGATCTAAGTCTGCTACTGCTACTCGTGTGGCAGGTAAAGTTAAGCTAAAACAAAGTACACCCAAAAAACCGTAGACTAAACCTACAGTTTCCTTATCTAAGGTAGAAAAAGGCGATCGCCGCAAAACTATCCTCCTCTAGTAACTTTGTACTAAAATCAACAAACATTACGTCCCTTGCTCCTCTATCCTAATAGGAGAGAATGTATTAAAACCAATGTCTTACGAGCCGCTACATCACAAATATCGACCACAAACTTTTGCTGATTTAGTCGGGCAAGAGGCGATCGCAACCACGTTAACTAACGCCATCCGCAAGAGCCAAATTGCCCCGGCTTACTTGTTTACAGGCTCAAGAGGGACGGGTAAAACTTCTAGCGCCCGGATTTTATCTAAATCTCTAAATTGTCTCAGTAGCCCCGCGCCTATAGAAAAGCCTTGTGGCAAGTGCGATGCTTGTCAAGGAATTACCAAAGGTATTGCTTTAGATGTAATTGAAATAGACGCAGCTAGTAATACCGGAGTAGACAACATTCGGGAAATTATCGAACGCGCCCAATTTGCTCCGGTACAGTGTCGCTATAAAGTTTATGCGATCGATGAATGTCATATGCTGTCGAGTGCGGCGTTCAATTGCTTACTAAAAACTCTGGAAGAACCGCCAAAAAGCGTAGTATTTATCTTAGCAACCACCGATCCAGAGCGAGTTTTACCTACAATTATTTCTCGCTGTCAAAGGTTTGATTTTCGCCGGATTCCGATGCAAGCGATCGCCGATCATTTACGCTACATTGCCACTGAAGAAGATATTAGTATTAGTTCCGATGCTTTGCAATTGGTAGCTGGGCTTGCTCAAGGTGGCTTGCGCGACGCGGAAAGTTTGCTCGATCAGTTGAGCTTATTGTCTGGAGAAATTACCATCGAGCGAGTGTGGGATTTAGCAGGTTCAGTCAGCGAAAAAGATTGCTTAGAATTGTTGAATGCGATCGCCCTTTGTCACCCCGATACTATCTTAGAAAGCGCCCGAAAAATCATGGATCGAGGACGCGAACCCTTGATAGTGTTGCAAAATCTTGCCAGCTTCTACCGTGACTTACTAATTGCTAAAACTGCTCCCACTCGTAACGATTTAGTTTCCCTTACTTCCGCAACTTGGGAATCACTACGCAAACTTGCAAATAATGTAGAAATTGCCACGATTGTTAATGGACAACAGCACCTAGCAAAAAGCGAAATCCAAATCAAAAACTCTACGCAACCGCGTTTGTGGTTAGAAGTAACATTACTGGGATTATTGGCTACAAATACGGCTCAAACACCCACTGTGACAATTAATAGCGTACCCAGTCCAGAAATTAAACCAATTCCCGTTATTGAGCAAACACCTACAAAGGCGATCGCACCTCTAGAAACACCTTCTCAGCTAGTACAAGCAGAGAGCGATCAAAATTACCATCGCTCCCAAATAGAAACACCTTCTCAGCCTTTGGGAGAAACAGATCCAATAACCCCCATAGCTGCCGGAGATAGCAATTTATGGCAAAAAATAGTTAAGGAAATCAAACCTCTTTCTGCTCAAGCTCTAGTTAGTCAACATTGCCGATTGCTATCTTTTGATGGTAGTTTAGCGCGGGTAGGGATTACTTCTCAACAGTTGCTCAAGTTAGCACAAAATAAAATCCCTAATATTGAAGCCGCTTTTCAAATCTTGGTAGCGCAAAAAGTAAAAGTAGTTTTAGAAGTTAGTAACAGCGAAACTAAAACAGTACCGCCAACAGAACAAATGCGATCGCCTACTGTTTCTCCGCCACAAGAAACCGCCCCCAATGATAACTTCTCCCCTCCGCCACCAAAACCGCCAGAGTTACCCGTCGTTAAGTCACCGCCACCAATTCCAGAAGCCGCCGCACCTAGCACCGATCCAGCCATTGAAGTAGTTGATAATCAATTAGAACTTGCTTCCCAACGTTTAGCAGAGGCTTTTAAGGGCGAAACGGTAAACTTTAACTTCAAACCATCTGTTAGCCCAAAAACCTCCGCCCCAGCAATGCAAATTGCTACTGCTAGTAACTGGGATGAGGAAGACGACGACGAAGTAGATTTTTAATCGTGGCTGCCTTCATGGACTGTTTTTACCCACTTCAGCCGCTTTTGCCTTACTGACATTCGCGCGGTAGTACCAACCATGACAACTAACCAGTGGAGCATATAAATAGTACCTCGCAAAGTTTGCAGTGCGATCGCTACTAATGCCGCCGCACTTAACGACTCCTCTTTGCGCTCTTTCTTTAAGCCCATAAACATCGATACTACTGACAAACTCAACGTTAAACCAGTTAGGGGAGCCATTACGGGCGCTCGATGGCGAACTAAAGACATCATTAAGTCAGGTACGGAAGCGATCGGCAAAATCTGCTGAATGATTAAAAACATCGCCAAATCAAAGCTTTTTACCCTTCCTAGCCGATTGCTAAAAATTGCTCTCCAGTAATCTAGATAACGCTGGGATTGCCCTTCAGCCCACCGATTGCGCTGATGCCATAAAGAAACCGCCGTAGTTACCCCTTCTTCCATCACCGGGGGAAAGCTCAAAAACTCAATATCCCACTGATCGAGGTGCAAACGCAAAGCCAAGTCCAAGTCATCGGTGATTGTCTCCTCATTCCAGCCTCCGCAGCGCTCTAAAGCCTCTCGCCGCACAAATTGACCATTACCGCGCAAATCTCCTAAACCGCCTCTAGCAATGCGCTGTTGCTGCATATAACTATCTAGAGCCATTTCTGTACTTTGTCCTTTTGTCCAGAAATTAGTTCCAGAATTGGCGATCGCTTTTCTTACTTGTACAGCCCCTACTACTTGTTTATCAAATAAGGGCAATACCTGTCGCAGTAAATCCGGCGATACTTGAGCATCGGCATCAAATACACCTAAAAATTCTCCGGTTGTCAATGGCAATACATCATTTAACGCCCCAGATTTTCCGCCACTGGTTTCGGTGCGCCGTAATACTTTTAATTGAGGATATTTTTGCGCTAGTTTTGCCAGCAACTCTGGTGTTTTGTCGGTGCTGTTGTCGTCTACTACCCAAATTTCGTATTTATCCAATGGGTAATTGATACTACATAGCATTTTCACTAGCTTACTAATTACCGCCTCCTCATTTTTGGCAGCCACTAGCAAGGAAACTGTAGGACAATTTGTCAAATCTCCCGATAATGGAGCGGGTGCGATGCGGGGGCGAGTAAAAACCAGTCCCAAAGCATGAATCCCAAAAATCGTAGTCATGCCGACCACAAACCATGTACCCCAAGAAACCAAGTGTAGGGCGATCGTACCGCCCCAAACTACAGTTAAAACTACCGCCGCTTTGCGCCTGCGTCCTTTATAGCCAGATGTTAGAGATGCTGAAACCTCTAACATTGACTCCTCAACACTTCCTGTTGATTCCTCTGGTTCGGAGAACTCAGATAACAACGAATTAAGCGCTTCAAGCTCGTTGTAAGAATCGTTTTCTTGCCAAAAATTCGCTGGCATAAGTTACTGTATTTAGCCACCAGTATTTGTCTACACCCATATTGAAGCTGGGGATCAAATAACACCATACTGTACAGCCTTCACAGACTGATAGCTTACCTTGAGAAGCGCGATACTTCTCCACTTCTTCCGATTCTCGATAAAGCTCATAAAGCTTACCGTTAATGGGTACGCCCGATTGGGCAAAGTGGTAACAAGGCAACAGCAGTTGGTCGTCAGGAGAAATTGCAATTACCGCATCTACCGCTTTACAACGGGGGTTTTTGGTATCATTGCCGCCAGCTTCAATAAAAGCCAATGCAGCTTTATTGTACCCGACATTTTTGTACTTCTTCCCACTGGCTTGAATTGCCGCCACCATGTCGGGAGTCGGGTTTTTCTGGGAATTATAGTTGTCATAGGCGGTAAAGGCTGGATTTAGCCATACTCTCGCCCCTAATCGCAATCCTAATTCGCCAATCTCATCAATTCGCTCGTAGTTTTGCGCTGTGACAGTGTGGTTGAGTACGGGATATTCCCCTAAAGATTGGGCAATTTTTACCGATTCTACCAAATTGTCAAAAATTCTGACTCCTCTCGATCGGTCGTGAGTTTCAGAATCCGCGCCATCTAAAGAAAAATTTAAAAAGTCTACGACTCCTTGAACTTCTTTGGCTTTTTTGGGATACAAAATTGTATTTGTCGTCATGCTGGTCATAAACCCTAGACGCTTTGCCTCGTGGTATATTTGACCAACATCGGCGCGTAACAATGGTTCGCCCCCAGTAAAATCAATGTAATTTACACCTAGCTTGCGTAAATCAACCAAATTATGTTGAATTGTCTCATAATCGGCTTCTTTCGGTGGTTCTAATGCCCAAATGTTACAAAAGTGACAGCGAGCATTACACCGATAGGTCAAGTAGTAGTTGGCAACCAGTGGAGCCATAAAATTTGCTCACCAGAATTTTCTTAAGTCATCTTCAGCCCATAATAAACCGTGAGTCAATCATTTTGACTTTGACTAAAAAAATTAGCAGCAGAAATTAGTAATTTTCTGTGGGATTAATCGCTAGTTTTTGGGCATATTATGAACAGCAGTCTAGGTTAACAGCTTTTTAGCAATCAATTTAAGGAATATTTTTATGTCTGTCGAACAACTACAGCCCGCTAACCCGCAAGATGTCCGCGTATATATGCCCTATTTTCAGGGAAACAAGCGCAATATTTTACCTTTAGCCATTAGCTTATATAAAAAAGGAGTGCTAGAAGGACAGCGCAAAATCGAGGCAGGAGATAGTATTCCTTTTGTTGCGACTTGGAACGTTTCGATTCTACCTGCCGATTTGATCCGGTGTCGGATGCAGTTTGATGGTAATGCGGAGCTAAGTTATGAAATCATGATGGCAAGCTCGGTGTTGGTGGATTTTTTAATTGATGTAGTAGTCACTTTTCAACTAGCTCAGACTACCGATTTTCCCAAAGGGTTTTATCGTAAACTCTTGCGTAAGGATGATTAATCTTTAAATAAACTAAAAATTCTCCTAACATGGACAATATTTTTGTTACCTTTTAAAGCTCAAGTTCAACTTAAAATAAACGAAAAGTTGCACTTAAGTATTTAATCTGGGAACTCCTGGAGATACTGCCAAACATGAACTAAGGAGCGATCGCGTGCCAACAGCTGCTAAATATTTACTAATTGGGTCAACAGAGGCTTACAGTGGTAAGTCCGCTACGGTACTAGGTCTATTTCATCAACTGCAAAAAAAAGGGCTAGATATTGCCTATGGAAAGCCTGTAGGTGGTAATTTTGATGGAGATAGACAGGTAGAGGAAGCAGATGTTGAACTTATTAAGCAGATATTCGATTTGTCACCCCGTCAATTGTTCCCCACACTGCTAAACTTAAATGCCGCTACTGTAGAAAAACGTTTAAGCGGTGAAGATACAACTAATTATCAACAGGAAGCTAAACAATATCTGCAAAAAACTGGCAGCGATTTAGTATTGCTAGAAGGTGCGGGTAATTTAGCTGAGGGAGTATTATTTGATCTCAGCTTGCCTCAAGTGGCTCAAGCGGTTGATGCCGCCGTATTATTGGTAGTGCGCTATAAATCGGTTTTATCGATAGAGGCGCTCATAGCTGCAAAACAAAACTTGGGCGATTCCTTAATTGGCGTTTTGCTAAATGATATTCCCAGCGACCAATTAGAGTTTGCCAATAGCCAAATGCGCCCGTTTTTAGAACAGCAAAATATCCCTGTACTGGGAATGTTACCAAAAAATGCTTTGCTGCGTAGCGTCAGTGTGGCAGAACTTGTTAAGCAATTACAAGCGGACGTGCTTTGTCGGCGCGATCGCCTTAACTTAATGGTAGAAAGCCTCGCTATTGGAGCAATGAATGTCAATTCTGCTTTAAAATACTTCCGCAAGCGGCGAAATATGGCAGTAGTTACAGGGGGCGATCGCGTAGAAATTCAATTAGCTGCCTTGGAAAGTTCTACTCAATGCCTAATTCTGACTGGACAATTACCACCACCGGATTTTATTCTCAATAAAGCCGAAGAATTAGAAATTCCGATTTTGTCGGTGGATCTCGATACTCTTTCCACTGTAGAAATTGTCGATCGCGCCTTTGGACAAGTCCGCCTGCACGAACCAATTAAAGTAGATTGTATTCGCCAATTAATGCAGGAGCATTTTGATATTGAGCGCTTGTTGTCTATCTTGGGACTAGATGCGGCGGTAGCTTTATCTTAAAGACTTGCCTCTTGTTGAAGTTGTTGGCTTGCTCTTTCTCGTTTGCCAGAGACAGGAATATGCTTAGTTGCCGCCGCTAAACCAAACACAGGCATATTGACATAAATAGCTTCGTACTGTTTTGGTTGTACTACATAAGTTTCGTGCCAAATGCCCACGCTGCCATCATTACCAATTGATTTATTAAACTTTTGCCAAGCCTGTTGATGAATTTCTCCCGGATTTCTGGCAAATTTTTCTAAGTCCTCAAAAGAGTGCCAATACTGAATTAGTGCTACACCTCGCCAGTAAATAAAGTTTTCGCCGCCCAAAAATCCCTTTTCTGGGTTTTGAATCAAGTTTTGGAGCATTGGCGACATTGCTCTGGCGGTGGGAATCCATTTAGAAAAGGCGAAAAACTGATTGATTCGCATCCCAATTACAAAGACAACAAACGGTTCATCCATCTGAGCGGTAAATCTGCCGGGAATTACTTGAGCCATACAAGACACTCCTTGATTTTATTAAGCTATTAACGATTAATTCTTTTGTACTTGCTCTAACTTATATGCAACTAATGGCATATAAGTAAAAGTATATGCAAAAAGTTTTATATGTCAAGGAAATGATCTCTATGGCTTTGGCTCAGGCAATATTAGCTTTGTTATATGACTGTCCCTGTAGCGGGTACGATTTAGCAAAGCAGTTTGATAGTTCGGTGGGCTTTTTTTGGAAAGCAAGCCACCAACAAATTTATCGGGAATTGTCCAAAATCGAGGCACTTTGCTGGGTTAGTTACGAAACCATTGCTCAAACCGGAAAACCAGACAAAAAGCTCTATCGCGTCACCGAAGTAGGGAAAGAGGAGTTAACTGACTGGCTAAATCAACAGTGCGAACCGATACCAGTTAAAGACGAATTATTAGTAAAAATTTTTGTGGGTTATTTAGCTGCACCCCAAACCCTGCAAACAGAGTTGCAAAGACATCGCCAACTTCATCAACAGAAGTTACAGGCTTATAAGCAGTTGGAGGAGCAGTATTTTGCCGATCCTCCAGCACTTTCCCTCGACGCAAAATTTCGTTATTTGACTCTAATTAGAGGCATTCATGAGGAAAATAGCTGGTTAAATTGGTGTGATGAAGCTATAGAACTACTTAAAGTAGACGATCGCATTCAATAGCGGCGGTGTCTGC